>JBEKNL010000067.1:0-21565 GCA_049522855.1 Candidatus Korobacteraceae bacterium
GGTGTGCGGACAAGCGATACGCTTGGCCGCGACTCATCCGAGATAAGAACCGGATGCGCTAATGAGCGCCCGTCCGGGTCTGTGCGGGGGGCACCAGGCAACTGGTGTCCCTACCGCGATCATTCGCTATCCCACACCCCACACTGAACCGCAATCATTCCGAATCGGAATAGAATCCTGAGGGACGCGGTACAAGTAATTGAGAACTCGATGCGAACTTTCTGTTGGTGCTCGGTCTTGGCGCTGTTAGCTGCTCTGGTTTATCCGGCGGGAGCCGCAATTGGACCCTCATTCTCGCTCGACTATTCATCGTTTCACGCAACCGATATTGTGCTGGTCCGAACCGTGTCCGAGGATGATTCCTTTGAAGTTGTTGAATCATGGAAAGGAGACGTGGGCGTTGGCGAGCGCCTGGTCGTCCCGGAGCTTCGGCCGGCTGCGGATGCCGTTCCGATTTCAACCTATGCCCAATCGTGGCCAAACGCAAATGGGTCGGAAGCGATCCCGAAGCAGCCACTGGGCTCACACATGATTCTCTTTCTGCGCAGAACTGCGTCTGCAGGCCCTCCGCTAGAGAGCGACCGCGTAAGTGGGCGTCGCGTATGGCTGCCTTCGGACTTGATGCACTCGATGAAGGATTCTGTCGTGTGGGTAGACGGGAAACAAATGTATTGCTTTACTGGAGGCCGTGGTGAACCCAGCACGCTCAACCCCATGCCAGATTCGTTGGAGCAACTGCGGAATCGGGTGTCAGAGATTGTCGATATCCAGCGAGACATGGAGGCGGCGCTCTCCACACTTGACGGCCATCAGCGGGCTGAGGCGCTCAAGCCCTATGTTCGTTCGGAGAGCTTTTCGGTCCAGCTATTTGCCCTTGACCAGTTAGGAAGGTCCGGATCTTCAGCGGCGCCGACGATTCGGGAAATGTTGGACGACCCAGCTTTCGCCGACCATAGCTCTGTCTTGATCGAAGAGCTTGTAAAGGCTGGGGGTAGGGCGGTCGGAGATGACCTCAATAGCCGCTTACTGCAGGAGTTGGCCTTCTGGAGATCCGCCGCGCCTTCTCTCCCCCAAGGCTGGTGGAATGCGGACCCTAGCATCCATGCGCCCCTCCGAGAAGAGTTCGGGAAGACGGCCTGGTGGCGGGTTGGTGGTGGTTAGCGTGGATTAGGGAGTTCGCTATCGGAGAAGCCGAGCGACTGGAGAATGGCCTTCAGTTGATCGACTTCCTCTTGCTCGACCTCAGAGAGGTACTGCCAAGCGGAGTCGGATTCGATTCCCCACAATCCGCCTGAGGTGATGACCTGGCAGACGCCATTGACAACAATCTCGGCCTCAGCCCGTATACCAACGAAGGCGAAGTCACCGTTCTGATACTGCTGGTGACGGTCCTCGAAGCCTGGGCTTTCCAGATAGCTGGTGTCGGGGAAGGGTCGAATAACTGCCTTGCAGTGATACTCAGGATCTGATTCACGGTAAGAGTTTCGATCTTAGAATGGTCTTCTGTAGCCTTCGAATTAGACCGTGTCATTCACTCAACGCACTGTTCCTTGGAAGTGGGAAGTAATCTGGCACCGAAGCGCAACTTCTTGCACCCGACGCTGGCAATATCTAATCTTTTCAATAGGTTGCAACGGAAGCAAAATTGCATCACTCTTTAGAGGTTGGGTTTGTCCATCCGGCTAACGCTCTGAACAGACCCGCCTTTGCCGCAAGTGGTTGCGCCTGTGCTGCAGCAGGCACACCCAAATCCGTGAACACCGCAAGGTGTTCGAGGTAGAAGCTTCAACCCCGCAAACCCTGATTCTCAACCACGGAGGTAGCAACTTGAACAGAAAACTAGGATGGTCGATGTGCTTGCTGGCGCTGGCACTTTGCAGTCTGCCGGCGATGGCGGGCAGCACCTTGTACAGCAACCTGGGCACAGGAAGCACCGTTTACAACTGCTGCACGGGCTGGACGATAAGTGGCACTGGCAGCATCGGCACAAGTTTTACTGCTGCCAATCAGTTCCAAGTCACCAGCGGTGGTAATGTCTCGCAGATTGACTTTGCCGTTGGCTTTGTGTCCGGTTACGGAAACTCGTTCTATCTGGACATTGATGCCAACAGCGGCAGCGACACGCCGGGCTCGGTGCTGGCCTCGTTTACCGGCCTCTCCAGCAGCACTGAATTCGGACAATGCTGCGGCCTGGTCTCAATCACAGGAATTTCCGGACTCAGTCTTAGCACCGGGACCAATTACTGGATGGTGATCGGGCCTACGAGCGTCAGCGGCAACACGTGGGACGCGTGGAACTTTAGCAACAGTGCGACAGGTCTTGACGAGTACTCCGAAGACGGTGGCCTGACCTGGAATAGCAACGGCACCCAGCCGCAAGGTGCATTCCAGATCATTGGCGGCAGCAGCACTACTCCGGAGCCCAGCTCCATGTTGCTGCTCGGCACTGGATTGGTGGGGGCATTCGGAGCGATTCGCCGCAAACTGCATCAGTAATCCTCCGTGCACTTCACTTCGTGAGCCGGAGCCAACCAGCTCCGGCTTTCTTGTTGCCCATCCCGGTGACGCGCAAGCTCGAAGCCCGGTCGCATCGCTCTGCTGGAATATTTGGAACGGGAGAGCGCAGAGCCCAGGTATCCCGCCTGCTCAAGTTACGCGGGGTTTACGCTTGTTTGGAACCGATGTCACCGCCCTGCTCGCTCAATTCGCGCAAGCAGTCCGGCCATGAACTCCTGCCGCTTCTGGTCACCTGACTCTGCCCGACTTGTTCTCAGGTGCTTTTATTGCACCTGACTTTGCTTCTCAGGCACGGCAGCCGTGGGTGACTTCGACTTCTTAGGACGCACGCGGTGCGTCTGACTTCACCAGTTTTTCGCGCACGATCTGGTAGGTATTGCCCTTGTGATCGTCAGCGGCTTTCCGGTTGACGATTATCCATCCATCGCGTTCTAGCTCCGCGAGACGATACAGGATGGACCGCTTCTTCAGGCAGCAGTTCTCTGCGATGGTCTGGACCTTGGGTGAGCACAAGCCCGCGTCGTTGACATACGTGGCAAGAGCGATAAGAACATGGCGTTGAACTTGGTTTCTCGGACCGTAGTCCCGCACGGCTTTGATGATCTCGAAACTTTTCATTGCGCCACCAGCAGTCCGGCGCGGAGCGCAAAGATCTTGACAAGCTGCGGGTTGATGATTGGGCGGCCGCCCGTCCACTGCTGGGAAGTCGGTTGCAGAGTTGTGCTAGACTTCGAGTCAGACATCAGTCCTCCTCCGGAATGTTGTCGAGTTCACAAGCCCCTTCACCGGGTGCGTGTTCACAATACCTTTCGTTGGTTCCGCCCCGGGTGCAAACCGGGGCGTTGCTTTTCAACTAAACAACGCAGTCATGTTACCTGATGGCCTCGTAGGCCGCACTGTGCAAAACCGGAGCTTCTTGGCTACACCCCCGCTGATTCAGAATCAAGTCCGCCGCCTTCTGGGCCTGCCCAGCAGCGATCAGCACTAGGCGAGAGTCCTTCTTGAGCATCCCAAGCCAAGACCGCAGGTAGGCAGCGCTGTTACGAATTGTCTTGTTCTCGATTCCAGTGAAGCCGCATAGGAATGCAGCGCCCATCTCCGCCACCAGCTCCTCCGTACTGTATTTCTCGTCGCCAAAGCGCTCGAATGTGGCGAGGGTGGATCGGTTGAGCCGGCGGGGATGTCCGGTGCTGTGGGTCAGCTCATGGAAGAGAGTCGAATAATACTCTTCGCCATTATCAAAGCTGACCCGATCGGGCATCTGAACCAGGTCTAACGACTTGCTGTAGCAGGCACGATGACTGCCGTGTTGAATGGTGGGCTTGTCCAGCCATTGCAAGACGACCTGATCGCACCTTTCGATGGGGTTGATATTTGGGACTGGCTCCGTAGCCTCAGCCGGCTTTACCGGCAGCCCCTCGCATTGGCTGGTGTTGAAGACGGTGTAATAACGGCATAAAACAGATTTCCGCTCGATGATTTCCTCGCCGTCCTGAACTTCGCGGGTACCGAACTTCCAGAACACGACCGGAGAGCCCTTTTGGCCACTGCGAACATGTCCTCCAAGTTCTGTGGCCTGCTTGAAAGTCAGCCAGTACGGTGATGCGTAACCGCTGCTGGCCAGGATCCAGACATTGATACCTCGATACGGGTGCTTGCTTACCAGGTTGCGGGGAAGCCCACCCTGCCCTGGTGTACTCCACGGCTTGTGCCATGGTGCGGTACCGGATTCGAGTTGTTTGATGATTCGATCGGTGATGATCTCGTAAACGTTTGCCATTGCAATTCCTTCCTTTCGGTTGATTTGGTTGTGAATGGAAAAGGCCCCCGCCCAGACGTATGCGTCAGGACGAGGGCCTGTTAGTTGAGTGGGGTTTTGGTGGGGTTAAACGAACAGGGTGGCTATCAGGCCACCCTGAGTTAGGACTTACGCTTCAGGAGTGTTCGCACCGGCAAGGACGACAGTGCGTATTCACGAGGGCCATAGCCGCGTTTTTGCCGGTTGCTGGTGTCCCGCAGACGTAACGCTCCGAGCTGCACCTTCCACCGGATAGTCCGGTCTGACCACCCGGTTGTCCTTCTGACAGTTTCCTTATTGACCCACAATTCGGTGTTCACGTTTTCGTATCCCGCCTTATCCGTGACCGCTCACGGATAGGCACCAACAAATATTATGCCTGAGCGCTCTCGGATGTCAACTTCTTGGTAATGGGCAATAAATGAAACTGCACCACTATCAAACGTGCTCGTGTGTTGCCATGTCGTTGGCCGTGACCGCTGTCACAGACAGCAATCCGCGAGCCGTGGATACTCAACGGCAAGTCCGCAGACTGCCATCAAAGGGGAAGGCAAGGGGGATGCAAACATCCGGCCAAGCTCTTGACGGTCTGCGGGCCTTTTGTGATTTCCAGTTCCATACTTCTTGGTTACTTTCGTGCGCCCTAACGTGATGTCACAGACAGCGGTCTGCGGTCCCGTGAATACTGACCCCGAATCTTCTTCTTGGTCACCCGCAGGGGATTCTCGGAGGAGACCCCCCGAGGAAGGCGTTCCCGGCGACCTCCGACGAATTTCCCTGTTGGCCAGTACAGCCCGTGACTCACCTCGCGGGCTGTACTTCTTGCTGCGCAATTCAAACTGCACCACTACCAACTTCTCGAGTCCGTTGTTTTTCCCCGGCAAATGGAATAAGGTTTTCTCCTCACGCATGTCGAAGCAGAAAAAGAATGTCAATGCCGTGGCTCTAGGACGACTCGGCGGCCTAAAGGGCGGAAAGGCTCGCGCCCATAAACTCACGCCAGAAGAGCGAAGTGAGTCGGCGCGGAAGGCTAGCCAAGCACGCTGGGCTCGGGCAAGAGGAAAGTTACGAAACCCCTAAAATGCGCAGCTCGATCTCTGCCGTTTTTCTGCCGCTGATTGGATACCCCTGTTCTGAGCTTTCCTAGAATGAAAGTTGTTTGTATTCAGATAGTTAGGGGCAAGTGGGGCCCAGTGTTTTCCGCTTTGCCGATTTGTTGGCTCCTGGACGAAAAGCACACGCTGATTCTGAACAAGTTATGGACGCCTGACGAGGTCAAATCCCGCGGCACTGAAAATCAATTCCGCACAATTAGGTCGAGTTTCGCCGAATTTGGGTGCAATAAGACGCGCCATATCCCGCGACATCCCGCCACTGCAAAATAATTTAATAACGCACAGCTATTGCAATTGTTGGAATTCGCTTGCAGTAATGTTTGAATTGCGTTGCAGCAAGTTTGAATTATCTTGCAGCCATCCGTTCCCAAAGAAGAGCTTGAACTGATCCAGGATGGTGTTCCTTGCTCATCCGACCTCGTGTCTCGGCACGCCGGGTTCTCCGGTCCTGTTAAGGAAGGACCGTGACAATGCGGGCGTTTCTTGCTAGGAGCGTGTCCGAGTAATAGGTTTCCTGGTCACATATTGCGGTGCATACAACAGGGAACCACAATAGGCTGTATATGATGCTGGTAATTTTTGATTACTCAGACACGCTCCTAGTTTCAGGAACAAGGCCGCAGGGTTCTCTACAGTTGACTGAATGGCGGAGAGGGAGGGATTCGTTCAGAGTCAATTTTGTTAAGTTATAGATAACCCGTCGACTTACGCATAATCTATTGTTCTTAAATGGGTTGCTGCCTCCTGATCGGTGTTCGACGCTCCCGGCAGCGTCGGCCATTCCAATTCAAAACTCCCAAAAAGGCTAAGAAAAGCTAACAAACTACCTGGGCGCCGAAGTCGCCTTGCAGAAGTGGCGCCGACCTAAATCGCTGGCGTTTCTTTGAGTCACCACCTCCGTCCCGCCAATTCATAGATGGGTTACTCTGTCTCCAGTACCAGGTAGTTCAGTGTGCCGGAACGCTCAATCTGGAGCACGATCGGTTCCCCCGGCTTGAGTTGCCGCAGTGCTTTTTTCAGTTCCGCCAGGTCCTGAACGGGTGCGCCGTTGACGGCGTGAATGACGTCTCCCGGCTGTGGGCCTTCTCCCAGGAGGGTGCCGCTGGACGTCCTGGCCGCCACCAGCACGCCACCAGGAATGCGCAGGTCCCCACCCAGCATTTCTTTCAAGTCGCTGCTGATGTTAATGGCCACCACGCCAAGGCGGTTCACGACATTGTCGGGACCACTGACCAGGTCTGCAAAACGCATAGGATCGTCCGGCCGCTCCACTACGGGAACTGAGTAGGTCGCATTCTTCCCATTTTGCAGAATGGTAATCTCCGCATTCTGGCCGATCTTGTAATTGTAAAGATCGAGCGCGAACTGGCGGACATCTTCAACCGGATTGCCGCCCACGCTGGTAATGATGTCACCAACCTTGAGACCGGCTTTGTCAGCTGGAGAACCCGGCATAACATCCTCCAGCAATACGCCGAAGTTCACCGGCAGATGCAACCCGGCGACCAGGTCCGGCGTAATGGTACGAAGGGAAACACCGATCTGGCCGCGGTGAACATGACCCTCGGCACGGATCTGGTCGTAGATGTTGCGAACGACGCTACTGGGAATGGCGAATCCCAAACCCTCGTTACCGCCTGATTGCGAAAGGATGAAGGTGTTGATGCCAATCACATGTCCATCCACATCGACCAGAGGTCCGCCGCTGTTTCCTGGATTGATGGGAGCATCGGTCTGGATGTAGATGGAGGGATTGTCGGGATCGATTTGCCGCGCAGTGGCGCTAACCACACCCATGGTTACCGAATTCTCCAGGCCGAGCGGACTACCGAAGGCGAAGACGACTTGGCCTTGCTTGAGCTCGCTAGAATCGACAAGTTGCAAAGCAGGCAGACCCGTCATGTCGATCTTCAGCACCGCCAAGTCGGATTGGCGGTCAACGCCGATCAGCCTAGCATCGATAGGTCCGCGAGGCCCCTCAGACGGAAATTGCTTCTCCAAACCTTGCAAGCGCACGTGAATCTTCCGCGCGCCCTGCACGACGTGCGCATTGGTCACGAGATATCCGTCCGACGACAAGATAACACCGGTGCCAATGCCGTGCTGAGGCGCCAAATACGCTGTGTCGGTTCTCTCGTCCTTACTGCTTAGGCCAAACCCAACGGTAAGAACCTGTACAACCGACTTGCTCACCTCGGCGGATAACGCTTGCACCGACTGGCTGAATGCGTGCAGCGGATCGTTCTTTGGCAGCTTTGCGACTTCGGCAGAACGAGTCGGCTGTTCGGTTTGCGTCGAGGAAGAGAGTGGCGCCATCGCCAATGTGACGGCGACGATCGCAAACAAAAAATGGCGGCAGTGCATGCGCGTCATTCTACTGGATACCAACGACACAAACCGGAATTCCCGCTTAGTTCCGGTTGAGTTCAGGCTTTTGTACAATCCGCATTCCTCGTTTGATTTAGCATTCCAACAACTCACCCAGAATCTCGTTTCTCGGTTCTGACAACCTGTCTGAGGACTAGCTCACTCGAATTCAAGAGAACATCTTGCAGAATGGCTGAAGGCACAGACTGGGCGAACTGCACTCCGCTTTATTCTATTGCCGCAGCAACATGGCCATTCGCGGAAAGACGAAATGGCCGGCAGCATCGTCGATGACGTTGACCTGGCAGGTGTAGAAGCCCGGCTTTAATTCTGAGAGCGGTACGTCCAACTGAAAGACGGCTGCATGCCGGTTAGGAACACTGATTTCCTGAACCTCAGTCAGCGACGTCTCGTAAGCCTTTACATTGCCCTTAAAGAAGGAAACGTTACTTAGCAGCCGCACCGCGTTTTTCGCATCGGGGTTGGGGTGGTTATCGGGCGTTCCGTTACGGCCGCTCACAGATGCAACAGCTGCATTCCCGCTGTGCGCCGGATCGTAGACTTCGTAATAGAAATACAAGTGCTGTCCACTGGAGAACACTCGCGTCACGCTCGGCACAATTTCCGAACCGTTACGAATCAGCGGATCGTTGGGATCGTGCTTGCCAGCGGGCTGGACCTGGCTGGCCATTACGATCGAGCTCATCTTCAACGGCGTGGACTTGAGATCGGGAACCGTGAAGTCAGTCTCAAATGCTCCCATGCGCCCACTCTGGTTTTCGCGTACGACGATCTTCAGGTGATATTTCCCCGGCGACAGGACCAGGCCACTGTCGTACTGAACGTTCTTGCGCTGCACTTCATTCGCGGCGTTCACCGCGAGTTTCACGGTGTCACGTATACCACCCGCGGGAAGTTTTTTCTCATCGGTCACCAGTCCGAGCACATCCAGCGTCGCCTTGTCCTGATCACGACTCCGGCTGAATGGAATCTCCGAGCCGGGAACGATGAGCGAAATCGGCACATAGTACTTGTTGTCGGCGAGCCGGAAGTACGCGGTCGCCAGGTAAAGCGGCAGATCGGTGCTGGGCAAGTCGGATGCGAGCTCTTCCTGAAGCTGGCGCTCACGGTCCTCCTTGTTGGAGTGCTTGAAATCGGCTGCCGCGTAGTAACCTTTGCGATATTCCAGCTTTACGCCAGGCCGGTTGACTCGCACCGTGATGCGCCGGAACTTTCCATCGCGTGCCAGATTAGTGCTGTGATAGCCCAGGAGGTAGTAGAGAGAAGTATCGTCCTGCACGCCGCGGAAGACCTTGGTAAAGTCGTTGGAATCGAGATAAGCACGGCCGCCGGTATCGGAAGCCAACGAGACCAGCGTCTCCTGCGTGGTGAAGTTGGAATTCAATGCGTTGAGCGTGGCCTGGCCGGAGTACGGCGACTTTCCGCGTAGGCTGGCGTTCTGCGCTTCGCCGCCGGGAGGAAGCGCCTGCAAACCGCGAATGTCCATCGTGTAGATGGCCATGTTCGCCAGCACGGCCGCGTTGGTAGCTGCCCGTAGCTCCGACTCATTCTCGATGCCGGTGCGGTCCATGCCGCTGGAGAAGTAGATGAGCGCTTTCTTTTGCGGTACGCTGGCCACCTGCTGCGCGATGGTACGCATCGCCTGCAATCGGCGATCGGTATTGAAGATGTTGTATTCCGTGTCGTCCACGGTGAAGGAATTAGCATTGTCGGCAGTTCCTTCGGTTGTGCCCGTGCTGCCTTCCTCGAAGCCCGCGCCCGCACCAAGGTTGAAGCCCTCCAGAACCTTCTTCAGCTTTGCGCGGTCAGAAGTGAAATCCTGATTCACCGTGATGGTGTTGCCGAGCGACACGACCGACACCAAATCGGCGGGTTCCATCTGTTTATCGAGGTAGTTCTGTGCTGCCTGGGCAGAGCGCTCAATCTCATCGGGTTGCATGGCCGACAAATCGAAGAACAGGATGATGAGACGCCGGTCCTTGATGGCTTGCTCTTCTGTCGCGGGTGCGGAGTCTGGATTCGCAGCCGTAGCGCGCGCCTTCTTCGGCGTGGAACTCAACAGGTTCACTTCCTGGGTCGGCAGGGCAGGCGTGTTCTCCATGTTCTCAATGTCGAAGGTGGACACTTTCTGCGGCTTGTTGTCCTCGAGGACAGCAAAGTCCTCAGGCTTCAGATCACGAATCAGATT
Organism: Candidatus Korobacteraceae bacterium; assembly: GCA_049522855.1. Lineage (GTDB taxonomy): Bacteria > Acidobacteriota > Terriglobia > Terriglobales > Acidobacteriaceae > Bog-257. Next base: position 10,007 of record JBEKNL010000067.1, read on the forward strand.
CCCACTCTTGTCGCGGACGGAAATATCCACCAGCACCAGGTCGGTTTCCGCCTTGAAGGTGTATCCCGCCTGCTGCGCAATGACAAAGTTCGGCCATAGCAATGACGCGACCATCGCGCACGCCGTTAGCTTGTTCATCGTGTGAAGACTTCGCAACATAAGCTTTCTCTGTTCAAAACCTGAACCGGGCCGTCATCAGCATCGACCGCATCGCGCCAACCGATATAACTCGCCCGAAGGTGGGCGAGTTCAGTACCGTATCGATGCTGGTGTACACCGGATGGTTGAAAACATTCGTCGCCGACATTCGCACTTCGAACATGCGCGACTCTTTCAGTGGAAAGACTTTTGTCATCGCCATATCGAACATTACCTCGCTCGGACCCTCGATGCTGTTGCGGCGAGCATCGCCGTATTGACCCAGCGGAGGAGCGACAAACGCCGCGGTGTTGAACCACTCGGCGATGCTGGGATCAGAAAGGCTGACCGGCTGGCTGGTGACGTCGGGCCGCAAGGTCCCGTTCACGCCGCTGTTCACATCGCCGAACGACCCAAGGATGCGGGGCGTGAAAGGAAATCCTGACGCAATAGTCCAGTCGCCGCTCCATTGCCAGTCGCCAAGCACTTCGCGCGCGATACTTGGTTGCGTTAGCCATCGCTTCTCGTGGCCGAACGGCAGTTCCCACAAATAATCGGCGGTGAACTTGTTGCGCTGGTCGAAGCTGGAAAGTCCGTATTCCGCCTTCAGGTTGAACGGGTTCTGTGCCACCAGGGTCTGTCCAGTAATGGTGCCGGTGGGACTGACCAAGGCCGAACCTGCGCCGATGGTCGAAGCATTGTCGAGCGACTTCGACCACGTGTAAGTGCCACCGAGAGAGATGCCGTGAGCCAGCCGCTTGCGCAGGCGAACCGTTCCCGCATTGGCGTTTGAGTCCGCTACCGAATCTTCGTAGTAGAACGCCGGCACGGTAGGAACGAGCAGCCCGAGGGGAGTCCGATTGGGCGCATCCAGCAGATCGAGGTGCGTTCCTTTGGTGCCCGTGTAATCAAGGTTCAACACCAGTGTTGGCGTGATTGTCTGCTGGATGTCGAGGTTCCAGATCTGCACGTAGCCAAGTGGATAATTCACATTGATTGCGTAGTTGTTGGTGACGGTATTCACTGGCGGAGGCGGAAATCCGTTTTGCAGCGTCAAGTGCGTGGTTTGCGACTCGACGTTGGTCTGGGTGATAGAAAACGGCGGCTGGAACGCCAGGTCCTGGGCAATATTGGAGTAGGCGGTCGTGTTGTAGTTGATGCCATACCCAGCCCGCACCACAGTCTCTTTGAAGGTCTTCCACGCGATGCCCATACGCGGCGCAAAATTGTTGCGGTCGGGATTTACCAGCGTGATCGGGTAGGCCGTTCCGGTTAGTGGGCCGACCTGGCCAGGCAACACCGGGGCGACGGCGGCGAGCCCAGGCGCGATATTCAAGTTGGCCATCCGATTGTTGATCTCGCTGAAAGGCGATACATATTCGTAGCGCAGACCGATGTTGAAGGTCAGATTGCTGCGGAAGCGCCATTCGTCCTGCGCATAGAGGTCCCAGGAATTGCCGCGGAAGTGATAGCCGTACGCGCTGCCGCCGTACTGCACCGACGTCTGTTGCGGCAGACCCAGCAGAAAGTCGGCAAAGTCAAAGCCGGTTTCCGTCACTGGAGTGCCCCCGATAAACTCTGATGTGTTCAGTCCAGTGAAGACAAAACTGCCGCGCGGATTGCTGGCGGTGTCGGTATTAACCTCAAGGCGCCGGAAATCTCCGCCCCATCGCAAAGTGTGCTTCTTATGGGTGTAGATCATCTGGTCCGTGAACGACACGGTTTGATTGCGATCGGAGACCGGGTTGGTGTCCTGAAGACTGCCAAAGTGGGAGAAAGAAAGATTGGGCAAGCCCCAATCGAGGGGATTCTGAGAAACCCCAGTGATGCCCAGCAGGCCAGTAATATCGGTGTTGGAGGCATACAGATTATTCGTCTGAATCGTACTGCGGTTGTAGTCAACGCGGAAATTATTGATCAGGCGGCCGAAGCTGCGGACGTAGCCGACGGGCACATCGTAGCCGTGAGTGATGGTCGTTCCACCAACGCTGGGATAGGGGTCGGTTAGGGTCTGGTCAGACTCGTGATAGTGGAAGCCGACGTTCAGGTTGTTCTGCGGGCCGCGATTGCGTCCGCGTCCGGGTCCGGCGGATGAACCGCCCAGCGCCTGATTCAGGCGAATATTGAAATCGTTGCTGTCATTCTTCGCAGCGGTGATGTTACGGAAGTTTTGGATCTGGCCCGGTAGGTTGGGCAGCGGAATATATGCGAGCAGACCTTGGGCCGCGGGGTTGATCATGCCCTGCGGAATCGTGTCATTCGCAAACGGAAGCCCGGTTGCCGGATTGAATATCTTCACCGGCTGACCGTTCACCAGCGTTTGCGAAAAATTACCGCTGCGCTCCAGCAGGGTCGGCACGGTGGAGAAGAAGCTGTACGGAGTGTCACCCAACGTGCCGTTGTAATGCAGGAAGAAGAAGGTTTTCGAGGCGCCGTTGTAGATGTGAGGGATGATTAGTGGGCCGCCGATGGCCGCGCCAAACCGCTGCTGCAGATAGGCAGGATTGATTGCTGGCTGGCTCGTCAGCGAAAATGGCGCGGCGTTCAGTGCGGCGTCATTGGCGGAATAATAAATGGTGCCATGCGGCTGGTTCATATTCGCGCCGCGCCCCCCCATCCGCATGGGACCTCCGCCGCCACCGCGGCCTCCCGGTCCGCCGAATCCGCCGCCCATGGGTCCACCCGCCGCGCTGGTGATGCCTCCGGGCTGCCCATCTTGCTGGTAGCGCGAGCGCAACTCATCCGCACTCATCCCAGCAAGGCTCGGCGAGTTCGAACCAGAAACTGCGACCGACTCTGTCGCGATGGTGGGCGGCACACCCGGAACCGGCATGCCTGAAGGCGTAACGGAGTCACTGCCATTCGCTTCCTGTTCTCCACCCGCCTCACCTTGCAACACCGATAACGACTGGAATCCTCGGTTTTCCATTCCCCTGTTCGCTGTTCTTCCCTGCATGTTGCCTTGACCGTATTGGGAGTGAGACAGCAGAACGATCTCGAGGTCGACGCGAGGATTCTGGTTCGAGGGACCAACTGTCACCTGTGCCACAGCCGTGGCGAACGCCGCCATCTGGACCCGCACCACATATTCGCCATCGCCGGGCAAAGAGAGTTTGTAGCTGCCATTAGGCTGGGTCCAGCCCACGACCTTCTGCCCCGTGGCAGGATTGATGGCGGTCACGGTGGCTCCAGGGACAGGCGTGTCGCCGGATTTCACTACGCCTTGAAGCGTTCGAACCTCAGCTATTGGAGCCGCTGTCTGGCTCCAGGAAAAACAACAGCAGAGTAAGACGGTAGCAGCGGCCGAGAAAAGAGCAATCCTCTTGTTCACGACGAACTTCTTACCGGCCGCGAACGAACTGACAAGGAGCGGCATGAGCGCCTCAAATATGCTAGGAACTTACTTCTATTTTCTATGGAAATCGTTCCCACCAGGCGGGCACCAATTTCCGCAGGTCAGTACCGCGTCGAGCTCTAAAATCAACTTTCTATTCAAAATGACTATTCACACAAATCAGCTGAGTAGTTCCGTAAGAAAAGTGCAGAAGCACCAAACAACGCTGGCCAGCGTAGCTCAAAGATCGTGCCGAGCGCCATGCACGCCTTCTCAGTGAACAACCACTCGAATTCGGGCCATGGCGTTTGCGACCTGGCTAAGAGAAGCACGGTGCCTGATATCGGAGCTGACCTGAAAGCCTCAGCGAAAGCAAGGAACACCACAAGACAGGCGGGGGCGTCCTGCAGTTAGATTCAATGGGACTGTATGCCCATCTCCTTTTCGAGATTGATCTGGTCGGTCTGAAATAGGGCAAGTGCTTTTTCCAGATTCGCTGCGGCGCTTGCCAGCCGACCCGAGTTGAGCGTCCTCTGTTCCAGTTGCTTCGAGATGGCTTTGACGTCTTTGCTGACGGCAGAGTCCGATTTGGTCAACTTCTTGGTCAGATTCTTCAATCCGGCTTCCTGTGAATCCGAAAGTGATTGCCGAAAGGTTCGATTTTCGCGCTGAGCTTCGTCAACGGAATTCTGTAAGCCGGTCGCCTTGCTCGTCAAACCCTCTGAATTATTTGCGCTCGAGCCCAGTTGCTGAAGATCGTGCGCCTGCTGTCGCACGGCTTCGGTGCTCTTGATCATCAGGCGAAACTGCCCGATCTGTTCCTCGGTGGCTTGTACAGCGACGGCATGTTTGATGGCCGCCACGTCTGGATTTTCCGCTGGTGCAGACGTCCCGCCGCTGGTACCTGTGGAGGTGCCGCGCCGACCTCCGTGTTGCCCAAAGACGGTGAACGGGAATAAGAAGAATAGGACGGCAATGACGGACACACTGCGAAGCTTCACAGGCCTTCTCTCTTGCGGATGTTGGATGAAGAAGAGCTTAGCGATATTTTATTGGTATCCGATCCTTGCCGAGTGAGTGCAGTTCGTCGGTGCTTACTTGGCGCCGAAAGTGAAATTTATGCCGGCGAAGTATTTGAAGTTGCTCTGGGAGCCGGCGTAGCTGGTGCCATTGATGCCGAAGCGGGTGTAAAGGTAGTCCACTTCGACTGGCCGCAACTGGATGTGCGGAGTAAGAGCGAAATCAAGACCGCCGCCAAATTCCATAGCAAAAGCGTTGTTGTTACTGCTTGCCGACACCAGTCCGGTCTGGGCATCGTAAAGCTGGGTATATAGATTACTGTGCGCCGCTCCAAACAGAGCCTCTCCAAAGGGCTGCAGCTTCCCAGAGTGTTTCTTGATCTGGGGACCGAACATGTAGGTGAATACATTGCCATTCGCCTGGCCGGCATAGCCAAGGTTGGTCAGCTGATTCTTGAGGCCGCTGCCCTGCGTGTAACCACCGAAGTCGGCCTTGATGCCGATCCACGAACTAACGTTATATACAAAGCCGCCGCCGCCACCGAACATGTTGAAGCTGGTAATCGGGCTGAGGTCGGGATGAACGTTGATAAAAGAAAAACCCACAGGTACTTCAAATTTGGGGTACTCCTGCGAAAACGCCGTAATCGTGAGTAACAGGACAACTGCAACCACAAAAATCCATCTGCTATTCTTCACTGATTAGTCTCCTATAAAGCATTGAAATATCTGTTTCTTTTAGTTATCGCTCCGCAAACGTCAAGCACAGACACACCCTCAAGCGCCCGGAAGCCTACTTAAGAGTTACCGACGATAGACCCCGCCTCTATCAAATTACTGCGGCGGCGGCTGATCCTGACCCTGGCCGGAAGGCGACATCTGACCCGGTCCACCCGGACCGCGTCCCTGGCCCTGGCGGCTCATCATCTGCTCATACTTTTGTTGCTGATCGGCATTCAAGATGGGCTTGATCTGGCTCGACGTGTCCTGCCGGATCTGCATCGTCTTGTTCATGCGGTCCTGCTGTGAAAGTGAAGGATCCTCATGCAGAGTCTGCATCTGCTTGGCCTCGTTCTCCAAGATGGGTTTGATCAGTTGCTGCTGCGCATCGCTCAGGTTTAACTGCCTGGTCATGCGCTTCAGTCGCTGATCGGCTGCCGTCGCTTGTCCGGGACCGTGTCCCCACTGACCACCGCCCTGTTGCGGACCCATTTGCGCGTAAAGCGCAGTACTGCCCACCAGCACTGCAAAGACCACGACCGTGTGCCGAAAACTTGTTTTCATTGTCCAACGCTCCTGAATACTCTTTGCATGATTAGGGCCGCTATGTACGCTGTTCCCGCCGTGAACGGCGCGTTCGACGTCAGCATCGTCATCCACAGATTTCCGAGTTTTTGTAAGATGCACATCACGAATTCTGGCCGTGATCCGTGGCCTTAGCGCACAGTTGGGGTCCTGATTTCGGCTGAAGATGATCCAGTTCTCGACGCAAGGCATCGATCAATGCAAATACACCCTGGCTCTTCGCCACAAACGACGACACTGACTTAAGCGCTTCGGAGGGCAGCAAAGATCCAGAGAACATCAGAATCGGCACCTGCGGTTTGTTGCCTCGTACGGTCGCAGCCAGTTCAAGTCCGTTGCAGCCCGGCATGTCATAATCCAGTACCACCGCATCGATTTCCATGGAGTGAATTGTCCGGCGGGCTCGCTCGCTATTGGAATCGCACACCACGCGAAAGCCGTTAACCGTCAGCGTCTCCCAAAGCAGTTCAAGGATCACCTCGTTGTCGTCCACACATAAGACGATGGGCTCTGTAAGCTTTACGCCACCTATTTCGCGCGGGACGGAAGTTTCTGCGATGTAGTTCTCCACTACGGAATCTCCCTTCGACAACTGTCGCCGGCACGGTTTAGTGTCCGTGCTCAAGAAAAACAGCCTCAGAATGGCCACACCAAGGCGTTGCGCGCATCTTCCTTTACAGGCACTCCTTCAGCGGGTCTGATGACTAAAACCCCGGTGATTGCTTCGTGGAGTTAGGACTGCGTTAAATCGGCGTAAAGCTTGCCAAGCAAGCTAAGGGAGATTGAGTGAACCGCTGTACGACTTGTGGCTGGCGCTGCAAGCACCCAAGAGTGTTCAACGGCGTCAGTCCTCTCCCCACGCTGGCGAATTGCTCGCCGTGAGTGCTGCTGCTATTGGTGGAGATTGAACTTATCGCCATGATCGTCACTGTGATGTGCCGGAGGTGGCTTGGCCAGCCCGCTGCGTTAGAGGAGATAGCCTCGCCACAGCATGAATACCTTCGGCTGCTCGGTGTTCGACGTCGGTAATGAAGCGTAACCTGGGCCGATCCTTTGGACGAACTGCAGAGACGCGCATGGCTAACTCGCGCAAGCCTCCTACCTTCTTACATCGACTCCACGCGAAGACGGTGGTTAGCAGAAACGCAATCATGAGGGCCGCAGCGGTGGCGGCATGGGGAAGATCGAAGCTGCCGCCCCAGTATTGCCTCAGGCCGGGATTCCAGGTGGAACCATACAGCACGCAGACATGGACGAAATACACCATGAGCGACTGCTGGGCCAGCGCCCGCACCGTGCCGGATCCGCGTACAGGAAATCCCTTCACGTGGAGTGCGAGCCCGAGCGCCAACAGGATGACGCCGGCTCGCGTCGCAAATAGCGTCGGGCTCGTGTGCCAGAAGTCGAGAGCGGCATACAAACGCAATCCCAAGTCCTGCAATAGCTGACCACTCACAGCGAGAGCGGCGCCTAGCAACACCACTCCGCGGCCGAAGCGTAGCGGCGATGCAGTTTGCGAGGACGCGTACAGCATCCCTAGACCGGCGCCCAGCAGCACATATGCCGACCACGGGAACAAGGGAAATAGCGAACCGGTGGACCCATTCAGATAGGCTGCCAGTGTTGCCGGCAGACACCGCGGCCAATCCGCCGCCCACACATAAACCGTGGCAAGGACCACCACTGTGGAAGCGGTCAGCGCAACGGCCGCAAACCGCTTGGGTGTACGTGTCAGGAATACGAGCCCCTGAAGCAGAAGGAGACTTGCGCCGATGACTTGCAAGATATCTACTTGAAGAGCTGCGCGCCAGTCGTCGTTGTTCAACCATCGGATATCGGCGATCCGATGCACGGGAAAGTGCAGGGCATAGCCGAGAAGCAGAAACAAACCGAAACGGCGCACGCGGCGCCATACCGCTGAGGAAAGTGCAATGTGCTGGCGCCACACGCCGACCGTCGCTAGTGCAAAAGAGAACCCCGACAAGATCAAAAACCCGGGTGCCGTAAACCCCCTGATGAATTGCCACAGGTAGTACCAGTTATAGCAGACCGACTTTGCCGACTGCCCTGCGAAGTTGTTGATTTCACAGCCGGACAGGATTGTGACGAGGGACAGTTCTACGCGATGGAGCCCGCGCTTCCGGTCGCTCAGCTAGAGCCGGCAAACAGTTCTGTATGCATGAACGCATGAGCCTGACCGGAAGCTTGTTTCGTTTCTTGAACACTCACTCGTGATGCAGGTCACAGACAGCAATCAGTAGACCTTAACACTGGAGCGGGCTCCTTGCACGGGCACCGTCATGCTGATGAGCTAATGGAGGCTGGCAAGTCACTCTCGATCTCCGAGCAGCCTCTAGAACGTGACCCTCACCCCGAGTTGGGCGGCGAAGGGAATGCCGACGGTGGTGCCGGGTCCGAAGAAATCTCCCAGTGCGCCCTCGGGTATCTGAAGCTGGTTCAGGCTGGTGATAGGCACGGTTTGGGTGCAGCTTGGGTTCGTGCAAATACTGGTGACATTGGTGATACCTGTCACTGGATTTGGCACCATCTGGGATGGCGGAACCGGAAGCTGGACGACATTGACCGCGTAGTTCGCCCCGGGATTGTTACGGTTGAAGAGATTGAAGAACTCGACGAATGGCAGGATAGTCCAACGCTCGTTGACTTTGAAAGGACGCGTGACCCGCAGGTCTGACTGGATGTAAGGCGTGCCGCGGAATTCGTCGAGGCTTGTGTACACTCCATTTACATAGATGCGGGCGCTGTTGTCCGCGCTCGTGATGGTGATGGGGCGGGCGCTCTCAGCCTGATTGATGCTGCTCACTTCGAATCCACCAGGAATATGCACCGTGAAGGCCAGTACGAAGCGGCTAGTAACGTTTTCGCCAGATGGTCCGTAGTCTCCGGGTCCGAAAGCATTCAGCTGCCCGTTCTGCAGTTTGCAGACGCCATCGACATAATCAAACAGTTCGCCCAGCAGGCAACCCCATGTATCCGCGCTGGAAAGCGTGTAGTTCGCGACCAGATTGAAGCGGCGCGTATTGCCTGCCAGATGCAGCATCAGCGCGTTGTACTTGGAACGGTTGTCGGACTCGAAGACATTGACATTGGGCACCACATTCGCCTGGTCCTGGGCATAGTTTGGGTCCGACGTGGGAATGAGTGGAGTGAATAAGTTGGTGCCGCTGGTATAGGGGAAGGCGCGGTACCCGTGAACGCCGTCCTCGTATACATAATCGGCGCTCATCAGCCATTGATTGTTGAAAGCGTGCTGCACGCCGCCGGTAATATGAATGGCGTAGGGCGTTTTGTAACGGGAGCCCACCAAATTTCCCGTGGCCCCGCTGCCGCCAGTCAGGCAGCCGGAGCCGACAAGCGCATAAGTGCCTGGGCCTCCGGTAAGGCTGCACGTTCCGGTGGTGAAGTTCGAGCTATTGACACCCTGGAATGCAGTCGCCCATCCGTTCTGTGCCAGATCGTCGTAGTAAATGCCAAAGCCGGCGCGAATTACGGTCTTCCCGCTGTTGCCGGGAGAGTAAGCGAACCCAAGGCGCGGCGCGATCTGCTTGTGGTAATCCTGCGGCAGGCTGGGCACAACCGGAATCTGCAATGCCTGCAGCGTTATGTATGCGGCATTATCCGCCTCACTTCGGCCCGAAGCAGTGAATAGTCCCCAAGTCGATTGCCAACGCAGGCCGTAGTTGACCGTGAGTTTGGGCGAGACTCGCCAGGAGTCCTCGGCGTAGAGGGCGAGACGCTGAACACTCTGCGAAAAGGTACCGTCGCCGGCAGGAGTGAAACTGCATGTTGAGCCGTCCGAAGCGGTGAAGTTGACACACTGCGGGTTGAAGGTTCCGAACACGCCGGGGTTCTGTATGTAATAGGTTGGGTTATTGACGTAGCTGGCAAGAGTCTCGGCTGTGCCAGGAAACGCCCCGCTCAGCACCGGTTCGTGAATGAAGTCGACTCCGAACTTGAGCGCATGGGTACCCACAATGTGGCTTAGGTCGTAGCGAAACTGGTATTTCTGTTGATTGCGTAGGTCGGGAAAAAGAGTAATAGGAGTAGCGAATTGGTTGTCGCCAAAGGTTTCAAATCCGGAGATGGTCAGCGCCGTGGAGCTGAAGGGAAAGGCCAGCGCGAAGCCCAGATTTGAGTTCCGAGTCTGCGTGAGATGCAATAAGCTGGCGTCGAGAACCAGATTGCCAACCGTGTTGGAATTGAAAGTATAGGTATTGCTGAGCGCCACATTCCAGTAATTATTGTGCGTAAGCAGACCGGTTGACGGCAATGTTCCCTGCGCCACCAGGGCGTTGTTCGTTGTATAGCTGTCTTCCGATGTACGCAGGAACCAACTCGATTTTGACGATTGCGACCAGTCAAAGCGCACCGTACCCATATAGTCGCGAAACGGAACCGGAACAAAGGCGGGGGTGGCGATAGAAGGAGCGCCGGTGATCAATCCCATTTGCGCCAATTGCGCGAGCGCGTTGAACTGCGTCGTGCTGGCGGGGCTGTAGGCGACGCTCGCATCCTCGTGCACGGCCTCGAATGAGGTGAAAATCCACAGCTTGTTTTTTACGATGGGACCGCCGAGAGTGCCGACATAGTTCTGGCGCGAGAACGGCTGCTTGGGATTGGGCGCCGGGTTCTCGATCGGGAAGCGGGCGTTAAGCGCTGCCGCGCGCTCATAGAAAGCCAAGTCGCCGTGCCAATCATTGGTGCCGTGCTTGGTGGTGATCACGACGGACCCGGCTGTCGTCCACCCGGTATCCGCTTCTTCATTCGAGGTGCGCACGGCAAATTCCTGAAGTCCGTCGGGCGAGAAATTTTGCAGGAAACCGCCGATCCAGTCGTCGGAGTTGTCGGCACCGTCAACCGACAGTTCGTTGTTCAAACCGGAGCTTCCGCCGGTGGAGACGGCGGTTATGCGCGCCTTGGTAGGATCGGAAGGCTCGACCGGCTCAGTTCCGGGTACGAGATAAGCGATGTTGGCAAAACTGCGCGCCGGGAGCGGAAACGTTTCGAGGTCCTTGCTGTCAACTACGCCGCCACGCACGGCGCTCGACATATCAAGCGTTTCGGTCGTAATCCCGGAAGAAGTCCCCTGCACATTCACCGTCTCGTGTGCGCCTGCGGGTTTGAGCGTAATGGTGATATCGCGCACCACACTGACTGCGGTGTCTACATCGGCCGCGGCCTCCGCGAAACCTTTGGCCGTAACGGCTACCTGATAGGGACCGGGCAGAAGGCCCTCAATGCGAAATTCTCCGCGATCGTTTGCCGTTGCCTCGCGGGCGATGGAGGATCCTGTTAACCGGACAACGACCCGGGCACCCACCACTCGCCCGGCGCTTTGGTCTTGGACCACACCTCGCAGTGTGCTGGTGGAATTTTGTGCATGCAATGTGGAAGGGAGAATCAAACTTAGAAAAACAAGGCTAGCGATTCGAAAAAGGCTTGCGGCTCTTAGGTTGGATTGCATGACTAGCTCCTTCCCACAGCGAATTGAGAAGAGTCGGTGCCGGCTCTCGCGCAGTGGCTGAGATTAGCGAAGGAAGCGAGTTACTACCATAGGTAGTAGGTAAATTTCGCCTACGACGCATGAAGCGAAATTTGATAGCGCTGCAGTGATTTCCCTTAGCAGCCCGTGGTGCAAGTCTGGATACGCAGGCAAAAAATGTTGAAGTATCCACAGGCTTGATTCGTAGAATGTGCGCATGGCAATGGGCACGCGCAAGCAACGGGAGAAGCAAGAGGACA
>JBEKNL010000068.1:0-23049 GCA_049522855.1 Candidatus Korobacteraceae bacterium
GCTGGTGGGCCGGCGCGCTACAGCTTGCAGATGAGCCTGCTCTTCCGGTGTCAGCGTAACCGTGTGTGCCTTCATGGGCACAGTATACGCAGTACGCTAACTTATGCAACTAGATACTAGTGCTGTGCGCACCTTCAGGTCGGGATCCGGTTTGGCGCCCAGCCCGGACTGGTTATTGGCACTGGCCTGTGCCAGCAGATCGTTCTGCAGAAAGTCGTTGACCGCCTGCGCCGATGCTTCGGCCCGCCGCGCCTGCACTGCTTCCCAGGTGCTCGCCACCACCCCCGCTGCAAGCACCAGAAGCACCGCCGATGCCCCGGCTGCAAGCGCCTTGTGACGCCGAGCGAATTTCTGTAGTTGATAGCTTGTACTCGCGGGTTTGGCTGTGATCGGCTGGTCTTCAAGATACCGGCGAATATCCCCCGATAGCCCAGCCGCCGAGGCGTAACGCCGCTCCTTGTCCTTCTCCAGTGCCTTAGCGACAATGGTCTCAATGTCTCCCCGGTAAAGGCGGTTAACTGTGCTGAGAGGAACCGGATCGACTTCCTGGATGGTTCGCACCACCTCGTGCAGGTGCCGCGTGAGCGTGTAAGGCATTTTCCCCGCCAGCAATTCATACAGGATGACGCCGAGGGCGTATACGTCGCTGCGCGTGTCCAGCGCCAGCGGATCAGCCGTGACTTGCTCCGGGCTCATGTAGGCCAGGGTGCCCAGCAGTTGACCCATGTCCGTCTGACGGGTTGCCCCGGTATCGCTGTCGGTCACCCGCGCCAGCCCGAAGTCCAGAATCTTGGGCTGTCCGCTCTCGTCCACCAGAATGTTGCCGGGCTTCAGGTCACGATGGATGATGCCGCGCTGATGGGCGTGCTGCACAGCCTCGCAGACTTGAATCATCAGGGCCAGGCGCTGGCGCATGTTCAGATGCTGCACATCGGCATACTCGTCAAGAGGCTTGCCGTGGATCAGCTCCATGGCGAAGAAGGGTTGCAGTCCAAAGCCGGTATCGGCGCTGCCGGCCTCGTATATCTGCGCGATGCCGGGGTGGTGGAGGCGGCCCAGCGCCTGGGATTCCTGCTCGAAGCGGCGAAGCAGTTCGGGGCTGGCCCAGGCGGCCTTGATGACTTTCAGCGCAACCCTACGCCGTGGCTTGTCCTGCTCGGCTTCATAGGCTGCGCCCATCCCGCCCTCGCCAAGCAGGCGGATAATCCGGTAGCGCCCGATCGTTTCCGGCAAGGGTCGTGCGAAAGGTTCCGGGGGCGAGGCTCCACCAAGCGGGAGCGTCACGTTCTCTTTCAGCGGATTCTCTGGCACGCCGGAGGTTATCGCATCGTCAGGCACCGGCTCTTGTTCTCCAGGGCGGGAAGTGCCGCTCAGTATAACGCACAGCCACAGGGATGGCGGCTCAATACAGGATCAGCTTCGATGAACACCCTGATTTCGTCTTCGTTTCCAAAGTGTGCGACCTTAGGCAGCAACTCGAATACGTCTTCAGATACTTCTCGCTGGCTAAACCTAACAAGGCAATCAGTGAGGACATGAAGTCTGTCCGGGGGAAATATTTGTAAAGGAAGCGGGGAATCCGATATTTGTCCCATGGAAAGGTGTCGGGGCTCACTCCTGGTACAAAGATCGCGGTCTGTCGCACAGGGAGCGTCCTGGCTTTTTTGGGAGCACTTTTCGGCTTGTCCCGCTCGGTTGGGCCTGGAATGGGCGACAGCGGTCTCCACTTCTCGCCCGCTCACATTGTCGGCTCCATTCCTTTAAGTGGCTGGATGAGCAATTCTGACCAGCTTTCGGCAACCTGATCTTTGGATACTAATCGATATACGAGACTCTACTTCTGGCAAGGAAACCCCAAAACCGGACCTTAACGGTTCGCAGACACTCAAGGCGTCAGGAGCTATCGATGAATCTCAATCTGATGGATCCCAAGCTGATTGCTCTCGCAGTCGCAGTGGTTCTGGTAATCGTCGTTGCCGTTGCACTGTACATGCGAAAACGCAAGAACACCACGGCAGAACTACGCAACCGTTTCGGGCCGGAGTACGAGCGGGCGGTTCGACAACATGGGTCCGAACCTAAAGCCGAAGCGAAGCTTGCGGATCGTGAAACGCGGGTTGAAGGGCTTAGGATCCCCGTGGACCGGTGGCAGTCGGTGCAGTCTCGTGTTGTCGATTGTCCAAAGGGAGCCGTCACAGAAGCTGACGAATCGGTGGTGTCTCTAATGCAGGCTCGTGGTCGAGGCGGCCACCTGCGATATTACGCCAGAGCAACCCGATGGACTCAAGCTGGTGGAGGGACAACAGCCGGACTGACAGTCGAAGACAAGCTGACAGCGTCGCTTATGACGCGGCATCGCGGAAGGGTTCGCTAACGAGCCGATTCAGGTTTGGAAAAGCAGTGGTCCCCGGGCCGTCGGATTTCTGAGGGAATGGCTTCGGCCAGCAGTCAGTGTGACTTACGTCCTCCACAAGACAGCCCATCTGCTTGCGACTGTCCGGCGTGTTTGTCCAGACATCGCGCGGCACTCGCGTTGGGTGAGAAACCGTTGATCGTTCGTCCGACGGGAGACCGGCCTCCCGGAAACATCGTCTACCCCAGAACAATGCGGATCTGATGGTCCCCGCCATCGTCGGTGAGCGGGATATTTGGGGAGGTGGCCAGCGGCTTGCCGTCCATTTCCATCGAAACGACGCCCCGTGAAACGCCGGACGGGTTTTCTACGCTGATTTTGTAAGCCGTCGAGAGATAACGAAAACTCATGGAGTAGTTCGGCCAGTTTTTAGGAATGCATGGATCGATTGAAAGCAGCGTTCCGCGTATGCGGAAACCTAGAATCCATTCGACAGCCGCGCGATAGAGCCATCCGGCTGATCCGGTATACCACGTCCATCCACCGCGCCCCACATGCGGAGGTTCGGAATAAACATCACCTGCCACTACATAGGGTTCCACTTTGTACCGCTGCACGGTCGCTCGCGAGGCCGTGTGATTGATAGGATTCAACATTTGAAACAGCTCAGCCGCCTTATCTCCGTCGCTGAGTGCCGCAAATGCCAGGACCGTCCACGCGGCAGCATGCGTATACTGCCCGCCGTTTTCGCGGATGCCAGGCAAATATCCTTTAATATAACCGGGGTCGTGGTCCGTGCGATCAAAGGGCGGCGTGAGCACCAAGTCCAGTCCCTCTGGACGCCGTACCAGATACTGGTTGACCGCAGCCATGGCACGCGCTCCGCGAGCCGGTTCCGCGGCGCCACTGATAACTCCCCAGGACTGAACAATGGAGTCAATGCGGCACTCCTTGTCTAAGACGGTGCCCAGCGGCGTACCATCATCAAAGTAAGCGCGGCGATACCACTCCCCGTCCCAACCTTCCCGTTCGAGTGCGGCCTTCAGTGCACTGACATGCAGCCGCCAAGTCTCCGCGCGCTTGTGCTCACTGCGGGCGTCCGCAATCTTGGCAAACTCCCAGAGAATCGTGTGGAGGAACCAACCCAGCCAAACACTCTCGCCCTTTCCTCCCGGTCCGACGCGGTTCATACCGTCATTCCAGTCGCCGGTGCCGATCAGCGGAAGACCATGGCTGCCGACGGTGAGGCTCCGGTCCAGGGCTCGCGCGCAGTGTTCAAACAGTGTCGCGCGTGTCTCTGAGACCCGCGGTTGGAAGTAGGATTCGATTTGTCCCTCAGCGAGGGTGTCCCCTTCCAGGAACGGTACGACCTCATCGAGCATGGCCACATCACCGGTCACCTCGATGAAGTGGATTACGGCGTAAGGCAGCCACAGCAGGTCGTCCGAAATGCGCGTGCGCACTCCTCGCCCCGACGGCGGATGCCACCAGTGCTGGACATCGCCTTGGATGAATTGCCGCGATGCGGCACGCAATAGATGCGCCCGCGCGACGTCGCGTTTGGCCACAGTGAGCGCCATCACGTCCTGCAGCTGATCGCGGAAGCCATAGGCTCCGCTCGGCTGATAGAAGGCTGCCCGTGCCCACACCCGGCAGGAAAGCGTCTGGTAGAGCAGCCAGCGATTCACCAGAATATCCATCGACCGGTCCGGCGTGGCGATCTGTACGGTGCCGAGCACCTCGTCCCATTGCTTGGTAACCTCGAGCAAAACCTGGTCGAGGTTCGCAGCGCGATAGCGACTGATCAACTCCCGCGCCTCTTCCCGGCTTTTCCCCTGACCCAAAAAAAACACGACTTCGGCGCG
Organism: Candidatus Korobacteraceae bacterium; assembly: GCA_049522855.1. Taxonomy (GTDB): domain Bacteria; phylum Acidobacteriota; class Terriglobia; order Terriglobales; family Acidobacteriaceae; genus Bog-257. The sequence goes on from JBEKNL010000068.1 coordinate 4,219, forward strand.
TTCACCGGGACGCAACTCAAACAGCGTTTGCAGCGCGGCGCATGGATCAAGACCCGCACCCACTCTTCCTGAAAGCGCGCCGCCTTGCTGAAGTGCCGCAGGCCGCGCAATCACTCCGTTGCGCCCAAGGAACTCCGTACGGTCGCCCGACCATGAACTCTGCCATCCGCTCAGATCGGAAAAGGCAACTCTCCCGCCGAACTCTCCGCCCCATGCGCTTCGCGCGAACAGCGCTCTCGTCTGCGCATCGAATTCCGTGATAATGTGCGGCGCTGTAGCGCTGCGCGAATTCCCCAGCACCCATTCCGCAAATGCAGTCACGGACAGGCGACGGGTACGCCCCGAATAGTTTTGCAGAACGAGACGGGAGATCTTAATGGGGTCTTGAATGGGCACAAACTGGAGCAGCTCTGCCAGAATTCCCTGCGAGCCATTCTGGAACCGGCTATAGCCCTGGCCATGCCACGCTACATAGGACGAAGCTTCATCCCGAACCGGCAGCGCCGTCGGGCTCCAGAGTAAACCTGTGTCCTCATCACGGATGTAGATGGCCTCACCGGGCGGGTCGGTCGCGGAATCATTCGACCAGAGAGTGAGTTGATTCTCGCGGCTGTTGCCTGACCACGTGTAGCCGGAACCAGATTCTGAAACCAGAAAACCGAACGAAGGATTTGCAATCACATTGATCCACGGAGCTGGAGTGCGCAACCCTTCGCCAAGGGCGATCACGTATTCACGGCCCCCTTCGGCAAAGCCACCCAGACCGTTGAAAAATTCGAGGTCCGGTGTGTTCAATGGCACCTCTGCATCTTTACCCGGCCGAGGCGGACGAGGAGCGGGCCGCGTCACAGTGCCGGAGCGCTGCGATCGGATAACTTGCTCGGCCAATGTGCCGTGACGGCTGAGCAGCACCGCACGAGCCGCGGTCTGCAGGAGCGTGCGCTCCTGCGGCGAGATCAGGTCTCCTCGAAGGAGAATAACGCTCCCATGGACGTCGTCCGGGTCTGAAGAGATACGCTGCTGGCTGGCGCGCGCAAGATCCTCCAAAGAACCCTGCAGCTCCTGTAGGTACGATGGCGGCTTCTCGTTAAGAATAACGAGGTCAACGGACAACCGCTTCAAACGCCAGTATTCATGGGCACGCAACAACTGCCGGATGATGCCGATATCCTCGGCCTCGTCGATCCGTGCCAGGACGATGGGGAGATCACCCGAAATCCCCTGCGCCCATAGAGCGGAAAGCTCGAGCGCGCTCCGGCTCAGCACATCGGAAGACGGCCGCAGGGAAGGATCTGAGTACAGCACGGCATTGGCGAGCCTCTGGAACAAGTGAGATTCATCCGGAGTGATACTCAGATGATGAAGTTGCACTTGCGCCTGCGTCCAAGCTGACGTCAGAGTACGTTCATAGTTCCTTGCATCCCGATACTTATCTGCCAGGTCTATTACTTGCTCACGTGTCGTGGCGACTATGGTGGAAAAGACAAGCCGTACGGTTGTGCCTGGCGGGATGCGTACCGTACGCCTCAGACTCATCACGGGGTCGAGCACGGGGCCGGCGGAATTCGAAAGAGGGCGCCCATCCGTGATGGATACGGCGTCGCGAGCCTGATGCCCTCGCCCAAGAAACCGGACCCGATCCGTCTCAAATTGTAGGTCTCCAACCGATTCGCCTTCCACAACCGCAACATGAGCAAGCCAGACTATTGTTTCTTTTTCGGATTGCCGGCGACGGGTCGCAACCAACGCGTCCACACTTGCGACGAACTCCGTTTCCACAAACAGCTTGGAAAACGCAGGGTGCGCCTCGTCGGTGGCCTGGGGAGCAATCGCGACCTCGGCATACGAAGTGACCTGAACTTCGCGAGTGCGCGTGCCCAGATTGGCGATCGAAACACGGCGCACCTCCGCATCGTCTTCGGACGAAACAACCACCTCCAGCGTGGTGGACAGGGCGCCGTCACGTCGAATAAATTCGGCGTGATCTTCGCTAAAGGTCACTTCGTAGGCGTCGGGTTCGACGCCGCTGGGCTGGTAGCCCGCTGACCAAACCTTGCCGTTCTGCGCATCGCGAAGAAAGATGTAGGAGCCCCAGCAGTCCCGGGTAACGTCCTCGCGCCAGCGCGTAACCGCAATATTCCGCCATCGGCTATACCCCGAGCCCGCCGTTGTCAACATCACCCCATAGCGCCCGTTGGAAAGCAGATGCGTCCGTGGAACCGATTCATGTGGCGAGGTGAACCGGCGCACGACCGGCGGAATCAGGTCGCGCACGTGCGCTGCAGTAGAGACTTCCTCCGCACGCGGCCGCGCGACCAGCACGTCACGCGGAGTGCGCTCCTGCAGTAGCAACTCGGTGGCTTGCACCATCGGTTCGGCATGGAAGCGGGCTCGCATAGTTCCGTCGTTCAGTACGTTGGCGAACGCGACCAGCGACATTCCCTGATGGTGTGCCAGGTAAGCACGCACGATCGCGTTATCTTCACCTTCGGGCACCCGCTCGCGGGTGTAATCGAGCGCTTCGTAGAAACCATAAACCCCCTTTCCACCGGCCTTAGCGAGTTGCGCAAAGTTCTGCATTGCCGCGTTCGGATCGATCATGGTCGCCAGTGCGGTGGCGTAGGGCGCGATAACCAGATCTTCGCTGAGTCCACGCATGAGTCCCAAACCAGGCACGCCAAAGGCCGCGTATTGGTAGGTGAGGTCCAAATCCCTCGCGTTGTATGCCGACTCTGAAATTCCCCAGGGAACCTTACGCTCCGCGCCATAACCAATTTGCCGGCGCACAACCAATTCGTACGTCTGGTTCAGCAAGCTGCCGGTCGGCGAAACCATCATCAGCGCCGGCATGAGGTACTCGAACATGGAGCCCGACCACGAAATGAGGGCTGAGCCGCGGCCCACCGGAGTGAGCGCCCGGCCCAGGCGGAACCAATGCGAGGACGGGACATCGCCTTTGGCGATCGCAATGAAGCTGGTTAGGCGCGCCTCCGAAGCCAGCAGGTCGTAACAGTTGGCGTCCAGAGTGCTGTCAGCAACACGGTACCCAATGGAGAATTGCTTACGCGTGCGATCAAAAAGAAAGCTAAAATCCATCGACTGGACCATGTCGTCAGCCTTGTTCGTGATAGCAGAGAGGCGGCGACTGAGCGAGGCTGCATTCTTTGCTGATTGCCACAGGGCCTGCTCTAGGGCATCGACGCGCGCCAGGATGTCGGTAGTCGCCGATGAATCGTTGAGCAAGCCGGCTCGCAACACGGCAAGAGCCCGTAGTGCGCCCTCGCAACGTTCAGGGGCATCCGCCAGCGTAGGCCGAGACTCAAAGAACGGCTTGATCGCTGCCCACTCCGGCGCCCGCTCCATAGGACGTTCTGCCAAAGCCATAGTCGTTTTCGAATCCCGGCGCATCCACGGAATAAGAATCTCTGCGTCCCGTGCATGACTTTCGACGCAGGCCCTGGCGGCATCGGCCCAGACGTGCAACTCGGAATCGGGAGCGTCACCGCGCTCCTGGGCAAAGGTTTGCGCAATGTCATCTACTGTCAGGGCCCGCGTCCTCAGCTCGACAAAACGCTCCGCCCACTCCACTGCATTCACCGGCGCAAGCTCCAGTGAGCTGGCCAGTGCGTCGATGGCATTACTGAGCTGTTTCCTGGTGACGGTATTCGTCCGCCGCGTTTCTACGATCTTGCTCAATGCTTCTCGCAAGAGCTCGATCGCGTCTTTTAGTCCTGCGAGCGAACGGTCTCCGAGGCAAGATTTCTGGATAAGCTCCCGGCAGCCGCTGCCCAGGGCCAGCAGATGCCCGGCTAGGTTTCCGCTGTCCACGGAGGAGACATATTTCGGATTGAGGGGATGAAGATCGCGCGTGTCGTACCAGTTGTAGAAATGCCCCCGGAGCAATTCCATCTGGCTCATTGTGCCGAGTGTGGCTTCTATTCGCTCAACTGCGTCTAGAGTGCCCAGGTAGCCCAGATCGTGCGCCGTCAAGGTGGACAGCAGATACAGCCCAATATTCGTCGGCGAAGTTCGATGGGCTACGACTGGCTTCGGGTCTTCTTGAAAGTTGTCGGGAGGCAACGCATGGTCAGTCGGCGTGATGAAAGTCTCGAAGAAACGCCAGGTTTGGCGCGCAATCAAACGGAGAGCCCGGGCATTCGCCGCGGTGAGCGGTTCGGCACCCGTGCGCCGGAGCGGAAGACTGATCTGCCGCGCGATCGCCGGAGCGGAAATCCAGAGAATGATGAACGGAAGCATGACTGCCCGGGCAGGGCGACTTCCAAAGGCGATAACCACCAGTGCCCCCACCGCGAGCAAGACGCCTCCGGCCATGCGCTTATACATTGCGGTGAGCTTCAGATCGACCGCATACCTGGCTTGGGTTGCGGTCACCCACTCCAGTAGATGCCTGCGTGTAATGAACATGCGAGTAAGCGTGCGCAGAATTGCGTCAAACATTAGCCATGTCTGGTACGCCAACATCGTCACGGTAATAGCAATCTGGGAGACACCGAGTGAAAAGTCAGTGAGCAACGCCCGAAAATGCGTGCGTTTAGAAATTCCACGTCGCGGCGGGTTGATTCCGATCAGGAAAGGTAGCATTGCAGGAATCGCAATCGTCGCTAAGACAAATCTCGCCCACACCCAGAGAGAAGCTGACGGCAGCAGGCAGGCAGCGACCAGCGCAAAAAAAGCGGCCGGCGCCGACATAGAGCGGCGCAAATTATCGAACATCTTCCACCGGCCAATTGCGCGAATGTTAACAGGATGGCGTTCTCCCGACGCTGCTCGCCCATGCCCGAAAATCCAGGGCAGCAGTTGCCAGTCCCCACGCACCCAGCGATGTTGCCGCGCGGCGGCCGCCTCATAGTGCGAAGGGAATTCTTCGAACAGCTCTATGTCTGATGCCAGCGCAACGCGCGCGAAGATCCCTTCAAAGAGATCGTGGCTCAACAGCGCGTTATTCGGCACTTTGCCCGCCAAGGCTGCCTCAAAGGCATCAACGTCGTAGATTCCCTTCCCGGTGAAAGAGCCTTCGTGGAACAAATCCTGGTAAACGTCCGAAACCGCGGACGCGTAAGGATCAATGCCGCTGGGGCCAGAAAACAATGTCTGGAAAAGCGATTTCTCGCGGTCGGGAGCCAGCGAATGGGTAATGTGCGGTTGCACGATCCCATAGCCTTCCACGACCCGCCCGACGCGGGCGCTGAACCTGGGCTGATTGAGAGGATGTGCCATGGTGCCGACCAAGCGGCACGCGACACCTCTCGGCAGACGCGTGTCCGCATCGAGCGTGATGACGTACCGCACACCCGCAGGAGCTTGCACTGGGCGTCCACCGATCGGAAGAAACGTAGTGTTGACTCCGCCGCGCAGAAGCTGGTTCAACTCCCGGAGCTTTCCTCGCTTGCGCTCCCATCCCATCCATTTGCCCTCGCTCTCGTTCCAGACACGCTTTCTGTGCCACAGCAGGAAGCGCTCGCCGCCGTCGGGAGTGGGACCATGGATCTTGTTCAGCCGCGCAATACCGTCAACTGCGATGGCGAGCAGTTCGTCATCGCCAGGAAGGCTCTCGCTCGCTGCGTCCATCCAGTCAGAGAGCAAGGCAAAACGCAGATCACCGTCCGAATTCGCCAGGTAGTGGACCTCCAGCCGCTCCACCAATTGTTCTATGTCATGCTGGGCAGTAAGCAGGGACGGCACGACGACGATCGTTCGCAGTTGCTCCGTCACGCCGTCCCGCAACTCCAGGCGAGGCAGCATTCGCGGGCCAAGCAGGTCCGTCACGAGTCGGTTGACGAGTGCGATAGCCAGGTCGGAAGCAGGCACAGCAGCCAGGAGTCCAAGCAAAACCAGACCCCAATCCGCAACTCCTGCTTTTCTTTGATGGAGCAGCGGGAGTGCCACGATCAAGGCGGTACCGAGGGCGATCGTCCCCAGGTAGCCGGCCACCGCGCTTCGCATGTAAAGGCGCAGCAACCGGCTTTTCCACGGCACACGGAAGCCGAGTTCATGCTCAAATGCCTGGCGTCCCCTTGAAATCAGATAATAGCCGGGATCCGCACGTCGGTCCTCGCGTGGCCGTCCATTCCCAGACGACTCTGCACGGGCCCGTTTGATGCGGTGTACAACGTGTTCCGCCACTTCGATTTCCGAATGGCGCGAGCCCCGCGAGAGATCCTCGATCGCATGGCGGTAAGAATCTCGCGTAGCGAAATCCATCTCGGCGAAGTTGGTGTCGCTCCGCAAAATTTGGTCTGGCAGGCTGACGCTCTCGACGAATTCATGCCAGTCAAAGTCCGTCATCAAACGCATGCTGGGGATAATGTTCCGCACGGTAACGTTCATTGCCGTTTGTTCCTGGTGCTCGGCGCGGACAATTTCGTCAGCCGTGGTCCCCTGCTCAGCCAGACGCTGGTCGAGCCAGCGCAGGACCGCTCCCATGTTCGGGTCGACGTCGCGCAGACGTTGGACGAGCTGCACAACGAATGCCCTGGGGAGCGGCGTTTTCTCGAACCTGCGCAGGGCCGTTTCTGGGGCAATGGAAATCTGTCCGCCTGTGCCAAGCAGGCTGTCAGCCAACACGTCGGCGTCCTGGCGTTCGGCGCGGCTTCGGACAATTCGATCGGTGAGCCGGCGCAGATTTTCCACCAGTATTACGCGCAGGGTGATAGCCACCGCCCACAGCTCACCGATGTCGAGAGGTTGTACCCGCTGGTAAGCCTTCACAAAGCGGCGCAACACCTCCGGATCGAAGTGGCTGTCGGTGTGCGCCACATAGGCCCATGCCACTCCGTAAACTCGCGGATACCCTTGCAAGTGACCTGAGACGAGCTTCGGTAGTTTACGGTAATAGCCGGGGGACAAATCGTCCTGGATTTCGCGGAGCTGCTCTTCGACGATGTGGAAGTTGTCGACCAGCCACTCAGCCGCAGGCGTGATCGCACGCTCCTCCTGAATCGCCCGGGCAATTGCCCGGTACGAATCCAACAGCACACGGCCGTTTTCTACTACCCGCGGGATAAGGGGACGGCCCTGATACGTTTCCTTGGTGACCGTCTGCGCCGCCGCAAGGCTCTCGGCGTGCTGCTCAAGCCGCTCCACGCTGAACAATTCGGCGCGGATGGGCTCTTCCAGAACACGAATCGTCATCGGTGGTGGGTTCTTCTTTGGAAGAGCCGTGATCGACCTCCAGTCAGGCGGCAATTCAAAGCTCATTGCCTTCTTAGTGCCATTCTAGCTTCGATTAACATACAGGCTATTTCAATTGGTCCGCCGGAGAGGCGGGAAGGATGTGTTGGGTCGTTGCAAACTGAAAAGGGCCTGTGCTCCGCAAGAATTCGATCGGACACTCTTGGCGGGACCGACTTCCGTCGCATAACCCTTGATGCGAAGTATGCAGGAGTGCGTAGTGCGGGAAACCCGCACGCTACGTGCGATGCGGCGGGGACTGGAAACTGCTTACGGTGCAGCTAATGAGGCACTCCCACAGGAAACGGGGAGAAACAGATAGGCCGCACCAACGGAGCCCAGCGCCAGTCCTCGACCCTACCAGGGAGAGGCACTGATTGTGCCGAAACGAGTCGGCAATTAAGCACAGGGCGAGTCTTCACTTCCGGACTTATTTCAAGCCAAGCTCGCCATCGTACTGTTGGATAACCCCGTAGCACTCGCAGGCGGAGTCTTCAAGTTTCTTGCGGTGCACGATCTTCACTGCACCACGGGTGTACTCGATGAGCTTCTTCCTCTGCAAAACACCAGCCGCCAAGCTCACGGTAGGCCTATCTGTTCCTAGCATCGTTGCGAGAAAATCATGAGTGATGGGCAGCAACCCTGAATCCACTCTATCCTGAGTCATTAGCAACCACCGCGCAAGGCGCTGCTCAATATCGTGCAGCCGGTTACACGCGGCTGTTTGTGCAACCTGCATACCCTGAATTGCGGCATAGCGGCTCAACATCAATTGAAGGTGGGGAGCGGACTCCAAAGTGTTTTGCAAAGCTCCGATCTCTACCCGAAACCCGTCCCCCGTGATTTGTACCACCGCTTGAAGCGGGCTCCTGCTCAGGCCAACAGCCGCCAGTGTTCCCGTAAAGCCCTCATTTCCAACTATGCCAGCTTCGGTCGTCCTTCCATCTTTCATTACGGCTACAAGAGAAATCAAACCTCGATTCGCGAAATACGCAAATTCTAGCTTTCCACCCGCCTCGTGAAGGACTAGATGGTTTGGCAAGCTGACATATTCGAGATGAGGACGAAGTGAGCTGTAGTCCCTATCAGAGATCGATAAAAGGATTACGTTGCTGACTGGTTTCCCATCGGTATTAGTCCGCTCGCCGGACCGCACGATTTGGAGGTTATTGCGTGCCATAAGCCTGAACCGAAAATCATCCCAGATGCGGGGAGTGAACGAGCCCTCGTGGTCTACGAAACAGGAACCCTCCTTATTCGCTCCACTCAGAAAATTATACAGTGTTCCTCCCAACGCTTCTGTAGGGCATCCTACATTGGCTTTACCGTCCAGCCAAAAAGATAGTTAAAGAACTAAGCGAAGCAATACGATACGCACACTTCCCGGCAGCCCTGAGCAAGCTGCCGGGATTTTTGTCATCCCTCTGAGACTCCCTGCGGGCTATCCTTGTAGGTTGAAGAACCTAGACCAATATCCCACGAACCCGCAGATCGCTGTCTGTGCAATATTGGGCACTTGGCCTGCGTCTCATCGGTGCTCCAATCCCAAATTCCGCAGCACGCCCACAGCAGCACCGACGATGCCACGCATTACCGACTCGAGTTGTAATGGGAGGTCTTTCACGCCCAGCTTCGCACGAAAACCGCAGCGCCCTTACTCATGCAGATTCCTGCAGAAAGATGTTGAGGAGCGAGTTGTGGACCCGAATCTCGCCGTTATATTCGATGAACCCAGGTTTCTGAAGCGATTCATAAAAAAACTCACGCGGGATCGGGTTGTGCCAATCATCTCAGCCAGTACCTCCTCCAGAGCCAGTCCCCCAAATCAGCAGTCGTGAGCAAGACTGACCAGCGAAGACTCTTCTTCTTTCAGCATAATTAGTTAGGTCTCATGCTTTTAGGACTAGGAGGGACTATGTTAGGTTACGGTTTGTTGGGAACAATCGTCGTAATTCTGGTGGTTGTTTTTATCGTGCGCAGTCTATAAACCCAAAACACTCGGCGCCCGCAAAACGCTCCCCTGCCTGTTGCTCACTTTTGTCGATTTCATCGGGGGCACGCATTCTCAGCGACGACCATTCGGATAGTCGTGCGGTTTGAAAGCTGACCGTGCTTGCGCCCGTCCCGATTCGGACTCAGGTCATGCCGAAGTCAACGAATGTCGAATGTCCAGCTTGTGGGGCTAAGGCTGGAGAGCCGTGCAAGACCGTTACTGGCAAAGCAATGCCGGAGTCCCATTCGAAGAGAAAAAATGTTGCTTTCGCGAAGAAGTATCCAGCCCAGTTTCGCGGTGAACAACCGAACGTGAGTCAAGTCCGCATTCAGAGAGTGATTTCGCGGATTCTGCTAAGGGAGAAGACCGGATTGTCACCACACCGGACTGGAGAAGATGCGAATAGATGGTGCTATGGAATAAGCCACCCGAGTGAGCGTTCGGACGATGATGCTTCGCCCAGTTGATGGTCGCTGCGCGGATTGCTTAGAGAGGTTACGGAGGGGAAGTAAGGTTCATCCCCCCGGATAACCTCCCCGAGTACATGCAGATTATCAAAATCGCTGACGGAGGGAGAAGGGAGACGGATAACTTGCTTCACCATCACGGATATTGCTATCCCCGTGGGATTGCCTGGTCAGAATTCTTCATCCAACCGCACGCGGCGGGCACCGACTCCAAGTTGGGCTGACGGGTAAACATCTGTCCGAACCATGCTAGCTGATCGGCCTATGGAAACCCGCAAGTTGTGGCAGGTTGCTTCAGGATTCGAATCTCATTTTATGTGTGCCCAAACAATGGTGTACTACATTGTGGTATATGCCGAAACTGTGTCGTCCAGGCTCGCGATGGCCTGGACTCCCTTGATTTCGATGCCTACAACATTCCGTAGAAGCTCACTATCGGAGCTCTCAACTTGTAGGCCGTGATCAGGATCCTCGCAATATCAATGAGATCTTGCGCATTCATTTGGGGTTATTCCAATTCCAGTTCCGAATCTCCGGCAGGTCTTCGCCGTATTTGTCGATGTATTGCTTGTGCTCGACCAGTTTGTCCTTGAGCTGCTGCTTCAGGTAGATGCCTTCCTCGCCGGCCCGCGGAACGCGGTCAATGACGTCCATCACGAGGTGGAAGCGGTCCAGATCGTTGAGCACCGTCATGTCGAAAGGCGTGGTGATGGTGCCCTCTTCCTTGTAGCCGCGAACGTGAATGTTGTCATGGTTGGTGCGGCGGTAGGTCAGCCGGTGAATCAGCCACGGGTAAGCATGGAAGGCGAAGATGACCGGCTTGTCTTTGGTGAAGAGCTCGTCGAAATCCATGTCGCTCAACCCGTGCGGGTGCTCGGTTTGCGGCTGCAGCTTCATGAGGTCGACGACGTTGACCACGCGGATTTTCAGGTCGGGCAGATGCTCGCGCATAATGGAGACGGCGGCGAGCGTCTCCAGAGTGGGCACGTCGCCACAGCAGGCCATGACCACGTCGGGGGCCAGGCTCTGGTCGTTGCTGGCCCACTGCCAGATGCTTATGCCCTCGGTGCAGTGCTTAACTGCGGCGTCCATGGTCAACCACTGCGGCGCCGGGTGTTTGCCCGCAATCACGACGTTTACGTAATGCCGGCTGCGAAGGCAGTGGTCCATCACCGACAGCAGACAGTTTGCATCCGGCGGAAGGTAAACACGCACGACCTCGGCTTTCTTGTTCACGACGTGGTCGACGAAACCAGGATCCTGGTGGGTAAAGCCGTTGTGGTCCTGGCGCCAGACATGCGAAGCCAATAGGTAGTTTAATGAGGCAATCTTCCGGCGCCAGGGAAGCTGCGACGTGACCTTCAGCCACTTGGCGTGCTGGTTGAACATCGAATCAACTATGTGGATGAACGCCTCGTAGCAATTGAACAGTCCATGCCGCCCGGTGAGCAGGTAGCCCTCGAGCCAGCCCTCGCATTGGTGCTCGCTGAGCATTTCCATTACGCGCCCGCTGGGCGCGAGAAATTCGTCGTTCGGCACGGTCGCGGCGTCCCATTGGCGTTGGGTTACTTCGAAGAGGGCCTCCAGTCCGTTGGAGAGCGTCTCGTCAGGACCAAAGATCCGAAAATTCCGTTGCTCACGATTGAGCTTCTCCACATCGCGCAGGAATCGCCCGAGCACATGCGTGTCGCCACTGCCCCGCACCCCTGGTGACGGCACGTCAACCGCATAGTCGCAGAAATCTGGCATCCGCAGGTCGCGAAGCAGAATGCCGCCGTTTGCGTGGGGGTTCGCGCCCATGCGTCGTTCGCCCTTGGGCGCAAGTTCGGCCAGCTCCGGTTTCAGCCGGCCCTGTTCATCGAAGAGTTCCTTCGGCCCGTAGCTCCTCAGCCAGTCTTCCAACAGCTTGAGGTGTTCGGGATGGGTGGCCGGGTCGGAGAGCGGCACCTGGTGCGAACGGAAGGTGCCTTCAACCTGCAGGCCATCGACGACCTTCGGTCCGGTCCAGCCTTTGGGTGAATTGAGAACGATCATCGGCCAGCGCGGACGGGCAAGGTTGCCGTTGACGCGGGCGTCCTGCTGGATTTTCTTGATCTGCTCCACCGCCGTGTCGAGCGTCGAGGCCATGGCCTCATGCATCAGCGCGGGCTCGTGACCCTCGACAAAGTAGGGCGTCCACCCATAGCCGCGTAGCAACTGTTCCAATTCCTCATGGTCGATACGAGCTAGGATGGTAGGGTTGGAAATCTTGTAGCCGTTGAGATGCAGGATCGGTAGCACCGCCCCGTCTGTGGCCGGATCGAGAAACTTGTTGGAATGCCATGCCGTGGCCAGCGGTCCGGTTTCCGCCTCGCCATCGCCGACCACGCAGGCGACGACGAGATTGGGATTGTCGAACACCGCCCCGAACGAATGGCTGAGCGAATAGCCCAGCTCGCCGCCCTCGTGGATCGATCCCGGACACTCGGGCGATGCGTGGCTGGGAATTCCCCCGGGAAACGAAAACTGAACAAAGAGCTTCCGAAGCCCCGCCTCATCCTGGCTGATGTTGGGATAGATCTCGCTGTAAGTACCCTCGAGGTAAGTGTTGCCCACGACGGCCGGGCCGCCGTGCCCGGGGCCGGAGACGTAAATCATGTCGAGGTTGTATTTCTTGATGACCCGGTTCAAGTGCACGTAAATGAAGTTCTGCCCGGGGGTTGTGCCCCAGTGTCCCAGCAGCATGTGCTTCACATCCGGGAGCATCAGCGGCCGCTTCAGCAGCGGATTATCGTAGAGATAAATCTGGCCAACCGACAGATAGTTGGCGGCGCGCCAGTACGCATCCATGTTGTGGAGCAGTTCCGGGGAAAGAGTTTTTGTCGTCATGGTTCAATTTCCCTTTTTTCAGGCAAGGCCGAGAACCTGGCAAACCGTTTTCGCTATCATGTGTTCTTCGTCCGTGCGAATGACGCGGATCGCGACTCGGCTGGCCGCGGAGGAAATCACGCCCTCATTCGCCGCGTTTCGCTTTTCTTCGAGTTCGATTCCAAGAAATTCCAGCCCATCGCAAATCCGGGCGCGGACCGTGGGCGCATTCTCTCCGATGCCACCAGAGAACACCAATGTGTCCAATCCGCCCAGCGCCGCCGCGAATGCGCCAATCCATTTCTTGACCTGGTAGCAAAACAGCGCGACAGCCTCAGCCGCCCGCACGTCCTGCGTCTCGTGCTGCAGCAAGTCACGCATGTCGGAACTGGTCTCTGACACGCCGAGCAGTCCGGACTGGAAATTGACCATCTCGTTGAATTGCTTGGCGCCCATTTTTTCAGTGCGCGCCAGATACCAAACCAGTCCGGGATCCAGATCGCCGGAGCGGGTGCTCATCGGCACCCCAGCGGTCGGGGTGAAACTCATGCTTGTATCCACGGGTTTGCCGTCCCGCACCGCTGCCAGGCTCGCACCATTGCCGAGGTGGGCGAGGATGATCCGGCCTTGTGCACCATCCGCTCCGGCCAGACGGGCTAGTTTTTCCATTAGAAACGCATACGACAATCCGTGAAACCCGTACCGCCGCACGCCCTGCGCTTCGTAGCGGCGCGGGATTGGCAGCAACTGCGCCACGCGCGGCATGTCATGGTGAAAGGCCGTGTCGAAACACGCCACTTGGGGCAGCTCAGAAAAGCGGCGATGAAACGCCTCAGTCAACAGGATCTCCTCCGGCAGATGGTCAGGATCGAATGCACTGAGCCGCTGCAGCTCCTCAACCATTTCCGCAGTGATTCGCTGCGGCTCGTAATACTTCGGCCCGCCATGCACGACGCGATGCCCAACCGCGGATAATGCTTCACGCCCACTGCGTTCCTCGATCCAATCCATCAGAACGCCCACCGCCACCGTGTGATCCGGGGCCGTGACTAGCCGCGAAAAGTTGTCGGCACGGTCCAAGCCCTTAACCCGTAAGGTGGCCTCCGACGATCCGATCCGCTCAATCCCGCCTTCCAGAATCCGTCGCAACGAGTCACCGGCCTCGAACAGCGCGAATTTGATGCTCGACGAGCCGCCATTGATCGTCAGAATGCGTGGGTTAGCTGGTTTCATGCATGACTCCTTTGCCATCACGGCTGGAAATGGCGACATTAACCCGTGCTACCCTTTCCTGGGTTCCCACGGGCAGAGAAGAGCCCGCCCGAACGTCAGCGCTCTCGGAGATTTCCGAGATGTAATGATGCAACTCGCGTTGGGCGTTTTCATCATCGTTGCCATAGGATTCGAACGGATTCCAACGGAACCGCCACTCCGGAGCGCTGAGGTATCACTCGCGCTGTATAGTCTGTCGCTGGACGTGTAGTGGGTACCGTTGCCTGATAGACGCAGCGGCGGGATGCGTCAGCAAGCACTCGCGCACACTTCATTTCCTCCCGTACGGGATCGCCGCCGTTGACGCCGTCCGCGTAAAGCTCAACTCGCACGGCATTCAGGTCGAGATCGTTCAGAAAGATTTCGACTTCAAAAAATTGGTGGTCCGCGTTGGTTTCGACCCGCAGGTCTCCGAAGCGCAACCCGCCCCACTTCCGATCCACGGCATGCTGCCAATCGACCATTTGCCTGCCGATTGCGCCTTTGTTGGCAATGCGTAGATGGTAGGCGGTAGCAGCCGGGAGGTAGTGTTGCTCAGTGTATTCGCGCACCGTGTGGTCGGCAGAGAAGCGCGGTGTCAAGCGCGCCATGCTTTCCCGCATCCGCTTGATCCATGCTGTGGGAATGCCGCTCTGGTCTCGGGTATAAAACTCCGGGACCACCTCCCGTTCGAGCAGGTCGTAGAGCGCATCGGCTTCGACCGCGTCCCAAGCGGGATCGTCGCCATGCTCCTGGCCGTCCCCCAACGCCCACCCCACTTCAGGCGTGTATGCCTCTGCCCACCAGCCGTCCAATTCCGAGAGATTGATGCCTCCATTGACGAGCACTTTCATCCCGCTCGTCCCGCAAGCCTCCCAGGGTCGCCGTGGCGTGTTGATCCAGACGTCGACTCCTTGCACCAGGTGCTCCGTTAACAGCATGTCGTAGTCGCTCAGAAAGACGATGTGGAGTCGGGTCTCTGGCTGGTGGATGAAATTTATCCATTCATGGATCAAGGCCTGCCCCACTTCGTCCGCCGGATGCGCCTTGCCGGCGATGATGAGTTGCACCGGGAGCTCCGAATTTGTCAATAAGCGAAGCAGTCGCTGAGGGTCATGCAGCAGCAAGTTCGGTCTCTTGTAGGCCGCAAAGCGGCGTGCAAAACCAAGCGTTAGGGCGTTGGGATCAAACAGATGCTTTGCGGCTTCGACCTCCTCGGGCGGCGCGCCTGCTGCGGCAAGGTCCAGGGACAATCGTTCGCGAGCGTACTCCACAAGAGACTTGCTGGCCGCCGTCCGAAATTGCCATAGCCTGGTGTCGGAGATCCGGCGAATATCCTGTTCCAGGGTCTCCGTGGTCCCCAGCCAGCGGTCCTTTCCACAGCTTTCCGTCCACAGATCGTCGGCCGGGGCCGAGTCCCAGGTGGGCATGTGGACTCCGTTGGTCACGTATCCAATCGGGATTTCGTCCTCCGGCCAGTTCGGAAAGAGAGGCCGAAAGAGGTGCCGGCTGACCTTCCCGTGCAAGCGGCTCACACCATTTGCCGCTCCGCTCCCGCGGATTGCCAGATACGCCATGTTGAAATTCTCTGACCAGTCGGTCGGGTCCTGGCGGCCCAGGGCCAGCAAATCGTGTAGGGCAATGCCGAGCTTCTTTTCGGCATACCCCTTAAGGTATTGCTCGATGAGGGCGGGAGCAAAACGGTCAAAACCGGCGGCCACCGCCGTGTGGGTGGTGAAGAGATTACCCGCTCGTGTGGCCGCCAGTGCGACTTCGAAGGGCTGCTCTGCCTCTTCCATGAAGTTGCGGGCACGTTCCAGGACGGCGAACGCCGCGTGCCCTTCATTCAGGTGACAGACTTCCGGTTGGAGTCCGAGGGCGCGGAGCAGCCGCCATCCGCCGATCCCGAGGAGCAGTTCCTGCTTGAGGCGCAACTCAGACCCGCCGCCATAGAGCTCGCTGGTAATCCCCCGATGAGCGGGGAAGTTCGCCGCGTCATTGCTGTCCAGTAGATAAAGCTTCACCCTGCCGACCTGGACCTGCCAGGCGCGCAGCCAGACCGAGTATCCAGGCAAAGCGATCTCCAACCGCAACCACTCCCCGTTTGGTTGGCGCAACGGCGTGATCGGTAACTGTCCGGGATCGTTATACGGGAAGAGGGCCTGTTGCTCTCCGTTTTTGTCGATCACCTGCCGAAAATAGCCCTGCTGGTAGAGCAGTCCCACGCCGACCACCGGCGCACCCAGATCGCTGGCGGCTTTGAGTTGATCACCGGCCACATTGCCAAGCCCGCCCGAGTAGATGGGCAGAGCTTCGCTCAACATAAATTCCATGCTGAAATACGCAGCGCAGGTCAGTAGAGCCCCTGAATGATTCCGCTGAAACCATGCGGGCGCCCTGGCCGCTTGCCGGCTGGCCTCGACTACTCCATCCACGTTCTTGCGGAAAACGGGATCGGCCAACACCCGCTCGATCTGGTCCCGTGAGACCGTCTGCAGGACGACCCAGGGGTTATGCGTGATCTCCCACAGTTCGGGATCAAGCTGCCGCCACACTTCGTCGGTGGCATGAGTCCACGACCAATGCAGATCCAAGGCGAGTTCCGCCAGGGAATCGAACCCCTCGATTTCGGTGGGTAGAAGGTTATAGATCGGATGGCTGGCGCGGGTTTGTTTGCTCATGACTTTCTGCCTCAGATTTGTTCATCTGATGTTGTCGTTCGCCCAAAATAGATCGCATCGTTTTTCGAGCTGCACGACACACGCAACCAGTCAATCAAGTTCGTCGATCAGCGGTTCATCGGATAGATCCACCAGCATCGAATGATGTTGGAAATCAAACCAACGGCAGAAGGCATCGAACCCGAGGTCTCGCGGCCAGGTCTGTTCATCTCGGAACCAACCCGCCAATTGCGCAACGAAAATCTCCTCGCACAGTTCGCGCAAGACTTCGTGAACATCCTCTTCCGTGTCACATTCCGGGATCAGGACCGCTAACTGTTGACGGAGTGCGAGGTTCTCCAGGACGAGGGCTTGATGGCCTCTGGTGAACAGCCAAATCAACCGAAACCAACCGAGTAGGAACGCGGACATGTCGGCTGATTGTTCCCTCTAGGTTCTTGAAAAGTCAATATCGTTCTGGCGATCTGGTTTTGGCGAACGAGTGTGTCCAAGGAAGGCTGACATGTTCAGTGGGAGGTACCTGCGCGGACTGGGTGGTCACAACGGGAGAAAATCCGGTCCTGCTGTTGCAGAAAATTGGACAGCTACTTGCGCCGCCGACGGGCCGCGACACAGGAAACGATTGCTAATAGCCGAAAAGTGACTCGTGGTTCCGCTTTAGGGCTCAGACAATGGCCAACACGATGGCAGTGACCGTAGAAGCCGCACGACGAGTATTAAGGACGCCGCAAACAGGACTCCCCCACTCCCGACACGGTTGCAGAGTCCAAGCCGCTGGTGTGCAATTTTATACAGCCAGCCAGAAGGTCATTGTCCTAGACTCCCTGCCAAAGCAAAGCTGACAATATCCCGTGGAGTCGCTCCAAATGGTGCCTCTCGATGATTTCCGCGTAGAACAATGCTGCGCTGCACAGCCCACCCAAAGACAGATGGCTTTGCCGCTATCTCGTTTCCGCCTCCACTCCACGGGCTATTTTTCCCGCAGTTAGGGCAGCAACACGGAATTAGGCCGGATGGCGAGACTTAAACCTACTCCATCGGGAACCGAAATCTGTTGAACGCTTTCTCGCCCACGGTCATCGCGAAATGAGCCAGGAAAGCCCCGCCGAAATGATCGGTACAACGCGCTCGCGAGTCAGTCCATAACTCAAGGATGGGATCAACGAACAACTCGTAGAGCAGGGGTTCTCACACTTGGCGACAATCACCAGATCACAATATCTGCCCACAATGAAGAAGGTTCCTCGTGAAGCTACTCACCGTGATCGAGGTTCTTAGCAGCTTGAATATCCTTTGCAGCCACCAACGGCTTACTCGTTCCGTAAGGCCTCGATCGGATCCTGTCCTTCGCCAAAATAAAATCGGGGCGTTATGGGACGGAATTGCAGACGGCGACGATGTCAATCAAACTCGTTGATCAACGGTTCATCGCAGAGATCCACCAGCATTGAATGGTGTTGGAAATCAAACCAACGGCAGAAGACATCGAACCCGAGGTCTCGCGGCCAGGTCTGTTCATCTCGGAACCAACCCGCCAATTGCGCAACGAAAATCTCCTCGCACAATTCCTCCAAGACTGCGCGGACGTCTTCCTCCGTGTCACACTCCGGGATCAGTGTCCCTCGTCACAATCCTGTCCGGCTGTGAAATCAACAACTTCGCAGGGCAGGCGGCAAAGTCGGTATGCTATAACTTGGTTGCCATGTTTGACCTGTTTAGGCTCTGGCTCGGAGCCGTGCTTAGCGGGTTTCGGACGCGCCGCAGTCTGATGCTCGAAAATCTTGCCCTTCGCCAACAACTCGCCGTCTTTAAACGCCAGCAACCGCGGCCAAGACTGGGAGCCATCGACAAACTCTTCTGGGTGGTAGCTCGCCGGTTCTGGGCTCACTGGAAAAAGGCACTCCTTATCGTCCTACCGGACACCGTTGCGCGCTGGCATCGATCCGGGTTCAAACTGTACTGGGCCATGCTCTGCAAAGTGCGAAATCCAGTGGGCGGTGGCCGCAGGATCTCCCAGCAGATCCGTGAATTGATCTTTCGAATGGTCGCTGACAATCCCAGTTGGGGTGCGCCTCGCATCCATGGCGAACTCCTGATGCTCGGCTTCGACGTGTCGGAAACCACCATTTTCCGCTGGATCAAACGAGCGCCCAAGGACCCTCAACCCGCCAAGCGCTGGCTGGCCTTTCTGCGCAATCATCGGGAAGCTATCGCGGCCATGGATTTTTTCACCGTCCCCACTCTCACCTTTGGGGTGCTGTACTGCTTCTTCATCATCGGCCATGATCGTAGGCGCATTCTGCACTTCAACGTCACTTGCCATCCCACCAGCGCCTGGATCGTGCAGCAGTTGCGAGAAGCTTTTCCCTACGATTCCGCGCCCAGATTTCTCCTACTCGAC
>JBEKNL010000069.1:0-21759 GCA_049522855.1 Candidatus Korobacteraceae bacterium
CATATGGCCCGCGTCCGCCGCGCCAACGGCTTCCTTCTGACGGCTTTTTCGAATGCGCGCCCCATCTTCTGTTCCGCTCCACTCGGCTCACTACGGGCGCGCCTCCGAAAAAGCACTAGCGTCATCCCACCAGAATACGGACTCGCCACTCTCCACCATCGCCGCTTCCGTCTATGCCGCTGCCGGACGCACAGCCGAGGCGCGCCGCATGAGTCGCGGGTGAAATGGCGATCTTACGGCAACAAACCACGAGTCGTCCCTTCCAGGATGCCATCGTCAAATCTTGTCTGGCCTCGACCAACCTCAGCAGGCTTTTTCAGGCCGTTATTGCCGGCCGCAAAGCCCGATAAAGCTGCCAGGCAAACGCTCCCAAACCTAGGCAAACCACACCCAAGCGGACCAGCCCGCCAAGATACGGGATGAACCCGATGATGGTGAGGATCAGCAGGCCCACCAGTAGTCCCAGCAGCCAATCGCTCTTAGTCGCCCCCGCTGGCTTCAGAAGCATCTGCCCCAGAAATGCTCCAACCCAAACCTTTGCCAGGTAGATCGCAGCCAGATACAGCGCGAGCAACATGAGCGAGGCCGGAAGGCCAACCAGCGTGATGGCTGTCACGACTATAGCCACGGGCACGCCCGCCAGGACCCCAACCCCAAGCCCGAGGCTGCGCCAGCCTGAGCCCACCGCGTGCGTGCTGGCCTGGAAGAAGCCGGGAAACAGAACCAGGCCCAACCATCCCACCAGCATGGCGGCAGCGAGCCAGACAGCTTGGTAGAAGTAGAATCTGGGGCGCGCGAAATGGCTCTGCCGCACGCGCACCTGGATGTCACGTGTGCCCGTAATCGTCGCGCCGTCGGCGATGTGTACGTTTTTCAGCTGGCGCACGCGAGCGCTCAGGTTGCCGCCGATTCGGGCCGTGTTCGTCAGGGTAAGGTTATCTCCGGTCATGGTCAGTTCGCGGCCGACGCTGCCGCTCACATCGGCATTACCGGCGTACATGGTCACACTGCGATTCACCTCGCCCTCCAGGCTGACGTCGCCGGCGCCAACCACCATACCGCCGCCCACGCGACCCCGGTCATTCACCCGCAAGGATTGCACAAACCCGTAGATGTTATGGCCCAATTGCCCGTCCAGGTCGAGGGAATTCGAAAAGTTGTAGATGTTGCCTTCCACGGTTCCGCTTACCACAGTTCTCTTGGCAAAACTCACCAGGTCGCCCTTGACGGTGCCGCGCACTTCCACAGACCCGCCAAAAGCCAGCAAGTCCCCATTGACAACGCCTTCCACGCGCACAATGTTGCCGGAGGCCAAAAGGGTGTCGTCTACAGTCTGGTTCGCCGCTACCGTGACGACCTCACTGTGACGCCGCTCCAAGGCAAAGCCAGACAGCGACAACGCAAGCAGCACGATCAGCAGGCGCAGCCCAGGTTGGTGTAGCCGCCATCGGCGTCCCAGCAGCAGTGCGCTGCCGCCCAACAGCAACAGCAAAAAGAACTTCCCAACGACAGCAGCATAATCATCCAGCATGGCAGTACCTCCGTGTGCAAAGTAATAAGAAAGGTTAAAGATCAGGTTCGTGCGGCCGTTTAAGCTGAAGGGATCTAACCACTGCAGCGCTTCCGGAATGCTCAGCTTATCGATCCAGCCGACGACGATTGAACCTACCGCCAGCACCGCGGCCACGACCACCACGTCACCCCACCCCAAAGACCACGGCAAACGGGCGAAGCCCGCCGGGCTGGCTGCTTCTTCCGGAAGCTCTTGCAGGCTTTCGCTCAGAACCCGGTTCTCAGCGCGTAATGCGTCCAACAGTTGCCGGCAGCGCCGGCAGGTGGCCAGGTGGTCGCGCAGGCGCCGCGCCTCCTCCACCGCCAGTTCACCGTCCACGAAGATAG
Organism: Candidatus Korobacteraceae bacterium; assembly: GCA_049522855.1. Taxonomy (GTDB): domain Bacteria; phylum Acidobacteriota; class Terriglobia; order Terriglobales; family Acidobacteriaceae; genus Bog-257. Next base: position 1,900 of record JBEKNL010000069.1, read on the forward strand.
AGACGATCTGTTCCGAATAACATTCCATGGTCACTTGCTCCTGTGGCCCAGTTTCCGCCGCAGCTCCTGCTTGGCGCGAAATAGCAACGCCGCCACGTAGTTCCTCTGCAGGCCCAACTGCTGTGCGATTTCGTCATAGCTCAATTCGCCGTAATAGCGCAGGACCAGCGGCACGCGATAGTTCTCTGGCAGACGTGCAATGGCATCCCGCACCTGCGCCCTCTCTTCCGTGCTGAGGACTGCACCCAGCGGCGACGGCTCCGAGCTGGCTGCCTCGATGACCGCGGCTCCCTCTTCAACTTCCACAATCACCTGCCGGCCACGCTTGCGGCGCCGCAAAGCGTCAATACATTGGTTGCCAGCCACCCGCAGCAGCCACCTGGGGAACGGTATTGACCCGTCGTAGCTCTCGATGGAGCGCTGCAGCTTGAGGAAGACTTCGCTGGTGGCATCTTCTGCGCTCTCCCGTGAGTCCAGCATGTAACGGCACAAGCCGAATACGCGCCGGACATAGAGGCGATAGATCTCCCCCAGCGCCTCGGCATCGTGGCCTTGTGCGCGCTCGATTACGCTCTCCAGATCCGGCCCCTCCATTTGCGTGGCTTTGCCCTCCTGGAGCTGCGGTCCTTTCGCATTGTTTCTCTGGGCGTCCATAAAGCAGTACGCTGCAGATCGAACAAAGTTACACCGATTTTAGGGATGAGGGGAACACAAAGCTGGACGACTCACTGTGGTTCTTGCAAGATTCGAGTTGCCCGCAAGAACCGGCGGGAAAGGCTGCGAATTGAATATCTTTCCGGGGTGCCAACTCCACGTGTCGGCGATAGCTGTCGCAAACAGGCGATACACTGTCTTTTGCCGGGAGCAGCACCGCATTGCACAGCAGCACGACAAATAGGGCGAGAAGAAAGACGGTGATTCGTTTCTGGGACACAATTTCCTTCAAGATGGTTCCTAATATGCGTTCCTCCTACGGCGTGCCCGCGAACGCAATCGCGAGCATTTACTGCAAGCGCAACGCGAGGGAAGCTTGCGTGTGATGCTGAATTCAAATGTCGAGCGCATCACGCCAGAAGAGGTTATCGTCGCCAATCCCACCGGACAAAACACTCTCCATAACGATTTCGTCTTTGCCCTGATCGGCGGGGAAGCACCGGAAGAGTTTCTTCAGAAGATCGGCATCGATATGGTCGAAAAGGCACTCGGGGAATTCTGAACTGCAAGCCGCGGCCCCGACTCCGCAGCCGATTAGCGGCGAATCTCAGGCTTGTTCTTGGATCACGAGCAATTCGGAACTTAGCCACGAGCCGGTTTTCCGTCTGGCCGCTTGAGGGACAGTTAAGGAACAGGTGATTACTACGCTCAGTATTCCTGCGGCGTCGCTCGGCGTCGGGTCAGGGATGTCAGGTTCTTGCGGCGCAACACACGGATGCGACCGATCCTTGCGTCCCACCGCGCAATGGGGCGTTCCCTCTGTGGCCTTGGCCAGTCTGATGTTTCAGCTCAGGGCAACGAGCCGACAATCTTGCGGTACTCAGCTTCGCTAAAGGCTTTCAGGGTGTGGGTGGTCACGTTCCCCAGCGCTCCTGTCGACAGCATGAATCGTGCCGCAGCCTCGTCAGCGGGAAACTCCGAGACCAGCACAGCGTCGTACTTTCCCATGGTCAAGTACCAGGCGGTTATCTTTCCCCCGGCGGCTTCGGCGGCCTTCTTGGCAGCGTCGAGCCGCTTCGGGCTTTCCTTGATTTTCGCAGCGCCTTGCGGCGTGTAGCGGAGCAGTGTCACGTAGTGTGGCATGGCATGTCCTCCATGGAGTTGGAACAATATGCCGCGGCCACTCTGGAGTCAAGCTGTTGCCCGAATATCTCAACCGGACATATCATGGGCTAACGAAGGGAGACTCTTTCCCTTGCACCCAACTTTTGTGGTACAAGTCACTGACAAAACCGTTGCCTGCATTGCACGCAAGCGAAATGGCGAGGAGCAAATCCCATGAACTGTAAACGTCAACCTCAGAGTTTTATTGGCGAGAACTCGCCGGCCGCAACCGCCGTGCTGGCGATGGCAATCATCTTTGTGCTGACATTTATCTTGTTGCCGCCGGCGCAGGCCCAGACCTACCAGGTGATTCATAACTTCACTGGCGGACAGGACGGGGCGTATCCCGAAGCCGGCTTAACGGAGAGGGGAGGAAACCTCTATGGCACGGCATATCAGGGTGGCGGCTCCAATCGCGGCACCGTTTTCAAGCTGGCACGCAACGGCTCGGGGTGGATCTTTACCCCGCTCTACAGCTTCACCGGAGGCACCGACGGAAGCGCTCCCATTGCCGGAGTCGTGTTCGGGCGGGACGGGACGATTTACGGCACCACCGAATTCGGAGGCCACAATTGCGGCGTAGGCTGTGGCACGGTATTCCACCTGAGGCCGCCGTTATCAGTCTGCAAAACCGTTCTGTGCGCGTGGACGGAAACCGTGCTGTACCAGTTCAGTGGATCCAGTGACGGAGCCAATCCTGGGTATGGTGAGCTTACGTTCGACCAGGTGGGCAATCTCTACGGTACAACCTTCTTCGGCGGCGTGAACGCTCAGAGTGTCGTGTATGAACTGACGCCCTCGGGCGGCGGCTGGACGGAGCGCGCGATTCACACTTTCAGCGGCTCAAGCGATGGCGAAAACCCTTACAGCAGCGTCGTCTTCGATGCATCCGGCAACCTCTACGGCACAACGTTCGCGGGTGGCGCCCACGGGTATGGGACAGTTTTTCAGTTAACGCCCTCTGGATCCGGCTGGACAGAGAACACCATTGCAAAGGCCAAGTGACGGAGGCAATCCATTTGGCGGCATTGTGTTTAACAGCGCGGGCAATCTGTACGGGGCCACCAGTGGCGGCGGGCCGGGTAGCGGCGGCACGGTTTACGAACTAATGCCCTCCGGCAGCAGCTGGACATTCGGGGTGGTTTACAGCTTTACCGGGTCTGCCCACCTGCCGGGGCCCTATGACAGCCTGACGATGGACGCCGCAGGCAATCTCTACGGCACGACGACCCAGGACGGTGCCCATGGAGCCGGTTCGGTTTTCAATCTGACGCCTTCCGGCGGGGGCTGGACGGAAACCGACCTTTACGACTTCCCCGGCGGTACCCAGGGAGCAGTTCCGTACGGCAGCGTGGTCATTGACGCGAGTGGCAATCTGTACGGCACCGCATCGCAGGGCGGGACGCATGGCTACGGTGTCATCTGGGAAATCACGCCGTAACTGAAATTTTGTTCATCCACACCTGGGCCTCACACCTAAGTACCTGATGTGAGGCCCAAGCTTTTTAGAAACACGCTCTAGGGAAGTTGGTACGCAACCAATGGCTGGTTCGCGTCCGCCCGGCGTGGGACTCCGCTTTCCCCATGTTAGTATCGAAGGCAAACCGCGATGCACTTTAGCGCCATCGACATCGTTTTCCAGATCATCGTGTTCCTGTTCGCCATCAGTGTGCACGAGTCGGCGCACGCCTGGATGGCGTCGCGCCTGGGCGATCCGACCGCCCGCATGCTGGGGCGCGTCAGCCTGAATCCCATCAAGCACATTGATCCAGTCGGCACCATTCTGCTCCCGGCTATCGCAATGATCACCCATTTCCCGGTCATTGGCTGGGCCAAATCCACGCCGGTGGATCCCCGCAACTTTAAGCACTATGTCAGGGACGACATCCTGACCTCGGTGGCGGGACCGGTCAGCAACTTCCTGACAGCGGCGGCCGCGGTCATCGGACTGATCGTCGTGGCCCATGCCTCGCAGGTTGGAAGGCTGGTAGTCTTCGCGCTGGCCCGGGGGGCCTCGACCGGAGACCTCGCTCAGATCATGCCCTCCGATGCGGGCGCCATTGTGCCCATCAGCGCATTGCTGTACGCAGCCATGGAGATCAACGTCCTGCTGGGGGTTTTTAACCTTATACCGATTCCTCCTCTCGACGGCAGCCACGTCATCCGGCACTTCCTTTCCGAAGGCGTGCTGCAGGTGTACGACCGCGTCGGCATGTGGGGATTGGTGATCTTCCTGTTCTTCGGCGGCCGCGTGCTGGGGGCCTTCATGTACCCGGTGTTGAATTTCTTTAACGGATTTCTGTTGGGACTCTAATGCCTTCGCCACCCAAAAAAGGCCGCGTGCTCAGCGGCATGCGACCTACCGGAAAGCTACAACTCGGCAATTACGTCGGGGCGCTGCGCAATTGGGTAGGTTTGCAAGACCAATATGACTGCTTTTTCTTTATCGCCGATTGGCACGCCCTCACCACCGACTACGCCGACACGCGCAGCGTCAAGCAAAACTCGCTAGAGGTCATGCTCGACTATCTTGCGGCCGGGCTCGATCCCGAGCGCAGCACGTTGTTCATCCAGTCGCACGTGCTGCAGCACGCCGAATTGCACTTGCTGTTTAGCATGATCACTCCGCTGGGATGGCTGGAACGAGTGCCCAGCTACAAAGAGCAGCGCGAGAACCTCAAGGACAAGGACCTCGGCACCTATGGTTTTCTGGGATATCCACTGTTGCAGGCGGCCGACATCCTGATTTACCAAGCGGATTTCGTACCCGTGGGCGACGACCAGGTGCCGCATGTGGAGTTGACGCGCGAAGTTGCGCGGCGCTTCAACCAGTTTTATCCGCGCAAGCTGCACGCCGGCGATCACGATCCGCGGCGTGGCATGGTTTTCCCCGAGCCAAAGCCACTGCTGACGCCGTCGCCGAAGCTGCCGGGAACTGATGGCCGTAAGATGTCGAAGTCATACGGCAACACCATCCTGTTGAGCGAGCCCGAAGGTTCCTTGCGCCAGAAGCTGAAGACCATGGTGACTGACCCGGCGCGCATCCGGAGAACCGATCCCGGCAATCCCGACGTGTGCCCCGTCGGCGACCTGCATAAGATTTTCAGCACCGCCGAAACCATGGCCAAGGTAAACGAAGGCTGCCGTACTGCGGGTATCGGCTGCATCGAGTGCAAAACGTGGGCCTCGGACAGCCTGTGGCGCGTGCTGGGCCCCATGCAAGAACGCAGGCAGAAGTATGAGGCGAATCCCAAGCTAGCCTGGGACATCCTCGAGCAGGGCTCGACGAAGGCGCGTGCCGTTGCTGAGGCGACCATGGTGGAAGCGCGCGCCGCCACCAACCTGTCGCATGAGTACGAAGCGCCGGCGCAGAGCGTGAGCGAGGGCAAATAGCGACCTTCACCACCCTTCGGCTGCGCTCAGGGCAGGCTCCGGCACAGAGGCGCAGAAGCACGGAGGAACAGAGAAATTCTTAATCTGTCATCCTAGACGAGGCTACACCGCAGTTCCTGAGAAAGTTATAGCTCGGTCGGCGTAATTGCGTAACTTGGAAGATTCGAGCGCCGTAGGCGCGAAATAGTTTGGCCCAGCACGGAGCCGCAGGCGGAGTGCTGGGTAGGGCAGAAAAACGATCCGAGTCCCGTAGGGACGGCACACATATAGCTGGCCTTTAGGCCTGCGAAACAAGGCGCTTGCGATTCACGTTTCTTCCATGGCCCAAGATCCCCAACCCGCACCGACCACCGGTCAGACGGCGCAACCCCCTGCCACGCCGGCGCTCCAGCGCAAGGACGGCGCCGACCAATCATCCTTCTCGGTCATGGTGGGCCAGGTGTACGACGGTCCGCTCGACCTGCTGCTCGATCTCATCCGCAAGCAGGACATCGACATCTACGACATCCCGATCGCGAAAATCACCGAGCAGTACCTGAAATATGTCGAGACGATGAAGCAGTTCGATGTGGACGTTGCGGCCGAGTTCATCTACACCGCGTCGCTGCTCATCCACATTAAGTCGAAGATGCTGTTGCCGCGCGATCCCGCCGGCCCTGACGCGGAAGACGATCCGCGACTGGAGCTGGTCAACCGGCTGCTGGAGCACGAGCGCTTCAAGACGGCGGCGCAGATGCTGATGCAGAAACAGCAGATAGAAGAAGCAGTGTGGTCGAATCCGGCGCTGCAGGAATTTCGCGATGCCGAGGGCACAGAGCCGGAAATGGCCGCTGACGTGGTGGACCTGGTCAGAACTTTCCAGCAAATTCTAGACCGGGCGCGGCAGAAGCCCTCGTTCAACGTGGACGACGATACTGTCACAGTTTCGCAAATGATTGACTATGTGCGGCGGCGGCTTTCGCTGGAGGACCGGCCCATCCGGCTGAAACAATTGCTACGCAACATGCGCTCCCGTTCGGCGCTGGTGTGCGCGTTCCTGGCGATCCTGGAGCTGATTCGATTACAGGCGGTGCTGGCGCGCCAGGACAACGTCTTCGGCGAGATCGTGCTGAAGAAGCACACCGGCTTCGACGCGCTGATGGCGGAGAATCCGCCGGTGCAGGATGATTGGAGATGAGCCTGAAAGCCAAAGTCGAAGCCATCATCTACGCCACCGAAGAACCGGTGACCCTGGACCAGCTTGCCGCGCTGTTACGCGACGAGGTGCTCACAGAGTTGCGCGCGGAGGAGGATGCCCGCCTCGCGCTCAACCAAATCATTTCGGATGGCCCTGCACCGGCTGAAAGCGACGAGTTGGCGGACGACCTTGCATTCGACGATACGCCCGCGCCACCCGAAGCCGTCCAGAATGAGCCCGCTGAAGTTCCGCGTAGCGCTGAGAGCGCGCCCCTCAGCGAGAAGGACAAAAAGGCTGAAGCCAAGGAAGAGCTCAGAACCATCAAAGCGCGGCTCAGCAGCATCATCGACGAGTTAGTTTCCGAGTATGCCTCCAGCGAACGCGGCATGGAGATTCGCCAGATTGCCGGTGGCTACCGCATGGCAACCAAGCCCGAGCATCACGACGCAGTGGTGAACTTCGCCAAGAGCCTGAAGCCGCCAGTGCGACTGTCGCTGCAGGCCCTGGAAACGCTCGCCGTAATCGCCTACAAGCAACCTGTCACCGTACCCGAGATCAGCGAAATTCGCGGCGTCGATACTTCCGGCGTGATCGCTACCCTGCTCGACCGCAAGCTGATCACTACCGCCGGGCGCAAGCAAGTCATCGGCCGCCCGATTCTCTACCGGACAACGAAAGAGTTTCTGCTGCGCTTCGGACTCAACGACGTCTCCGAGTTGCCCAGCATGGAAGAGTTCGAGAAGCTGGGCGATCCGCAAGCGGAATTGTTGGCGTCGGCCCTGAATGAATCCAAGCCGCCGAGGACGGACGAGGTAACGACAGATAAGGCAATCACGCAGCCGGAAACCAATAGACCGCCTAACGAAGGTGTTTAAACGGAGGCCTAGCTAGCTTCTTTTGGCCAGGGCGCGGTATTTAGAAGCTATCTCATAAATCGGTTTGTATCAGGGCACGGCTTTCACCCGTGCCGCCAATGGCCCGTTACGGACTGGGCTTTAGCCCCTGCGGTACTCGCTTTGGGCCGCACCGGCATTTAGGAGATGGCCTCTAGTTTGCCTTGGGTCACTGGGCGAGGGTGCGTCCTCCCTTTGTGACACGCTCACGTTGAAGCGTGACAAAGCTTCTTTATTTCCCGCTGGTCGCAGCGTACAATTCGTGATGGAAGGACGCAGCGGAGTTGTCTTCGGGCGTCGCTCCTCATGTGTCCTCCTGAGCGTGATTTAGTGATCCGACAGCAACGTTGTTCTTCCCACCGCCCGCCGGTCAAGCTTCCACAGAACGCAACTCTCCCTCACGCCGAAGATTTCTCGCGTAAGTCGTTAGTTTGGAATATTTTGCCTCTAAGTCCTTTTGATGGAATATTTTGCCGACTATTCTTCAGATTTGCCTTTTGTTTTCAATATTTTGCGCGTGGGAGGGGGAGGAGGGTAGGGACCCTAACCACCACTAACGGCCACGCAAACCTGGCGAAAAGCGAACTGCGAAGAGCGGATAGTATTGGAGCAGCCACCCATGCCTGCTGAACGCCTCCAGAAGATCATCGCCGCCGCCGGAATCGCTTCACGCCGCAAGGCCGAGGAACTTATCACCGGCGGCCTGGTGTCGGTCAACGGACAGATCGTCACCCAACTGGGCAGCAAGGCCGATATCGAGCGCGACCACATCAAGGTCAATGGCAAGTTACTGAAGGGACCGGAACGTCCGGTTTACCTGCTGCTCAACAAACCTAGGGGTTACGTGACTACGGTCACCGATCCGGAGGGCCGTCCTACAGTAATAGATTTAGTGCGTGGTGTCGGAGCGCGCATTTATCCGGTCGGCCGTCTCGATTACCTGAGCGAAGGCCTGCTGTTGCTGACCAACGACGGCGAGCTGGCGCAGAAGTTGATGCACGCCTCGTCGCACGTCGCCAAGACGTACCTGGTCAAGATCAGCGGCAAGGCCACCGAGGAACAAATCGACAAGCTGCGTGGAGGCATCATGCTTCCGGCAGAACGTAAGTCGCTGAAGACTCCTGCAGACCGCGTGCCAAAAGCAGGTTGGAAGCGCAGGTCCACGGCGGCAAAGACCGCGCCGGTACAAATCAAGCTGCTGCGCGATGCCGCCAATCCCTGGTACGAGGTCACACTGGTGGAAGGCCGCAATCGGCAGATTCGCCGCATGTTCGAACAAATCGATCATCACGTGGAAAAAATCAAGCGGGTGCGCTATGGCCCGCTGGTGTTGGACGTCGAACCGGGTGAGTTCCGGCATCTAACCACGCGGGAAGTGGCGCAACTGAAGGGCCCGGCGCGAGAGAAAGCGGATGCGTTGGCGAAGAAAAGCAGGTCCCTCCGCTCGCCCGCCGCGGCGGACTCAGTCGGGATGACAATCCAAGGGAATGAAGTTCTCGGTCGGGATGACAGTAGAGGGAAGTAAGAAGATGAACTCCTGGAGAGCGAATGACGGATTTTAGCAAGCTGGTGCCGGCGCACGTGCAAAAGCTGGCCAGCTACAAGCCTGGCAAGCTCCGGCGGCAGGCGGAACTGGAGAGCGGCATGCGTTGCATCAAGATGGCTTCCAACGAGAATCCCTTCGGCCCCTCTCCACTGGCCATTGAAGCGATCAAGGCGGCCGCTCAGGAAGTAAATTTCTATCCGGACAACGCCGTCACCGAGCTGACCGCGCGTCTGGCGGAGATCCACGGCATCGAGCCGGCGCAGGTTTTGGTGACCGCGGGTTCCAGCACCCTACTCGACATCATGGCGTGGACGTTGCTGGGGCCTGGGCTGAACGCCATCACCAGCAAGCTCTCCTTCATCGTATATCCCATCGTCACCCGCGCTACTGGCGCGCAATTCATCGAAGTGCCCACCGTGAACGATGGCTACGATCTGGATCGCATTCTCGCGGCGGTTGACGTTAATACCCGTCTGGTCTACCTAGCGAACCCGAACAATCCCACGGGAACAATTCTGGATGCGAACGCGATTGACCGCTTCCTCGATCGGCTGCCCTCGCACGTCATTCTAGTGCTGGATGAGGCCTATTGCGATTACGCCAGCTACTTCGCGGCAGAGCGCGGCTTGGCGTATTCGCACGCGCTGGATTATGTGCGCCAGCAACGCCGGGTCGTGGTGCTGCGCACTTTTTCCAAGGCCCACGGACTGGCTGGACTGCGGGTTGGTTATGGAATGGGTCCGGCGGAGTTGATGGGCTATTTCGCGCGCATGAAAACGGCATTCATGGTTTCGTCGCTGGGCGAGGCGGGAGCGCTGGCCGCGTTGGCAGACACCGGCCATATTCAGCGAGCGGTGCAAACGAATGCTGCCGAAGCGAAGCTGCTGACCCAGGCCATCTCAGACATGGGGATTCGCGTGACTCCTACGTGGACGAACTTCCTCTTCTGCCGGGTGGGCGAAGACGCGGCCAGCCTTTGCCGGGTGCTGCAAGACGATGGCATCATTGTTCGTCACATGAGTGGATCGTGGGGAGCGCCGGATGCCTTCCGCGTGACCGTCGGCACTCCTGAGCAGAACCAACAGTTTCTCAGAGCGCTGAAGCGGGCCGTGTCGCGGATCCCAGCGTAGCGGTCATTTCATTTATGCTCTAGCCGCAACCACCACCATCTCCCGCCATGAACCTCTTCGATCTTGCGCTGATTGCGGTTTACCTGGTGGGCATTACGCTGTTCGGGCTGCGCTTCCGCAAAAAGCAGAGTTCCCTGCGCGCCTACTTCCTGGCCGACCGCAATATTCCATGGTGGGCGATTGCGCTTTCCATCGTGGCCGCCGAAACCAGCACGTTGACCATCATCGGCGTGCCCGGACTTGCCTACGACACCAACTTTACCTTCCTGCAACTGGTGATGGGTTATTTAGTCGGACGGGTCATCATCAGCTACCTGCTGCTGCCGCATTACTTCCGCGGCGATCTGTTCACGGCTTACCAACTTATCGAGCGCCGCTTCGGAGGCCGGTTGCGCTCGCTGACCGCCGGCCTGTTTCTGTTGACCCGCGCAGCGGCAGAAGGAGTGCGTATCTTTGCGGTTGCACTTGTCGTAGGGATCGCGCTGGGGCCGCTTCTCGGCAACATAAGCGAACTGCAGCGCGATGTGATTTCGATCGGCATCGTCACCCTGCTTACGCTGCTGTACACCTTCGAAGGTGGAATGGCCGCGGTCATCTGGACCGATGTTGTACAACTCGGCATTTATCTGGCGGGCACGCTGGTTGGCCTGTTCACCATTCTGCACCTGGTGCCCGGCGGATGGGCAACCATTCACGCGCAGGCGGCGAGTGCAGGCAAGTTTCGCGTGTTTGACTTCACCCCCGACTTCTACCGGACTTATACCTTCTGGTCGGGAGTCATCGGCGGAGCGTTTCTGACCACCGCGAGCCACGGCACCGATCAATTGATTGTGCAGCGGCTGCTGGCCGCCCGCAGCGAAGCGCAATCGAAGCTGGCGTTGCTCAGCAGCGGGATCGCGGTGTTCTTCCAGTTCTCGCTCTTCCTGCTGATCGGCGCCATGCTGTGGGTGTTCTATCGCCTCTCGCCGCCAGCGGCGCCGTTCGACAAGCCTGATCGCATCTTTCCCACCTTTATCGTGACGTACATACCGCATGGCATCTCGGGTGTTCTGGTTGCAGCCATTCTTGCCGCGGCGATGTCCAATCTGAGCGCGGCGCTGAACTCGCTTTCGTCCACCACGATGGTCGATTTCTACCTGCGGCAAAGGCCTGCAACACCTGAGCGCCGGCGCGTGCTGCTGTCGCGCCTGGCGACGATTGCGTGGGGATTGGCGTTGTTCGGACTGGCGATCCTGTCGCGACGCAGCGGCAAAGTGGTTGAGCTTGGCCTCAGCATCGCGTCAGTCGCTTATGGCGCGCTGCTGGGAGTGTTTCTGCTCGGTGTGCTTACGCGTCGCGCCAATGAGCGCGGCAGCATGATTGGGATGGCGATTGGTTTCTGCGCCAACGTTTACATCTGGCAGGGAGCTGGAATACTGCATTGGCTACAGCAACTAACCGGCGCGCCGTTTGCAACCCTGGCATTAAGCCGGCCAATTCCCTTCCCCTGGTACGTGTTGATCGGCAGCGTGATTACCTTCGCCGTCGGGTATAGTTCCAGTCTATTGCTTCCGCGGCGATCGCAGGCAGAAGGAGACGCACCAATAACCGAAGGCGGAAAGAATCTTGCAGGTTCCTGATACGCCCAATCCAAAGCCAACGCTCGCGCGTGACCTCGGCGTAAGCCATGCCAGCGCGATTGTCGTCGGCACCATTATCGGCAGCGGCATCTTTCTGGTTCCCGCCGAGATGATGCAGGCGGTTGGCTCGGCGTGGCTGGTGTACCTTGCGTGGATCGTGGGCGGAGTGCTCTCGCTTGCCGGCGCGATCACCTATGCCGAACTGGGCGCGATGAAGCCGCAGGCCGGAGGCGAATACGTTTACATCCGCGACGCCTACGGACCGCTCCCCGGTTTCCTCTACGCCTGGACGTGGTTCGCGATCGCAAAACCAGCGTCGATTGCCACCCTGACGATAGGGTTCGTTCGCATCCTCGGCACCTTCCCGGCTCTCGCGTTCTTCAACCAGGATGCAGTCCTCTCACCCTTCGCCATGAGCTACGGGCAGTTGGTTGCCATAGCGGCGGCGGCGTTCATCACGGCGCTGAACTATATCGGCATCAAGCGGGCCGGAGAGTTTCAGGTGGTATTTACGGTGGTGAAGATCGCGATCATCCTCGCGATCGTCCTGCTGGGATTCAGCGCCGCCAGCGGCACCTGGCGCAACTTCAGCACCATTTTTCAAGGCGCGACCGGTGGCTTCGCGGGATTCATGGCCGCACTCATCGCCGCTCTTTGGGCCTATGACGGATGGAACGACCTCAACATGGTGAGCGGCGAAGTCCGCAATCCGGGGCGCAATCTTCCCATCGCGCTAATTGCAGGAGTGGCCGTGGTGGCCGTTCTCTACATGCTGACGAACGCGGCAGTGCAATATGTGCTTCCGGCGGCCAGCATCGCGGCGTCACCACGGCCGGCGTCGGCAGCGACTGCGGTTGCGGCCGGCGCCTGGGGAGCGGCCATCGTATCGGCTGGCATGGCGCTCTCCATGCTGGTCGCCCTCAACGGAACCATCATGAGCGGCGCGCGCGTTCCCTTCGCCATGGCGCGCGATGGTTATTTCTTCCGAGTATTGGCCGAAGTGCATCCCCGGTTCCACACGCCATCGGTTGCCCTGATCGTGCAGCTTGGGCTGTCGATCGTTCTGCTGTTGTTCGCCGGAAATTTCCGCCAGCTTTTCTCTCTGGCTATCTTCGCGGAGTGGCTGTTCTACATGATTTCCGCCAGCACCGTTTTCGTGTTGCGCAAACAGGAACCAGACGCGCTCCGTCCGTACCGGACGTGGGGATATCCGCTGGTGCCGGCAATGTTCATTGTGGTCGCAGCGGTGCTGCTCTATTACACCTTCACCGAAAACCTGCGCAACTCCGCGTGGGGAGTGGTGGTGATTCTGGCAGGCGTGCCGATTTACTTGCACTTTGCGAAAAAGCAGAGGTTAGGGACTAGGGGCTAGAGGTTAGGGTCGTTTTGTATCAGGGCACGACTTTATCGTGCCGAACGAAGCGCAGAAAAGGTCAGGGCTTTAGCCCTTGCAAAAACAGGTCCCTCGGGGGCTGAAGCCCAAATCGCTGTTGCCCCGTCGCGGCACGGCTGAAGCCGTGCCCTGATACAAAACAATTCAGAAGCATTTACCTTACGCAACCCAGTATGGCTTCGAGTTTGCTAATTGCTAGTTGCTGCCTCCTACCCATTCGCTGCCGCCCGCATCTGCCGGGCGCGCTCATAGACTTTCACATATTCGCGGGCCGAGTTGATCCAGGAATATTCCTGCGCCATGCCGTTGCGCATCAGCGCTTGCCAGGCCTTTGGATCGGAGCGATACAATGCCATTGCCGCCTGCAAAGTCTCCAGCAACGCTTCGCCACTGTGTTCTTTGAACTTGAATCCGGTGCCCTTCAGGGTCTGCCGATCAAATTGCTCGACAGTGTCGTCGAGTCCGCCGGTGGCGCGCACCACGGGTACAGTCCCATAGCGCATGCTGTAGATCTGGTTCAGCCCGCAGGGTTCATAGCGCGACGGCATGAGGAAGATGTCGCTGCCGGCTTCGATCTTGTGCGCCAAGGGATTGTCGTAAGCGATCTTCACGGCGAATTTCTGCGGATACTGCTTGGTCAATTTGCGAAACAACTCTTCATAATCTCGGTCGCCGCTGCCCAGCACGACCATGATCAACTCCTGCCGAGCCAGGCGATCGGCCGCCTGCAAAATAAGGTCGAAGCCCTTCTGGGCGGCAAAGCGCGACACCATTCCAACCACCGGCAACTGCGTGTCTCCCGCCAAGCCAAATTCTTTCAGCAGATCCGCTTTGCATTTTGCTTTGCCGCTGAGGTCCGCCGCCGAGTAGTGCGACGCAATGAAGCGATCGCTTTCGGGGTCCCACTCATCGTAATTCGCCGCATTAAGAATCCCGCTAACTGTGCCGGAGCGCGCCCGCAACACACCCTCCAAGCCGAAGCCGTACTCCGCGGTCTGGATTTCCTGGCTATACTTCCGGCTGACGGTGGTGATGTAGTCGGCCATGGTGATCGCGCCTTTGAGGAAATTCACCTTGCCATAGAACTCCAGCTTCGACATGGTGAACAAATCCCAAGGCAACATCAGCAAAGGGAGGATCTCGGGCGGGAAAAGTCCCTGGTATCCGATATTGTGAATGGTGAAGACGCACGGAGTGTTGGCAAAGGCCGGGTCTTCCTCGTACAGCGTCTTCAGCAGTATAGGGATCAGGGCCGTCTGCCAGTCGTGGCAATGCAGCAGGTCGGGCGTGCCGAGTATCTTGGCCGACTCCAACACGGCGCGGCAAAACAGCGCGAACCTCTCGGCGTTGTCGTGATAGTCGCCCAAAGGTGTACCGTAGAGCGAATCGCGGTCGAAGAACGGCGGGTAGTCGATGAAATAGAATTGCACTCCGGAGCGCACCCCGCCGTCGAGGACAGAACAGAAGCGGTAGCGGTCATCGAAGGGAACGGTGATGCTGGGAATGACGACGCGCGGGTGGTCGAGCTTGGTTTGTTTGTAACGCGGGAGGAAGACGGTAACCTGATGACCCAAGCTAGCGACCGCGGGCGGCAAAGCGCCTATGACATCCGCCAGCCCGCCGGTCTTGGAAAAAGGTATGCACTCGGATGCCACAAAGGCGATATTCATGAGACCTCCCGGCGCGAACGGAGATGTGCTTCCGCCGGCACGCCGAACTGCGTAATTGACCGCGCACTATGATGTAAGAAATGCCGAAACAGTTGAGTCTAATTGGCGAGCTGAAAGAGGGTCAATGTGGCCAAGACCAAGACCGCGTCGAGCAAGTCCGTTACCCACGTTAAACGCAAGCCGAAGCTGGGGCAGAACTTTCTCACCGATTTGGGCGCGGCGCAGCGCGTCGTGGAGGCCCTGGGAGATGTGTCCAATCGCACGGTCATCGAGATTGGCCCGGGCCGCGGCGTGCTTACGGATGTGTTAGCTATCCGAGCCAAGCACGTAATTGGAATCGAGCTCGATCGCGTGATGGCGGCGCAGTTGCGCATGCGGTATGCGACCAAGCCGAATGTCGAAATTCTCGAATCGGATTTCGTTGCCGCGGAATTCACCTCGATGGTCGGGCGCAGGCCGGGACCGCTGCACGATCTGCGTCCCACCCAGCCGGAGACGGTGGACGTAATCGGCAATCTACCGTATTACATCACCTCCGATATCGTTCTGCGGATTCTGGAATTGCACCAGAACATTGAGCGCGCGGTGATCATGGTGCAGCGCGAGGTCGCCGACCGTATCGCGGCCGCGCCGGGCAGCCGGGATTACGGACTGCTCTCGGCTACCGTGCAACTCTTCGCCCGGGTGGACAAACTGTTCACGCTGCCGCCGGACGCGTTCTCGCCTCCGCCGCAGGTCCACTCCACAGTGTTGCGGCTGACCATGGCCCCCCGGCTGCAAGAATTGCAAGTGGAAGAAGGTCCGTTCATCGCGTTTCTAAAGCTAGCCTTCGCTCACAAGCGCAAGACGCTGCTGAACAATCTTCGGGGCCAGTACGAGGACGTCGCCATTCGAGCGGCGCTGAAATCGGCTGGCCTGCGCGCCGATGTTCGCGCCGAAGCGATGTCGCTGGAAAAAACGGCGGCCGTGTTTCGCGCTTTGCGGCAGGCGTAGACTTTTACTCAGCGGAACAGTTGCGAAGTGCTGCTGCGAGGCCCGGCGACGCACATTGCCACGGAGTCCCCGCAGCGCACGAAGGAGCGGGCATCATGGCTACTGCAGTACGTCAGCCAGCCGTGGCGGGACGCTTCTATCCCGCCAATGCGCAGCATCTTCGGGCCGAAGTAGAGACCTACACCACGGCGCGCGCCGATGCGTCGGCGGAATCCGAACCGAGGATTCGCGCCATGGGCTGCGTCGTTCCCCACGCCGGATATATGTACTCCGGACACGTCGCCGGAGCTGTCTATCGCCGCCTCGATTTGCCGCGGCGAATGGTCATTCTTTGTCCCAACCACACCGGGGTGGGCGAGCCGCTGGCCGTCATGAGCGAGGGTGCATGGCACACGCCATTGGGCGACGTCCCAATCGACGAGACCGTGGCAAGTGAATTGAAGTCACGCATGTCGCTGCTCGCTGAAGACCAGGAGGCGCATCGCTTCGAGCACGCGCTGGAAGTCCAGCTACCTTTTCTGCAGGTACTGGCGCCAGGGTTTCAGTTCGTACCGATCACCGTAGGGACCAGCAACTTCGAGGTGCTGAGCGCGCTCGGAGTCGTGATTGGGAGCGTCGCCTCGGAAGCCGGTGAGCCGGTGCTGGTCATTGCGTCGAGCGACATGAATCACTACGAGAGCGACGATGTAACCCGAGTAAAAGATCGCCGTGCCATCGATCAGATATTGGCACTCGATCCGCGTGGGCTGTACGAGACGGTGCATCAGGCCAATATCAGCATGTGCGGATATGGCCCCGCAGTGGTGATGCTGACGGCGGCCAAGAAGCTGGGAGCCAAGCAGGCGGAGTTGGTCCGTTATGCTACCTCCGGCGACGTCTCGGGAGACCACGACATGGTCGTCGGATACGCGGGCATCGCGGTGTACTGAAGGCTCTGCTTGATGTGCGAAAAGGCGGCCCAGGCCGCCCTTTTCTCAATGGTTCAATCGTCCTTCAATGGTGAGAGGGACCCGAGCTGTTGCCGGTGGCGCTGGCGTGTCCTGTGGGCGCCGCAGACGCTGCCACGCCTCGGCCTGAACTCGTACCATAACCGGGGCCGACGGCCATCGGACCGGCCATCACCGCAGCCGGTGCAGGAGCAGGAGCGGCAAACACGTGTCCCGCCTGCGCAGTATGTCCGCCAGCGAAAGCGTTGTAGCGAGTGGTGAACACGTGCTCATTCGCGGCGTGGTTCCGGATGCCAGCGCCATTGAAACTCTTGCTGGTCGCGCTCGCACCGACACTGTGCCCACGAATCACGCTGCTAAAGGCAGGCGGCAGGCGTCCGCCAGGGATGTACACCGCTGAAGTTGTCTTACCAACCATGACGGTCGGCTGCGCAGATTGAGCCGACGTCACCAGCGGAGGAACAGCGGCCGTCCAGTCAGAAGGCGCCTTTGCCACAACTGGAGCGGCACGAAATCCATTGCCATACCAGCCGTTTCCATAGTTTCCGCCGGGAATCCAGGCCCATCCGATACCGCCGCCTAAGAAAGCCCAGGAACCGTAGTGGTACGGCAGCCATCCCCACGGGTATTGCGAAGCAAACGAGTAGCCGAGGCCGGGAGAGAAGATCCACGCGCCCATGCTGTAGGGATCGAATCCCATCATTGAGTTGGCGAAGCCGTACGGCTGCCAGACATATCCATAGCCGGACGCCATGAAGTAGTTTCCATAGTAGTTGAGGTCCTGCAGCCCGTAGCCGAACCTAGGACCGGGGTTGCCGGCATTGGAGGCGTAGGCCTGCTGATAAGCCTCGCGCTCCCGGTTCCAGGCATCTGCTGGAAGGGCTTCGGCGCCGCCAGCGACTTTGTATCCAGCCGCATCCGTCGGGTCGATAGTCAGAGTTTGCTTCCGCTGAACATTCACCACATGTGGCTGGTCCATGAGTTCGACATTGCCTTTGAACACGGCCAGCCGTGTCTGGTCAGGACCCGCGCTTAATCGGAGTTGCGTATCGCGCTGCACCAGAAAGGTTGAGTCGCCGCTCTTCATGCGATAGATGTCATCGCCCTTGGATCGTGCATCGAGATAGACGACGCCCTTGACCACTTCGATCTCGTTGATCTTGGCGCCATTGTCGTTCATGGACAGTCCGCGGAATTGGATTTCCGAGTTCTCCGCAATTCGCAGGGCGCTTTCGTTCTCGAATTCCACCTCAGCCAGGCCGTCATCCCCGGTCACAACTCGCACTCCCTGAGTAATGGGCGTATTCAAGATGGCGCGTTCTAGTCCTTGCCCAGTCGCCCGGTCGGTCTGCACCTGCCCATTAAGGTAGCTAAGACGAACGATCCTGACATGCGACTCTGCGAATGCGCCCGCTGCTGCGGCCAGCACAAACGCGATTGTCATTGCTAATGCGGATTTCAGGTGCCGTGGCATACCGTTACTCCTTGGGCCGTGCGGGTTCCCGTGCGTCTGAAGATCGGACCAAGCGTTGAGATGGCGGGCCTCGTCAAAGGCCTTCCCTGCCTAATCGTATTAAACACCAGATTGGATGCGAAGTTGTGAGAATTCGGTACTCAGCTTACGGCTGCGCCGGCGTTTCGTTCGGTTGGCCAAGCCCACCTAGGGTGCGAAGTAGGTGTTGAGCAGCCTGGCGGCTGATATGCATCATATCGGGATCATCCGCGATCTTGCGCAGAATCGGTGCTATCGCGTTCAGCTCCTCGACATAATGATTGGCCCTTATGTCTTCCAACTCCTTCAGCCGAGCATCCATGCCCAGCTTGTCGAAGCGGTACTGAAAAGTCAGTTTGCGGCCGTAATCGAGGGTGTTGGCAATGGCCAAAAACAGACGAGTCAACTCCTGCACATCGGCATTCTGCGACCAGTTGTAACGGGTCGAGCCATGCGCGGTCGCTGACTTGTACTCCAGCGTCTTGCTTCCGGTCTGAGCAATTCGCTTCAGGTGCGAGTCGAAATCGCCCTGGAAGTAATTGAGCTTCTTGGCCAGGTCGAAGATCTTCGAGCGATTGGCTTCAGACATAGTGAAGTCCTGCTGAAACAGATCGGTATCGCCGCCTGCCTCGTCCGGCGCAGGTGTCCCTTGGAAATGGGTGTTGCCGTCCGCCCGCACCATGATGGAGTACGTTTGCCAGGGAATTCCCTGACTCCAGTCAAACTCGAAAGTCACCACGGGCTGGGCGGCAGCCGGAGCGGCTTGTGGTTGCGCCACAGCCGGTAAGACCGGCAGAAGTACGATGAAGGCTAAGCACAATCTCATGCTGGGCAGAGATTTTATCCCACATTTCCTTTTTGAACTCTGAGTAAGTGGTTGTATGATCGAGCCAACACCAGTATTCATGCGGCTTTGAGAGCAAAACGAACTCTACGGAGGCTCGACCCAATGGGTGAGAAACAAAAACAAAACCAGCCCTTTCAGCTCTCGTTTAATCCTTGTTTGAAGGTTGATTTCCAAGGTTCCCGCGTTACTTCCGATGGTGATCTGTTGCTGGTCCGTGAGTTGGATGAACGTTTGGGATTGAGTGCGCTCATTGACTGGGCCGCAATCCCGCAGGTTGGCAATTTCTGGCTGAGAGGGTTCTAATTCCAAGAAGGTGCCGTGATGGTGCTGATCGCAGACCTTATAGGAAGCGCTCCAGATGAAATCATTTCACGATGTCGCGAACAGACGAGATGGGTGCACACTTGGCAGCCCGTTTTCGCGGCCAAAAAGGAGATTCGTGATGAAACAGCCCAGATACTTGCACGTGATTTCTCTTGCTGCTCTTTTGCTGGTGTGTTCCCTGTGGCCACTTCATGCCTTGTCCCAGGAACCTGTGAATTTTGGGGGAGCAAGGATCGCGCCTCATCAGTACATTCGTTTCAGCTCCACCGAACTCTTAGCTTGAAACTCTTGTTCTTACGCCTTCGAGAACGCCTCTTTTGCGACCATGATGGCACTCATTGCATTGGGCCAGCCGGAATAAAACGCCAGGTGCGTGATTACCTCGATCAGCTCTTCCTTCTTGACCCCATTCTCTACAGCCCTCGCGAGGTGAAACCGCAACTGATCCGGACGATTCATGGCGATCAGCGCGGCTACCGTCGCGAGACTGCGATCGCGCTTGGAAAGCTGGGGACGTTCCCAAACGTCCCCAAAAAGTACGCGATCAGTTAAATCGACGAGCTTGGGCGCAAAATCGCCAATCAGCTTCTCTGCTGCGGAAGGTTCTTTACTCATGTT
>JBEKNL010000070.1:0-20683 GCA_049522855.1 Candidatus Korobacteraceae bacterium
TTCGGCGAATGCGAACTTGACTTGTGGTGGCAGGTCACGAACAGTTCCGACATCCTCCGGACACGTGTAGATCGAAGATGAACTGAAAACGGAGTGGTACCATTGACGGGTTAAACTGCTGACTCTGATACCGCACTCGAAAGGATACACATGGACATTAGCAGCGTAGTTACACAACTCAGACAGGAAATCGAACGTATCGAATATGCAATTGCAGCTCTAGTGGGACTCGGTTCCCAACCAGCGCGGCGAGGCCGTCCACCCAAGGTGAGCAAGGCTAAACCCGCGAGCATCAAGAAACGTCGCCGCATGAGCGCGGCAGCACGTGCCAGAATCGGAGCTGCCAAGAAGGCTTGGTGGGCAAAGCAGAAAGGCAAATCTTCACCGAAGAAGATTACATCGGTCTCCAAGAAAACAACTGGTCGTAAGCCGATGAGTGCAGCTATGCGGAAGAAGTTGTCGGCTATGATGAAAGAAACTCGGGCTAATGAGTGACGTAATAGATTGTCAACTCCTCCTCGCGCTTAATTCTCCACTTACCGTCGACCAAGGTTAGCCCCAATCGCTCCAGTTCCGACCCGGCATATGGTTTTCCCGAGGTCAAAGTCGTGTCCCAGGTCTTATTGAATGTTACTGTGGCCTGACTTGGGGACTCGAAACTCAATTTGATATCGTTGATCTCGAAATTCCGAATCTGCGCAATTGCCGCGAAAGCCCGCTCCTTGTTCTCCGCAACGAAGGCCCGGGAAACGTTGTGCTTGCGATAGTAAACGTCAACGTCGGGTGCGTAGCAATCGGCCTGTACGCTAACGTCTTTCTGTTTAAAGGATTCGATCCACTCGGCAAGCATCAGGCGAATGCCTTGCTCGCCGCCGTCGGAAGTGGCTTGCGGCGGATTTACCGTTGAGGGCGATTGAGGTTGGGTGGCTGGCGGCTCGCTGGCAGCCTTTACTAGCGGTTTCGAATTGGAGGCAATCACCGGTTGCTTCGACTGGGGGGCAGTCGGCGCAGATGCTTGCTCCGAGGTAGACTCACCGGATGACCGCCCACCATAACTGCTGATTGAAGGCGAGGACGCTGGATTCGGCTCCTCAAAGGATGACAGAGGAGTCGGCGCTGACCTAGATCGGAAATGCGAGCGCCAGAGGCGGGAACCTCCAACGATCAATGCCGTCGCGAGCAGAATCGACAAGCCTCCAGTCATCCAGCCGCGCCGCTTCGAGTCACGCGAACCGAGTTGCGGCAACGGTTCAGCCTTCGTAGGCGCGACGCCCGCGACCGCTGCTTTTGGCTGGGCGCGTGATGACGGTGTTGCAGCACCCTGCGTCTCCAGCTGCGCCAGCAGTGCCTTTCTCTCATCCTCCAGCGTCGCCAACACCTCAAACTTCTTGCGCAGGCGCGTCAATCCTTCGGCAAACTCCGAGCATGACTGGTAGCGTTCCTCCTTCTTCTTGGCCAGAGCTTTGTCCACAATGGGTTGCAACTCCAGCGGATTTACGTCGCCTACTCGCGGTAGCGGCGGAGGCGGCTCGAGCAAGATCTTCATTATGGTTTCTGCCGTGCTCGCGCCTTCGAAGGGCAGCTTGCCGCTGAGCAACTCGTACAGCACGACTCCAAGCGAGAAGATATCGGTGCGTCCGTCAATGCCTTCGCCGTTAAGCTGCTCGGGGGCGAGATAGGCCAGCGTGCCCATCACCATGCCGGTCTTGGTAATTGTTTGATCAGCGAGATGCGCGATGCCGAAGTCCACCACCTTCACGCTGCCGTCGCGCAGGCGCATGATATTGCCCGGCTTGACGTCGCGGTGAATTACTCCTTTATCGTGGGCGTACTGCAGGGCCTTCGCAACCTCCAGGATGATGTCGGTCTTTTGTAGCATGGTAAGCGGCACATGATTGCGAATGAGGCGATCGAGCGGCTCGCCGTCGAGGAACTCCATCGCGATGAATGGACTCCCGTTGTGCTCACCGAGTTCATAGACCACCACAATGTTCGGATGTTGCAGGGCCGCGACCGAACGTGCCTCGCGCAGGAAGCGGAGGTGCACCTCGGGGTCGAGCGCAAGATCGCTGGTCATGACCTTGAGTGCGACTAGGCGACCCAGCGCATTGTCGCGGCCCTGGTAGACCACACCCATGCCGCCGCGCCCGATCAGGCCGATGATTTCGTACTTGCCGATTTGAACTGGCACTTCCATCTACGCTGGATTTCTTGGGCGAAGTTTACAGCGATTGGGTAAGGTAATCCATGCAAAACTATTGACCCGGCTGCGTAACGGTCACGTCTCTGCTCTGGCAGCGCACGGCAGCATCAGCCAGGTGAACACATTCAGCGACAGTTCCCTACATCCCCCTGCGTCTGTGGGGCTGGCGATCCCTTCCTGGGTAGCACCGGAACGGGGTGCGGCCCTATTTTTCGTTATTTATTTTTGCGGTGTGGCGGGGCGCTGCATCAGCACTCGGCGCTCGCTGGCAACGGGAAATCGTCTGCTGGACTTTGGGTCAGGCGCGCGGCTCATTCGCCACGTTGGGCGGCGGGCAGTAACACAGATTCGGCAAGTTCAGGACGACTGGTTACAATGGGAAGCAACCTTAGCACAGCACTCTCAAGAAAATTAGGCTATGAGCATTAGCGTCTGCCCCCTTGCCACCATACACGCCCCGGTCGAGCGCGTTTGGAGTTTCCTCTCCGAACCCACTAATTATGCCCTCTGCTGGGATGCCCAAACGCGCTCGATTGTGCCCGAAGGCCCAGCTTCGCCAGGCCGAAAATTTACGCCCAGACCACTGCCCTTGGAAAGCACTGGACTGTGACGGTCATGGTCAAGGACGTAGACGAAGCCAAACGCCAAATTTATTTGACCACCGTGTTGCCCTGGGGGATTACCGTCCACAATCACATTACCTGTCTCCCGCTCGACCCTGCCCATTGCCGTGTTTCATTTGGCTGAGACTTTATTTTCTCACCTGGATGGTGGGGCTGGTTGCTGGAACGATTTGGCTCAAAGCAAGTGCAGGAGGGAGTAACGGAAGCATTGGCGCGGTTGAAGCAGGCGGCAGAAAGTAGACACGGCGACGAGCCAGGTATGTAAACTTAATCAGAGTCTCCCTAACGCACATCGCTGGATGTGGTAAAAGCGAGGAACTCATGGAAAGCGGCGGCCTGCGTTGTGGCCGATTCGGAAGCTTCGGCCGGATGCATGAAGGCGACCAACCTCATCCAGCTGGAAATCCCATCCTGCGTAGCAACGCGTGGTGTCGGGGATCGGATCGAATCGGCTCGAACAGCGGAACCGACCGAAGCCACCACAGGAAACTGCTGTGCCTCTGGAATTCTTGTTCCAGCAAGCTGAATGCCCACCGCCACCGAGCTTCGCTACGATGCGGTAGTGCGAGATCGTCGTGTCGATCATGGCTGGCCGGAGCTGAATGGAATCTGATGATAGGGCGGGCGTTATCCGCAGTCATTTGTTCTCGCTCGTCATCTCCAGAAACGCTCTTCTGGGAGATCACGCCAGCGCCGTTTAACGGCTTGCGCATCATTTTTTCCCGTTTCCCAGAAGCCGACTTCGGGCCCGCGCCGACGGGAGTCCGTCCTGCCCGACACACTGTTCTCCGGCCCGACTTGCCACTTGCCGACAATGCACGCGCCCGCTTCTTTGGCGAAGACGCCTGCTACGGTCCAGAGCACCCGCTACACTCGTGTGACCGCGCTCCTGCAGGAGATCATCGCCTCTCAACCGGACCTTTGCTGCATCACGCGCTGAAAATATACCCTCCACCATTCTTTTTAATCTCCGCGCATGTCACGCGCCGCATGGCGACCAAAGTTCGAGAATCGTTACTCCATGCTCATCCTACCTGGATGAGGGTGGAGGCCCTGGCCAGCTGCGCAGCGATCTCTCTTAATTGCGGCAGGGCAGACGATGCTTGCTGAAGGAGAAAGCCGTGCTGGCATTCCGCTCATAGAATTCGCATGCTTGGTAATGTCGGTAGTCATGTTGAGAGGCAAGGTCTTCAGCAAAGCGACCGCTTACGCAGGAATTCTGGGAAATGTGCTGCTCATGGTTGTTGAAATCATTTTGACCCTAATGGGGACGTTGCCGGGCTGGGGGTTGGCAACTGCCGTTGGTGCCGGGCTTTCGATGATGACTTGGTACTTCCTGGTTGGCGGAAGGCTTCTCCAGTTAGGGCGACTCTAAACTCAAACTTCACTGTGACGCTCAGAGGGTTATGAAATGGTAGAACGGACTGCAGAAGCACACTGTGTCTTATGAGCTTTTATTCCACCCTTGACAGCTTGGCCTGCTGCGCACTCCGTAGTCCAGCTAGGGCATCGGTGTTGTGCGGATCTGCCCGGAGTGCCTCCTGATAACTGACAATGGCCGAATCGTATTCCCCGTTCTCAGCTCCCTGCTTGCCAGCCGAGATCAGGCTCTGCACAGCCGCCCTGTCGATCTCCTGCGCGGGTTCGGCACTCGGGACGGTTGCTCTCTCTGGAGGAGAAGGGTTGGACCTCACATCCTGTTCCGGGCTCGCACTACTCGCCGGGGGGTACGGATTACGCGCTTCGACCTGGATCTCGTTGCTGACGACCTTCACCCCGCTGGCTGCTGAAGCCAGCGTCTCGGCCTCCAGCAAATCTTGCTTCGACGAACTTAGGGCTAGGAGAGGCACTAAGCGTTCCCGGACCGTAACTTGAATGGAACTGCCTTTCACAACTGCGAGTCGTTTTCGGTCTTTTTGAATAGCTGAATGTTTCACGGCGCGATAAGTCTTCGCGCCTGCGGTTGCGACGGTTGGGTGCGGTTTACTGCTGGTTGGGGCATTGAAACCGTAGAGAACAGCAAATATCCCACCCAGCACCACGATACTGACCGCCCCGACCCATGGAAAGAGTTGCCTCTTATGCGGAACAGGTTCAGCGAAGCTCCAAAACGGTTCATCTGCCGCAGAACGACGCCGCTGTACGGCTGCTGCCAGTTCCTCAAACTCCGGATAGGCGGATTTCCGCGAAGAATCGAAACTGGGCCGCTCTGCAGGCTGAAGGACAGCGGGTTCGAACGAGGGCACAGTCCCCATTGGTAGCGGTGAGCTGAAGTGCGCAGCGCCCCCAGCCGGCACCCTCATGCCTCTCTCGTCAACTTTGTTGAGGAGATCCTTGCCGCGGGTTGTCTTCTGCGGAATCGATTCGGAAGTGACCCGGAGAGCTGAATTATCAATGGGGCAGACCTGGAACTCGCTGGGATAGCTGCTCCGGCACTGGTCGCAGTACTTCATGGGCGGCGTTGCTACGGTCTGGCTATCGGACGGAGCGCTGGCCTCCGCAGCTATGGGAGACTGCCAATGGCTTGCCGCTTCTGAACGCCCAACCGTCTCCGGCGCCGATGCAGCTTTCCTGGATCGGCGCTCCGAAGATAGCAGGAACGCCTCAGCATGACTTCCGCGCTGAACCGCCTCGTCGGATTGGGCGGTAACATTCTGGGGTAGTTCGTCCTGGCCCGTGCCGGCCGGGGCGACTGGCTGGGAGGAGGGGAAGGCAGGCGACTCTCCTGCGCGTTCCTCCGCTGGGCGAAGCGATGGTTCAGAAGCCTGTCTTGGCCTTTCGTCCACTCCTGGTCCGGGTATCCAGTAGCGCTCCACCATTTCACCTGCGAAGCGGTCGGCGGCAGCGAAATCTCTGCGCAGGTTTATGAGGACCGATGCGTCCAGTGCGTCCTTCAGGCTGCACGCCCAATGCAGCCACTCGCTCGCCGGCGGTCCGGGAAGATCTTTTACTGGTCCCGAGACGGCAGCCTCCGTCCGTAACTCCTTGACGGCCTCCAGACGCAATGTCTCCAGTTCCGTAGTGCGACGGCCGATGCGGTGTTTGACCCTTCCGGCATCCAGCTCGTTGGCAAGCTCCAGCAACTTAGTGCGCCGTTGTTGCTGGCGGCTCGCTTCGGCCGAAGTCTCCAATTCATGGATCAGCCGCTCCAGCGATCTCCGATCGCTCCAATCGGCATCCGGACGCTCCGCGCGAATCAGATCACGCAAAATCGCCGCATGCTGGCCGGCATACGTCAGACTGTGGCTCAGTTGATCGTCATCGCCCTCCAGAGCTGCTCCCAAGCAATCAAGTCGAGCTTGAATGGTCTGGAGGCTATCATCGAGTTTTCTCAAGGCATGCGAAAAGGGAGAAGACATAACAGGTCCACTCACACTCGGTTCACTACGTCCCTTCGAGCCCGGTAGTACCGCGATAGTTCCCCGGGAATAACCTTCCCCAAGGTTAGGGCGATTTGCCGAGAAAGCACACCCTTTAGGCTGCGCCGGTTAACGGCAAAAGTCGAAACCAAAGTGATGCGGCGCCCTCCGCCGGTTATTAACGGAGGTGGTTCTTCGGCAACCGTCTCCGGTGGGTTGTCTGTCGTCGCGAAAAGAAGACCTCCGGAAAGCCGACCAACGATTGGGAATCTGTGGTCTGCCAACACGAAGTTGGCCCCAAACCCTCTTCGCGGAGATCGGAGCGCAAGAAGCGCTCGTAACACCACATTTCCTCCAAGAGGACTTCGGGGGATCTGCGCGTCTCGCCGACGGCGAGCAACTACTGCAATCCAGTTCCCACTTCGCATACCTTCAAGTTTGGCTGGACTTGGGAGGAATACAGCTGCTGAGGGTTCTCGAAGGGTATCGCCATTTCTCCGTTCATGGGAAGGCGATTTTTCGCCAACTGACGGGCGAACAGCGGAGCAGAGCACTGCCAAAACCCAGCGAGTTACCGATAACGCCGTTCTTCATGCACTTCGCTGGTCAGAAATGAAAGGCCGTGCGTTCGCCAACCAAGAACTGGCGGAACGGCCGTTGTCAGGAACAACAGCCGTTCGTTCGGGGGTATCAGCATGCCCGATGTCGGCTAGGAGGTCGCAACGACAGCCGGAGGCTGCCAAGTGCCCTTAGGCATGGTACGCGCCTTGCCCTGACGCCGCAGACCTGCGTATTGTTACGGAGTGAAATTTCCGCGATGTAGTGGAATCCTGCTCCACTTCACTTCTCTGCCCGGTCGCCTCGGCATCGGCGATCTTGGCCCCTGCGCTTACGAATTCGCGGACTTCCTCTTCGCCGCCAGACAGAAGTTGTGGCAAGTGCTGCCGCTGAATCCCACCGGATACGGCGATTCTCCCTACCAGTGCTTCTCCGCTTTTGCCGGCAACCCGCTGTTGCTGAGTCTTGAGCGCCTGCGCGATCAGGGTCTGCTCCAAGCGTCAGACCTGGATCTGGCTCAGGCGCCGCCGTTTCCCGAAGACTTCGTCGACTATGGACCGGTGATCGAGTTCAAGATGGCGGCTTTGCGCCGGGCGGCGCAGGTTTTCTCTGCCGACGGTTCCCGCACCGATCATGCGGCGTTCGACCACTTTTGCGAAAGCGCCAGTTCATGGCTCGACGACTACGCGCTCTTCATGGCCTGCAAAGATGCACATCACGGAACGATCTGGACTCAGTGGGACGCGCCGATTCGCAAGCGAGACGCGCATGCCGTGAACGAGTGGTCGAGAAAACTGGCGCCAGAACTGCAGGCTTACAAGTATTGGCAATTCGAATTCTTCCAGCAGTGGGAACATCTCAAGACCTACTGCCAGCAGCGCGGCATCCGTTTCATGGGCGACATCCCGATCTATGTTGCGCACGACAGCGCGGACGTCTGGGCGCATCCCGATCTGTTCTATCTCGACGATCAGGGCCGCCCGACCGTGGTCTCCGGCGTGCCGCGGGATTATTTCAGCGCCACCGGACAGCTTTGGGGGAATCCTATTTATCGATGGGACTTGCTGGCGGCCAGCGGATACAAGTGGTGGATCGAGCGCTTCCGTGCTTCGCTCGCGCTTTTCGATATGGTGCGGCTCGATCATTTCCGCGGCTTTGAATCTTACTGGGAGGTTCCCGCCAGCGAACCGACCGCCATTCACGGGCGCTGGGTAAAAGGGCCGGGAGAAGGCTTTTTGTCGGTACTGCAGAACGCATTTGGCGAACTGCCAATTGTGGCGGAGAACCTTGGCGTTATCACCCCACCGGTGGAGAAACTGCGGCAGCAGTTTGGTCTGCCGGGCATGAGTCTGTTGCAATTCGCGTTCGGCACTGATCCGCAGGGTCCGTCGTTTCGTCCGCACAATTACAGTCAGGACCTGGTCGCCTACACCGGCGGCCACGACAATGACACGACGGTGGGGTGGTGGTCGAGTTCCGGGGCTGGCGACAGTACACGCACTCCCGAAGATGTCCGCAAAGAGCATGACTTTGCGCGCGCTTACCTCAACTTCCACGACGATTCCGAGATCAATTGGGTCATGATCCGGGCGGTGCTGGCTTCGGTCGCTGACGTTGCGATTGTCCCGTTGCAGGATGTGCTGGGCCTGGGCAGCACGGCGCGCATGAATCTTCCCGGCACGGTCAGCGGAAACTGGAAATGGCGTTATCGTCCGGGCGCATTGAGCGGCGAGTTGAGCGCGCGGCTTCGATCCTTGGTCACCCTATACGATCGGTAGGAAGAATCCTCGAAGGGAACAGTCGTCAGCAATCCCGGCAGCTAAGCGCCCGGCCCAGGTTGAATGCAACGGATCACCGGCCTGGCGTTAGGCGCACAATAGGGTTCTACGGTTGTCACTTCATATAAACTTGCGCGTTGCCCTGCTCTGCAGGGAGGAACTGAAATTGGCCGAGGAGGAAGTGGTTTGCCACTAAATCGGGACGTGCTTTGGTACAAGGACGCGATCATCTATCAGGTCCACGTCCGCACTTTCCACGACAGCAACGGGGATGGCATCGGTGATTTTCAAGGGCTTGAAGAGAAGCTCGACTACCTCCAGGAACTGGGGATCAGTGCGATATGGCTCATGCC
This sequence comes from Candidatus Korobacteraceae bacterium, assembly GCA_049522855.1. Taxonomy (GTDB): domain Bacteria; phylum Acidobacteriota; class Terriglobia; order Terriglobales; family Acidobacteriaceae; genus Bog-257. The sequence goes on from JBEKNL010000070.1 coordinate 8,875, forward strand.
ATTCTTCCCTTCGCCCCTGCGCGACGATGGCTACGACATCGCGGATTACGTCTCAGTCCATTCAAGCTACGGGACCTTGGAGGATTTTCGGAAGTTTCTGGGGTCGGCCCACGCCCGAGGAATCCGGGTCATCATCGACATGGTGTTGAACCACACATCCGATCAGCATCCGTGGTTTCAAGAGTCGCGAAGTTCTCGGGACAATCCACGCCGCGATTGGTACGTCTGGAGCGATACCAACACCCGGTACAAGGAAGCCCGCATCATTTTTCTTGACACGGAAACGTCCAACTGGGCGTGGGACCCGATTTCGAAATCCTACTATTGGCATCGCTTCTTCAGTCACCAGCCGGATCTCAACTACGACAATCCTGCCGTTCGAGAACAGATGTGGAACGTGATGAAGTTCTGGCTGGAGATGGGTGTTGACGCCTTCCGGCTGGACGCGGTGCCGTACCTGGTAGAACGGGAGGGCACAAATTGCGAGAACTTGCCGGAGACCCACGGTGTCCTGAAAGAGTTGCGGAGAAAACTTGATGAACAATTCCCGGGCAGGATGCTTCTAGCGGAGGCCAATCAGTGGCCCGCCGACCTTCGCCCATACTTCGGTGACGGAGATGAATTCCACATGGCGTTTCATTTTCCGTTGATGCCCAGGATGTTCATGGGCCTGAAGTTGGAAGACCGCAAGCCCATCACTGAAATCCTGCAGCAGACCCCGGAAATCCCTCCCTCATGCCAGTGGTCCCTGTTCCTGCGGAACCATGACGAACTGACCCTGGAAATGGTGGCCGACATGGAGCGCGACTACATGTACGACACCTACGCCGGAAGCAAGACGATGCGGCTGAACCTCGGAATTCGGAGGCGGCTCGCTCCTTTGTTGGACAATGACCGAAGGCGCATAGAGTTGATGAACGGGATGCTGATGTCGCTACCGGGCACTCCCATCATCTATTACGGGGATGAAATCGGAATGGGCGATAACATCAATTTAGGTGACCGTAACGGAGTAAGGACTCCGATGCAGTGGAGCGGTGCACGGAACGGCGGCTTTTCTGCCGCGGATCCGGAGCGTCTGTATGCTCCCCTTATCGAGGACCCGGTATATGGTTATCCGGCGGTGAACGTCTTGAGGCAAACGGAAACCGAACACTCGCTCCTCCATTGGATGCGGCGCCTCATAACGGTCCGCAGATCGACCCCGGTCTTCGGCAGGGGATCGATTGAGTTTCTCTATCCAGCCAGTCACAGAATACTGGCCTATGTGCGACGGCTGGGAAACGAGACGGTCCTGGTGGTCAACAATCTTTCCAGCACCGCGCAGGCGGTCGAACTGGATCTGCGGCGCTACAAAGGAAATATTCTGATCGAGATGTCTGGCAAGAATGTATTTCCCCGTGTGAGCGACGTGCCGTATCTGCTAACGATGGGGTCCTACCAGTTTTATTGGTTTCGGCTGCGGCGAATCTGAGCAAATGCGGGCAGTGAAAACGATGTAACATGACGCACGTCCACACAAGGGCACGCGGCGGCACTTCGAACGGAGATGAAATTGGCAGAGGAGAGTTTTCTTACGGATGATTTCCTTCGCCAACTGATCAACGTCGGCGAAGTAGACATCCTGGTGGGGTTGCCCACTCACAATAACGCCAAGACTATCGGCTCGATCGTCCACACAATTCAGAGTGACATCCTACGCTGCTTTCCCCGGGAGCGAGCCGTAATCATTAATGCCGATGGGGGGTCACGTGATGGCACTCCCGAACTGGTCACGGGCGTTTCGATCGATGACGTGCGCCCGGCCTCCAATCCGTACGCGCTCCGCACGCTGCACTCCATCAGCACGAGGTATGCGACCAGCCCGTCGAGCGGAGTTGCGTTGCGGACTATTCTGGCTGCCGCCGAACTGCTCCGCGCCAAGGCCTGTGTAGTGATGTCACCCGAGTCCGCGAACATCGGATCCGAATGGCTCTCCAAGCTTCTGCGCCCCATTCATCGCGACGGCTTCGATCTGGTCACCCCCACCTATGGCAGGCACAAGTTTGAAGGGCTGCTCATAACGAATTTGCTGTACCCGATGGTCCGCGCACTCTACGGGGTAAGAATCCGTGAGGCGTACTCGCCTGAGTTCGGATTCTCCGGCCGTCTCGGAAGTCAATTCCTTGGACAGAATGTCTGGAATGATGGGGCCGACGGCGCCGGAGTCGAGCTTCGCTTTACGCTGGCGGCGATCACGGGAGGATACCGTATCTGCCAATCCTTCCTTGGAGATAAAGATCACATCGAGCGACGCGGGGCTGACCTGGTGCCGGCGCTGCGACAAACTGTGGGGACCCTGTTCTCCGCATTAGAGGCAGACTTTCCCGTCTGGAGTAGCGTGGCCGGCTCCCAGCCGGTCCCTACTACCGGGGCCGACCAGAAGGTGCTTCTCGAACCAGTGCGAGTGAATCGGAAACGACTGCGAGAGATGTTCTCGACCGGAGTCGCCGAATTGGATTCCGTCTTTCAGTCAATTCTGTCCCCCTCGACCCTGGCAGAACTCCGGCGAATCGCCTGCCTGGGAGAAGCGGAGTTTCATTACCCTGCGGAATTGTGGGTCCGGACGGTTTACGAGTTTGCCGCCGCGTATCGGAAATCTGTGATCAGCCGGGACCATATCATCCAGGCCTTAGCACCGCTTTTCCGCGGGAGAGTATTCACGCTCGTGATAGAGAACCGCAACGCTTCTGCGGACGACGTCGAGAACAATGTCGAAGGCTTATGCCTTGAGTTCGAGCAATTGAAACCATATCTGCTGCAGATCTGGAAATCGAGAGAGTGAGGTAACTATGCAAGAAATGATTATCAGCGAACTGAGTCAGGCGCTGCACCAGCTTGCCAGAGGTTTCGCCCACTTCCTTCCTCGTCTCATCGTGATGCTGATCCTTACATTTCTGGGCTGGGTGATCGCGTACGTTGTAAAAGTGGTTCTGCGCAGCATTCTGAGTCTTATTAAGTTCGACAAGCTTTCAGAAAAGGCAGGGGCCTCTCAACTGCTCACCAAAGCCGCGCTGCCTTCGGCGACGGAAATGTTGAGCCGGTTTGTCTTCTGGGTGGTCTGGCTAGGCTTCATTCTGCTGGGTGTGCGCGTACTCGGGATCCCGGGCCTGCAGGAGCAAGTCGCAAGATTCTTTCTTTTCTTGCCGCGTCTATTCGTAGCCATGTTCATCATGTTTTTCGGATTGCTGGCAGCTGGTTTCTTTTCTCGCGCTGCCCTGTTGGCTGCGGTAAATGCGGACGTGCCTTCACCCCGGGTTTTAAGCCTCGCTGTCCGTAGCATCATCATTGTTTTCGTATTGTCTATCGTTTTTGAAGAACTGGGTCTTGCCGAACAGACCATGCTGGTCGCCTTCGGAATTGTTTTCGGAGCCCTGATGCTCGGCTTGGCCATCGCATTCGGCATGGGAGGCAGAGACTTGGCCAAGCGTTTCCTGGAGAAGAGGTTTGTTCGCGGGAAGAAGGAGGAGAACGAAGACGAACTGTCGCCGCTCTAGGGCACGAAGACGAGCATGATGCCAACTAGCCGCCCCTTGCGGTAGGATTGAAATTCCCTCCCTGCTCCATTCTGGGCGGCGACTGTCATGCGACTATTCAGTATCCGGCTCATTGTTTCCCTCATCGTGGGCATCACACTGGTCTCGCTCTCGTCCTCCTATTACGAGGCGTGGGGTGAGAAGCGTGGCCTGCGCCGGGACCTGCAGCGACGCGCCGAGGTATTGGGCGAAAGCCTCGCGGGAAATGTGGAAACCGACCTGGAGCAGGATGCGCTGCAGGATCTGCAGCGCATGGTAGAGCACTACGGGAACCGGGAACATCTCTCGGGACTGGCTATCTACGGCCCGCAGGCCAATTTGCTGGCGGTGACACCGGAGCTGGCATCCACGCTGGCGACACCTCCCGTCGTAATGTCTCAAGCCTTGCGTGAGAACCAGGGCGTAGGAGCGTTTCAACGGGTGAGCGGCGCCTCGTTGCACATCTACGCTCTGCCTCTTCACCTGCACGACGAAGTCATCGGCGGCCTCGTGATTGTTCATGATGCCGGCTATATTCGGGCGGAAGGCCTTCACATTTGGCGCCAAGCATTCCTGCGAGTGCTGGCATATGTATTTCTCATCGTGCTGATCACGCTGTCGATTGTTCGCTGGAGTATTGCCGCACCCATCGCACGTACGGCGCTGTGGATGCGAGCTTTGCGGACGGGGCAAGTCTCTTCACGCCAACACGCCGCCGATCTGGATCTCTTTCGCCCCCTGGTGCAGGAGGTCGCTGCCTTCGCTGAAAGCCTCACCCAAGCGCGGTTGGCGGCCGAGACGGAAGCCCGCCTGCGGGACTCGGGTGAATCGCAGTGGACGGCCGACCGGCTGGCCGTGCACGTGCGCACGCGACTGGACAATGGGCGGCTTTTTGTCGTGTCTAATCGCCAGCCTTACGTGCACATGCGGCGCGGCAAATCGGTGGAAGTGATTGTGCCGCCCAGCGGGGTGGTCACTGCCATCGAGCCCGTACTGCGCGCCTGTGACGGAACCTGGGTAGCCCATGGCAATGGCGATGCCGACCTCGAAACGGTTGATGAGCACGACCGGCTGCGCGTGCCTCCGGAAGATCCTCACTATACCTTGCGCCGGGTCTGGCTGAACGAGGCGGAAGAAGAGGGCTATTACTACGGATTTGCCAACGAGGGAATCTGGCCTCTATGTCATATCGCGCACACCCGCCCGATTTTTCGCGCGGAGGACTGGAAATACTATCAGGCCGTAAACCTAAAGTTTGCTGATGCGCTGCTCGAAGAGATGAAGGACGTGGAGAAGCCCATTGTGCTAGTGCAGGATTACCACTTCGCGCTGCTGCCCCGGCTGATTAAGGAAAAAAGACCGGAGGCCAGGGTGGCAATCTTCTGGCACATCCCGTGGCCCAACCCCGAGGCATTCGACATCTCCCCGTGGCGGCGCGAAGTTGTAGATGGTCTGCTCGGTGCCGATCTGATCGGGTTTCACATCCAGTCGCACTGCAATAACTTCCTGCATACTGTGGATCGCGTAGTGGAATCCCGCGTCGATTGGGAACACTTTTCGGTAAGACGTCTGGATCATCTCACCCTGGTGCGCCGCTTCCCCATCAGTGTGGACTTCACAGATGTGCAAGAGCCGGAATCGGCGCCGGATTCCTACGCCGAACGTTCCGCTTTGCTCAAGACCGTAGGGGTTGAGGCTACCTTCATGGGTGTGGGTGTAGACCGGGTCGACTACACCAAGGGCATTCTGGAGCGTTTTCTGGCCATTGAACGTTTTCTGGACAAGTATTCTCGCTATCAAGGCAAGTTCACATTCGTGCAGATTGGCGCTCCCAGTCGCAGCCACCTCAAACGCTATCACGATCTGATGGCGGAGGTGGAAGCGGAAGCCACCCGCATAAACGGGCGGTTCCAGACGGCGAAATGGAGGCCCATCGTCTTTCTGAACCGGCAGCATAATCACCATGAGATTCAAAGGTACTACCGCGCCGCAGATGTATGTCTGGTTACTTCCTTGCACGATGGTATGAATTTGGTGGCGAAGGAATTCGTGGCAGCCCGGCACGACGAAAGGGGTGTTCTAATCCTGAGTTGCTTTACTGGTGCCGCCCACGAGTTGCCCGACGCCTTGCAGATAAATCCCTACGACATCGACCAGACGGCTGAGGCCATTCGCGTCGCCCTTGAGATGGAGCCGGAGGAAAAGGAATTGCGCATGCAGCGCATGCGGAAGACGGTCAGGGAACACAATGTTTATCGCTGGGCAGCAACCCTCATCGCGGAACTCTGTGAGCTGCGCATGGACGCGTCGGACGAAAGCAAGGAAAAACTCCGGGCTAGTGCTGCTGCCCGGAAATGAGGAGCATGTGGTTGTCCGCACGGTCAATCCAATCGAAGTCGAGCAGTTCATGAACGCGGTGGCGAAGTCGCCGATTTCCGCTCTTCTGCTCGACTATGACGGAACTCTCGCGCCCTTCTGCCTCAATCGCCAGCACGCTTTCCCCTATCCGGCAATGACCGCGCTCCTACAGGAGATCATCGCCAATGGCCGCACCCGTGTGGTCATCGTCACAGGCCGGAACGCCCACGAAGTGGGCCCGCTGCTTACGGTTTACCCCATTCCCGAGATCTGGGGATGCCATGGGTTGGAGCGGTTGAGACCTGATGGAACCTATGAGATACCCGGTGTGGACGAGCCTGTGCGGCACGCCCTGGCTGACGCAGATCGTTGGTTAAGGTGTCAGGGCCTGCACAACCGGGCTGAATTCAAGACCGGTGCCGTCGCCCTCCATCTGCGCGGGCTCGACGAAGCGACGGCGGCGGAAGCCCGCGGCCAGGTCCTGCTCGGCTGGCTCCCCATTGCCCAAAATACGCCGATGGAACTGCTGGAGTTCGATGGCGGTATTGAAATGCGCATGCCGGGTCGTGATAAGGGGGATGCAGTCCGCACCATCCTGAATGAAATCGGCCCGAAGGTTCCCGTCGCCTATCTGGGGGATGACTCGACCGACGAGCGGGCTTTCCTCGCTCTGGGTACCCGAGGCCTAAGCGTGCTGGTTCGCCCCGAATGGCGCACGACTGCGGCTGCCCTGTGGATCAGGCCGCCAGAAGATCTGCAGGAGTTTCTGACACGCTGGCTACAGGCCTGTCGTGAGGGGCGGCATCTTGCGAGGATAGAGTCTTCTGGCCCTAAATGAGTGCGGGTTCGGACCAAGATGCAAGCGACGCGAACCTTGAGACAAACCACCCATTCCTAACGCCATGAATGGAAATGAAGAAGTCCAATCTTTGGGGCTTCCACGCGAACGATTCTGCGCAGGTTTTCTAACACCGCTGACGTAGAGGTGCGGTGGAACACCGTCCTGCTCGGTTGGGTCGATCATAACGAGATCGAGCTGTCGCGACTCGTCCTCGGGGCGGTGGCAGAAGGACAGTGCCAACCCCCTGTGTAGTCGGCCATCCGGAAGTAATCCAGATTGGGACATGCGGATCGGTACCGACAAGTCGGCCAGTGTCTTCGAATATGTGCGCTCCTGCCGGTATGCGATCTCCTCGGAATGTCACTTGATGAAAACAGGGCATCTCGTAACCTAACCCGAACGGGCCGTTCAGCAGGGATTACTTACGAGTTGGCGATTTTGCGTAAGCAACCGTGAATCATTCGACGACAAACACCGCAGACTTGGCTGTTTTTCGTCCTTTCGGATTCGTACAAGCTCGGTCATTCTCGCCCATCCAGCAGTCCAGTACTACACGCATTTGCCCTCGGTGAGCCAATCGGAAGGGGTAATGCTGCGTGTCACCCGGCTGCAACACAACGGAACGCCGCACACTGCCGATGTCGGGGCCGATGAGGAGCGTGCTCCATTTGCCCCTGTTTTTCGCCTGTACGTACACAGGCGTGGGAGTTGATTCAACGGTCTTGGCACCCTCACTCGGCACGGACCACTGTCCGCCCCTTGAATGCCAATCATGGCTCCGAGCAGTACCAGTCGAGATGAAAATCGTTTCACAAGCTGGCTGTGTAGTCGCGATCAAGTGCCCGTCACTGTCCAGAAACCGGCTTCGAGGAGATCGGAGCGGAAGCGGCGCTGATTAAAACCAACATGTCCTCCAAGCCGACTTCGGGACAGATTCGCGGATCATGGTCGAGCGCTAACCACTTCAAGGCCAAGTGTTCTATCTAGAAACGCAAAGATCCGATTACATCCGGGTCGCGTGTGTAGAATTCTTGTTGCGCCTACTTCTTCTTCGCCCCTGCTGTAAAGTTTGTCACCACAGTCACGGATTGGCTGACCTGCTGCGAGACGCGGTCGAGAAGGATCTTCTTTCCGTCGGGGCTGACATCGTAGAAGACCTGCGGCGATGACCAGTTGCTGACGAGCTGCTGAGGTGAGCCGAATTGCATCGCTCCGTCGACGTCCTTTACTGGCACCGCGAACAGGTTGAACCTCGGATCCATGTAGTAGAGCTCTTTGCCGTCACTGCTCCATTTTGATTGCACTCCGCCGCTGGCCGAAACCTGCCATTTGCCTGGCCCGTGGAAACCTGCCACATAGACTTCGGGCGCACCGGATTCACTGGACGTGTAGGTGAGCCAATGGCCGTCGGGCGAAAGGTGACCAAGCGTGGTAAACGAATTGGGGGCGTGCGGTACCACCAGCGAGGGTTTGCGCTCTCCTTCCAGCGGCAAGGCCCAGATCTCCGAGCTTCCCGCAGGACCACGGTCACATATCAGGTACTTGCCGTCGCGCGTCCACTGGGTAGGAGTAACGATCTGTTCATCGCTAAGCAGAAGCTCCTCCGGCCCGCTACCATCGGAGGGCTTGCGGTAAACGTTGGAATGACCGTTGCGATCGGAGGTATAGGCGATCCACTTCCCATCGGGTGACCAGACTGGGAAAGCATTTAGAGCGGGCCCGAAGGTCAGCCTGGTGCGGACTCCGCGCGCCACATCAAGCACCCAGATGTCGCTCTGACCGGTGTCGAGCTGGAGAACGATACGGTCGCCATGGGGAGAGATGGCTGCCGTCTGCAAGTTGGTGAGTTTGTCAGCCGCGATGCTGATCTGCTTGCCGCTGCGATCCACCCATACCAACTGCCAGTCCCCACTGCCGCCGTTCCCGACAAGCAGCAGCCCATCCCCAAAGGCCGAAGCGTCCATGTGCCACGTGGTAACGTCGTTCATCACGCCTTTGGCGATGCTTACGGGCTCGCCGCTGAGCGTTCCAGAGGCAGGGTCGAAAGGTTGCGCCATTAACTGGTCGCCGCGCGCGAACAGGAGAAATCCGCCCGCATAAACTGCGTTGGATTGACAGTGGAACAGCGCACGATTCTCGCGTCCATCCGGCGAGGCGTAGTAGAGCGCATTATTTGCGGACTTGGAAGGTTCATGATGAATGGCGAGGTAGAGCAAGTGCTTGCCGTCGGGCAGGAAAAACGGCCAGCGATGCGAGGTATGCTGGGCGCGATCGACCGTGGTAACGGGGACCGGGGTTCCGCCGCTAACGCTGACACGCATCAGAGGCGTTTGCGTGCCGGCAGAAAACACGATCACTCCGCCCGGTCCCCAGGCGCCTCCGCGACCGAATGGGGCATCGGCAATCACCTGCGCAGAGCTGCCATTCAGGTCGATGGTTTTCAACCTGCTGTCGGCAAAAAATCCCAGCGAGCGGCTGTCGGGTGACCAGAAGGGAAAGATCGCGTTTTCGGTGCCGGGCACCACACGCGCTTCCAGCGAATCCATGGGGCGCACCCAGATTGAGGTACTGCCATCCGCCTTGGTCGCGGTAAACGCGACACTGGAGCCGTCGGGCGACAGCACCGGTGGTCCGGCAGAATCGCCCGTCAGATTGAGTGTCGTGTTCTCCGGCGGGTTCATGACCGTTCGCGTGACCTGTGCTGATGGAACGGAACGATTGAGCAAGGTCCCAGCCATGACCGCGAGCGCCAGCGCGATGACGAAGGCAATCGCCCAGCCGAGACGCTCGCGTTTTCGCCATATCGATGGCGATGCCGGCAATGCAGCCATCGCGCTCGAGGAACTGCCCGTCGCGATCCACTGCAATTCCAACTTTACGTCGTGCGCTGTCTGAAAACGCTCCTCTGGGTTTTTCTGCAAGCAGGTGGTCACTGCGTGTTCAAACGCGGGCGGAGTAGAAGGCTTCAAGGCGCTGAGCGGCTCCGGATCCTTCTCCAGAATGGATGAGGCCAGCGAGATTTGACTCTTCCCCTCAAAGGGCCGCTTCCCCGCCGCCATCTCATACAGCACCGCGCCAAAGGCGAAAATGTCGGAGCGGGCGTCGGCTTCTTTTCCCTCAAGTTGCTCCGGCGACATGTACTGAATGGTGCCGACGATGGTGCCTGCCGTGGTGAGTGGGCTTATCGGGCTCGGCCCGGTTGCCGTCGCCGCCACTGCGGTGAACGACGGAGGTGCCCCTGACGCTGGGCCCCCCGCCGCCATGGCCTGTGGCTTCGCTAAGCCGAAGTCCATCAGCTTGGCGCCGCTTTGGGTCAGCATGATGTTGCCGGGTTTCAAATCGCGGTGGACGATTCCCTGGCGATGGGCTACTTCCAGCGCCTCGCAAACTTCAATTCCAACCTTCAGCGATTCTTTCAGCGATAACGCACCTTTTTTCAGCCGCTCGGCCAGCGACTCTCCCTCTAAATACTCCATTACGAGAAAGTCGATGCCGTCCTGATGCCCGACGTCATAAAGCGTGCAAATGTGCGGATGGTTCAAGGAAGAGATGGCGCGCGCTTCGCGCTCGAAACGTTCTTTGGCTTCAGGATTTGCAGAAAGGTGCTTGGGCAGAACTTTGATGGCCACGGTACGATCGAGCCGTGTGTCCCTAGCTCGATACACCTCGCCCATGCCGCCCGCCCCGAGCGCAGACTGAATCTCGTAGGCGCCAAGTTTTGCACCAGAGCTGAGAACCATTAGTGTGCGACATTATATTCCATGGACCTCTATGATTTGTTTTGCGGCCAATGAGGGTGACGTCAAGCTGCTTGTGTAAATACGCGGAGGGTGCGGGTTTTCCATTCCAAACGTGGCTCTCGCCCCGGGTGCGCAGAAACGCCAACAGTTGGCGGGTGCCGTCGCGGCCTACCCCGTAGGCCACCAGCATCTGCACCCCTTGCCGACCGCTGGTCGCCGCACCCGCAAGCCCACTCCATCCCGGAACAGGTAGGCCCAGTCCCCCACCCGGCTTGGGTGGGATAGTTTCGTGACGCCGCTTGCGTCCGATTTAGGGAGTTCTGCGAGCTTAACCAAAATCCCCATCCAAGCAAAACCAGCTTGGATGGGGAACCCCGGTCCAACACCGGACGGAAGCGCGATCATCGAAGCATCTATGGCGCGAAGTAGCTGGAAATGTCCAGGATCAGTTGCGTGATCCCGGACGCAAAAGCATCGACCTTTCCGTTGGTGCTGGGCACGATTGCCATGTTGTTGGTGATGGAGCCATCCAGGGCGTTCAAGGTCGAGACCAGCGGTTTCGTTGCGCCGTCCGGCCACAGCGTCAGGTAGCCCAGCGCCCCTGTCGGCACCACCGTCGCGTTGAAGGCATATGCCTGCGCCGATGCCGGCGGTCCACACGCGCTATCCACCACGTCCACCGGAGGAGACAGGGTTCCGCTGAAGGGCTGACCGCTGCCCACGTGGCGGGTGTCGATGACTCGGCAAGGCGCCATCGGATACAGCGACAGTCCACCAGGGCCGGCCGCCGCGAAGTAGCCGTTGATGTCAATGACCAAGTCGGTGTCATTGGTTGGGTAAACCGAGACGTCGCCACCGGTACCCGCGGGCACAATCGCGGCATTGGCGATGATCTGACCGGGTACGTCGTTCAAGGTCGAAACGGTAGGCCGGGAACCACCTGTGGGCCAGACTGTCAGGTAAAACAGCGCGCCGTGAGGCACGACCGAGAAGTTCAACGAGTACGCAGCCGCGCTAGAGGGAATGTTGCAGCTCGTGGCATTCAATATGGGGAAGGCCCGTTCCTGGCCGGCGCACGATGCTCGGCTTTATCCTGATTATGGGTGTGCTGGCGGGGGCCGTCGCCATCTTTGCCACCCGCAAGGTGGCACGAGAGATGACATCGCGGGTTCGCATGCAGAGGAAAGTCTGCGAACTTACTAATCAGAGCATAATATAGATGACATTCAGTGAGTATTCTGTTATCGTCCTGGGATGAAGAAACAGGATGCTCGCTCGCTGCCGGGGAAGTCCCAAGAGGATCTTCGCCGGCGAGT
>JBEKNL010000071.1:0-20610 GCA_049522855.1 Candidatus Korobacteraceae bacterium
GTCCTCTTGCTTCTCCCGCTGCTTGCGCGTGCCCATTGCCATGCGCACATTCTACGAACCAAGCCTGTGGATACTTCAACATTTTTTGCTCACGCATCTAGACTTGCACCACAGGCTGTTAGGTTCTGCTCGCTAACATCGCCACCCAAGAAGGCGGGGTCAACGTTCGCTTTTACGTTTTCCCTGCCAGCCGCTCATTGAGTTGCCGCTTCAGTCTGCGGTACAACTCCTGTTCCTGCTTCGCCATCCTCATTACGATGCGGTACACCGTCTCATCTGCGGGAGACTTCCCGAGCGGTATCCGTTTCATATTCAACCTTCCGACAAAGGTTGTCACTCACTAAGAGAAAAGAACTTCAGATGGGCTGACTTAGTTCAGGGAACCTGAAAGAGGGGAGGGTGGATACTACCTCATCTATAACTCTACGTGATATCTAGAGAATAGTCAAGTAGAGCGCGGATGATCGTGGTATTTCACAGCGACCAAATGACTGCATTTCCCAGTTGAACTCATCACTGTGGAGATGTTTCTCGGCCGTTCTTATTAGGCGTTCCGATGGTTCACAAATCACTGACCAGCTTCGATATGTGGACTGTTCACACTCCATTGCGACCCACTCGGTATCTTAGGAACGGTGGTTCTACTACCATTGCAAAGACCCGCCAGTTTGGTGTGATAATTCGCCGTCGCTGTCTTCGCTTTGTCGATGGCGTTTCCTGCCTTTTTCAGTTCCTTCTCAATCTCGTCCAAATCGACGAACGTGTGCCGAATCTCCTCCGCCAGAGCCGCGTTCTTTTGCAGGAAGTCCGCGCCCTCAACCCGCATCCGCTCGAAAACAGGTTTCAGCACTTCGAGGTCGCGCTGTAGCCAAGCGCGGGTCGAGCGCAATATCCAAATACCCTCATCCTGCCCCCACCTGCATTCCCGATCAACCTGCCGAAGCTGGGTTTCTTCCCGCGCAACAATCACCCCGACCATCAAGCCCCGTTCCTTGCAGTCCCGAATCAGCTTCTTGACGTCGGTTTCCGTGACACACGCCTTGTCCTTGTTATCGACCACCATCTTTGGGTCGATAGCATTCCCAGCCCCATCACGAAACGCCATGAGGTAATCCCCATACCGTGGCAACTTGTCGCCAATCCAAATCCCAGCCCACGAGCGCACGTCTTCGGCGAAATCTATTTCTTCCTTTTTCCCCAGCTTCGTGCGAAACACCGTGCTTCGGGCTCTAAATTGTGGAGTCAGGGCGATTGTTTATGTTGGATTGCAGCCCAACGTGCTTTCAGGATTGTGCACTTGATGGGAGGTAGCACAAAGCGTAATCTGACCGAAGTCGGCCTGATAGTCAATGTAGGCAGGCAGAGGTGTCAGAGATGGATGCAGGTGCGGAGACGGTTCAGTCACCCGATACCAGACAAACGACCACTCCAAATAAAAGATTCCCATGGAAACGGATATTGTGGGTGGTGGTTGGCGCGACGCTGTTGGCGGTGCTTACTCTCTTCGGCTATACGGTCAAAACCCATTGGAACGACCCTAACTTCGTCAACTTCTTGGTGGCATGGATTCCATTCGTTTTGTCTATCATGTTGGCCTTTATCCCGGACAGCGCCATGAAAACACGGTGGAGAATCATATGGCGAACCTGCGTAAACCCTTTTGATTGGGGGTTTCGATGGACTAGCTGAGTGGGGGGTTTTTAGCTCACTTGCCCCAACCGCATGCGGACGGTGCCGTAGCCGACCCCCAGCTTGTCGGAGATGTCCCTCAGACTCATGCCCTTCGCTTTCATGCGTACGATGCGGTCACGGTCTACGATCCGTCGTGGGCGTCCAAGCTGTTTGCCGTGGGCGCGAGCGTTGGGGAGACGGGAACGGCGGTTGTCGGATTCGATTTCCCAATCGGCATCCCCACTCGGTACGCTTCCTTAATTGGGGTGACAGAATTCAAGCCCTTTCTTCTCGGTTTAGGCAAAGGCGATTTTTCGGATTTTTATCGGGTTTGCGAAACGGCTGACGAGATTTCCAAGTATCGCCCTTTCTACCCTCAAAGGCCGGGTGGCAAAAAGCTGATCCACCTGTTATCCGCCTTGGGGCTGAACTGCATCGATGACCTTCGACGAAGATGCGAGTTGGGATATGCAGGCAGGAACGCAGCCAGCCCATTATTTTGGACGCTTGGGGCGAAACAGGTTGGAAAAGCCGCGATCAGTGGCTGGCGAGATGTGATTGTTCCTGCGCTGCGGAACGATAGACCCGTAGTACTCTGGCCATTCGACGGCTCCCTTGGTGATTTGTTGAAACTGGGAAACGTGGTTGTCGTGGAGACCTACCCTGCGGAATGCTACGGCTGGTTATTTGAGCACGGCATAAGGAGTAAACGGGACGTGGCGTGCAGGAAACAGGCGGGCAATGACCTTTTCAGGTATCCCATCAAGCTTCTAACGCGGGCGACAAAATCAGAGTGGGATATTTGGCAACAATGCAGTCTCTCCCCGAGGCAGGCGGCGTAGTGGTCAACAATGCTCCAGCAGGGTTTACGGCCGAAGAATGACCCCATACATCGTCGCCGTTCCCCTGAGCCCCTTAAATCGACGATGTGCAATTTCATCCAAATTCATCGTACACTTCGCATGACCCCTGCAAATGGCCGCTGGCGTCACAGATCGGCTCTGGGATGTGTCAGACCTCGTTGCCCTGTGGGAGCAGTACGGGCGGAGGGGAGAAAGGGCGGCGTGATTTTAGGGAGTATTGGGGGGAGGCTTTTATGCGAATGTTCAAACTCGATCCGAGCGAATATCGAACCACTATCGGAAATGGAACTGAGGTCATCCACCTAAATCTGGATTACATAATGTTGATTACAGAAGGTCATCCGGGATGGGGTGGTTGCCTGACATTGGTCGGCGGCAGCACGTACTTCCTAGAAAGTGGAGCTTTTAAGCGGCTCATGCAAGTTATTCAGGCAAAGTAGCCCGCTACCCAAAATTGGACTGGAGCCCTTGCCGAATGAATTTTAGGCCTCGTCTTGCTGCCGCTGTGGAGAGAACTCCGGCAATCATGCCTAACTTACGTCTTTTTTCGGCGGATTACTCGTAGAACTTCTCGAAGCACCTGCTCCAAATTCGCATCTTCAAGAATATGGGCGCGTATTGGCGCGAATTCTTCATGGACACGCCCGCCAACCAGCGGGTCGCCTTTCGCCCTCGCCAGCAACTGGTCTATCTGGTACTGTGGCGGCAAGTCCTTGCGGAAATATTTTATGACCCATTGAAGCGCCACGTTCTCGGTATGCACGCCCTCCAGTGCGTCAAGTAGGCGATTTGCGAACTCCTTGTCTGCTGCTCGCCTGAACGAATGTGACTTGTCTGACGCACGGCGAGCCAGTTGCTCTCGCACTACCTTTACCTCCCCTTCGACAATGTCTGGCACTTGCGA
The DNA here is from genome assembly GCA_049522855.1 of Candidatus Korobacteraceae bacterium. Taxonomy (GTDB): domain Bacteria; phylum Acidobacteriota; class Terriglobia; order Terriglobales; family Acidobacteriaceae; genus Bog-257. Next base: position 3,439 of record JBEKNL010000071.1, read on the forward strand.
TCCTCCTTTATTTCTTGACGCTCATGTCACGAGTGAGCCGCTTGACGTCGGGCATAGCGTGTGGACAGTTCGTCGTGCAACCGTCTATATCCCCAACTTTAGCATTGGTGTCAACCCGCCACAGAGTGATGGCGCAGCGCCCGACCGGAGCCCGAGATGTGGTTGATATAGGCGCAGACTATATTCTGCAAACGCACCAGAATCTCAAGCAAGCACAAGTCCCTGTCCTTCATCAGGTTACTAATAAGGATATCCTTGCTGATGTGCTCGGTCGGGGTCGGCTTACGAATCGCCAACTGGATTACCCGACGCATAGCATCCGCCCGTTGGATTGGGCAGGTACGAGCGGTGAGCTTCAAGTGGGTCTTGAGCTTGTAAGTCAACAGTACATTGTCGTGGTAGAGCATCGCCGCCGATGCATTCATACCTGTGGCACAGCCGCAGAAAATATCCAGATAAGACGATTGTGCCTTTCTAAAGTCCACAGAATCGATGTTGTCATACATCTTCACGGATGAATTGGTTAAACCCACAATCAGGTCGCGACGGTTGGGGGGCAGATTGTCTCCCTTGCAACCTTCCCCATCTTCGCTGAGACCGTAGAGCATAGTTAGCTGCTTCTCGAACCCAGTAGACTTTCCTGCATTCTGCAGCCCCGTATTGAACTCAATCGGCCACAATTCGCAGCTATTGGCCACCCAGTGGAACATGAATCGGGCAAATGACATCTGCACACATTGCGCTTCGATCAACGACTGCTTTTCATAAAGGGATGTCAGGTGACGGCACAGAGGGGTGTCTGTGACCTGTACACACGCCTTGCCGAGGGTGGCACGGAGTTCCTCCATGTACTTGAGGTTGGCGTCCGTAAGATCAGGCCATTTCTCCAGTTCCTCGTCCAGCATGAAAATATCGTCGGCGCCATTAGCCGCCACATCGATGGTGCTGGCGGTGATACGGAACATCTGACCATCCCCTTTGTTGACGAAGCAAGTATAAGTGTTGGGCTTCAGCGCGGTAATGCAGCCCAGTTTGTGGATGGACATTGCCTCCACATTTTTCTTGTCCAAAAGAAAGGCTTCAAGATTCGCGCCTACCAGTTTGGTGGCATCTTCCGTTGCCAAAAGTCCGTACTGTTTCAAGAACTCGGTGGTGGTGGGCGAGTTGTTGATGAATTTCACCAACTCACGAGTGTCGGTGCGGTAAATATAGGCGAACCCCGAGAAAAACAGGCGTGACCTCGTTTGCATGTCATGCTGCACAAAATTGAATATGTTGCGGTTCAGAATATGCGATGGGCATTTGCGTGGGTTGCGGAATCGATGGAGGAAATACTCCTCCTCGTCCAGTGCTGCTCTTTTGACGATCCGCTTCAAGAGCTTCAAATACCGCGCAGGGCTCGCTTGCTTCCCATCGGGATCAGGGAACAGGTAAATGGTGTCGTGGGGAAGCGACGCGATATGCTCACGGAGTTCCGCTAATAAAGAGGATGGCAACGTTACGGAACGGTCTGCGCGTCCTTTCGTAGTCCAGCCCCCATAGGCGCGAATGTGGAGGACGTTGTTTACATCCACCTTCCTGGTGTGGCGAAGCTCGTCCGATCTCAGACCCGAACAGAGGAATGTCCGAAAGAGCAGACTTTCCTCAGACGTGCAGGCGTCGAAAAGATCGTTAAGCTGTTTTTGGTTGTAGGCAATCACCAGAGTCTGATTTGGCTTTTGCGATTTGAACTGGACTTCGATCTTGTGCGAATGCAGGAATCTGGTGATGTGTTGGACGCGGTTAAAAACCGTTCTGGGCTCGAGCCCTCCTGCTTTCATACTCTGCGCGAATGTGTCCAAGTCCTGATCGTTGACCTCTGAGAGAAATTCCTTCGTGCAAGTTTTCAAGAATTTGCCAGCGCTGGCGCGATAAGAGAGAAACGTCTGCGCTGCTTTGTGGGTTGAAACTCCATCCAACCAGCGCTCGATTGCAGTCACCAGTTTCAGAGGTTCATTGTTTTGGACGACCTTCCGAGTCGGTCCGCTTGTCGGGTTGAGGATCAATTCCGCTTGTTTCCGCGCCGCTGCTTCTGTCGCTTCGCGGTATGTGGTGGCGTCGATGCTCTGCCACCTGCCGTCGAACCGCAAAACGAATTTTGCTTCTGATCCGTACACGGTCCGCGGTTTCGCCTTGACATATTGCAGCTTGCTGTTCTTTGGAACCCGAGTCCAGATTGTGACCTTTACTTTTCGTTGTTTCATACAACCTCCTTTATCTAGTACTTGATTTTTCCGTTTTCTTGTCGAAACTCGTGATGGTTTTCTTTTTTCATCGTGAACCGCTTTAGAATCAACCGCTGCTTGGATCAGTTCATCCATGCCTTCCAGTCGAAAGGCGTCGGGCACATACTCTGGAAGCTTTTGGTCGCGGTTCTGTATCTGATCGCGGGTTGCTATTTTCTGCTGCATCCCGTGCTGGGGGTTGCCGCATTCACCCTGGCGCTGGCGATTTTCTTTGTGGTGGAGGGAGTGTTCGACCTGGTGGCTTACTTCCCAACCCGCGCTATCCCGGGATCGGGCTGGATTCTGTTCGACGGCATCGTCACCTTGATCCTCGGCCTGCTGGTCTGGCGCCAGTGGCCCTCCAGCTCGTTATGGGTGATGGGTACGCTGGTCGGAATCAGCATGATCTTCACCGGGATGACGCGTCTGATGCTGAGCCTGGCTGTAAGGCGTCTGGCGCGCAGCTAACGAGGGCGCAATGCCGGAGCCTGGCGCCTGAGGTTTGTTGCTCTGTTGGGCTAGCCTGGGTACCAACCTTTCAGAGAACCGACTGGTGCCGATCGAGTCGGAGTGGACGGCCTGAGATCGTGAATTGAAAATGTTCGGTAGGCCGGCCCGAACCTTCCTCCGCCCCGGATAGCGTCCAACAGACGGACGAAGCTGGGCCACCAGGCTATACCAAAATGGGAAAAAGTGATTACTAACCGGAATCTCCCCTCACACATCACAGTCAAAGGCTGCTCGCAAATGCTATGCTAAGTTGAACTTTTACCCCAACTGGGTTGCCCAGTGCGTAGACTCTGGCTGCCCTCGATTCGGATGAGCATCATCCGGAGCGAGAGGTGCCGCACCGGGCGACCATGGAGGAATGATGAACAAATGCATCGTGATACTTGGAATCCTGCTTATGGCCGCCCTGCCACTTCTGGCACAAAACGACTTTCCACGCGCTGAAGTCTTCGGTGGGTATTCCTACCTGAGCGTGGATACATCGGGTCTGTCCGGCCGGAAAAGCTTGAACGGCTGGAATGGACAGGCCAGTGTGAACTTCAACAGGTGGCTGGGAATCACGGGGGATTTTGGCGGCTATTACGGCTCGCCGTCCCACGTTACAGTCCATGACTACAGTTTCCTGTTCGGGCCCACCCTGACCTATCGGACAGAACACGTTGCGCCGTTTTTCCACGCGCTATTTGGCGGAAACCACATTAATGCGTCTGCCTTGGGAGCCTCGGGCGGCAACACTGCATTTGCCATGGCATTTGGCGGTGGACTCGACCTTCCGATCGGCGAGCATTTTGGAGTTCGACTTGCCCAGGTGGACTGGCTGCGGACCCAACACTTCAGCACCAGTCAGAACAACATCCGGCTCTCGACCGGCATAATGTTCAACTTTGGCAAGTAACAGCACCTTAACCTAACCGCAAAGGCGCACGACCCGGGTTGTGCGCCTTCTTCATTTGAAAAGGAGATCGACAGTAGCCTGGTGCCCCAAGTTCGCCCCTCTGTCGGGCTAAGCTGGGGTCACTGCGCTCGGCACCCGCAAGGGTGTAGATTTCGTCACGTCACGCGGTCTGATGGAGATCGAATCGGAGTGGACGGCCAGAAATCGTGTGTTGAAAATGTTCGGTGGGTCTGCCCGAACCTTCCTCTGCCCCAGGTTCGCGTCCAAAAGACGGACGCGAACCTGGGGCACCAATCTAGGAGCAAACCAACCCTCGGCTGAAGACCTTCTCCTCTCGGTTGGAGGTGGCCTGATGCACCGTCAATGCCTTGATCTGGTGGCCGATTCCCAGCGTCCGATAAACCGACGCCAGCAAGTCCGATATCTCCCGCAGGTTAGTCTCGGCCAGCGCCACGATTGAAGGTCCCGACCCGCTAAGACAAACGCCGAGCAGGTCCTCATGCTCAAGTTGCAGCGCCTGCTCCAACCCCGGCACCAGTTTCTGGCGAAATGGCTGGTGCAAACGATCGCCCAGCGCCTGCTTCAGCAAAGAGAAATCGCCACTTTGCAGCAACTGCAGTAGCAGCGTAATTCTCTGCAGGTTGAAAACCACATCGCTTCGCGGAACAAAACTGGGAAGCACCATGCGCGAGTCTGCGGTGGCCAGCGGGATGTCCGGAGTCACCACCACAAAGCTCAGCGACTCCGGCCATCGAAACGTCGTGGCATAAACTGAGCCTTCCGGGAGCTGGCAACTTGAGGTGAGTCCGCCTAACACTGCGGCGGCGGCATTGTCGGGGTGGGCCTCGAGCGCGCACGCAGCGTTGATGATGGCCTGCACTGGCAGCGGTCCCGCTAGGGCCTCATACAGCCGAAGACCGGCTACCGTAGCGGCCGCGCTGCTGCCAAGTCCGGCCCGCATGGGAATTTCACTGTGCACCTCGACGGACAAAGATGGCAACGAATTGCTGTTCTGGCGCGCTAGGAACCGGAACGCGCGCTCGATGTAGTTCTCCCCGCAAAGGTCCTGGCCCACAAAACGAAACTCTAACCTGCCGCGTCCCGGGGTCGTTCTTACGCAAAGCCGCAGATACAACTGCACCGCGACGGCGAGGGTGTCAAAACCTGGGCCCAAATTCGCAATCGATGCCGGAACCTTAATCTCGAATGGTTCTCGAGACGCAATCGGTGCGACGCTGAATTTCCTGGCTGCGTTCATGCCTGCACCTCTCCCTGGAGCCCGTGCTCAAGCCGCTGCGACCTGATGATGAAATCGGTGTCCTTGAGAACGTGGCCGGTCAGAATGGCCACAACCGTGGCATCGCGATCGATCTTTCCGCGCGCCACCAGCTTGCGCAACCCGGCGAGTGTAGTGGCCGACGCCGGTTCGCAACCGATGCCATCGCGCCCAATCATCGCCTTCGCTTCGGCAATCTCTTCGTCGGTCACATCCATGACGAAGCCGTTGCTGTGCCGTACTGCGCGCAGCGCCTTCTTCCACGAGCGCGGATTGCCGATACGAATCGCGGTCGCAGCCGTCTCGGGTTGCTCCACCGGCGTGAGCTCAGAAGAACCCGAGCGCCACAGTTGTGCGAACGGGTTAGCGCCTTCCGCCTGCACTACGATGAGGCGCGGAACTTTGCCCAGCAATCCAGCCTTTTGCAGCTCAAGAAATGCTTTGCCAAATGCCGAAGTGTTACCGAGATTGCCACCAGGGACAATCACGTAGTCCGGCGCCTCCCAACCCAACTGTTCGAGCATTTCAAACATGGCGGTCTTCTGTCCCTCAAGGCGAAATGGATTGATCGAATTCAGGAAATAGAGCTCGCGGTCCGGCGTGTGCAGCATCCGTTCGAGCGCAACGTCGAAGCTGCCATCCACCTGATCGCTACCTTCTGTTTGGAGGCCGGGCACTCGCTGCTCCATCGCGATCATGATTTCGATCCCTTCGAGAAATATCTTGGGTTGCGCGTGGTGCATCCGTGATGCGCACCTGTGAAGCAATGGTGCGCCGTTTCCTCATCTGATACTCTGCAACGTTGGAATTTTTCACTTTCGACTGGAGCGTTTCCGCCGATGCCATATCGATACTTCCGTGCCTGCTTGTCTCTCCTGATTAGTTTCGCTCTTACTCTGTCCGCCGCGGCAGCTAGCAAAGCCAAAAAAACGGCTGACGATGCGAACCAGCCCTCCTATGCCCTGCCTCAACCGCAGCGTGAAACCCTTGATTACGGCATGTACCAGCGAATTCGCGACGAAGGCCTCGGCCACTCCCATGTGATGGAGTATGCCTCTGCGCTGGACGACGACATCGGGCCGCGCCTGACCGGCTCGGCCAACCTGAAACACGCCAATGAGTGGACGCGCGATCAGTTCACCGCGATGGGCTGCAGCAATGCGCACCTCGAGGACTGGGGCGAGTTCGGCATGGGGTGGCAGCAACTCAACACCTGGGTCCGTATGACGGCGCCCGACACCGCGGTGTTCATCGCCCAGTCAGCCCCGTGGTCTCCGGCGACGAATGGCGCGATCAATGCGCCGGCGATCTGGATCGACGTGAAGGACGCCAAAGACCTCGACCGGTACAAAGGCAAACTGGCCGGAAAGATCGTGCTGTATGGCGCCATGCGCGATGTGCCTCCCGTCGATAAGCCGCTCTTCGCGCGCCTGGATGACGCCGAACTGAAGAAGCTTACCGAGTACCCGCTCAAGCCGCGCGGCCGGGATTTCATCGAGCAGTACATGAAGCGTCTGGAGTTGCGACGGAAGGTCGGACAATTTCTGGCGGACGAGCATGCGCTGGCGGTCGTCACCCCAAGCCGCGACGGCCGTGATGGTGGAGGCTCTGGCGGCACCATCTTCGACGACAGCGGCGCCGGCTTTGGCTGGGAGGCGTACAAGCGGGAGCACGCCGACCCTCTTCCGGTGGTGGTCATGGCCATTGAGAATTATGGGCGCGTGTATCGGCTGCTGAAGGCGCGCGTCCCGGTCACCATCGAAATGAAGGTGGATACCAAATTTACTGGCGAGCACGAGCACGGTTACGACACCGTCGCTGAAATCCCCGGCACCGATCCCAAGCTGAAAGACGAAGTGGTGATGATGGGCGGGCATCTGGATTCGTGGGCTTCTGGTACCGGCGCGACCGACAATGGCGCAGGTACGGTTGTCGCCATGGAAGTGATGCGCATCCTCAACACGCTGCAGGTGAAGCCGCGTCGCACCATCCGCGTGGCCTTGTGGACGGGCGAGGAAGAAGGTGAGTTCGGTTCCTACGGTTACGTCAAGCAGCATTTCGGCAATGTGCCGCTGTCCACCGCTCCCGACCAGCTTAAGTTGCCGGAGTGGATACGCAAACCTGCCGGCCCGGTGCAGCTCAAACCCGATCAGCAGAAGATCTCCGGCTATTTCAACGTGGACAACGGCACGGGAAAAATTCGCGGCATTTACCTGCAGGAGAATGCGGCCATCGCGCCCATCTTCGCGCAGTGGATTGAGCCGCTCAAGGACCTTGGCGTCACTACGCTGACCATGCGCAATACCGGAGGCACCGACCACGAAGCATTCGACGCGGTCGGCATTCCGGGATTCCAGTTCATTCAAGACCCGCTGGATTATGGCTCACGGACGCACCACTCGAACATGGATACCTACGAACGCCTGCAACCCGAGGACTTGGCGCAGGCGGCGGTGGTGGAAGCCATTTTTGTGTACAACACCGCCATGCGCGACCAGATGCTGCCGCGCAAGCCTCTGCCGCATCCGGAACTGGAGGAGCAGCGCAGGGCGCCGCTGGCCAACATCATGCCCGGAGCCGAAGCGGCGGAGAAGGACGCAAAAGAGAAAGCGGACCAAACGCCGCCCGAAGAGTAGAGCGATTCCAAAGCAACTGTATCCTGCGAGGAAGGGTAGAGCGGCGCTTTACCTGGATTATTCATGAGCCCATGTATTTTCTTGGAGTGTCATCCTGAGGCTGATTGCGCCTTCGCTGCATCTATATGAATGTCAATCATGGAAACCCAAGTTCAGGAGCGCACGCCTGTCGAGCGGCAGATGTTTACCGCCCGCGTGAGCCGGTCGGTTCTGCTGTCGCCGCAAACCAAGCATCTCGAGCTTAGCGTCGAGGGGGTGGACGAATTCCGCTTCGTTCCCGGGCAGTTTGTCTCGATCAAGCAGCCGCGGCCCGATGGCAAAGAACACACCCGTGCGTACTCCATCGCGTCGCCGCCGCGCCAGAACGCCACCTTCGATCTGTGTCTGAACCGGGTGGAAGAGGGGTTCCTCTCAAACTGGCTGTGCGATCTTCCGGAAGGCGCGAGCGTCCAGTTTCACGGCCCGCACGGCCTTTTCACTTTGCGCGAGCCGCACATGGGCGCCGTTTTCATCGCCACCGGAACCGGCATCGCGCCCATCCGAGGCATCATTCATTGGCTCTTCGAGAAGCCGGAACGCAATCGCGGCCACCAATACTGGCTGGTCTTCGGCACGCGCTACGAGCACAGCCTCTACTACCGCGACGAGTTCGAGCGCATCGCGCGGGACAACCCGAACTTCCACTACGTGCCGACGCTCAGCTGCTGCGGCGAGCTTTGGACCGGCTGCCGCGGCTATGTGCAAGACCATGTGCGCGAGATCGTCGCCGGCCGCAGCGACATGCAGGCGTACATCTGCGGCCTGCATCAGATGGTAGACGCCAATCGCAAGCTGCTCAAAGAAGAGCTGGGCTGGGACCGTAAGCAGATCGTGTTCGAGCGCTATGACTAAACGAGAACTCTCATAAATCATTCTGAGTCGTATCAGGTAAATCTCTCCGAATCGTATCAGGGCACGACTTTAGTCGTGCCGAACGAAGCAGAGCAAAGTTCAGGGCTTTAGCCCCTGACAAGAGTAGGTCCCTCAGGGGCTAAAGCCCAGGTCGTTGTTGACCCGTTCCGGCACGGCTGAAGCCGTGCCCTGATACAAAACAATTCATGAGATGGCCTTCTAAAATCTTGCCCTTGCAACCGGGCTGCGCAATGAATGAAGATGGGCCATGGGCCGTCTTGCCGTCATCGCTGCCTGCATTCTTCTGATTTCGTCGGGATCGCTCGCGCAGGACTGGAAACAGGTGCGCAAGGCCGACGAGGCGAAGTGGGCGAAAGCCACCAGACTCGATCCCGGAACCATACATAAGCTGTGGCGCCAGGTCTCGCGCGCTGCCAATGAGAAAGACGATGACTCGCGCATTGCCGACATGGACGTGGAGGGTCTCGCCGAGCGAAATCAGGTCCTGCTCGTCACCTACACGGGAGAGAAAAATTGCCTGACTCTCACCGTCTTCCGGCAATATTCGGCAACGACATTTTCGAAGGTGTGGTCAGTGGAGCAAGGTCCCGATGGCCAGGGATTCTGCGATAGTCCGTTCGGCAACGCCAGCGCCGATGTCGTGAAAGGCGTGATTGAGGTGCGCGTGCCGCAGGCCCCGGACGCCTCCAACGGATACGCCAACTACGTGGTTTTCGATTACGAATGGAACGGCATCACCTACCGGTTCACGGGCAAACGAGCCGAGCAGGGCAGGTAACTTCCTTCCACCCTTGCGTCAAACGCGGGCGAAAGGATGGGACACCCGCCGCCGAAGGACGGCTTGGAGCAATTCACTTAACTTTGGCGTACCATATCCCAACATCATTATCGATCAACAGCCTAACTTCGTTTCCCTTTATCTGAATCGGATAGCCCGCGTGATCCAGTAAGACCTCTGGACCGTCGGCTCCTCCGGCCCAAAGTGTCCACGCACCAACTGTTTCAGATCTGGGCTTGGTTGGTCCTCCTTGGGCGAGGTCATACTTCCCATCTGCCTGTAAAGTCAGGTGATCCCACTCGTGATCTCTCGCCCTGCCTTCAGGGTCTTCAGATTTGTAGACATAGCTTCCGACAAGGGTCTCTCGTGTGACCGGTGGTTGATTTGTATGACACCCAGCCAGAGCGCAGCACGCCAGCATTAGCAATCCGATCTGTAGTCTCATGATTCTTTGCACGGAACGAAGATGTTGTACGTCTGAGGATATTCCCCATTGGCGATGTGAATGATCCATTTGGCGTTACGATCAAGAATCGTTGCCTGGCGCCCCAGGTTCGCGTCCGTCTTTTGGACGTTAACCTGGGAAGAGGAAGGTTCGGGCCGGCCCACCGAACATTTGGCAAGTCACTCATTCCCTCTGTCCGCCTTGCGGCGCTCGCGCTCGGCTTGCGAGGCCTCACGACGGCGGAGAGCGCCTTCGTAACGCCTCTTTTCCTCTTCGGTTTCAGGAACCACGGGCGCTATCTTTAGCCTTCTGCCGTGCCGGTCCACGGCAACAAACGTCAGATACGCGGTCGCGACCTTCTGTCGCGAGGCGGAGATGTAGTTTTCCACCATGACCCGGACGCCAATTTCCATCGAAGTATTGAATACGCGATTGACCGCGGATTGCAGGACCACCATGTCGCCCACGTGCACCGGCACCAGAAAGTCGATGTGGTCCATGGAAGCGGTCACAGCGTAGGAGTGGGAGTGGCGATGCGCCGCCAGCGCCCCGGCAAGATCGATCCAGTGCATCAAGCGGCCGCCCAACAGCGCGCCCAGCGGGTTGGTGTCATTGGGCAATACGAGCTCGATCATTTCCGATTTTGAGTCGCTCACCGGTCTCGGTCGCAGGTTGCCGTCGTTCTGTTCCATGGCGTTCCTTGTCGGTTGCGGTTAATGATCAAATGTCATGCCGAGCGAGCGGCCCGGCTTTGGGGAAGCGAGTCGAGAGCCTGCCCTGAGCTTGTCGAAGGCGACCTGCTGTTCCTCACAAGGCACAACTTCCCCGGCGCGCTCTTTGCGTCTGCACGTAACACTCGGCCATCCGTTGCACCCGCGGATCAGGATGCGGATGGAGCCACGATGTGCTCACCGTCTCGTACAGCAACTCTCCGTGACCCGCCGGCAGGTAGTCGCGCTCGCAGACGAAGAGCACGTGCAGAATGCCGTCGCGTTCCTTGCCCAGCGCAAACCGCACCGCATCGGCATGGCGCTCGGCAGGAAGCCGGCTGCAGGCGTTCGCGTAGCCGAGATTGCAGCCCGACTTCAGCTCTTTGTCACTGGGCCGCGCGCCCTCATGACCGGGAGCGGTGCACGTCCCCGCCCATCCTGCGCCCAAGGGAAGCCGCTGCGGAAACGGCCAGTCGGACTCGAATCGCTGTTCTGGCATGAAGAAGGGGCAGGCCACAAAATCCTCGTCCGCCGCGGCGGACCGGCAAGAGTTCAACGCCATTGTACTGACAGTGCAAAAGCGCCGCCACCTCAGTGCACGGAACCTGATCGAATTTGAGCACTCACTGGCTACTCTAGTACCATGCGTTCGAGACCGGAGAACACATAATGCCCGACGAGAACCGCGTGGCGGCGCTGAAAGAAATACTGGATGCAAATCCCGATGACGCATTTGCGCGCTACGCTCTAGGGTTGGAGTACTCGGGCTCGGGCGAGACCGACGCTGCGCTCGCCGAGTTCCAGCGCTTGCTGGCGGTCCACCCCGACTACACCAACGGATACTTCATGGCGGCGCAGGCCCTGGCTCGCGCCGAGCGCAAAGACGAAGCGCAGTCGCTGTTGCAGCAGGGCATCGAATGCGCCCGTCGCACCCGAAATCAGCACGCCCTCACGGAGATGGAAGCCATGCTCGACGAACTGGAGCGCGGCTAGGAAGGGCTTGAAGCCGTGCCTTCAATAGCAATTTGTGAGATAGCTTCTACATGAACATCGATCGATTGACAGTTGATTCCGCCCGCACGGCCGTGCTGGAGAAGCAGACCACGGCGACCGCGCTGGTGGACGCTTTTTACCAGAAGATCGACGCCGAAGATGCCGCCATTGGCGCTTATCTCACCTTGTGCAAGGAGCGCGCGTATCGGCAGGCGGCCCGGATTGACGCGCTGGCCGACAAAGGCGATGCGCTGCCGCCCCTGGCTGGCGTCCCCATCGCGGTAAAGGATGTCTTCGCGACGAAAGACGTGCGGACCACCGCTGGTTCGAAGATTCTGGCAAACTTCGTCGCGCCCTACGATGCCACGGTGGTGGCGCGGCTGGAGGAAGCCGGGGCCATCATTCTGGGCAAGACCAATTGCGACGAGTTCGCCATGGGCTCGTCGAACGAGAATTCCGGCTTTTACCCGGTGCACAATCCGCGCGACCACGCGCGCGTGCCGGGCGGCTCCTCGGGCGGATCGGCTGCGGTAGTGGCCGCCGGAACCGCGGTGGCTTCGATCGGTTCCGATACTGGCGGCTCAATTCGGCAGCCGGCGGCATTCTGCGGCGTCGTCGGGCTGAAGCCAACCTATGGACGAGTATCGCGCTACGGGCTTATCGCCTTCGCTTCATCGCTCGATCACGTTGGGCCATTCGGCAAGAGCGTGAAAGATGCGGCTCTGATGTTGCAGTGCATGGCTGGCCGCGAGCCACTCGATTCGACGTCTGCCGACGTTCCCGTACCCAATTATCTCGACCAGATTGGCCAGCCGGTGCGCGGCTTGCGAATCGGAGTGCCGGAAGAATATTTCGGCGAAGGACTCGATCCGGAAGTTCGCAGAGCAGTCGAAGCGGGCATCCAGGAGCTGGCCAAGGCCGGATGCGAGATCGTGCCGATATCGCTGCCGAACACGAAATACGCCATCCCAACGTACTACGTTGTCGCCACCGCCGAAGCTTCATCGAACCTGGCGCGCTATGACGGCGTGCGTTATGGGGCCCGCGCGGCGGATGGCAAGACTCTGGCTGAAATGTACCGGCGCACGCGGGATGCGGGTTTCGGAGCGGAAGTCAAGCGGCGCATTATGCTTGGCACCTACGTTCTTAGCGCGGGATACTACGATGCCTATTACCTGAAGGCGCAACGGGTACGGCGTTTGCTGGCCAGCGACTTCCATCAGGCATTTGCCAAGGTGGATGCCATCGTTACGCCCACCGCGCCGACACCCGCATTCAAACTCGGCGAGAAGATGGACGATCCACTCGCCATGTATCTGGCGGACATTTTCACGGTGACGGCGAACCTGGCCGGCATTCCGGGAATTTCCATTCCCTGCGGCAACAGCAAGGAGGGTTTGCCCATCGGGATGCAGATACTGGGAAAGCACTTCGACGAGCCCATGGTGTTGCGCGTGGGGCATGCGGCGGAACATGCGATGGCGGGGACGGTGGCGGAATAGAACTGGGAGTCCATTCGATCTCGCCCTGGGCATGCCATCCCAATCGCCGGTCAAATGGACTCCACAGCGTTATTTGTCAGAGACCAATGTTAATGGCCTCCCATCCGGCGTTGTAGTGTCCGCCACTCCAAGAGCCGTTAATGATGGTGCGGTCCCATATCTCAAGGTAAATCAGATAGCAGCACGGAACGATGTTGGGATCGCTCCACGGGTCCCACAAGAAGCTTGTCGGAACCACATAGCCCTGATTGGTGATAACCCCGTTATAAGTCTCCGAGAGCGGTACCAATGTGGTGCTCACTACAGGAACCGAGAGCCCCGAATTTCCCCGGGCGGTGACCGCGATCGAGCTCATGTTCGGATCGTAGGCCTGGACGGTAACCAGGATGAGTCCGTCGCCCTTGTGGACATTGCTGCACTTCAATGGGACGAGCGTACCGTCGGACTTCTGCAGCTGCAGCGTGATAATGGGTCGCGGAAGGGGGAACGGACCGGTGTTGTCCAGGAGCACCACTTGCGGGCTGCTGACCCGTGTGGTGATACCGTCTCGCACGCGAAGGCGCAGGTAATACACTCCGTCGGGAGGGGCCGTCGGCCACGTCAGCAGGACCTTCTCCCCGGTTGTAAGCCTGCCGCCGTCCGAATCCTGGATCTGGTTAATCTGGAACCACCCTGGGTCAAGCCCGGTGGACTGACTGCGGGTGCGGAAGTACTCAAAAGTGCCAGGCTCAGGCTGTATTGGGTCTGGGGGGGTGGGAGGCGGGGGCTGACTCGTTTTACCAGTTGTAGTATCGATCGAGTCGTAGCCCCACTGCGGCACCACCAGAATGGGGCTGTATGGGCCGCCAGGGTTGGTGGAGACCTCCACTAGGTACTCCGTTGCCGTCGGCATATTGAAAATGCCCCAGAGCTCCACCAGGCCCCCAAAAGGGTGGTCGCCGACTCCAGCGGCGGGATTGTCGCTAGGGACCAGGCCGGCATGGAGGGCGTCCGGTCCGTGCCCGAAACCCAGAGCATCGATCTGGGCAATCGGAATATTTGCCACTCTCGTGATCAGCGGATCTGGCGGGCAGACCTTACTACAATGCTTTTCGCAACAATCGGCACACAGGATGACGCAGAGTTGGTAACAGTATTGTTGCAGATTGTTCTTCGCGATCTCCTGATTCCATGCCTCGACGTTTCCCGCTTGGATGATATCACACAGCCGCCTGAGAAATGTCTGATCACGAAGCAAAGGTCCGACCGCCTTCGCGAAGCCCAGGACCTCCTCGGCATTCACTTCTACAGTAGAGGGTTTGGGACAAAACTTGCGGCAGGCTCCAACACAGCGCTTCCGACAAAAGAATCGGCAAACCAGGTGGCACTGGCCCTCGATTCCGGCCTCGCCGAGCGCTTCTCCAAACTTGGCTGCGTCGCCAGCGAGAAAGGCTTGATACGCGGCGCTGAAGGCAGTCGGGATGGCTGCCAGCTTTTCGATGGCCGCGCCGGTCTGCTGCAGCACCGTTGCGTTCAACTCCTGTTCGGCTTCGTCACTCATGAGGTTCTCCTTCTTGCAGCCGCAGGCAGCGGCGGCATATTAGGCCAGAATTTGCGTTTTATCGACAACTGCAATAGAAATATCCGCAAGAACAGGTCAAAGGGCGCGGCTTCAGCCGTGTAGCAAGCCCGCATTGGAGAGCGGGCTTTAACCCCGGCCCATCATGGCTAAAGCCATTTGGGGTGCCAATCTATTTCGCCGGACTGAAGCCCGGCGCTTCCACCGCGGTAGAGGACATTTCTTATGCAGTGCTTAATAGCTCCCCACTAGCCCCACACTATATACCCCTTCCGGGATTCCAGCGCATAATTATTTCCTTTGGCCGGGCCAGGGTTCGTAATAGCGTTCTCCGGCGCAAGCACGGCAGAGCGTCTTTCCGTTGCGCCGTACTTCGCGCTGGAAGTTGATGCCTTCGCCGCATTGCTGGCACACGATGCGTTCGCCTTTGTAGCCGGGCAACTCCTCCGGCGGCAGAGCGACCTTCACCCACTGCACCGTGAACAGGTCGTCATTCGATATCTCGCGATAGGCCAGCATCTGCTGCTGGTTCTTGTTCTCGATTTCAGGATGCATTTGCCGCGCCAGCGTTTTCGAGCTTTCGCGGGCGCAGACTCGCACCGCTCGCTGCGAGGCCAGATCGACAAAGGTTGCGGCCACCTTACCCCAGTCCCGGAACTTGAGCGCCCGCTTGCCCAACCGGCATCCGGTCACGACGGCAACGGCGTCGGTGGCGCAGCGGTCTATCTCCACAAAGGTGATGAGACGCTTGCGATCTTTCCCGCGCGGATCATCGATGCCCAACAGTTCCAGTCCGAGCATGGCCAGACGAACCCCCAGCACCTGCCCAGCACAGAGATGTCCGTGGGCCATCTCGGCGTCGCGCAGCAGTTCGTCAAGGGTCTTCAATGGAAAGTTGCACTCCGTCTCAAGTTCGTCCGAATCAAGGTTCGTCGGAATCGTCGTCGGCCACTTCGTCAACAAAGCGGCCCCTCACCGTGACGCTGAGCTTGTCACCAACCTTGGGAAGGAAAGTGACGCGCGCCGGTTGACGCTCCCAGTGGGGGGCGGCACAATCGGAAATCGGGCTGTTCGCCGCCATTCGCCTTCCCCAGTTCTTTGCGATACAGTGGCTTCTTGACGCCAATTTGCACGACCACGGCGTCGAGTTTTTCACCATTGGCCGTGATGCCGCAGTACGCCGCATAGTCACGGTACCAGCTTACCTCGGAGTAGAACGGGTCAAAATCGGATAACTTGGTTGGCGTGATCTTTCCGGAACTGCGGTCCACCAGCAGCCACCCACCAAGTTGCCAAAGCCACTTCGGAGACTTGCGTGCCTCGTCGGGAAGTGCGTCATTGATGCGAAAAGCCCGGCGCACCACGAACTGCCGGTCGGTGACGTCGTGTGATCTGCCGGTCGTAAACTCTTTCAGCTTCGCATCCACAAAGAGAGGAGAGACCGTAATATCCATCGTTCTGGTTTCCGTAGCGCCGACGAACAGCTTGACCGGCAGCGGCTTTCCCAGGCTTACCACGTGGGGTTTGGACGCAGCGCTGAGGGCAACATTCAACAACAGCAGGACGCCGAGAAGGTGAGCGGTGCGCATCGCTAAGGGAAGGCTAATCCCGGGCTGCCGCCGCTGCAAGTGCGATCCGGCATTCCGGGCTAACGGTTCGCCGGTTCGCTGGCAGCGCGCACCCCTCCCCGAACGAACCTTTACTCTCTGACAACTGGAATACAATAAGCCAGCGTCTAGGTTGCAGATGTATTACAGCTTCATAATTCCGGCTTACAACGAAAGCGAGCGACTGGCAACTTCGCTCCCCAAAGTTTTTGCCTACATCCGCGAACGGCAGATCCAGGCTGAAGTGATCGTCGTCAATGACGGCTCCAGCGACGACACTGCCGAAATCGCACGCAGCATTGCCAGCCGATATCCCCAGACTCGATTGCTGGAGAACCCCGGTAATCGCGGCAAGGGCTACAGTGTGCGTAACGGCATGTTGCACGCCAACGGCGATATTCTGCTGTTTACCGATGCGGACCTGTCCTCGCCAATTTACGAAGCAAACAAGCTATTCGCCGCCATAGACCGGGGCGCGGACGTCGCCATCGGCTCGCGTTGGCTCGAGGCTGCGCTGCAAACTGAACGCCAGCCATGGCACCGGCAGTTGTACGGGCGCTTTTTCAATCTCGCGCTGCGGATGGTTCTGGGATTGAAGTATCGCGACACCCAATGTGGCTTCAAGGCGTTTACCCGGGCGGCGGCCCAGACCGTCTTCTCGCGGCAACGCGTCGAGCGCTGGGGATTCGACCCGGAGCTGCTGTTTCTGGCCAACAAGTTCAAGCTGCGCACCATCGAGGTCCCGGTTGAGTGGGCACACGATCACCGTTCCAAGATCAGTCCTATTCGCGACGGGTTGAAGATGGGCGTGGAGATGCTGGCGGTCCGCTGGAACGATCTCCGGGGGTTGTACAAGCATCCTTCGACGACCATAGAAGAGCCGCATATTCAGCCGGCGGCCCCCGCCGAAACTGCGAAATAGCATCCCGTCTGGAACCGCCTTAAATTTTGGATTCGTTAGAAAAAATCATGGGTAAGCTCCGGCTCGGGTAGTTTGCCAAGTGAGTGATAGAGCGCGAGTTCCAGGATGCGGAAGGTGCGAAATCCATAGGATCTTCTCATGGTGACTTTGGCTTTGTTGTTCAG
>JBEKNL010000072.1:0-20484 GCA_049522855.1 Candidatus Korobacteraceae bacterium
TTCCCACATTCCCACCGCCTCGACGACTGCTAGACTGTTTCTTAAATTCAAACCCTGAAAGGAGCTTTCCTCGGCCACCCGCTCAGGCTTCCTTCAGGCTCATTCTTCGATTAGAAAAGACTGGTTCCCGGCCTTCAGCCGCTTGGCGCCGAAATGAGCCAGCCCGGCAACCGCCTGGATGCCGTCTGACTCCACTCGCTGGCGGAAATTCCCCGAACAAAGGCAAGCGCTTTCCAAGCCCCATGTCGGATGTGGTGTAATGGAACGAGTTTAGTATGCCGAAATCGTCATCAGGGGTGCGGCGGCGCGTGCTTGCCTTCAAGCGCCGGCTTCGCGAATTAAAGATGATCGCCAAAGGGTTGGTCTCAACCGACCACCCGGTGTTGGCACATATCATCCCAATTCGCCGCTGCAATCTCGCCTGTGAATATTGCAACGAGTACGACGATTTTTCCAAGCCCGTTGCTCTGGACATCATGAAGCATCGCGTCGATCAACTGGCGCGCCTGGGAACCACCATTGTCACGCTCAGCGGGGGCGAGCCTTTGCTGCACCCGCAACTCGACGAGATCATCGCGCACATCCGCACTTATCCCATACTTTCGGGCTTGATCACCAACGGTTATCTGCTCACCGCGGACCGCATTCAGCGCCTGAATCGCGCCGGCCTTGACCATCTGCAGATCAGCATTGACAACGTGGTGCCGGATGATGTCTCCAAGAAGTCGCTGAAGGTACTGGATAAGAAGTTGCAACTGCTCGCCGAACATGCCGACTTTCACGTCAACATCAACTCGGTGGTGGGCGCGGGCACGCACAATCCACACGATGCGCTGGTCGTGGGCAGGCGCGCCGTGCAGCTCGGCTTCACTTCCACCATCGGCATCATCCACGACGGCGACGGACAGCTTCAGCCGCTCAATGAGGTCGAGCGCGAAGTATTCCTGAAGATGAAGGGACTTGAGAAGCACCACTACGCGCGCTTCAACTGGTTCCAGAACAACATCGCCAACGGCAAGCCGAACCAGTGGCGCTGCCGCGCCGGAGCGCGCTATCTCTACATTTGCGAGGACGGTTTGGTGCACTACTGTTCGCAGCAGCGCGGCTATCCCGCCGTCCCGCTGGAGCACTATTCGGTTGCCGATATCCGGCGCGAGTTCCTCACGGAGAAGAGTTGCGCCCCGCACTGCACCGTCTCCTGCGTGCATCAGGTGTCGTATATGGATTTCTGGCGGGCCCCCCAGACCCTCCAGACTCCGCAGTCGTCGGTGGATACCGGCCCGTTGGTGCAAATCGAATAGCTCCCCTTGGCCAGATGATTGCGTGGAAGACTGTTTCAGCCTCCCCGCGCTTCCCTTTCCAAAAATGTCATTTCCACCTACTTTTTGTTTGGCGAAAGCGCTATTCTGTGAAGCTTGTTCCGGACGAAGGATCCCGCATAGGCGAAAGGGTTTGTGAGGGTACGAGTCTTCTACCACGATAAATGTTTTGACGGCGCTTGTTCGGCGGCGCTGTTTTCGCGTTTCTACCGCGAGCGCATCCGCGACGCCGAATTCGAATATGTTGGGCTGGTCCATCGCGCGGGCGCGCTGTTCAACGAAGACGATTTCACCGGCGACGAAAACGCCATTGTCGATTTCAAATACTCCTCGTCGCCCCGCATCACCTGGTGGTTCGACCATCACCAGAGTGCCTTCCTGACGCCGGAGGATGCCTCCCATTTCGAGCAGGAACTGAGCAACACCAAGTTCTACGATCCCGATTTTCGCTCCTGCACAAAGTTCATCGCTTCCGTGACCGAGAATCGCTTCGGCTTTGATCCGGCGCCGGTGGCGGAGTTGATTGAGTGGGCCGACATTATCGATGGCGCCCTCTACAGCGATCCGCAGGCGGCCGTCGAGATGAAGGAGCCGGCGATGAAGCTGACCATGGTGATCGAGGCGAACCAGGACCCACAGTTCATCCCCACCCTAATCCCGATGCTGGCTTACCGGTCGCTGGCGGAAATCGTCGCCCAGCCGATGATCGCCGAGCGCATTCCGGCGCTGACGGAACGGCACCTCCAGTCGATCGACATTTTGCGCGAACGTGCCCAGTGCAAGGACGGCACCATCTTTTTCGACGTAACCGACCATGAGCTTGAGGGCTACAGTAAATTCGTGCCCTATTATTTGCACCCCGACTGTGTTTACAGCGTGGGCCTGAGCAAGAGCAGCTTCCGAACCAAGGTGTCCGTGGGTTCCAATCCGTGGTCGAAGGTCGAGCCCATGGAGAACCTGGCCAGGATTTGCGAGCGCTACGGCGGGGGCGGGCACGCGCGCGTGGGGGCGGTCTCGTTTCCGCCGGGGAAGCTGGACGAGGCGCGCCGGGCGGCGCAGGAGATTGTCGCAGAACTACGGGCCAGTTACCGGAAGCATTCGTAAATGATGGTGTGAGGCCTGGACAACACATGGGTCCAAGTTGAGACGGGGCGCTCGCGCATTGATGACACCGACATGGCGCTCGGTGATCGAAAAGCTACAGAATGTTTACATCTTGTTGACAACCTCGAAAATCTGCACGCATAACCTTTCTCAGCAGAACACGATGGGCGGATGGGGGTTCGACAAACGCATCTGTCGGGGCAATTCAGAGGGGTTTGTCCATCCGCCCAACTTCTTGGAGTCGGAGGTGATGTTCCCCAGCCGTTACGACGAGCTGGGGATTTTTTGCGCTAACTGCCAGTCACTCCGATGCGCCGCAGTTCTTCTTCCCCTCACTTGCCTTTCCGAATCGCAGCCCGAAATTGGTTGTAATAAAATACATCAACCCTGTGAGCGCATGCTCTGGAACAGGCATTGAACCCGGCGGCGCGAATGTGCCATCCAGGTGCCGCCGACGCGTGTCCATTGTTCGCGAGAAAGGGAATATCGTATGGCGCCAGAGTTCGTCCCGCACAGTACGAACGATGCCGACTCGCTTCCCGCGTTGCCCTTCGAAAGCTGGAAAGACACTCTGGCGACCTTGCACATGTGGACGCAGATCGTCGGCAAGGTCCGGTTGAAACTTTGCCCCCTGGTGAACCACTGGTGGAATGTGACGTTTTATGTCACCGGCCGCGGCATGACGACCTTGGTGATGCCGTATCAGGACCGAGGGGTGGAGATACGGTTTGACTTTCTGGACCACAAGCTGATCATCGAAACCTCGGACGGCAGAACGCGAGTCCTGGACTTAAAACCGCAGAGCGTCGCCGAGTTTTATGGAAGGTTCACGGCAGCGCTCGCCGAACTCGGATTGAATGTAAAGATTTGGACCACCCCGGTCGAAATCCCCGAGCCAATTCCGTTTGAGCAAGACCACACGCACGCCTCCTATGACGCCGAGGCGGTGCATCGCTTTTGGCTCATCCTCGCGTGGGTGGACGAAGTGTTCAAGGAATTCAGGGCGCGCTTCATAGGCAAAGTCAGCCCGGTGCATTTCTGGTGGGGAAGCTTCGATCATGCGGTTACGCGCTTCTCGGGGAGAGTGGCGCCGGAGCGGCCTGGCGCCGATCGCATCACCCGGGAAGCCTACTCCCACGAGGTCAGCAGTGCCGGGTTCTGGCCCGGCGGAGGCGACATCAAGGGGCCAGCCTTCTACTCCTACGCCGCGCCCGAGCCGCCCGGTTTTGCGGAGCAGCGTGTTGGGCCAGCAGCGGCTTTCTACCATGCGCAGATGAAAGAGTACCTGCTGATGTACAACGACGTGCGCACGGCTGCCTCGCCCAAGGCTGCACTGATGGACTTTCTGCAAACCACCTACGACGCCGCGGCCACGCTGGCGAAATGGGACCGTAAAGCCTTAGAGCGTTGAGGTGGACCGGGAGGAACAAGATGGCGAACGCGTGCACTCATCTCGACCAGATCAAGATCACGCACACCAAAATTCACGTTTGTGAGGACTGCGTCAAAATCGGAGACAGGTGGGTACATCTGAGGCTGTGCCTGGAATGCGGACACGTGGGCTGCTGCGATTCCTCCAAGAACAAACATGCCACCAAGCACTACCATAAAACGCAGCATCCGCTAATGCGCTCCATCGAACCGGGAGAAGCCTGGATGTGGTGCTATGTCGATAACATCTCTCCTGGCGAACTGCCTGACTGACTACGGCAGGCAAACCGCTAGCGGCCAGTGGTCTCTACCCATCACTAAAGTGGCATCTCGTCGCTAGAAACTGCTTAACCCTTAAATGCAAACCCCTGCGCACTAGGCACTTGCTCACATTTATCGTACTTGGCATATTTTCGTCGGTTGCAGCAAATATTACAAATTACGCGCGATTTAGCCTCGGTCGAATGCTGCATAAAGAGCAATGGATTCGGCCTTTTCGCCCAGGTATATGACAACTTCACGCTGGGCGGCAATTCCACCATTACGGAAGTGCAGTTCACCGGCGAATACTTCAACCCGCCGTCGCAGGGTCCAATCACGGGTTGGACTGTTAACCTGTACGGCGACAGTTCCGGCCAGCCCGGCGGCCTGATCGATACCTTCCATGTCGCGGGTACCGGGGGCGAGACTTTCCTCGGCACCTACGGTGGTTTCCCGACTTACACCTATGACATCACTGGCCTGAACTTCGCGGTTACCGGCCACACTCAGTACTGGCTGGACGTGTACCCGGACCTCGGCTTCCCGCCGCAGTGGGGCTGGTCAAGCGGTACGGGTGGCGATGGCATCGCCTACCAGGACTTTAACCAAGTACGTTCACAATTGGCCGCTGACATGGCGTTCACTCTGATCGGCAACAGTAGTGGCACAACCCCGGAGCCAGGCACGATGATCCTGCTCGGCACAGGTCTTCTGGGTGCGCTTGGCGTGATGCGGCGCAAGATGAATCTCTAGGTCCTACCCTCCTCCGTGGTTAAGCGGTAGAGTCCAATAGCCGGAGCGATAACGCTCCGGCTTTCTTATGTTTGCCGGGCGTTCTGGACAGCTTGGAGTTGAAAACACCTCTGCCCAATGCGCCACAATGTCGCAGAGAATCAGCCCCGCGAAATGCATGCGTGATTTGAATCACATACGCGTGCAATGCTACCGTGATAGAAAGAGACATTCGCAAATTCTGGGAACCCGCGGGGACGCCAGCTCGCCTGGAGACGGCGGCCGAATCCGAGAGGGTTTCGGAGAGCGGAGCCAGGAGGAAATCATGAACCAGCGCATTTATATCGCCGCCTACAGCCAGTCCAAGTTTGGCAAGCTCATGGATATGACCGTGCCTCAGATTTTGGCTAATGCGGTCAGCGGCGTTTGTCAGGAGATCAAAGTTGAGCCTTCGGTCATAGACACCGGGTCGGTCGGCTCGGCTTGCAACTTTACCTTGAACCAGCAAGGCCTGCTCTCGGGCCTGATGGCCACAGTTCCCGGATTGGAGGGCAAACCGATCGAGTCGGTCGAGAACGCCTGTGCTTCCGGTGGTCAGGCGGTGCTGTCGGTGATTTACAAACTGCTAGGCGGCGTGGGCGACGTGGGAGTTGCGATCGGCTACGAGAAAATGCGCAACCAGGAAGGCAAGATGGACGGCAAGCTCATCGGCGAGGTCCTGGGATACTATTCGCATCCCGACGAGCGGCCCGGCAAAGTTTTTATCTTCCCGCATCTGTTTGCAGAGATCATGCAGTGCTACATACAGGTGTATGGCGCCAGCGAAAGCGACCTGGCGCAGATTGCAGTCAACGAATATCAGAATGCGAAATACAATCCCTTGGCCCAGATGAACAAAGTGCAGATCACGCTGGAACAGGCCATGAAGATCGAGGGCATCAATCGTTACGTGGTGGATGGTCTGCCTCTCAAAACCTACGACTGCTCGCAGATTACCGATGGCTATGCCGCGCTCATCCTGGCCACGGAAGAAGGGCTGCGGAAACTCGGCATCGCGAAATCGGAGTGCGTCGAGATCGCGGGCTATGCGCAAGCCACCGACCCTCTGCAGAAGGAAGGACGCAACACGCTGGTTCCTACGGGCGCCTACCGCGCAATGAGGAAGGCATACGAAATGGCGGATGCTCTGCCCGCCGATGTGAATGTGGCGGAGATCCACGACTGTTTCACCGTGGCCGCGGCCATTGGAACGGAAGTCCTCGGCAAAACCTCACCCGGCAAGGGAGCACGATACTGGGTGGAAGGCAAAGCCAATGTCGATGGAGACTGCGCCATCAACATGTCCGGCGGCTTGATCGCGAAAGGACACCCCGTGGGCGCGACGGGTGTCGCGATGCTGGGTTCGTGTTTCCGGCAACTGCAAGGGAAAGCGGCAAAGGAAGTTCAAAGGAAAGATCCCAAACTGGCGGCGACCTTCAACATCGGTGGCGCGCTGTGCGCTTCGGTGTGCACCGTGTTGCGCAACCCGGCATGATTGAGCAGGCTTATGGTCGGGATGCCGCGGGCATATGAGCTGTGCTCTGCAGCCGCTTCCCTGCCGTGTCACGTCTGTGGTGCAGCAGCGCTAAGCCACAGCATCAGGCTCTCGACAATCAAGGGTAGTGCGCTACTTTGACAAGTAGCGCACTACCCAATCAAGCACTTGATCTTCGACTATCCCCGTACTAATCTCCTACTGGGCCGACCGCAACCTTCCCGCTGCAAGTTTTTGGACAGTGCTGTCGGCCCCAGTGGAGATCTTTGCGGAGCACAGGAGGAAGATGGAAAACGCGCTCGGCTTAGCGATGACAGGAGGCGGCGCTCGCGGGGCTTATCAAGCCGGTGTTCTGAAGCGCATTGGCGAGATAGAACGGGTCCAAACCCACGGCAATCCTTTTCCTATAATAGGAGGTGCTTCCGCCGGAGCGATTAATGGTTCTGCCCTGGCCGTCGGTAGCGACGATTTTGCTTTGGCCACCAGGGTTCTCGCCCACCTTTGGTCCTGCCTTCGGCCTACCGATGTCTTTCGCTGTGATGTTTTGTCACAGGCCCGTAATTCGATTACCTGGATATTTGATCTCTCTTTTGGGGCAGTGCTTGGAGGAGGTAACGCCCGGTCCTTCTTGGATGCCAGTCCTTTGCAGCACTATCTCCGCGCACGCCTCGATTGCGACCGAATCCAGGACAACATCCGGCGTGAGCATCTCTACGCACTTGCTATTTCCGCGACCAACTACAACTCAGGCAAGAGTTACCTCTTCATTCAAGGCGCCAAAGGCCACCCGATGTGGAACCGAAGCCGCCGGGTGACCCTGGCGACAAAGATCACCGTCGATCATATTTGCGCGTCGGCCGCCATTCCTTTGGTGTTTCAGCCGGTAAGACTCAAGACCGCTAAAGGAGCGGCCTTTTTTGGCGACGGGTGTTTGCGCCTGCAACAACCTCTCAGCCCGATCATACGGCTGGGAGCAAGAAAGATTTTTGCCATTGGTGTTCGCTGTGAAAATAAGGAACATCAGAGCGAAGCCGCTGATCCAAAGGACCCTTCGCTGGCGCAAGTGATGGGAGTCCTTTTTAACGTGATGTTTCTGGACCATCTCGCTACCGATGTCGAACACCTGGAGCGGCTGAACCAACTGCTCAGAGAGGGCCACATCAGCCAGAATGGCCTTGAGGGATGTGAAAAAATGCGGCCTTTGCTTCCCCTTCTCATCACCCCCTCCGTAGATTTGTCAGAACTGGCAGCGCAACACCAGCGGGACATGCCGTATCTGATTCAGTACTTTGTAAATGGTTTGGGACGAGATGCAGCGTCGTGCTCGGACCTGATGAGTTATCTGTTGTTCACACCAAAGTACACCAAGGATCTGATTGACATTGGCTACAGCGACGCCAGCAAGCGGATCGATGAGATCGAGAATTTTCTATACTCGTCTGATAACGAGGACAGCGAACTCCCAAGCCGGCCAATCGGAGCAGGCAAGTCGCGACAAGTGGCCTCTTTCGCGAAACCGGCGCCCAACTTGATCAAGTCCCGCTGGTGATTCTCCATCGCTGACTCGCTATCGCGTGGACCGATTTCCCTTTGCGTGTTTCTTGTTCACCACTCGCACGCCATGGCGCCAGCGCTCATCCACTTGCACCAGCGTCCACTCGATACGCGGCGAGAGGTAGCGCAGCAGAACGTCGCTGGCGGGATGCACCCGCAGCGCCGGGGCAACCAGGAACAACAGCGGCGGGGCGCTGGACAGTTCGCGTCCAGCGAAGTATCCGTGGCGCGCGAATTCGCCGTGCTGCTGATGCCAGCGCACCCGCGCCCAGTAGTCGAGCCCTTGCAGCGGCAGGTGAATGTCCTCATTAGCTTTCAGCTCCAGGACGGCGAGCCTGCCGTCGAGCGTGCAGGTGAGCACGTCGAGCATGGCGCGATCGGAGGCCGCAAACGCGGGCACTTGCGAGTACACGAAGCGGCCATCGAGCCTCTCGTCGATCGTGCGGACCTCGCGCGTGATCAGGGTTTCCAGCCAGCGCTCGGGGGCCAGACGGAAGAACAGGTTGGTAGGCGAGCCGTCGGGCTGGCGCTGCTCGAGGATGCCCTGCACCAGTTCCCGGAACAGCGCTTCGCTGTTTTCGTCGAGGACATACTCCGCCGAGCCGATGCCGAAGAGGATCGTCTCGGCATTGCGCAATGATCCTGAAACCGGAGTCAGACGAGCGCGAGCAAATTCCAGGCCGAAGAGCCGAAAGACGATTTCCGAGGCGGACTCGACCGTAATCTCCGCCGCAGGCGCCAGCGCACGAATGCGCGCAATGGAGGCAGCGAAGCGCACTCGCGCGCCCTCCACATCCACCGCGGGGGTCAGACGGGTGACGATGTTGCCGGTATCGGGAACATCGAGAGGCGCGCAGATCTCGGAGCGTTCGTCGAGTTCGTAGAGCTGCCACTTGGCTGCCTCGGGATGAAGATGGGCCGCGCGCTGGCGCACGATTTCCGCTCGTCCCGGCGGCAGAAACAGCTTCAGCCCTTCCACGTGAGCTCGTCCGGCAAGCTGCTGGCGCTGGTAATCCATCCAGAGAATGCCGAAGGTGAGCACTGCATCCACCGACGATTGCGTCTCCTCGGCATTGACGCCGAGCACAGCAAACGCCGACCGACCGGCCCGCAGCACGGCGCGCGTGTACACCGGGCTGAAAGAATGTTCCAGATCGGGGCTGCTGCTGAGGTGCTCGACTTTCATCCTGGGATATTCGCGCAGCAAGATCCGCTCCAGCAAGTGTTGATACTGAGTGCGAGCCGCATGCTTGGCGGCGCCCTTGCGCCGGTCAGGGTTGGCGCAGATCTCCAGCGTCCGCGGCTGCGCCTGCCCAAAGCGCATCACGCTAAGGCGCAGGGTGTGGCCCTTCAGTTCCGCGTCGAGCACCCGCCGCACGGCGTTGCGCTCCTCTGACCACAAATGCAGAATGCACTTGCCTTCGCCGGAGACGGAATACTTTGCGGTGGCAAGTTCGAAAAGCAATTCGCCGTCTTCAATGGCCACCGCCTGGGGTGCGTCCGCCAGGAATTGCTGCAGGATCTTAGCCAGATACTTGGGAGTGATGGCGCTGTTTTGCATGGAAGGGCGCACCTTCAGGTGCGCCGGCAAGTCCTTCTCTCTCGTCATTCCGAGTCAGCGACTGCGGTCCCCAACGAGCGCCGTTGTTGCGCTTGTTTGGGTAAAGTTCAGCCGGGCAAGGGATCTGCTATTCAATTTCTTAGCAACCCGTAAAACCTTACCCAGACTTGTTCTTCACGGAAAGAGTAATCCAACCCTGAGAAGTCCGCATCCTCCCTTAGCACAGCCCTATGTGATAATCGAAGATTGGGTCCCGCCGGTCAGCCGCGTCTTCTCCGGCAGCCGGACATCCAATGAGTGTGACTATGGACAAGAAGTTCTTTTTCGACCGCTACGGTCTGGCGCAAGCCGACGTGGAACGCTATCTTTCCGCGGCGCTCTCCGCGGGGGGCGACTTCGCCGACCTCTATTTCGAATACCAAACTTCCACCTCGGTTTCGCTTGACGAGAGCATGGTGAAGTCGGCCACGCAGGGCATCTCGGCGGGCTGCGGGGTGCGGGTGTTGGCGGGGGAGCGCACCGGTTACGCCTACACCGACGACCTCTCGCCGGAGCGGCTCCTGCACGCCGCCAGGACCGCGGCGCTGATCGCCAGTGGTCCGGCGAAGCAGCCGGTGGTGGGACTGACCAACAAGCAGGCGCACAATCTTTATCCGGTGCCGCTGCCCTCGGTGGAAGCCGAAGTGCTGGCCAAGGTTGACCTGGTGCAACGTGCCGACAAAGCGGCGCGCGCCTACGATCCGCGCATTCATGAAGTACGCGTGAGTTACGCCGACGAGCTGCGCCACATTCTGGTGATTGGTTCCGACGGCAGCTTCGCCGAGGATGCCCAACCCCTGGCGCGCATGAGCGTTTTCTGCATCGCCAAGGACCAAATTGCGGGCTCGGCGCGCGGCACGGCTGGCGGCGGCGGCCGCGTCGCTTTGGATTATTTCCAAGCGGACGCGTCGCCTGAGCACTTCGCCAAGGAAGCGGCGCGGCAGGCCATCATTCAGCTCGATGCGCGCGAGGCGCCGGCTGGCGAAATGGAGGTGGTGCTCGGCCCCGGATGGCCGGGGATCCTGCTGCACGAAGCCATCGGACATGGGTTGGAAGCCGACTTTAATCGCAAGAAGACTTCGGCGTTCTCGGGAATGCTGGGCCGGCGCGTGGCCAGCGACAAATGCACCGTGGTGGACAACGGCACCATGCCCGGCCGCCGCGGCTCGCTCAACGTGGACGACGAAGGCAATCCGACCGAGAACACGGTGCTCATCGAGAACGGCATTCTCAAGGGCTATCTCTCCGACAAGTTGTCGTCGCGGCTGATGGGCATTCCCAACACCGGCAACGGGCGGCGCGAGAGTTATCAGCACATCCCCATGCCGCGCATGACCAACACCTACATGCTGGCCGGTCAGGACTCCCCGGAAGACATCATCAAGTCGGTGAAGTACGGTATTTACGCGGCGAACTTCGGCGGCGGACAGGTGGACATCACCAACGGCAAGTTCGTCTTCTCCGCTTCGGAAGCTTACCTGATCGAGAACGGCATCATTACTTCGCCGCTGAAAAACGCGACGCTCATTGGCAACGGGCCGGACGTGCTGACCAAGGTCTCGATGGTGGGCAGCGACCTGCAACTCGACGAGGGGGTTGGGACCTGCGGCAAGGATGGACAGTCGGTGCCCGTCGGCGTGGGCATTCCCACGCTGAAGGTGGACCGGCTGACCGTCGGCGGGACCGGCGGATAAAGCGTCTCTGGAGATTCCGATCTCGTTTCGGTTTGCTAGCGTGGCAGGAAGCACACAGAAAACAGCCCCGAAGGGGCGAAAGAGCTTAGCCCAGCGCTTCAGCGCTGGGTGAAGTGGGAAGTAAACTGAGCCCCGTAGGGACGGCAGAGAGACCTGCTCTTCAACCTTTGATAATCCGCTTCGGATCTGTACGACATTGTGACACTCTGACAACGTAGGACTAATACATGACTGTTTCTACTGAAGAAAGCCCCGGCGCCGCGCCAACCGCATCCACCGATCTGAAGGAAATTGCCGCCGATGTGGTCCGCCGCGCCATGCAGGGCGGAGCCACTGCCGCCGAGGCCGTCGCCATGGACGGCAGCGAATTCTCCACCGTCGTACGTCTCGGCGAAGTGGAGACGTTGAAGGAGTCCGGCTCCAAGGCCATCGGAGTCCGCGTCTTTTTCGGACAGCGCGCCGCCAGCACCTACTCCAGCGACCTGACGCCGGAAGGGGTGAAGCAGTTGGTGGACTCGGCGCTGGCGCTGGCGAAGGTCACCAGCGAAGATCCCTTCGCCGGAATACCCGAGCCGGCGCAACTGGGGAAACTCGAAGGCGACCTCGACCTCTATTACGAGGACGTGTACTCCCTTTCCACCGCCGATCGCATCGACTATGCGCGCCGTGCCGAGAAAGCCGCGCTGGACGCCGATCCGCGCATTATCAACTCCGAAGGCGGCACCTTCGACGCGGCCATCGGCTACAAGGTGCTGGCCAATTCGCACGGATTCGTCGGCGACTACCAGCGCTCCTATTGCTCGATTTCGGCGGTGCCTATCGCGCAGGTGGAAGGTTCGTCGATGCAGCGCGACTACTGGTATTCGGTCGCGATGACGCTGAAGAAACTGGAATCGCCGGAAGAAGTCGGCAAGATCGCCGCCCAGCGCACCTTGCGGCGCATCGGCGCGCGCAAGGTCAAGACGGCAAAAGTTCCCATCGTGTTCGAGCACACCGTCGCCGGATCTCTCGTCGGCCACATCTTCGAGGCGGTCAACGGCGACTCGATCTATCGCGGCGCGTCGTTCCTTACCGGCAAGCTGAACCAGAAGATTGCGGGCGACAACATCAACGTGGTGGACGACGGCACCATGCGCGGCGGCTTCGGCACCAGCCCATTCGATTCGGAGGGCGTGCCCAGCCGCAAGACCGTCGTGCTCGAAAACGGCGTGCTCAAATCGTACCTGCTGAATACCTACACCGCGAAAAAGCTGAACATGCAGACCACCGGCAACGCCTCGCGCGGTCTGGCGGGAACGCCGGGCATCGGGCCGGGCAACTTCTTTCTCCAGCCCGGAGCCAAGAGCCTGCAAGAGATCATTGGCGACATCAAGGAAGGTCTGTTCGTCACCGAGTTCCTCGGCTTCGGCGTGAACCTCGTGACCGGCGACTTCTCGCGCGGGGCCAGCGGCCTGTGGATCGAGAACGGCGAACTTACCTATCCGGTGGAAGAGATCACCGTCGCCGGCAACTTGAAGGACATGTTCTTCAACATCGCGGAGATCGGCAACGACCTGGAATTCCGCGGCGCCATCGCGTCCCCCACGCTGAGAATTGATGGCATGACGGTGGCGGGGGAATAAGCCGCCGTTCAAATGCAAGGGCCGGCACCGCGGCAGCTGTGGA
The DNA here is from genome assembly GCA_049522855.1 of Candidatus Korobacteraceae bacterium. Lineage (GTDB taxonomy): Bacteria > Acidobacteriota > Terriglobia > Terriglobales > Acidobacteriaceae > Bog-257. The sequence goes on from JBEKNL010000072.1 coordinate 12,895, forward strand.
TCGGCATCGGCGCGCAAATCCTGTCGGACTTGAACGTCAAGCGCATTCGCCTGCTCACCAACCATCCGCGTAAGGTGTCCACCTTTCGCTATTCGCTTCTCGCTCTTCGCCTTTCGCTTCTCGCTTTTCGCAACTAACCCCTAATCGCTAACCCCTATCCCCTGGGGTACCCCCCTCCCCCTCTTCTCCGCAAAATATTGAAAACAAAGAGCTGCCGCAATAAAATCCTCGCAAAATATTGCATTCATGGGGTTTACAGGCAAAATATTGAGCCGCAAAGACTTACGCGGCTTGGACACTCGTTTTGGGTTGGCTCGATGGAACGAACTGCGCAAAAAGCGAGCCCTGCAGCCGGGGTCCCCAGTTCGCGCCGCTACTGCGCGAAGTGGGGCGGAGATAGGCGCGGCATAGTTTGCTATAGCCCGGGAGAGTCTGCGTGAGAAGCGCGTTTGGCACTTGCCAATATCGTCAGCGTCATCAGAGTCCAGCGCCGCAGGCGCGGCAGAGTTTAGCCCAGCACGGAGCCACAGGCGGAGTGCTGGGTTAGGCGAAAAATAGGTCAGAGTCCCGTCAGGGACGGCACAGTTTTCGCACAAATTCTTACGGGCTGCTAAGGAAGGGTGGGAGAGCCCTGGGGAAACGCGGTTTGGCAGTTGGAGGGTCGTCACGGTGACGTACCAAACTCACTAGCCGGGGTCCCCAACGAGCGCTGATTTTGCGCTTGTTGGGGGGGAAGTACAGACACAAAAGGGCAGGAGCGCCAGGCTAGGCGGATCCTGCCCTACAAGCAGAGTATGGGTCGGCTCGGCAACGCGGTCAAGTTTCGAAAGTAGCAATTGGCGGGCCTATTTTGCTTCGCTTCCCAGAATGGGAATGAGGGCAATTGGACCGCGCCGTCTGTGATGCAAGATAGTCGACGGTGTGAGTTCGGTTTTCCCACTCATTCGAAAACCGCGAATGAGTGGGGCAGCCGGCGCGGAAGATGATAGCCCACCGTTTCAACGGTGGGTGGGCAGACAATTCGAGGTCGAGTCCCCCGGGGACGGCACAAGATTTTGTTCTGGAATTTGGCCCGGCCCTAGCCAAAAGAAGGCTAGAACGAGGCACCCCAGATTTGGGATTTGCGTGTATCTCCGCTTGGCCGGGGCACCCGGCCAGTCACACATAGGGAGCAAGGTCAAGAATCACACTGTAAACCTCGTTGCGAATGAATTCCAGAAACAGGTGAAGTGGGGCGTTCTCCACAACCCCAGGCTCGTGAATCGCTACACCGATGAGGAACTTCACATCCTCATTCGCTTCCGATGCGGGGAGGGTAAGGAGTTTGCTGCCTGCCTGCAAGGGTTCTTTGGGGAACTCAAAATTGACGAAGACGCCCAGACCCTGAGGATTTGGCGTACCGGAAGTGATGGCTCCCTGCGCCGCCGCCTTCGCGCGCTGGCTTGGCGTCATAGTATTCGCGAGGCTCGCAAACCCCAAGGTAAGCAGCAGTTTGTGCTTGTCGATAATGTCAAGTCGGTGGAGCTGCCAGAGAAGGTTATTTCCACCCTTGTATGGGTGGAGACGGTCGAGGCGCTGTATCGCAAGCTTCCTCATGCCCTTTACTTTAGCGGGAGCCTCGGTCCTGTACTTGTTGGCGGTGTCACAGATTGGGAAACAGCTTATGCTCGTTGGCTCATTTCCAGCAGCTTCGATCATTCGACAGGCGATGTGGTCAAGAGTGGTCCTGAGATTGTGGATTGCGTCCCCGGCGATGGTGGAGAAGTCGAAGGGGATGCGAGGAACTTCGATGGCATAAAAGCTGACATCTCCCGTTTTCGGATCGACCTCGCGTCTGATTTTGTGTGGATCGAAATTCCCGAATTCTGTGAGTCTGGAGTCCAACTCCTTGATGTGCTCATTGGCCCGCTCATACTTGGCTAAAACCTGATCGTAGGCGTTCGGGTTGCGTTTTGGGTTTGGCATATTACACCAGAGGAGGCTCACCGCTTTCCGGCAGCATCCTCAGCTAGGAATTGAGCCATGAGATTGTGCCTATCTATAAAGTTCTTGTAGCGCCCACTCAATTCAGTTGTATACGCGGCCACCAATACAAAGTAGTTGTGGCTGTCCTCTGAATCTACGGCAAAGCAATCGCAAATTCCAAGACAGAATTCTGTGCCGTCCCCGGGGGACTCGACTCTCCTTCTCACGCCCACCCACGGTTGAAACCGTGGGCTATCCTCTTTCGCGCCCGAGGCGCTGGGGTTCAGCTCAGTCGGGACCAAAGGCAGTGGTTCAGTGGTCAGTGGATAGTGAACCGTGCGTTCGTGCTGGTATAGGGGTCCTTCGACTCGCTCCGCTCGCTCAGGATGACAAGCAGGGGCTAGGGATTAGGGGTCAGTTGAAGCGCGGTTTCGCTGGCTGACGGCTAACAGCTAATTGCTAAGTGTCACCCCTCACAGCGGTATGTTCCCGTGCTTCTTGGGCGGGTTCTTGGCGCGCTTGTTCTCCAGCATATCGAGCGCCTGAATCAGCTTGCGCCGCGTATCGCGCGGACGAATCACTGCATCGAGGTAGCCGCGCTCGGCCGCTACATAAGGATTGGCGAAGCGGTCGCGGAACTCCTCGATCTTCGCAGCGCGGTCGGTCTCGGGGTTCGCCGACTTCTCCAGCTCACGCCGGTACACGATGTTCACCGCGCCTTCAGGCCCCATCACCGCGATCTCGGCAGTCGGCCACGCGTAGTTCACGTCGGTGCGAATGTGCTTGGACGCCATGACGCAATAGGCCCCGCCATAAGCTTTGCGGGTAATCACGGTAATCTTCGGCACGGTCGCCTCGGAGAACGCATATAGCAACTTGGCGCCGTGGGTGATGATGCCGCCGTACTCCTGCTGGGTGCCGGGCAGAAATCCTGGAACATCTTCGAAGGTGATGAGCGGGATGTTGAAGCAGTCGCAGAAGCGCACAAAGCGTGCGCCCTTGATGCTGGCGCTGATGTCGAGCACGCCCGCCAGAAACGCGGGCTGGTTGGCGACGATGCCCACCGGCTTGCCGTTCAGGCGGGCGAAGCCGATCACGATGTTTTTCGCGTAATGCTCCTGCACCTCGAAGAAGTAACTGTCGTCGACCACGGCGTTGACTACATCCTTGATGTCGTAAGGCAGGTTCGATTCGGTGGGAACGATGGTGTCGAGATGCTCGTCGGCGCGGTCGATGGGATCGGTGCAAGCCTTGCGCGGCGGATCGTCGAGATTGTTCGAGGGGATGAAGCTGAGCATCTCGCGAATCATGCTGAGGCACTCGGCGTCGTCGTGCGCCATGAAGTGCGCCACGCCGGACTTCTCGTTGTGCGTCATCGCGCCGCCGAGTTCATCCTTGGTGACTTCTTCGTGGGTCACGGCCCGGATGACGTCGGGCCCGGTGATGAACATGTACGAGGTGTTGTTCACCATCAGGATGAAGTCGGTCATCGCCGGGGAATAGACAGCGCCACCGGCGCACGGCCCCATGATCGCCGAGATCTGCGGCACCACGCCGGAAGCCAGCACGTTGCGCAGGAAGATGTCGGCGTAGCCCGCCAGCGACATCACGCCTTCCTGAATGCGCGCGCCGCCGGAATCGTTCAGGCCGATGACCGGCGCGCCCACCCGCATGGCCATGTCCATGATCTTGACGATCTTGGCCGCGTTGCTCTCCGACAGCGAGCCGCCGAAGACGGTGAAGTCCTGCGCGAAAACGAACACCAGGCGGCCTTCGATGCGGCCGTAGCCGGTGAGGAAGCCGTCGCCGAAATACTTCTGCTCTTCCATGCCAAAGTCGGTGCAGCGATGAGTGACCAGTTTGTCGGTCTCCTCGAAGGTGCCCTCGTCGAGCAGAAACTCGATGCGCTCGCGCGCCGACATCTTGCCCTGCTTGTGTAAGCGGGCCCGGCGCTCTTCGCCTCCGCCGGCTTCGGCAAGCGAGTCACGGCGCTTCAGTTCGGTCAATTTCTGTTCCAGGTCCATGGGAGGGATTATAACCAGCGAGCGGCCGTGGAGTGCGAGAGTTTGCGATTAGAGGCTCACCGAACGGTGCGACCAACGTACTTGCCGAAGGTTCGGCGAGACTGTCCCGCCGTACAACTCATCTGAAGTGCTCCCATCCGGCGGGCTGCAGGGGCTGCGTTTTGCCATCGGCGGTGGCTAGTCTCATCTGCTTGCCGCTCAGGATCTCGCCAATGCGCGTGACCGGCACGCCGGCGATCTGTTTCGGAATGCGGCGCTCAGGACGAGCGGTAAAGAGCAGCTCGTATTCGTCGCCGCCATGCAGTGCCAGCGCCAGCCCATCCTTGCCGCTGGCGGCACGCAGAGCTGCGGCGTAAACGACTGCGCCAGTGCCACTCTCTTCGCAGATGTGGCCGAGGTCGGTGGAAAGCCCGTCGCTGATGTCGATCATGGCGGAGGCCAGCTTCTTCTCGCGCAGGAACCGCCCGACCGCAACCCGCGGCTCAGGATAGAAGTGCTTCGGGTGCGACCTCGGCCGCAATTTTTTCCCGTCGCGAAGTTGGTTGAGCGCAGCGACTGCCGAGCCGAGCGTGCCGGTGACGTAGAGGAAATCTCCCGGCCGCGCGCCCGAGCGCAAGATGGCTTGTCCCGCCGGAACGCTGCCGAGCACCACAATATCGGCCAGGATGCCTGCAGGCGACTGCGCCGTGTCGCCTCCCGCGAGTGAAACTGAGAACTGCGCTGCGAGCTTTAATAGCCCTGCAATGAACTTGTCGACCCAGCTTTGCGGCAGCTCAGCCGGAAGCGCCAGGGAGAGAAACGCCGCGCGCGGGATTCCTCCCATGGCGGCAATGTCGCTGAGCCCACGCGCCAGGCAGCGATGCCCCACCGAATCGGGCGGATGCCACTCGCGCCGGAAATGTACGTCCTCCAGGCTGAAGTCCGTGGTGATCAGGGCTTCGTGTCCCCGAGGAAGCGGCAGCACCGCACAATCGTCCCCGATGCCTCGGCTGGCGCGCTGTCCATGCAGGGTTGCCGCGCGACGGATCCGTTCGATGAGCAGCTTTTCGTTCAGCGGCACAGCTCTCCTTCGTACGACAGCCAACCCAATATACCCGAGGCCAGGTGATGCGGCTATCTGGCATCTACTACTTTAGTATCAGCTACTTGTCCAATATTCATTGACATGCTTACGACGGCTCTGTTACGGTTTGGTGTCATTTACACCAGCCAGGCGCCCAGTTCGTTAGCCAATTGGCTGACGGTTGGGAGGAGAGCCGTTAACCCACGGTTGTCCAGGTACCCGTAAGCGGACAGTTCGGACCGGCAAAGGCCTTAGTTCCGGATTTTCATAATTTGTTTGTTCCACGTTCCGGAACCATTTTTTAATAGAGGGTTGTAGTTTTGCGAAAACGCTTTTATATTCTTTTCGTAGCGCGCGATGCAGAAGGCCAGCTCCGAAAGATCCCCATCCCCATTCATTACCTCTACGTCTTCATGGCCGGCGCCCTGATCGGCATGTTCAGCATCACAGGCATGGCTGGCTCTTACACGCGCATGCTGTGGAAGGTGGCCAGCTTCAACCAGTTACGCTCCGAGAAGAATTCGCTGCAGACCCGCTACAAGCAGTTGGAGCAGGTCAATCACGAGAAGGACATTCAAGTAGCATCGCTGGGCACACTGGCCAACGAAGTCTCCTTGATTTACGGCCTGAAGCCGAATCCCAAACTGTTGAATGAGAATGACGGGGCGTTGAAGCCAGAGCAGGTGACTTCTTCCCTGGATCAGCTTTATGCCTTGCGCAACTCAGCCCTGACGGGCGCAGCGACGGCGGGATTGGGGTTGGGCCTGACTCACCAGGCCTCTCTGACCGACTGGGTCAGGGCGACCACTGCACCCACTTTGTGGCCGGTGATGGGCCCGATCACGGGCGCCTTCGGCGAGCGCATTGATCCGTTCAACGGTGAAGGCGCGTTCCACTCCGGGATCGACATCTCCTGCCACTACGGGCAGCCAGTGCTGGCGCCCTCAGACGGCGTGGTGACCTACGCCGGACCCTACAACGGCTATGGCCGCATGATTCAGGTTGACCACGGCAATGGCATCACCACTCGCTATGGACACTTGTCAGGCTTCACGGTGGCGGGCGGCCAGACGGTGCGCCGGGGACAGGTGATCGGCTACGTCGGCCTCAGCGGACGCAGCACCGGGCCGCACTTGCACTATGAAGTGCGCATCCACGACACACCGGTGAATCCCCACAAATTCCTGCGCAGCACCACCATCAGGCCGGGAGGAATTCCCGCCGGTTAGCCGGAATCACTTGTGAGGTTTTTTGGCCGCCGGAGCGTTCTGCTGGGGCGGCTTTTGTGTTTCCGGTCCCAGCTCCACCGGCGGCTCGCTGAGCACCTTCTTGAAGAAAGCATACGGAACCTTGGCGGTCAGTACGGCCTGGTCTTTGTCCTGATGGATTTCCAGGCTGTCAAAGGCGGCCTTCACGTCCGGGTCGGGTCCGCCTGCGTCCATCGAGATATTGAGCGACTTGAAGAGCGCGATGAAGGTGTTCACGCGATCGGCGAAACTGCGCGCCTCGGCTTCGCTGTGAGTGAGGACTTGCGCCCGCAGGTGGACCTCGTTGAGCGGGCGTGCCGACGCAATCACCGTGCTGTCCCGCGGCAGCAGTCCGCTCCAGCCTCCGGGCAAGAGCAGTTCGGCATGATCTTCCGAGGAACTGGCGGCTGGCGGGCGCGCAATCGTCCAAATAATGCTGCCCAGCGGCACCAGCCGGTAATATTCGCTCACCAGCGGCGGCCCGGCGAAGGGCAGGGCCGCATGCCGGTAACGATCGATCATGCCGTGGATGGCGTCGGGGCCTTCGGTATTCGACGCGGCGGCAACGTCCACTCCGAGTAGCGCCACACGAACGGTCCGGCCTTCCAGGGGAATGATGTAGATATCGAAATTGCCGTAGTGCTCCACGCTGGCTGCCAGCTTGCGCAGGTATTCTTCTACCCGTCCGCTGTCAAAATGTCCCTGCAGAATTTCGCTGTAGCGGGTCTCGGTGGATTTGCCGCGGATCGAAGAACCATAGTGAATGCCCAGGGCCGTTTTATACAGATCGCGCTCGAACTCGAAGCCGGTCTGGCGAACGAAGTCTTCGTATTGCGGATCGCGGTCTTTGACGGGATGCTTGCCGAGATCGGTGAACAGGCGAATGGGCTCGAGGTTGATGTAGAGGACGGCGTCGGAATCAGGCAGCAAGCGGACGGCATCCGGGGCAGCGCGCTTTCGCAGCAGAACCGCGGTAACGATGCCACCGGCGATGACCAGGACAACCGCTAAGGCAACCCACAACTGCTTTCGTCGTGTTCGCATGGATGGAGATTTCATGATACGGGAAAAGGCGCGGCGGAGTCTTTTCTAATCGAAGAATGAGCCTGAAGGAAGCCTGAGCGGGTGGCCGAGGAAAGCTCCTTTCAGGGTTTGAATTTAAAAAACAGTCTAGTATCTAGTTGCATAAGTTAGCGTACTGCGTATACTGTGCCCATGAAGGCACACACGGTTACGCTGACACCGGAAGAGCAGGCTCATCTGCAAGCTGTAGCGCGCCGGCCCACCAGCG
>JBEKNL010000073.1:0-21514 GCA_049522855.1 Candidatus Korobacteraceae bacterium
AACCGCAGAAGCTCTGGAAGGCGCCATCGCAGAAGCCCTGCGAGCTATTACCGCCGACAACGCTTTAGCTTGGTTCTCTCATTGCGGATATGGTCTACGATAACATTGAAAATGCTCTAGCCACCCTTACGCCGCTCTTTCCGCCCTCCGCTCGTATGCTTCCCAGGGAGCAACCAAGTCCGCCACGTCCCACAGCCGGTCTGTGACGCCAGCAGCCATTGCCGGAGTCATGCGAAGTGTACGATGAACCTTGATGAAGTTGTAAGCGAAATAATTGAGCGCCGTCGCTGCCGCGTGATTCTCCAGCTTGCGAGAGAACCCGTTGCTGAGGCGCGTGTAGCGCCGCATGTTTGTGCGAACCCCTATGGTCAAGAACTCATCTTCGCTTCCGAGGAAGGGAAGTTTACCTGACTGAACGCTCATGCCGCTTCCCGCTCATAGTACTTCAGCAGACCACCCAGTCGTTCCTGGCAACGCACAATTCCGTTATCCCCGCTCGCCCCTCGATTCGGCAAGGGGAACAGGAGCCGGTTCTGCTTGCCCTGGTGATTGCGCTCCTCGTGGTAATGGGCCACGTATTGCTGCAGGCCACCGTGAAGAAGTCGGTCGCCACCAATACCGCCATGTGAGCACGGATGAAGTCTTTCCAACTGGTCGCCTGCTTCCGCTGGGGAGCCGGTGGAATGTCATGGCGGAGGAGAATATTGCCCACCGTCTGATCCGAGAGCCGGAGACCCAGGTTGGCCATGGCGCCCACGATCCGGTCATAGCCCCACCCGGGATTTTCCTTCGCCATCCGCACCACCAACCGCTCGCTTTCCTCGTCAACTCTGGGACGACCCCAGGACTTGCGAAACTTCGATCCGTCGAACTTGGTGGCGATGAGCTTTCGGTACCAGGCCAGCAGCGTATCCGGTTTGGCGACCGCCGCCAATGCTTCCAAGGCTTTCCGTCCCAGCCGGTGGGCGATCTCCGCCAACGTAGCTTTTTCGCCATCGGATAACAACAACCGGCCTTTGATTTGGGCTCTCAGGATCCGGTTCTCTGCGGCCAGATATTCGTTCCTCAGTAAAAGTTCCTGGTCTACGGTTCCGGTGATGTAAGCCAGCATGCGAGCCCAAATCATTCCAGAGCCTCCCTAAACTTGATCGTCGAACCCGGATTGTACATGCTCTTGAGGTTTCAGGAAGCAGCTGTGTGAGGAAATTATGAGACCGGAAACCGAGCCTTTTCAAAGCGTTTGAGATTCTTGACCATACGGGTATCGTTCCCCTTGAGGTATCTGTACGTCGGCGTGGATCAAGTCATTCATTCTGCGGACGGTTTGTGAACTTTGGCGAATCGCAGCCAAGTGCCCGCCAGGCGAGATGAACTGAATGTCATCTGGATGCTACGGTAATTCCACTTTGCCTGCCTAAGCTGTGAGCACATGTCTCTGTCATCAGTTTCGAGGGAATCATTGAAGCCATTCGCCGTCTCGACCAGTTCGAGATATGCAGAACGTGTGAATCCTCAGTGGGTCCGATTACTGGATTTGCTGGATATGAATGTGCGCTACGAGCGGTGCGTGGGAGCGGAGCTGTGGACCGAAGACGGCGCCCGCTATCTGGACTTCCTTTCCGGGTACTGCGTTCACAATGCGGGTCACAATCATCCCCGCATTATCCAGGCTTTGAAAGAAGAGCTGGACCGCTCCGGTCCTGCGATGCTGCAAAGCCATGTTTCAGACTTGGCAGGCGAACTGGCGGAACGTCTGTGCAGATTGGCCGGCGGCAGACTGCGCAAGGTTTTCTTCGCCAGCGCAGGTAGCGAAGGGGTGGAGACCGCCATCAAGTTTTCGCGGGCCGTCACTGGCCGCGATGGTCTGCTGTATGCGGAACGCGCCTTCCACGGCCTTACCTGCGGAGCACTTTCCTTGATGGACAATGAATTCTGGCGCGGGGGATTTGGACCGCTGCTGCCGAACACCCATGCGATTCCTTTCGATGACGTCGCGGCCGTCGAGCGAAAACTCGAGACTAGAAAGTTCGCCGCCTTCCTAGTTGAACCTATCCAGTCGGAGGGCGGAATCCGGATACCTTCCCCAGATTATTTGCGACAGGTGCAGTCGCTATGCCAGCGTTACGGCACGTTGTTTGTCCTGGATGAAGTGCAGACTGGAATGTTCCGCACCGGAAGGTTTCTGGCGGCGCAGCACTTCGATTTGCAGCCCGACATGGTCATTCTGGCGAAAGCCCTCAGTGGGGATTTGGTCCCGGTCGCGGCTGTGCTGATGACCGATGACGTAAACGGCGCCGTGTACAGCTCGCTTAAGCGGGCCATCGTGCACACTTCGACCTTCGGCGAAAACGGCTTGGCGATGCGAGCCGGGCTGGCGACACTTGATGTGCTGGAGGACGAGAATCTCGGCGAGCGAGCCGCTCATCTTGGCCACCTGCTACGCCGGCGGCTGAGGGAAACCCTCTCCGAATATGACATGTTTGAAGCTGCTCCCGGCATGGGCCTGCTCAGCGGTATCGAATTTAAAGCACCCTCCAAAACGGCACTGCGCCTCTCGTTCGAGGCATTCAAGGCCATCCATCCGGGTATGTTTGGACAAATGCTGGTGATGAAACTGTTCCGCCGCGAGAGGGTCCTCACGCAGATATGTGGGAACAACTTCATGGTGCTAAAGGCAAACCCGCCGTTGGTGGCGAAAGAACAGCATATGGAGGAGTTCGTGGAATCGGTAAACAGAGTGGTGGCGGAAGTTCATAACTCCACCGCATTCTGGAGCGATGCGTTGCGACTTGCGCGCCGTGCGATGAACGTGTGATGCAGTAGAAAACTGGTCTCTGCGCTATCCTTAGAGTTTCCAAAGCCGATGGCGAGAGGAGACATGTGCGGCTGTTAGTCGTGGAGGATGATTCGGCGATTCGAGAGTTCTTGAATCGCGGCCTGACAGAAGCTGGCTATCGTGTGGATGCTGCACCCGACGCGAAATCAGCGTTAGCCCTCGCGGACGAAAAAGTTTACGACGGCTTCATTGTCGACCTCGGATTGCCCGACATGGATGGCCTGGATGTGATCGGGCGCTGTCGCGCCCAGGGCCACACCGCTCCAGTGCTGATTTTGTCAGCGCGCCGCTCCGTCGATGAGCGGGTCCGGGGACTGGAACAGGGCGGCGATGACTATCTGACCAAGCCCTTCGCGCTGGCTGAACTGCTGGCCCGAGTTCGCAATCTGTTGCGGCACAATACGCCAACTCAGTCGGAACCGACTTGTTTGCGGGTCGCCGATCTGGAGTTGGACCTGATCCGGCGCGATGCCCGCAGAGGGCAAGAGTCCCTTCAACTGACAGCGCAGGAGTTCTCCTTACTGGAGTACCTGGTTCGTAATGCTGGACGGGTGGTAACCCGCACTATGATCTTGGACCGCGTGTGGCGCATGCGCATCGATCCGGCGACCAATGTGGTGGATGTGCAGATCTACCGTTTGCGCAACAAAGTAGACGGCGAAGGCAAGCGCCCACTAATCCATACTATCCGCGGTGTTGGCTATGTTCTTAAGGAAGCGTAAATCGCAGGGGCGGTCAGCGGCCTGGCGCATCGCCATCTGGCCGACCGTGGCTTTCGCATTGGGAAGCGCGGTGGCCTTCGCGATCATGTATCTACTGATTGCGCGAGATATTCGCGAGCGCAGCGACGCCTGGCTGAGCGGAGAGGCCGAAGTGCTGGCCGATGTTTCGGAAAATACCCCGCGTGATGCGCTGTATGACCGCTTGGTGCAGGAGGTGGCAGAGCTTGCTTCCCGGGAAGTGCCGGATACGAGCGATGCCTATGGCAAGCACCAATCTTCTGTTTTCTTTCTGAAGACGGAACCGCGGCAGGAACCAATCTGGGTGGGGCCGACTCCAAAGGAACTGTTTATCTCGGCGGTGACGAGCATGCCATTGGTCTTGGGAGCCCCAGCCAATGTTCGCGTGCAGGGATGGAAAAAGGCTTTCCGGGTTGTGTACCATGCCCAGAAGGACGGCGGCGGGCTGTATCTGGGATTTGCCGACCTCGGCGGCGCGCAGATGCTGGATCGCCTGACGGAGCGCTGCCTTTTGGTATGGGGTGCAACCGTTGCCCTGGGATTTCTGATCACCTGGTTGGCAGCATACCGCACCCTGATCAGAGTGGAACGCATCAGCGACACGGTATCGCGTATCGGCAGCGAAGACCTAAGCAGCCGGTTGCCGGAAGGCCCACATTCGGATGAGATCTCCCGCTTGTCGCGCACCTTCAACCGCATGTTGGACCGGGTGCAGTCATCGGTACACCAGATGCGCATTCTCACCGACTCGATAGCGCACGATCTGAAGAGCCCGGTCACCTCCGTCCGTGGGAGCCTGGAGGTCGCGCTTTCTGACGGGCACGATGGGCGATGGCAGGAGTGTGTCGCCGAAGCCATCGACGGTCTCGACCGGCTTTCGCAATTGTTGAACACGACGCTGGATCTCGCCGAAGCCAGCGCCGGAGCGTTGCAAACCCGCAAGGAACCGGTCGAGCTCTCGGCACTGGTGCAACAGTTGGTGGACCTCTACCAGCCTGCCATGGCGGAGCGTGGACATGAAGTCGTAACGCATCTGCAGCCGGTGGTGATTGAGGCAGATTCGTCGCTGTTGAACCGGACCATCGCCAACCTGCTGGATAATGAAATAGCCCATCTTCCGCCCGGCTGCCGGATCGATATCTCAGTAAGCGCGAAGCAGGGCGAAGCCGAACTTACGGTGCAAGACAACGGTCCGGGATTTCCCCCCGAGCTTCGCAGCCGCGCCTTCGAGCGTTTTGTGAAGGGACCGCATTCCGCTGGACACGGTCTGGGACTGGCATTTGTTGACGCGGTGGTCAGGGCTCACGGAGGACAAGTTGAGATCGCGGACCACGATGCCGGCGGAGCGGTAATTATGCTCACGTTGGGCGAAGCCGTAAGTGAGAGGGTCAGCCGCTAAAGCCGCGTTGCCAATACACCAAACTTTAGTGTGCCGGGGATGCTGCGCGGTCGATCCGGATGCGACCTACGCTGGAGATACTGATGCTTACCTTGTTCTCGACTTTCAACAGAAAGGTGCTTGGGTTCTTCATGCCCCAATCTTGATAGGGCACAACAAAACTGGTGCTCGCCCTGAGGTTGTCACCGCTCTTTTCAACCGGCAAGGACAGTGTGAGGTCATGGTTGGCGCCATGGATATGAAACACGCCTTGCACCTGTAGGTTCGATATCCCTTGGTCGGCGAGCTTTCCCATTACACGTTGGGGAGAAAAAATGATCTCCGGATAACGCTGGCTCTCCAGTACCTCTTTGTGCATTTTCTGGTCGCGAGAATGATTGCCGCTCTCGCCGCTGGTGGCATCCACAATGATTTCGCCGCTGGCGGCGCCGGATTTCGGGTCGAACGTAACGCTGCCACTCCTGAGTTTGAAAGTGCCATGGACAGTGTGCAGCACATCAACCAGCGTCCACTGGATTTTGGTTTGGGCGGGATCGAGACTAACCGTGATCTGCTGTGCCGCCGCCATCGACGGCAACAGCAACAACCAGGCGAACCGCGCGATACAACCCGTACGAAACATTTGGTCTGAATGAAATGGAACCCTAAGCCTCAAATTGCCGCTCCTCCGATTCGTCCCCATTTTATGCAGCCAGCAAATGCCATCCCAGCGACACAGTCTCTCGCCAGCCAAAGTTCAAGGGCGCAATGGCTCCCGTGTGAAGCGCCAACAACCGGCGGAAGTAGTCGGGCTCCGATGCCAGTGCGCGAAACACGCGACGACGAAAACCGGGATGCTTGTCCATGGCCAGCATGAGGGTGGACATCATGCGCGGAAGACGCGCAATGCGGCGGTGCGCCATTTCGTATTGCTGGAGATGGCCGGCCGGCATCGCCGCGGCAAGAGCGATGGCCTGTCGGAACGCCATCGACAGCCCTTCGCCCGTCACCGCGTCAACCGAACCCGATGCTTCTCCTACGAGGGCGATGTTGCCCAGTTGAACGGCCGCGAGGCGACGCGTAATTGACAAAGCTCCCAAGTGACGGTTGCCGGGCTCCGCATCTTTCAGGCGAGATCGCAATGCGGGAAAGTGAGGGAGCGCCTCTTCCCATCCAAGCCCACGGCTGCGCGTAATCAACGCCACGCAGATCTCGCTGTCCGACACCGGAGTGACATACATCTGACCGCAATTGCTCCAGTGTACCTCCACAAAATTTGACCAGGGCGCCACTCGGTAGTGCCTGCGGAATCCGAATCGCCGTCGTGCGGAACGGGAGACGTCCAGGCCAGCAAGTCTGCGCAGGAGAGAATTGTGTCCGTCAGCGCAGATCAACCAACGATAGTCCACGTGCTGCCCGCCGATGACAACTCCTGCGGCGGATAGACCGGTGATGCGTGTGCCCCAGTGCAAGGAAATGCCCGCCTCCGTCGCCCGGTCGACCAGCAGTTGATGCAAAACCGTGCGCCGAATTCCATAGCCAGCCCCGTGAGGGAAATCCGCCTCCACCTGTGCGTCGTCATTAAGGAAACGAATGCCGCGAAATGGCGCTCCCTGCTCTGGGCCTATACGGACGCCGAGTTGGCGAAGTGCCGCCAAGCCATCCGGCATGATGCCCTCGCCGCAAGCTTTGTCGATGGGAGGGTGCGCGCCGTCAACCACGGTGACGGCAAAACCAGCTTGCCGGGCTGCAATCGCAGCCGCCAGTCCAGCGGGGCCTCCGCCGGCAACCAGCACTTCGGCATCCCTGATGGATTTGTACATGGCCTCTACCAGCGCAGCAGCACGAGTTCCGAGCAAAAGCCCGGGCCCATGGCTGCAAGAATGCTGTAACTGCCTGCCTCCGGACGGCGCCGGTTCATGAACTCTTCCAGCACCAGCAGCACAGACGCAGATGAAAGGTTGCCGACGCGCCGCAGAGTCTGCCATGAGACGTCGAGCGCACCATCGGGAAGGTCCAAGGACTGCGCAGTAGCCTCCAGCACCTTGGGGCCGCCGGTGTGCATGATCCACGTGTCGATATCGCCGCGATCGAGCCCGTAGTCGGCGAGAAAGCCATCAACATCTCGCGCCAGATGCTGGCGCACTATCTCCGGAACCTCCGGCGAAAGCACGATCCGAAAACCCTGCTCCGAGATGTCCCAACCCATCACCTCCTCGGTGCCGCGATAGAACGACGACCTGCTGCCGAGCACCTGAGGGCCGGCCGCACTGCGCTCGCTCCCGGCAACGATCACCGCGGCGGAGCCGTCGCCGAAAAGCCCAGAGGAAATAAGATTGGCGACCGAGAGGTCCTTCCTTTGCCAAGTAAGCGAGCAGAGTTCCACCGAAACCAGCACCGCGCACTGCTGGGGAAATGCGCGAACATAGTCTGCCGCACGAGCCAGGCCCGCCAGAAGGTCATCAGCGGCGCCCGCGCCGTGCTCGACAGTTATCGCCCTTACATACCGATCCACCCCGACTGGCCGATCGTGAAGTTGGGTGAAGTCATCGAAAGCAAACCGAAGAATGGCTACTCTGGCAGCCCTGTTGACCGCCCCACAAGTCTGAAAGTGCTGTCTTTGAGCGCGACCACGTCTGGAAAGATGGATCTTTCGAAGTTCAAATTCCTCGATGAGGACATCCCGCTTGATTCCCCGAGCCGGTGCCGACGTGGCGATATATATCTTCAACGCGGCAACACGAAAGAGCTTGTCGGGACCGCGGCGATATTCGATACGGATGACGAGAACTATGTTTATCCTGACCTAATGATTCGTGTTCGCGCGGATGAGTCGAAGATTCAAGAATACTATCTCCTGACAGTCCTCCAAAGCGCATCTGTCCGCGAGTACATGACGAGGAACGCCGTTGGTGCTGCCGGAAGCATGCCAAAGATCAACCAGACGATTGTTGAGAGCATCCCAATCCCTCTCCCACCCCTTGCGACGCAGCAAGCCATCGTCGCCGAGATCGAAGCCGAGCAAGCGCTGGTTGCCACCAACCGTGAACTGATCGCCCGCTTCGAGAAAAAGATTCAAGACACCCTCGCCCGCGTCTGGGGCGAAGAAGAACCCGCCAACCCGGAGGCTTAAGTCATGGAAGAAGCCTACGAACTGGCGAACTACCTGCCGCTATCCTTTAAGTCGCCGAAGGAGCAGGAATACGTCGAGTTTCTGTGGGACGCCTTTGAGCAAGGATCGTTCTTTTGCCAGCCAGGGCGTTGGTATGGGCCGCACTATTTATCTACTTCGGTATCACGGGGTTATTTGAACGTAGGTCCGACTCGAAGCTGCGGCCTACCCGCCGTGCAAGACACGAGGTTAACAGGATCGCTCGCCAGGATTGTCCTAACGCGAAGGTGTTCAGGTTCGATGCAGTAGATGCGAACCCCG
The DNA here is from genome assembly GCA_049522855.1 of Candidatus Korobacteraceae bacterium. Lineage (GTDB taxonomy): Bacteria > Acidobacteriota > Terriglobia > Terriglobales > Acidobacteriaceae > Bog-257. The sequence goes on from JBEKNL010000073.1 coordinate 8,388, forward strand.
AACGTCTCTGGTTTATAGCGATTAAGAGCGCATCACCGAACTGGGGTTGCAGCCGATGCGCCGTCCCACTTCATTAAGCGAGTAACCAGAATCCAGCAACGCCAAGGCTCGCTTGCGGCGATCCTCGAGCAGGTCGGCGCTCCCTTTCAGTCTGGGCATGGGCGTCCTTCTCCTGAACACCCATTATTATATTGCATTCTTTATGCAGAGATCAATAACGCGATACCGATCAGCATAAGGTCGGTGGTGCGTGACGTTTGCTTTTCGCTGCCCACGCCAAGAGGCCCAGTAGTCCAGTGCCGAGCAACAGCAGGCTGGATGGTTCCGGGGTGGTGGCAGTCGAAGGTGGGGACCATATCCCGGGGGTTGTACTATAACCCCAACCCACCGTCGTTGCAGTCGTAGTTTGAGAATAGTCCTCATTGGTACCGAATCCGTAAGTGGAAAATCCATAATAACCGGTGGGGGGAGGCGGGACTAGAGGTATTACCTGCCAGGCGTAGATATCGCCATTGGAGTTGGTTGATATGGTGACGTAACAGCTCGTAATATCGCATGAGTTTAAAAACAGACCAGTTCCGTCGGTAAAAGAAAGAGATTGTACGGTGGCAGTTATGTTGTCGCCACTGAGACCGTCCAATGCAGCCCCCGTCAATGACGTATCAAACGTAATCGACAGAAACGGCGTCGTCCCGTTGCACGTGTACGTACCACCGCAGAAGGTATAGGGATTCCCTGTGTACGTATAAATCGTCTGCGCCCGCAGTGAACCCGGCAGCATGAGACACAGCAAGCCCAGCAAACCAATCGAGAAAACAAACTTCGCCCTCAAATTCATAATTCCTCGTCGCTAAGCCAGAATTTCCGTTTTAGCTCCCAACAGCTCGGAATCCTATACCCTTTCGGGGGTTCCAGCGCATATTTATTTTTCTTGGCCTGTGTCCCTCGTCACAATCCTGTCCGGCTGTGAAATCAACAACTTCGCAGGCAGTCGGTAAAGTCGGTATGCTATAACTTTGTTGCCATGTTTGACCTGTTTAGGCTCTGGCTCGGAGCCGTGCTTAGCGGGTTTCGGACGCGCCGCAGTCTGATGCTCGAAAACCTCGCCCTTCGCCAACAACTCACCGTCTTTAAACGCCAGCAACCGAGGCCAAGGCTGGGAGCCATGGACAAACTCTTCTGGGTCGTAGCTCGCCGGTTCTGGGCTCAATGGAAAAAGGCACTCATTATTGTCCTACCAGACACCGTTGCGCGCTGGCATCGATCCGGGTTCAAACTGTACTGGGCCATGCTCTGCAAAGTGCGAAAACCAGTGGGCGGTGCGTTTCCTATTATCACGACGACCGAAAGCGGCTCATGTACCAGCAGTCCGTTATGAATTAGAATGCGAGTCAGAATGTTACTAGAGTTTGGCAGCAGTGAACCGGGATACAATCTCGGTAATCTTCCCATGGTGGGGGCGACGATGAGCGAAGAAGATCGTTGGCGGGATTGGGCGACTAATGCAGCGGCGAGAATCAAGCAACAACGTGAGACTGAAGTAGTGCAGAACAAAGCGTTCCTCGCTAAAGAAGAAATAAGAAAGCGGGGAGCACTGCGTGTCTGGGAACAAATCCGTAACGAAATGAAGGCAATGGTCGAGGCTCTAAATGCTCACATGCAAACAGAAACCTTGGCATGGGACAACCCGCGAACACAAGAGGCAATTGTGAGAATTGTGGACAGCGGGAGAACGGGGAAAGCAATCTTTGATTCGGAATCCGGGGAGCTACAGTTGGAAGGCCCAGGCATTCAAGCAAGATATGGAGCCGTTCTCGGCCCGAACAATGAGGTTGTATTTGTCAACCCACAACCGCAGCAGCCCCATGAAATTGCTAAGTGGTTTATCAATTCTCTCGTTAACTTAATTCAGTGAGCAACGCATTCAAGAGACACATGAATAAATTGGCTTTTGTCTTCGTCCTACTTGGCAGCGGGTTGACAGCTTTCGGGTTTTCCGGCTGGCAAGCAATCACACAACCTCGCTTCGTATTAGCTGGAGCGGATGCGGTTAACTGGACACTTTGGGCTGGTTGGACTCTAGTTAACCAACTCGAAACTACTATCGGAGTTGTGTTGCTAGTATGCGGCCTTCTGCTACGCAGGGATTCAAGGTAGGGCAAGTCGGTTGCCATTCCCGACGCAAAGTCGGATCAAACTAGGACAGTACCAACGAAGTCGGAATGCTTGAGATCATGACGAATTGTGCCATAATAGGAGGCGGGGAATATGAAGACAGAACCCGCAACATCGCTGCCGGAGTGCATCGAAGGGCCGGAAGCATTTCGCCGCTTCGACGAAGGCACGCGGCAGATTCTTTCCGTGCCACACTCCACGCTTGTACGCCGCGAACGTGCGTACAAGAAGAAGTCCATGGCGAATCCGAATCGGCGAGGCCCCAAACCAAAGGTCAAGCCTTCGGCTTAGGTCCGCGCTTCCCGCGCCATGCTTTAGTTGATCGTTTCTCCCACCTTGCCGGTAAGTTCTGCATAGGTGAGGCGCTTGCCTACGATCTCGCGGACGCCGACATCGAAGCGCTCAGCGTCGGTCATCTTCCGATAGTTAAAGCGGAACGCCTGTTCGTCGATGTACCGGAACAGATGGAATGGCTCAACGCTGACATAGGTTCCATGCAGGCCGCGTTTCAACAGGCTCCAGAAGTTTTCCATGCCGTTGGTATGAACGTTGTCGTTCACGTACTCGACTGCATGGTTGATAACGGCGTGTTGGTAGTCCGATTCCAATCCGTCATACGAAAGCAGTTCATCGGTGAAGATCGCCGCGCCCGCTTCGACGTGCTCGCGGATTTGCTTCTGAAGTTCGTGCTTGCGACGATTGTCTACAACGAAGGCTCGCACGTTGCCGCCGCGTTCCATCATGCCCATCACGACGGTCTTGTCCTTGCCGCCAGTTCCGGTTATGACGCGAGCACGCTTCGACTTGTGCATATTGCGAGACTTGCCGCCGATGAAGGTTTCGTCAACTTCGACTTCACCTCCGAGCTTGCCGCCATGCTTTCCTTGTTGGGCGAGTCGGATACGATGGAGCATGAACCACGCGGTCTTCTGAGTCACTCCGAGCGCTTTCGCAATCTCGCAACTGCTAACGCCATTCTTGCAGTTAAGGATCAGCCACATTGCAGGAAGCCACTTGTCCAACCCGAGCGGCGAGTCCTCGAAGATGGTTCCAACCTTCACAGAGAACTGTCGCCTGGGGTGGCGTTCGCTGCATTGCCAGCGCAATTGATTCTTCAGGAAGCCGACCCTAGAGCTGCCGCACCGTGGGCAGGTAACGCCGTTCTTCCACTCGGGGCGACGGGCGACGAGATAGTCCAAGCAGTTCTGTTGATTCGAGAAATGCAGGATTGCTTGTTGCAAGGTCTTTGGTTCGTATGCGCTTTCCATGCTCCAATAGTACGCCGGAATCGTGTATTAGTCAACTATATAATTGCCCTGTTTTGGCCCAGCCTTCGGCACCCGGCGGTCACTTGTGAGAAGCGGATTCCTCATCCTGTTGACCCCGACAGGTTAGAACGTGAAGTAACTTGGTGTCGGAAGAGCCTGCTGGGTGACCAGGGTGAGGGCTCCACTTTCTGGATCGATACTAAACACATCGGTTTCAAAATTCTCTTCCACATACAAGAATCTGCCGGTCGGTTCCGCAACGACAATGACCGGTTCTCCGCCACCGGGCGTCACAACATTCGTAACTTCCGCCAGATTGCCTGTGGCAGGATCGATGGAAAACCCCGAGACGCTGGGGTTCCCGTTGCAACACATTCCGATGTAGATCCATTTTCCAGTGGGGTGAGCGGCACCGGCCGACGGGTAGCCGCGGGTTTGCGTTGTCCCGATACCGGTTAGCCCTCCGGTGGTGCCGTTTAACCCGAAGCTCTGCAAATCATTGTTGGGATGCATCACGTAAAGGAACTGTCCCGTGGGGTCAATTACCAGAACGTCCGGGGCAGGGCCGGCAATCGCAACGGTCCCCTGCTCAGTAAGCATGCCGTTCGAGGACTGGACCGTAAAGATTCCTACGCTGGGGGGTACGACGATGGCAGCATAAATGAACTTGCCGGCCGGCTCCATAACGATAGCAGCTGTATTGGCAGGAGCGGACGATACCAGAACCGGCGTGGATCCCACCAGCGCGAGCGTCGCCGCCGGATCAACCGAGATGGTGGAGATCGCTTGGGAGTTATTCACGTGAAGAACTTGCTCCGAAGGAGAAAGCAACAGATTGAAATAACCGAAGTTACAACAAAGAGTGCTCACGGGAGGTAAAGAAAACGTTCCTGTTGCGTGATCAACCGCATAGCTGTTCACACTCACCTGAGGCTGGAGAAGGCCCGACTGTTCCGTCGTAAAGAGGAATTTCCCTTCGGAATCGATAGTCATGTCATTAGCACCTGCCAACTGGATCGGCGACCCTTGGACTTGAGTTAGACTGCCATCGGCTCCCTCTGTGTAAATTCCGACTTCCGGGCCGTGTTGTGCAGGCGAGACATAAGCGAAGCGTGGCATAGGGTTCGAAACCATCAGCGTCGCGGTGGCTTGCACCGTGTCCTCGGACGCGGTGATGGTGCTGGTCCCTGCACCAATGCCGGTCGCAAAGCCATTTCGACCATTCTGATTGTTGATGAAGACTGCGTCGGGCTGACTGGAACTCCAGGTGACACCGGTTGTCACATCACCAGACGTCCCGTCCTTGAATTTGCCTGTCGCGGTGTACTGCTGGCTACTACCTAGCCGGAGCGCAGCGCTGCTGGGATTGATTTGTATGGACGTGAGCGATGAGGTTGAATTCGAACCGGAGCCGCAACCCAAGACCAGCGAGAGCATGGCAGCTGCCACCGACAATGAAACATCTCGGGAGCCCAGACACCAAGAGTTTGCTCTGTAAGCCATATACACCTCCCTCGCAAGTCAACAACGTACATCGATTTGTTAACTGTCGCAATCAGGCCATTTCACTCATTGACCTTCAATGAGCGCTATGGGGATTTATCAACAGGTAGGCCTCGCGTTACCAGCATTGGCCGTGTACTGGATGAAGGTCAATGAAGCAGTACCGAGGCCCGTCAATCGCGTTAGGGTCGCAACTTAGAAGCCAATAGACGTTTGAGTTGGCACTGAAGCTGCGTTGCTTCGATTGCTGTTCAGCCCCTTGTTCAAGTCTGACGAGACGCTCTAGTACGCTTCGTGCCTGCTCGTCATGAGCCTCAAATGGAACTCTTGCCATTCCCCAAGGAACCCCGGCCACCAGCGACTGGCAACAACTGATGCGCATCCCTGTCTGCGCCGACAACGCTTTCGCTAGCATCTCGCCGTCTTCCGCGATAGTGCGAGTCCCCGCTGGAATATCAATGTGACGGTCAAAAAGCGGTACTCTCTCCACGACAGCCCCAGCCGCGTCCCGCGTGCGCGTGGGAACAAACGTGTTGAACTCGCCGTCCGTGTCGAGGCGGTACGAGAAAGGCGACTGCGCGTTGGCCGCGACTACGACTTGCTGCAACAGGGCCGCCACGTCTTCAGGAGTACCGTCCTGACGCACACGAAATTCAACCTGCAATCGCCATGCCTTCGGGATGTAAACGCGGATGTTCGGATGGACAGCGCGCCACGCGGGAAGCGCCCTTTCGGTTGTGTCGGTCAGGTCGCCAGCAAAAACGAGGTCGGGGTCTTCGGCGCTGATGACGATCCCAAACTTGTTGGCGAGAGTTTGCGCAATCGCGTTCAGTGGTCGCCATGTATCGGCACTGACCGTCACGGTATCACCGCTCCGTGTCATTTGCGCGCACTGTGCGTGTGCTACTGCAGAAGCTGACGACAGCAGCACGGTGGTCATCGAAATGAGAAACCTTCGCATCAGGCGCTCAGTCTACCTATTGTAGATGCGTAGTTTGCGTTCGACATCGGTATAGCTGGCGTAAGCAGCCCTTAGCACAAGAAATGCTGGCGTTTCCCCACCATCTGTCGCTCCTCGTCGACGTGCGAATCCGGACTTCCCTCTTCGCCATTTTGTTCGCTGCGGCTCTTGTGGCAAGCCTTTGACGATCTCCATCGCTCCCGCCCAAGTCCTGCCTGCGGAGCACTGTCGATACGGCACTACGGATTTTGCGACAGCTATCCGTTCGGGCTGTCACCTCCGTATAATTCTGTGTGTTGGAGTTTGTTGACAAGAGAGGGTGGGACACCTCCCAATGTCCGACAGCGAACTGTCCACTTCGTTCCGGCAACTTCTCACTTCCGGTAGAGCACTAAAAGCGACGCTGCTCCTGCTCATGTTCGCAGTTACCATGACAGCGACTGGATACTCGTTCGGTCAGGCTATTAGCGTTCCGACTGAGTCCAGCGGCATCCCTACAACTTTAACGGGAATTCTGCTTGGGAGCGATGGCTCGCCCAAATTTGCCCTGCGGTCCGGCAAAAAGCTTTATCCAATCCGTGGGAATCCAGCCGAACTTACGAAATATGTGCGCCGCAGAGTCACCATTATCGGAGAGGTTGACGCAGAATGGAAACTGCACGTTCATTCGATCCGGCCAAATGAGGTCACCGACCGAGAAATAGAAAAGCTGGTTGAGCAGCTGAGAACAAACCGCTGGCTGGCGCAGGGCAGGTACAATCCACAGGAGTTCTGCCTAAACCTCACGTCACCGATGATCCAGATTCTGCAAGTCGGACCAGCAGCAGAAGTTGTTCTGTTGCGTTACCTAAATGACGCTCAGATCAAAGATCAGGTCATCATACTTTTGGGTGGCGTGGGAGGCAAGAGATCAGTCGAGCCTATCATCGCGGCAATGGCCGACAGGAATGAAACCCGCGACAGCGCGGAAACAAAGAAGATTAACAGTGTTGCGAACTTGGCCCTCACTAATATCACCGTGAGCGATGTGATCTGGCATCATGGCGGGGGAATGATCGTGGATTGCTGTCCAGACGATCCGAAATCTTGCTGGTATGCGTGGTGGCTTAAAAACAGAGATACGTTTAAGCTCTCGGCGACTCCAAGCCGCAACTATTCAAACTATCCAAACTACGGCATTTATCAACAGGCGGGCGATTGGTCGATTTATTACTGTCGATAACAGGCGATAGCGCTCAGAACCCAGCAACGCGGAACCAAAACTGCCGGGAGCAAGTTGCAGCCGCCACAACTCAGGTGACCTAATCCCAAGCTGCGGCACTGGAGGCCGCCAGGCATGGGAAACAGGAAGGCCAACTATCGTCGCACCGTACTTCGATTGCCGGACCTGGATCATTCCAAGTCTGCGGTACTCAACAGTCTGGCCTCACCCAGGTCACGCCGTGTCTACCAGTATGCAATCGAGCAGTTCACCGCGTGGTACTGTTCGGAACCCCGCTTGGCTTTCAATCGCATCGTGGTGGTTCGTTACCGCATTCATCTGGAAGCGCGAGGACTGGCCGCCAACACCATCAACCAGCAGCTTGCCGCTGTGCGCCGGTTGGCATACGAAGCGGCCGATGCGGGGCTGCTGAGCCCCGAGTTGGCGGCTGGCATTAGCCGGGTGAAAGGGGTTAAGCAGCTCGGGTATCGCTCTGGAAACTGGCTGAGTCTTGACCAAAGCTCGGAAGTGTTGAGCCGCGCCTTCGGAGACGGACTCCGTGCTAAGAGGGACTATGCCATGTTGGCCATGCTATTGGGCTGTGGATTGCGGAGATCAGAACTGGCCGAGCTGCAAATCGACGACGTCCAAACCCGGCAGGGCCACTGGGCGATTGTGGACCTGATCGGCAAGGGTGGCCATATTCGCACCGTGCCAATCCCGCAATGGGCGAAGCACGCTTTAGACCTCTGGATCGCAGCGGCTAGCATCACCACCGGACGGGTCTTCCGAGCGGTCAGTAAGAAGGGCAAGGTTTGGGGTACGGGGATCTCTCCGAATGTGGTCTGGTACGTCGTCCAGGGTTGCTGCAAGCGAGCAGGGCTAGACCATATTGCCCCGCATGACTTGCGACGAACCTGCGCGAAGCTGTGTCACACCAGCGGCGGTGAACTTGAGCAGATTCAATTCTTGTTGGGTCACGCATCGGTCCAAACCACGGAGCGCTATCTTGGCTGTAAGCAAAATCTTGGGAGCCCCGTGAACGACCGCTTTTATCTGGGGATCGTTACCGCTGGTTGAGGCTGGTTGAAGTCGTTGAAGTCGGGAGTCGATTCGCGGTTTTCGACAATTTGGCGAGGCGCGGGCGTATATTGCACTGGTGAAGAGAAGGAAGGGATTCCGCAAGAAGAGATCACCCACCCCATCGAGGTGGGACAGCAACTTCCGCCCCGCTTTCCGCGGCTACCCGGTTGCCACCGTGGCTTTCTACGGACCCAACGACAAACTGGCCACCAAAGTCGTCGTTAGCGTGATCTTGACTGAAAGTAACGAGCCGGATGTTCTCAACCGCTGGTTCTCCGAGGGCGACTTGGACGTACGCTACGATCTCGCCATCGGTGAGCAGATTCTGGCCTTCCTAAAGCCTTACGCACCCCGCTCCACCGTGGTCACCGACAGGATTATCGGCTGCCCGCACGAAGAAGGCATAGACTACCCAGAAGGAGCTTCTTGTCCCCAGTGTCCCTATTGGGCCGGGCGTGACCGATTCACGCACGAGCGGATTCAGTGAACGAACAACACCAGGCCGTAACCATTCAACGAAATCGGTCGTGAGCGCTATCGCCTGATTACAACATCTATCCGACTGACCTGTGGTTTCCGAGCGACCTGTCGATCATCGGTTTCAATGCCTGAGCCTTTTCTGGGTCGAGTGCCGGAACTATTGCAGCTTTGCGTACTCCGCTTTGGCTTGGATGAGGATGGGGACGTCGGGGTCGGCATTTTTCCAGAGCGTGAGGAACTCTTGATACGCCGCATGTGCTTTGGTCGTATTGCCCTGCATGGCGTAAGCACGTGCCAATCCGAGGCGAGCCAGCGCTGCCCATGGAAAGTTCACCACCAGTCCGTAGCGGTCAACGAACTTCTGAAATTCCGACGACAGATCCTCGGCGATAAACTTGTCTGCATTTGAAACTTGCAACACTACCTCCCTGTCAGCCGCACAGTGGGAAGTGTGGTTGCGACCACGAATTTCAACATCTAAGGTCTATCATAAGAGTTGACGAAATTCCCCGGACTCCCGGGTTTGCGACAAAGAGTTTAGCGACAAAAAGCTTTCGCAGAAAGAGACCTCTATGAAAAGCAATCTTACGAAGTTAGGCTGGAGGAGCGCAGTGCTCGCCCTGGCGCTCTCGACCGCAGTCTTCCCCGCGCGAGCCACCGCTCAAGACCAAGGTCAACAGGATGATCCCCCCACTCGTGTCGCTCGACTCGGTTACATCGAGGGTTCGGTTTCCTTCCAACCAGCCAGCGAGACCGATTGGGTCCAAGCCGTTGCTAATCGCCCCATGACGACCGGCGACAAGCTCTGGGCCGACAAAGGCTCGCGCGCCGAATTGCAGCTCGGATCAGCCGTGATTCGCCTGAGCGAGAACACCGGCGTCTCCTTCCTCAACCTGGATGACCATACCGTGCAGATCCAACTTTCGTCGGGTACGATCAACCTTCGTGTGCGCCGCCTCGATCAGGACGATGCCTTTGAGGTGGATACACCGGACCTGGCGTTCACGGTTTCTCAGCCCGGAAACTACCGGCTGGACGCTAGTGAAGACGGCACCTCCACCGTCGTCAGTCTGCGCGACGGCGGAGGCCAGGCCACCGGCAACGGCCAAACCTACACGCTGTCCGCCGGACAACGAGCCACCTTCAGCGCAGGAACCGATTCGCTGAACGCCGATGTAGAAGACCTCGGGGGCCCCGACCAATTCGACAACTGGGCCGACGGGCGCGATCATCGCTACGATGATTCGCGTTCGGCGCAATATGTATCGCGCGATGTCGTCGGCTACGAAGACCTGGATGACAATGGAAGCTGGCGCGACGATCGGGACTATGGTCACGTCTGGTACCCAAACAATGTCGGTCCGGGCTGGGCGCCGTATCGCGAGGGCCACTGGGACTGGATTTCCCCCTGGGGATACACCTGGGTCGATGACTCCGCCTGGGGCTACGCGCCGTTTCACTATGGACGCTGGGTAACCGTGGGCGGCCGCTGGGGCTGGATAGCCGGACCGGTGAATGTGCAGCCCGTGTATGCGCCAGCGCTGGTTGTCTTCATCGGCGGAGGCGGCGGGGGTTTCGGCGGCGATGTGGGATGGTTCCCGCTGGGTCCGCGCGAAGTTTACGTGCCACCATACCAAGTCAGCCGCGGCTACATGAACCAGGTGAATGTCAGCAACACCACGGTCAACACCACCACGATCACCAACGTCTATAACAACACCATCATCAATAATCAAACCACGAACATCACAAATGTGAACTATGTGAACAGGAATGTTCAGGGTGCGGTGACGGTGGTTCCGCAACGTGCCTTTGCCGGCGCGCAGCCCGTCGGCCGCGCGGCAATTGCCGTAAACCCACAGCAGATTGCCAGGGCGCCCGTAAGCGCGAGGGTCGCCGTGGTTCCCACCGAGCAAAGCGTACTGGGAGCGAAAGCTTCGACTGCGAATCATGTGACCGCGCCGCCGGCAGCAGTAATGAACCGGCAGGTGGTGGCGAAGCGGACGCCGCCTCCGCCGCCAGTGCCGTTTGCAAAACAGCAGCAGGCCCTGGCAGCACATCCCGGAGAGCCTTTGGCGAAGCACGAGATCCAGAGCTTGCGTCCAGCCGGCGCCGCGGCTGCGCATCCGATGGTGAAGGTGGCGCCTCCTGGCAAACCGGCGACGCCGACCACTGGCCGTCCCGGCAACCCGCCCAATGCTGGCCGCCCGGGACAGCCGACTCCGCCGCCCGCGGAGACGAATCGTCCTCCGGCAGCACAACCGCCGAACCGTCCTCCGGCAGCGCGGCCGCAGAACCGTCCTCCGGTGGCGCAACCGCCGAATCGTCCTCCGGTGGCGCAACCCAACCAGCCGCCTCCGCGACCGCAAACGCCTCCACCTGCAGCGGCAAAGCCGACGCCTCCGGCAGAATCGAATCGTCCGCCGGCAGCGCAGCCGAATCGCCCGGCGCCGCCCGCTGAGACGAATCGCCCACCGGCAGCACAGCCGCAGAATCGTCCACCGACAGCACAACCGCCGAATCGCCCGCCGGCAGCGCAACCCAGCCAGCCGCCTCCGCGACCGCAAACGCCTCCACCTGCAGCTGCGAAGCCGACGCCGCCGCCTCCGCATCAGCAACCGAACTTGACGCCAGAGCAGAAAAAGAAGCAGGAAGAACAACAGAAGAAACAAGAAAAGCCGCCGGGCGCGTAGAGGCGAGGTTGCGCAGACGAGCATGTGAGAGGTCAGAAATTTAACGGGCATCCCGGGCAGTGTCGGGATGCCTTTTTTTGCAACCGAAAACCGGCGCCGGAATCTGATCACCTCCCCCACTGGACTGGTTCCTGAGCGCAAATCCTGTCCCACCTCCTGCCATACCGGTGCTGGCCGAACGTGGAGGCACACAGCTCAAAACGCCTCGCCCAGTGATAGTGGTGGATACACGTGAGCAGAATCCATTCGACTTCTCGCGCCTCGAGGGCTGGTTCAGCGGAGTTGAAAGGAGAGCACTGAAGCTGGGCGACTACTCGATTTCGGGACTTGAGGACATCTGCGTTGTCGAGCGCAAGGATCTCTCGGATCTGGTGCGCTCCTTCACCCTCGAGCGCCCAGTGTTTGTTGCTCGCCTGCGGCAGATGGCGGAATACCCTCACTGCTTGCTGGTGGTCTCTGCTGCTTTGAGCCAAGTCAAATCGCCTCTCTGACAATGTCGGCGGTGTCAAGCACGTTTCGAGCACACCACGGCATGCGCTCGGAAGAAGAGCGCCATTTCGCTCTAAAGGAAAAAATGCCCAATCCAACCAAGGCTCGCGTCGTAATCCTCTCAGGTCAGGAAACTCGGTCCGACCCGATTTTCGGGCTGCCCCGCGTGCGAACCGAACTTGACCCACTGTTGATAGTCCCATCCCTGGCGCATCATCCAATACAGACGAACCGCCAATCGCCGGGCCATGGCCACCTTGGCGATCTTTCGTCCCCGCCGCATCATCAGGTGAAAATACTTGCTGCGCCATTCCGGAAGACTGCGCACGGTGACCTGCGCCGCTTCCACCAGCAGAAAACGCAAGATCGAACTCCCCTGCTTAGTGATATGTCCCAGCCGTCGTCGATTTCCGCTGGATTCCTCTAAGGGCACCAGTCCCAGATAGCTGGTAATTTGCTTACCGCATTGAAACCGCTCTGCCTTTCCGATGATCAGCACGAAGGCCAAAGCGGTCAACGGGCCCACCCCGGGATGCGTCATCAACCGCTGCGCCTCAGGACACCTTTCCACTTCCTGCTCGATCGCTTGGCTGAGCTCCGCGATAGTCGGGTTCAGTCGATCCAGCAACTCGAGCAGATCGCGCCGTCGCCGGCTCGCCCAGGGAGCCAAGCGGAAGGATTCCAATTGCTGCCGTCCGCGTTCCCCCCACAACCTCTTCTTGCAGCGTAAGCCTTCGTTGAGCGCCACCGCTTGCAGTTGGTTCATGATCCGAGTGCGGGCCTGCACCATCCGATGTCGATGCCACAGCAGTTGCCGTAGATCGCGATTCTCCCAACTCGGTACCCAGATGCGCGGAAAGCGATCTTCCAGCAGTAGTTTCAGAATCAGTTGCGCATCCTGTCGATCCGTCTTCTGCTTGCGTACCCGCTTGGTTCGGATCTCGGCCGCATCCCCGATCCACAACTCAAATTTCAACTCGCCGAGCAATCGCTCAAACCAGCGTGCGTGTCCGCTGGCTTCCATGCCCACGCGCACCTTCTTTCCCTCGGTCACCAGGCCACGGTAGAACGCTTCCGCTTCTTCCCGGTGCCGCAGTTGTCGTTCCTCCAACTCCCCACTGTCGGTGTCAACCCACGCTATTTGCTGAAACTCGGGGTGGAAATCTACTCCTATAATGATCATTGTTCGGCTCCTTTCTCCCGAGCCTGTTGGTTGGGTTCAGCACCACCAACTCTACTCGGGCGTGGGAGCCGACATTGTCATGGAATCAATT
>JBEKNL010000074.1:0-19815 GCA_049522855.1 Candidatus Korobacteraceae bacterium
TCTTGCTTCTCCCGCTGCTTGCGCGTGCCCATTGCCATGCGCACATTCTACGAACCAAGCCTGTGGATACTTCAACATTTTTTGCTCACGCATCTAGACTTGCACCACAGGCTGCTAGGGTTCTGCAGGCGATAGGGGTTCTTCGCTTCGCTCAGAATGACAGCAAGGAAATGAGTTTACTGCGGAGCGCCAACGGTGGTTGGATTTACCTCGGAGCCCGCCGTCCGCACTGGCGTAGCCGCGGGTTTCACCGCGAAGAATTCGTGGTCATACAGATTGCGATACAGGTGGCCCGCCAACTCCGCCGCCTTGGGGCCAAAAGTCGGACGTCCGCCTTCCAGGAAGATGACAGTCACAATCCGCCCATATTGCGTGTTGGCGTAGGAACCAAACCAGCCAAAGCGAGTGCCATCTTTGGAACAAGTGCCCGTCTTGCCCAGCACTGGCTCCTCCATGAAGTTGGTCCGCAGCAGGCGCGCCGTTCCGTACTCCACCGCTCCCGACATGCCGTCAGAGATTTCCGGAATCAGTGGACCAATGTCCAGCTTGCGCTTGACCTTCGGCGTGAAGCTGGTCACTTCCTCGGGAGTGGTGGGATGTTGCAGGTAATACAGGGTGCCGCCATTGGCAATGGAGCTCATCAGCGCCGCCAGTTGCAGCGGGGTGAGAGAAATGCTCTCGCCGAACGAACACATCTTGCCCACGCCGCCCAACTTCGCGTCCAGTTCTGCCGAAGGGAATGTGCCCAGATGCTCGCCGTCGATCTGCCAGCCCGCAAGTTCGCCCAGTCCGAACTGGTGGGCATAATAGCTGACCCGCTCGAAGCCCAGCTTGCGTCCCACCGCCTCGAAGTAGGCATTGTTGGAGCGCGCCAGCGCCGTGGTCAGGTCCACGCGCCAGTATTTGCCCAGCGGAACTTCCGTGTCCTTGGTGATGACGTTTTCGCTGAGCGCCGCCAAGGCCACCGCGACTTTGATGGTCGAACACGGTTGCGCTCCGGCCGACAGCGCCAGCTTCTGATTCACCATCGCCAGGATGCGTCCGCTGTCGGGGTCGACCGCTACGATGGTGCCGTTCATATTGCCCAGCGCTTCCAGCGCGGCCGCGCGCACCATCGGATCCTCACCCGCGGTGATGTCGCCTTCCACTTGATTGTCGGCAAACGAGCTGGCCGAAAAGCGCTCGTAATAACGATGCCTCCGGGAGACGACATGAGTGGAACGGTTGCGGCGCGCCACGGTCCTGCTGCTGTTCCGCATGCGAGTCATCTTCTTTTGCGCCGTTGCCGTCTCGGTGATCCGATGTGTCTTGCTGTGGGCCTTGTGGGTGGAGATGGTGGCGCCGGTGGCGTTGGCACAGGTAAACAGCGCCAACAAAGTGTTCATCGCAATAATGGCGAAACGCTTTAGCATGGACAACCCGCCGGCGAAATTCTTGCTCCCAACGATCGCCCGTTTTTCGTTGGGACAGTTTCCATAGTAGGTATTCTGGGGCCCGGACTCAATCAAAAACTGCTGTCGCAACGGCAAAAAACCTATGCACCCAAGACAACCGATGCCTGGGTCCCGGCCGGAGTTATGGGACTCGACGAATTAGCGCATCTGCCAATCGCCGACCCGCTACCAGTTCCCAACTGATTACTTATCATACTTTCCCCCTCTTGCAACCGTAGCAAGGCTGATTCCCCGGCAAAATTGTGCGATTTTGGAGCAGTCCAATATTCGTTCCGGCTTTGGACATTGGTGTAGCCTAATAAAATCGGCCTTTCAGGGGAGCAAGACCAGCCCGAAGGGCGACATTTGTGTTAGCCGCGGGCGTACCGGGGTCCCCGACAAGCGCGGTTTTTGCGCTTGTTGGGGTGGTTGAGCCCGCGGTGAGCGTCGTCTCACCGCATCCGAGCCGCGTAGCGGCGGCACCACTCCACCGGTTCTTGTGCCGCCGCTGGCGCGGCTCCGTTTCTCTACCGCCACCGAACCGCGGGCTTACGCCCACGGCTAACGCAAATATCGCCGCTCCTCCACCCCAATTCGCGCAAAAACGGCGCGAACTGGGGACCCCGGATGCGCGGCTCCCCTGAGGCTCAGACCGTTTCTGCCGTGCCTGGGATGTCAATAGAGCGACACACCCATCCAAAATGCTTGTCTAGCCGCCGCTTGTCGAATTCCGATAGCTTTTTCCCGCTGCGCGAAACTTCGCCAAAAGTGGAGTGTTTGACTGACTAACAACCCTGAGAATGGTCGTGGAAACACGGCTACCCCTCCGAAGTGCAATTCGCCCCTGTCCTTCGGAGGGGATTTTTCTGCGTGGAGTTCGGCAGCTAGTCCTGCGGGCTGACCGGGGCGCCAGCTCGCGAACGGATGTACTCTGCCATAACGCGATCCAGCGAACCCTGTTCGCGCAAAACGTACTCAATCGCGTCGCGGACCGCGCCCTTGCCGCCTTCATTGGGCGTCACGTAGTGCGATTCGCGCAGCACCTCCGGCCGTGCGTTCTTCACGGCAATCGCCAGCCCGCACAGCCGCATCACCGGCAGATCGATGACATCGTCGCCAACGTAACAGACTTGCTGCGGCGTCAGGCCTTCCTTCTCGAGAATTTCGTAAAAAGCGGACGCTTTGTCTTGCTGCCCTTGATAGACATGCTCGATTTTCAGGTCGCGCGCCCGCAGCGCCACGGTTTCGGAGATGCGCTTGGTGATGATGCCTGTCTTCAGCCCGCCCAGGCGGGCCAGCGAAAATCCTGTGCCGTCGTGCGCGTTAAACCCCTTGGCTTCGAATACGTCCCGGCTGGCGATTCCAAAACCACCCTTGTCGGCCATCTTTTCGCGATGGTCGCGAGTCTCCTGACCTGCTCCCGCGCCCGCCGCTGGGAACAAAAAAATCGTGCCATCGGTCATCACGCCGTCCACGTCGAACAGCATCAGCTTGATCTTCTTCGCGCGCTCGGAGGACATGGGGAAAGTGTAGCGCAGGAATGCCGGGGTTCGCTGTTCGCTTTTTCACTTTTGGCTTTCGGCTAGCCGCTCTTCTCGCTTCATAACTTATTAAACAGAGGCGAGCGTGTTTGTGAAGGCGGGGTGCGGTGACGACGAGAAGGAGGGTACTGGATCTCAGCGCGGTAGTATTAATCATGCTCGACACGCTGAGAAGTTTCTTTTTTTGAGGGCGCAAGGCCAATCGACAGAACGATGCTTGTCATTGAACTGTTGGTGGGGCGAGAGCAGCTTCGAGCCGCCGAATCCGGCGATCCATGTCCTGCAAGGCTTCCGCGACGAAATAAAGGCCGTGGCTCAGATTCCAGCCGTGCGGGTCGCGCCGCTGGTAGGCGTCCGTAAGGTTGTCTTTGAAATAATATTTGGCGGCTTCAAGTCCGGTTTTCATAAACATTGAGGAAGAATTAACCGAGGAACACACAATTAGCCCACTACCGTCCATTTGGCAGCCCCACTCGCGCCCCTTTACACTGTTAAAGTGAGGATTGTACTTGGTCAGATCAACGCCACCGTCGGCGATTTTGCGGGTAACTCGGCAAAAATCATCGAGTACGCACAACGGGCGAGAAGCGCCGGCGCCGATCTCATCCTTTTTCCCGAGCTGAGTGTTTGCGGCTATCCCCCGCGCGATCTGGTGGAGCGCCCGTGGTTTGTGGAGCGCAACCGGCAAGCCACGGAAGCGATCGCCGCAGCGACCCAGGGCATTGCCGTGATCTGCGGTCTGGTCACTCCCGCCAGTTCCACTACCGGCAAGTCGGTGATGAACTCGGCGGCGCTGCTGCGTGATGGAAAGATCGCCGCCATCCAATCGAAACGCCTGCTGCCCAGCTACGACGTGTTTGACGAAATGCGCAACTTCGCGCCCGCCGATCGCCAGCAACTGCTGGCCTTTGGCGGCAAGCAACTCGCGCTCACGGTCTGCGAGGACGCCTGGAACGACAAGAATTTCTGGGACCGTCAGTTGTACGGGGTCGATCCCGTGCAAGACTTGATCGGTGCGGGTGGACAAATCCTTCTGAACATCTCGGCGTCTCCGTTTTATCTTCACAAACGCGAACTGCGGCTTGACATGCTGGCCACCATCGCCCGGCACTACCGCATTCCCGTTGCGCTGGTGA
This sequence comes from Candidatus Korobacteraceae bacterium, assembly GCA_049522855.1. Classification (GTDB taxonomy): domain Bacteria; phylum Acidobacteriota; class Terriglobia; order Terriglobales; family Acidobacteriaceae; genus Bog-257. The sequence continues at coordinate 4,111 of JBEKNL010000074.1, forward strand.
ACCAGGTTGGCGGAAATGACAGCCTGGTGTTTGACGGATCGAGTTTCGCGCTGGGGCCCGATGGGCGGGTGATCGCGCAAGCCAAGTCGTTCGCAGAGGACTTCGTCTGCTTTGACAGCGAGTCGCTTACCGGCGACCTGCACCCGGCTGAGGAAGGGCTGGAGGCGAGCGCTTATTCCGCGCTGGTGTTGGGCACCCGCGATTACGTGCACAAGTGCGGCTTCCGCCAGGCGGTGCTGGGACTGAGCGGCGGTATCGATTCGGCCATCACCGCCTGCATTGCGGTGGACGCGCTGGGGCGCGAGAACGTTATCGGGGTGGGCATGCCGGGGCCGTATTCTTCTGCCGGCAGCATTGAGGACTCTGTAACCTTGGCCCGCAACCTCGGCATTTCGTTTGAACTGGTGCCCATTGTTGACATCTTTGACTCGTATCGGAAAGCGCTGCAGCCCATGTTCGCCGGCCGCCAGCAGGATGTGACCGAAGAAAATATTCAGGCGCGTATTCGCGGCTCGTTGCTGATGGCGGTGTCCAACAAGTTCGGCGCGCTGCTTCTCACCACCGGAAATAAGTCGGAGATTGGGGTAGGCTACTGCACCCTTTACGGAGACATGTGCGGGGGACTGGCGGTCATCTCCGACGTGCCCAAAACGCTGGTTTACCGCCTGGCGCTTTACGTGAATTCGCGTGCGCCCGTGATTCCCGCGTCCACCATAGAAAAAGCTCCTTCCGCGGAATTGCGGCCTGACCAGAAGGACAGCGATTCCCTGCCGCCCTACGAAGTTCTCGATACAATCCTGGAAGACTACGTGGAAGACAACCGGTCTCCCGATGCAATTGCAGCGCAGCACAGCTACGATCCCGAGTTGGTCCGGAAAGTGGTTCGCATGGTGGACAAGAGCGAATACAAGCGCCAGCAAGCCGCTCCCGGCTTGAAGATTTCAGAGAAAGCATTCGGCTTTGGACGCCGCTATCCCATCGCCGCCAAGGCGGAGATGTAACCCTACCCTTGCACATTAGATTTGCACATTTGCTTTGCACATTTGCTTTAGACAAGAGAAAGGAACCATGAGCCGTTGCACTGCCGTATTGATGACCACCGCTCTGGCCTTGGCCAGCCTCTACTCCAACGCGCAGCAAGCGCCCGCGACCACGTCGAAGCCTCCCGCCAAGACCGTCCCTGGCGCATCCGCCAACTCGCCGGGACCGCTTCCCAGCGAAGCCACATTCAACGCATTTCTCAAGCACATGTTCGGCTGGAACCAGGACCTCACCTGGAAAGTGGTGGAGATTAAACCCTCAGAGGCGGCCGGTCTTTCCGAAGCCACGGTTGTCTTCAACACGCCGAACGGCCAGCAGGCGACCCGACTCTATGTGACCGCCGATCAGAAGTATGCTTTTACCGGCGAACTGGTGCCGTTCGGCGCCGATCCGTTTGCCGCGGACCGCGAGCTGCTGAAGGGCGCCAAGGGCCCCTCGGAAGGGCCGAGGGATGCAATCATAACCATCGTGGAGTTCGGCGATCTGGAGTGTCCGGCGTGCAAGGGCGCGCAGCCGAACATTACCAAGCTGATGCAAGAGGAACCCAAGGCCCGGCTGGTGTTTCAGAACTTTCCGCTGGCGCAGATTCACAAGTGGGCGCTAACTGGGGCCAAGTACGTGGAATGCCTGGGCCGGACGAATAACGACGCCGTGTGGAAGTTCATCGCTACGGTTTACGAGCACCAAGCCGAAGTGACTGAGCAGAATGTTGACCAGCTGCTGAAGGGATATGTGAAGGATGCGGGCGGAGATCCGGATACCATTGCGGCTTGTGTTGCCAAGCCGGAGACGGCAAAGCGGGTGACGGATTCAGTGGCGCTGGGCGAAAAACTTAATATCACGAGCACGCCGACGTTCTTCCTCAACGGACGCAGGCTCCTGGGCTTCAGTTCAAATATTCCCTACGCCACGGTGAAGTCAATGGCCGACTTCGAAATAGCCAATGCGGAAAAGTAGTGCCTAGCTTTCCGTCAAGCCGGCTTCGCGAGCGCGGAATTTCCAGTAGTCTCCGGCGGTGTCGCTGAGGTCGCCGGCCGGTTTCTCGCCGCGAAAGACGCGTGACACGCCACGCACCACGCGCCGCATCGGCAGTTCGCCGTCGTCGGCAAGAAACAATTCTCCGACCTTGATGGTGCGGTAGTACCAGCGCTTCAGCAGCGCGAGATGCTCCATCCACTCTAGCGCCCTGCGCAGATTGGGGGCTTCCACCGCTGCCAGCGCCTCGGCAATACGCGACTCCATGGACTGCGGTTTAGAGACGAGCTGCGCGGCGCCTGCCGGCTGACCGACACTTAGAGCGACGGGAGCGCAGATGCGCCCGCCCACAATTTTGAACAGCGCCACCGATTCGCGCTCCGCCGAGGGCTGCACCATCACGCCGTTCAGCTCGTCGAGACGGCGCACGATGTCGGGCAATTGCGCGGCCGCGGCCTTCACCTTTTCCAGGCGGGTGTGCAGGGCGGCTGCGGCCTCGAAATCGAGACTGGTCGAGGCGTCGTCGCGTTGCCGCTCGATCTCGCGCACCAGCGAGTGCCCGCCGCTTTCAAGAAACTGTTGCACGCGCCCCACTTCGGCTACGTATTCCTCGTCGCTGCATCCCTTGAAGCAGGGCGCCAGGCACATCTTCATCTCGGAATAAATGCAGCCGGGAAATTGCGGGTCGGGATGGAGATCGTCAACGCAGCGGCGCATCTTGAACAGGTCGAGTGCATCGTTGGCGAACTTCTCGGCGGCGACGCGGGTGGCGAACGGCCCAAAATATTGCGCGTTGCCCTTCACTCCGCTGATGCGCGTGGTGACGGTCGCCCGCGGGTAAGGATTGTCGAGGATCAGCTTGACCAGCGGCGCAAAACGCAGGCGCAGGCGTCTGTCGTAGGCCTTGGGGAATTCGCGGCGGAGGGTTTGGTAGAGAAGGAACGAAGCTTCGAAGTCGGAGCCGGTGGCAGTCCACTCGACCCAACGGACGCGTTCGCGCAGGTTCAGCTTGCGGGTTTGTCCGTCGACGGGGCCGAGCAGGCGTTGCAAGCGGCGGCGCAGATTTGAAGTCTTGCTGACGTACGGCTCGCCGGCCCCGTCCTCGCCGCGCAGCAGAAACACCGCCGCACTCGCCGGCACCGAGGCGAAAAGCTCGGCATCGCGATCAGGCACGAACTCGATACGGTGGGAGGCCACCAGGGGATTGTATTTCACCACGGAGCACACGGAGGGCACGGAGAAACCAAAGCTAGAAACCAAACTTGATTGTCACCCTGGGCGAGTCGAAGAGCCTGCCCTGAGCTTGTCGAAGGGGCCTCTATTTCCGCGTACTTTCTAGATGGAATAGGGGTGCTTCGACTCCGCCTGCCCAGAAACGGGGCAGGCTGCGCTCAGCATGACACCCGCTTGAATACGGAACATGACCGAAGAAATGATTGCAACCAATCGTGAGAATCCGTGTTAATCCGTGGTTGACGGTTTTGCCTTGCTGCGTAGCGTTACCCGAGAGGGCGCGTCGTGCCGTCGAAATTGCGCTTGCTTGGAATGCTCGCGAAAGTCGAGGCCCTCGATCTCCACCTTCTTGCACATCTCGTGCAAACGGGAACGCATGCGCTCCCCGATGCGATCGCCCAGGGTCTCGCGTCTGGCGGCGCGATCGGCAGCCGAGCGGCTGCTCAGATTGTCAACCTCCAGCTTGTCCTGCTCCGGTTTGTCGGGAAAGTTGGTGGTGATGATGGTGGTCTTGTTGTCGTTGTAGCGGCTGTTGAGAACGTAGTTGACGGTGTCGAAGACCCACTCTGTGCTGCGCACCGCGCCGAGTTCGTCGAGCACCAGCACCTCGGCGTCGAAGACCGGCCGCAAGATTTCCATTTCGGTTGCCTGCACCGATGGGTTGTAGGAATTCTGGATCGACTTCAGCAGCTCGCGATAATCGCAGAACAGGCAGTGGATGCCCTTCTCGCGAATCAGGTCTTTCATGATGCCGACCGCCAAGTGCGTTTTGCCGACGCCGACCGATCCGACAAACAGCAGGCCGGTCTTGTCGGTGGGATACTCCTCCACGAATCTTCCGGCCAGGAAGCGCGCGTCGCGGATGCTCTTCTGCCCTTTGTCGTCAGGATCGCACTGGAAGTTGGAGAGCTCGCAGTGCTGATAGCGTGGCGGAATCTGCGCGGCGGCCAGCAGACGCTCGCCGCGGTCTTTCACGCGGCATTCACAGCGCACCGCTTCGCGCTCTTTGCCGCGTTCGATGGTCTGCCATCCGGTGCCGCCGCAGATGGGGCATGTCTCGGTCGGGGTGGTCACGAGTTTGAATCTAATGCCGGGCGCGGCGATGCGCAATCCAATTGAGACGCAGATTTGCACCGATTGTCCAGAAGAGCACAAGAATCAGTGGCTGACTGTGGAAATCCTCGAGTAAACGCTCCTTAGCAGGAAGTGCGACAAGCCAACTCACAATCGGCTTTGTCTACAAGCCATCTCACAATCTGCTTTGTATCAGGGCATGGCTTCAGCCGTGCCAAAGAAGCTCGCCTTTCCACTGGGCTTTAGCCCCTGAAAGGAAACCGCAGATCCCTCGCGGGCTGAAGCCCGCTCGGGATGACAAGAATAAAGGGACTTAACGGCACGACTAAAGTCGTGCCATGATACAAATCTGGCCTCCGGCTACCTATGAGAAAGGGCTACAAGCGCGTTTTATGCCGCCCCTGAAGGGGCTCATTTTCAAAATTACAACCTACCCAGCGCTAAAGCGCTGGGCTATCTTCTTCCGTCCCGCTAGGCGGGACTGGCCTCTTGCCGATGCAATCAGCGGCGTGCATCCGACGTCTTCGGAAGCTGCAAGCCATCCCTGTCATAGCATGGCGGCGAGATGCTCTTTCGTCGCGGGGAAGATGTCGTAAACGTAATCATGAACGGACAACGTGACGGGCTTCATGGCGCCTGACTGCAGCCGCTTCACGATTTCCGGGCGCGAAACATCGAAGATGGCTGCCAGGATTTGCGCTCTCTCCTCAGCGGTGGCCTGCGCCAGCAAGAACAGCACGCGCGCGCTGTGCTGTATGTATTGCGGCGAAAGCAGTTGCCGCTTCAGCAGCTCCATGATGAGCGGCGCTTTCGTCCGGTCAAAGCGTCCCGGATCGCCGCGCCGGTCCAGTTCGGCGAAGAACTCCGCGGTCCATTGGTTGTGATAATCCCACACCTTCTGGAACAGCTCCTTGGTGAAGCGGGTCCCCGCCTTGACCTGCTCGGTGCTGGGCGCCAGCACCACGCCGTCTTCGGTGAGCGCCGAGCGCTGAAAATATCCATCCTTGGTGATGACCGCCTCGTGAGCAGCCAGCGTCCACAGCCAGGAAACGTCGATGCGGTAGGTAGCCAAATCGTTCATGAAGCGCTGCTTGAGTTCGTAGTCGTCGATGGCGGCGGCGAAGTTGCCGTTCAGGATCTGGAAACCGTAATTCGCGGCCATGTAGAAGGCGTGCTGGATGTGCTCGATCGTGATGTCACCCGTCGGCACGCTGTAGATGGCGTTCCACAGCTCATGCGACAAGAGCTTCTCCGGCGTGTCCAAGGCGTCCTTGCTAAGGATGCTCGGGGTGATCTTGCCCTGCGCGTTCAGCAAGCCGCGGGATTCGAGCAGCGCCCGCTCCGAGTCCACCAAGCCACTGGCGACGGTGGGAACCGCTTTGCCGTTCGCGTCCACCGTCGCGCACGGCGCATCCAGCACCGCCTGCAATTCCGCTAGCGGCACGCGCAGCGGCCCATTTCCCGCAGCCACGTAGGCAGGTTCCGGACTGGCAACCCAGCTTTGGCGATACGCGTCGTAAAGCCGTCCCTTGACGCGTCCTGTAAGGATGTCGTCGAGCGTAACCTGCTGGCCTGTCGGGATCGGCTCCTGGGACACGAACATCAGCCCGAGCAGTCGCTCGCGGAGCTTGTCGATGGCGACGGCGCGCAGCGCCACCGGGTTATAGCGCGAGCGGCCATAGACATCGCTGGGGTGATAGATCATCACCGCCGCCATCCCGCCGATGGGCGCACCTTGCGTGAGTTCGCCATGTTTCATGCCTGCCATGAGCATGATGAGCGCGCTGTAGCGCTGGTAGGCGATCATGTTCGGCGAAGCCATGCCGATAGTTTGCGGATCGGGAAACACGCCGTTGGGGTCGTCTTTCCACATCTCGATGAGGCTGCCGAGATAGTCCCAGCGGCCAACATTGGTCCCCAGCAGCCGCCGCCGGAAGACCCAGGCGATGGCCGGCAGATAACGGCCGCCATTGCCCTCCTCGTAGAGAATCTTGATTTTGAACGTGCCAGCCGGGACCCCGATGATTCCTTCCACCCGCGCCAGCAACTTCTCTACGATGAGCGCCTCGCGGGGCGTCTGCATTTTCGGGATGTAAAAATACACGCCCGTGCCCGCACTCTTCAGGGCCTCGTAGTTGTTCAACACCCAGAGAACGACCACCGCAATCAGGCCGGGGGCGGGTTCGCCATCGACGGTGATATGATCGTAGAGCACGTGAATGCTGGGCGGACGAACCAGGCGCGTGGGCCACTGCTGGGGCGGCGTGTTGATTCGGTAAGAGCGCTTGTTGTCCTTCTTCACCACTTCGTATGCCTTGCTGGCCCAGCGGCCCTGGAAAATGTCTTTGGCGTTCTGCAGGGCCGCAAACATTCCCACCGGCTGGTCCTTGGGTGCGCCGTGAGGCTGGAAGTGCGACGGTGAGGCGTCTTCAAAATCCGGCATGTTCATGGGCGCGGCGCTATTCAAAGCGTTGAAGGCCATATCCAGCGGATGCCAGGGGCCGGTAAGCTCCAATCCGGGATTTTTCAACGGATGCACGTCGGCGGGGATGGGCACTTCGTCGTTGAGCCGCCAGCGCCATTCGCTCTCGTGGCCGAGAAAGTTGTCGATCATGCCTTGCACAATCTGGCGAAAGGTCCAAGCACGTCCCGTGACCGGGTCGTCGAACGTCTCCTGCCACCGCGGCCAGTCGTATTTGCTTGGCACCGGTTCGGCACTCTGGAGCAGCGCTCGCCGGGCGCTTAGGGCCTGGGCAATGGCAGAACGCAGTTCGCGGGTGAGCGTCGTAATGGTTTCTTCGATGTTGACCTCTCGACCATTGATGTTCTTGCTTCCGAACAACTCTGGGAATTGCTGCACAATATCTTCACGGATCATGGGCCCGCCTCCCGCGTGGTTTTACAGCCAGTGTAGTGCGCGCCTGCAAGTCCGGTCAAAGTACCGCAGAACGCGCGCAAGATGGCCGAAACGGCGATCAGGACTCCTTAAACCTGACCTCGGCTGATGGGTTGCCCTGTGGAAAAACCGCATAATTTCACGGTTTTTCTTGACATTCGACCGGTTTCGCAAGTAAATACTGGCGCCACAGGTTCTGACCTGGCGAGGAGCGAGCATGAACAAAGGGGATTTGGTTGAGAAAATCGCAGCCGCCCACGGGATCAGCAAAACCGCCTCGGGGGGCGCGATCGACACAATAATTGATGCGGTCACGGCCGCCCTGAAAAAAGGCGATCGGGTAACTCTGGTGGGATTCGGCACCTTCTCCGTCTCGCAGCGTAAGGCGCGCAATGGACGCAACCCGCAGACCGGCGGCGTCATTAAAATTGCGGCCCGGAAGGTTGCCAAGTTTACTCCTGGGGTCGATCTGAAGAAGGCGGTCAACAAGAAGTAGCTGAATCTGGGCCAATCGGGTTTGCAATGTTGCGGCGGAGGGAAAGCTCTGCCGCGCCATTTTTTGTCTCGGGTCGATCAGCAACGCAGGGATATACGCAAGACGAAGTCAGGGCCAGGCGCGCCTCGCCGAATCGTTTTCTACCGCTCCGAATCAAATGATTTAAATGTTGGCCACCGCTGGAGCGTATGGAGTGTGGCGATTGCCGCTATCGGCCAATTTCCGCTAGAATAAAAGTTTGCCACCAGCGAGTGAGGAGTTCTTATGAAAGCAGCCATCCATCCGGCTTATGACGAAGTGCGCGTGCACTGCGCATGCGGCAACACCTTTATGACCCGTTCGACCCACAAGGGCGACATCAACGTGGAAATCTGTTCCGCGTGCCATCCCTTCTTCACCGGCAAACAAAAGCTGGTGGACACTGCAGGCCGGGTCGAACGCTTCCGCCGCAAGTACGCCAAAAGCGATGCGGGCAAGGCAGCAGCGGCGAAGGCCGAGGCGGCAAAGGTCGAGGCCGCGAAGAACTAACGTCTGCAAGTGTTTAAGACAGGGCCTCCGCTGCGGCGGAGGCTTTGCTTTGTTCATCTTGTAGTACAGCGTTCAATTACAATCGAAGCGTGCACAAGTATTTCGACAACCCGGCTGAGCGCAGCGCGCCGGCTGATGCCCGCGTGCCCGCGTCGGTGTCGCTGGGTGGAGTCGAAATCCGGCCTGCCACCGTGCTGGCGCCCATGGCCGGCATCACCGACACGGTCTTCCGCCGCTTCATCCGCAACCTCGGCGGCTGCGGCCTGATGATGACTGAGTTCACCTCAGCCGAAGGCATCATCCGCCACAAGGACAAGAAAGCCAAGCAGTACCTCACGTTCTATGGGGACGAGCATCCGATTTCGGCGCAATTGTTCGGCAGCGACCCGGCGACGCTGGCTGAGGCGGCGCGCGTCGTCGAGGCCATGGGCTTCGATTTGGTGGACCTCAACCTCGGCTGCCCGGCCAAGAAAGTGGTGAAGTGTAACGGTGGCTCAGGGCTGCTGCGCGATCTGCCGCTCATCAAGAACATCTTCGAGTCGGTGCGGACGGCGGTGCAGATTCCGTTCACGGTGAAGTTCCGCGCGGGATGGAGCGACAAGGAAATCGTCCACATCAACCTGGCGAAGATGGCTGAGGACTGCGGGCTGGCCGCCGTCGCGCTGCACGCTCGCACGCGCGAGCAGGGTTATAGCGGGCAGGCGCAGTGGGAGTGGATTACGGCGGTGAAGAACGCGGTCAAGATTCCGGTGATCGGCAACGGCGACGTGCGTTCGCCGGAGGACGCCGCCGCCATGGTGGCGCAGACTGGATGCGACGCGGTGATGATCGGGCGCAGCGCGGCTTCGAATCCGTGGATCTTCCGCCAGATCGAGCAATTCACTCGCACCGGATCGTACGAGCTGCCCAGCGACGCCGACCGCTACCAGATGATCCGCACTTACTTCGCCATGCTGGTGGACGAGAAGGTTGGCGGCGCCGAAGGCAAGATGAAGCAGTTTGCGGCGTGGTTCACCCACGGCGTGCCGCACGGAGCGCAGTTGCGCAAGGCGGTGTATGAGTCGAAGAGCGAGATCGAGATTCTCGACGCGGTGGACAAGTTCTTCGAAACGCTCCTCGGCGGGAAAGTCCCGAGCGCAGCGCAGAGCGTTGAGGACGAGATAAACTCCGCGGCGCTTCCAGCATAAGACCGTTTGCCCAGCCAGCAGGACTGCGGATTCTCTACAATTCCGGAACCTCATTCGACACGCGAACGTACCACCTTGTGATTCCTGGAGGACATTCTGCGCAAGAAATGGAAAGAAGTGGGCCTTGGCCTGCTGAACCTGGTGGCCGTCGCTCTGGTCATAGCGCTGGCACAGCCGCTGCTGCGGAAGTACATCCCTGCGGCGGGAGCGGCCGTGCTGGCAGTGCTGTGCCTGGCCACTTACATTCTGGCTTCGCGACTGATCGAGCGGCGCGCTCCGACGGAGCTGGCTGCCAATCGTGCTTTGCCTGAAGGCGCGACCGGAATCGTCATTGGCTTTCTGCTATTCGCTGTCGTGATGGCGATCCTCCTGGCCATGGGCGTCTATCATCCGGCGGGTTGGGGGACGACAAGCGGGCTGGCCAACGGATTCTTCTTCGCCGTGATGGCGGGCATAATGGAAGAGATCCTGTTTCGCGGGCTGCTCTTCCGATTGAGTTCGAAAATCGTCGGGACTTGGGACGCCTTGATCTTTACATCGGGACTATTCGGTCTGGCGCATAAGCTCAATCCGGGAGCCACGATCGGCAGTTCGGTGGCGATTGCGCTGGAAGCCGGCGTTTTGCTGGGTGCGGCCTACGCCGCGACGCAACGGCTGTGGCTGCCGATCGGGCTGCACATTGGCTGGAACTTCACCGAAGGACCGCTGTTCGGCATGACGCTCTCCGGCAACACTATGACCGCGGGCGTGCTGCGGGGATCGCTGAAGGGGCCGGGAATGCTGACGGGTGGTGCGTTCGGCCCGGAAGCCTCGATTGTGGCGGTCATGGTCTGCCTGGTAGCGGCGCTCTATTTCCTGTGGAGGATCGTGAAGCTGCATCGCGCCGAGCCCGCGATGTGGGATGAGCACAGGGCGTGAAAGATTGACAGTCTACAGCGCTGATTTGTCCTCCCACCAGATGACAAGCCCCGGCCTCCCGTAGCATCCTTGATTAAGCACTCATGACGCTGCCGTACAAACTGGCCGGTGGTTCGATGGCCCCCGTTGTTTTTCTCGTAGGGACGCTTCTTTGCGCACTGAGCACGGCGATGCCGGCGCAATCGATTCCGTTGACCTCCGGGCCGGTCTTGCCGTTGTATCGGGCGCTGCGCAGTGTAGGACTCGATCCCCAACGGGTGTTCCAAATCCGCGAGGCGGAGATCGATCACGAAGATATTCATATCTGGCTGAACGACGGCACCATCGCGTTTACTCAGTCCGTCGATGGCAAGGTGACGGGCGCCTTCTTCGAAGGAGAAGGCGAGGTGCTGGTGCGTCCTCCCGACCGCATGGAGCGCGCGTCGCTCGGCCGCTTCATCGGCGCCGGCGTATTGGAAGAGAAGTTTGCCTCCGCGTATCTGCGCTTCAACGACAACACGGTGAAGGACTTGGAACCGTACTTGCGCCCGCCCACGGACGCCGCAGCCTTCCTCAAGCGGGCCGATGGGCCGGCGCGCGCGCTCGCGCAGGTCGACGCCATGCGGCTCTGCATTTCGTTCACCGGCGTACCGCCCGCGCCTGCGGCTGGCGAAGCCGCTCCCGCGGCGGATCGTTTTCTGCATGCTCGCATCGCGGGTGAGCACTACGGAATGTTCGACGCCTATTTCGACACCCTCAGTCCAGAGCAGATCGTGGTAGGCAATGCTTCCTCGCAGAACCAGCAGATCTATTACGACCTGTGGATGACGTTTCCCATGCGCTCGCAGCGCAAGACCCCGCTTTCCAACCTCCGCTTCGAAGGACCCAACGGACCGGCGTGGACGCGAGACGTTCTGACCGTCAGCAAATACACCATTCGCGGAAAGCTCGACCCCCCTCGAGACCTGGCGGCGGAGGCAACGCTCGACGTGGACGTGAAACAAAGCGGCGTGCGCATGGTGCTCTTCGAACTGTCCCGCTACCTGCAACTGAAACAGGTCGACGCCGACGGCCAGGCGCTGGAGTACATCCAGAACGAAGCGGTGGAAGGCAGCGAGATGTCGCGGCGTGGCAACGACGTGGTCGCGGTCGTCTTTCCCCAGCCCTTGCAGGCGGGAGCGCATTTTCCACTGCGCTTCAGCTATGCCGGCTCGGTGCTGTCGGATGCGGGCGGCGGACTACTCTACGCCGGCGCGCGCGGGACCTGGTATCCCAACCGCGGCATCGCCATGACCAATTACGATGTCACCTTCCGCTTTCCTGTGCCATGGACGGTGGTGGCTACCGGGAAATTGGTTTCGCTGCAGCGACAGGGTGGCGACTTCCTGGCCCACTGGATCACCGAGAAACCCATTCCCATCGCCGGATTCAACATGGGCGTGTACGTTCGCAGTGAAGCAAAGTCGGGCAATGTGGAGGTGGACGCCTACTCGGCGCGCGGCGGCATAATCAAAATCATGCCTCCGCCCGGCGTGATCGCAATCTCGCCAGGGCCTGAATCGCTGCTCGCCTCGCGGACCTCGGGGATGAAGCCGGAGCCATTCCCCAGCGCCGCTAGCCGGGGGCAATCGCTTGCCGACAGCGCCGCGGAAACACTGACCGCACTTTCGCAAATGCTTGGAGCGTATCCCTTCAGCACGCTCTCGCTGGCGGAAAATCCAAGTACCGACAGCCAGGGATGGCCGGGGCTGGTTTTCCTTTCCAGCTACGTTTATCTCAGCCGGGAGCAGCGTGCCGCCTTGAAGCTTCCGCCGGCGGACCAGATCATCTACGGCGATGTCATGATGCCGCATGAACTCGCCCACCAGTGGTTCGGGGACGAAGTGTCGTGGGCCAGCTATCACGAGCAATGGTTGATGGAAGGGCTGGCGAATTACTGTTCGCTGATACTGCTGGAACGCACTCGCCCCGCGGACGTGAAGCTGACGCTGCAGACCTATCGAAATTGGCTGGCGTCCAAGTCGAAGCAGGGCCGGCCCAACGCGGAAGCCGGACCGGTAACGCTGGGCATACGCCTGTCCTCGTCGCACTTTCCCAATGGATACGAAATCATTACCTATGGCCGCGGCACCTGGCTCATTCACATGTTGCGCTGCATGTTGCGCGACGCGTCGCGGACCCCGGAAAAGCCGGATGGCGACGACACGGCTTTTCTTGCCTTGTTGCGCAACATCGTGGACCGCTATCAGGGGAAAGAAATCACCAACACGGATTTCCAGCAGGCCATCGAGACGGTGCTGCCGCCCGCCTTGTGGTTTGAGGACCGCAAGTCGCTGGATTGGTTTTTTGATGGATGGGTAAACGGCACTGCATTTCCACAACTGGAAGTTGCCGAGGTAAAGATGGCGCGCAGCGCCGCGTCGGTAAAGGTCAGCGGAGTCCTCCGGCAGAAATTGGCGCCACCCGACCTGGTGACCAGCGTCCCGGTCTACGGCGTGACGGGCGAGCAAGAAATCTATCTGGGCCGCGTCTTCGCGGAAGGCGAAGAGACACGATTCAGCATCTCCGCCCCCGTCGAGGTGAAGCAGTTGGTGCTCGATCCTTACCAGACCGTGCTGACCGCGCCGCAGTGAGCAGCGGCGAGCGATGCGAATTGCGCTGAGGCTGCTTCACAATCGCAGTCGGCTGCTATAATCAGAAAGCTCGAAGCAGCAGCGCCCGCCACAGCGGGCGTCCGCCCTAGCCGGAGAGGTGGCCGAGTGGCTGAAGGCGGCGGTTTGCTAATTCGGTAAAGAGTAGTATTTCCAGTAACCTAGCGGCATGGCTAGCACCTAACTGCTACATTTAGGCTCAATCAGTTACATCGACTTTGGTTCTTCGTTGGTTTTTCGTTGGTCTGAAGTAATCCCACACAACTCATAGGCTTCTGGCTCGTTGCAGCCACACGGCAGACGTGTGTCTCCATCGCGGCAGAGCGAGGCCTCATGTTAAAGCAAGGTCTTACAGGTCGGAATACCCGGTTTAGGAGGGGCATTCGCGAAATCAAACGATCCGGGGTTGGGAGCGGCCTTCGGGAGCGTCGGGTTGCCTTCTGGTTCGCCCGCCCAGCATACCTGAGCGGTTTTATTGTCAAACATGAAACCTGCGGTTGAACCGGGCGCTGGAACGAAACGCGGCCCGATGGATGCTCCTTGGTGCATTCCGAGAAAGTACGCCCCGACATGCGTATTGTCGGCTGGCACGAACCTTGTGTCAAAGTGTCTGTGTGGTCGATCTCAGCGCGTACGATGCCGATTGCGCGGGGGTAGCAGGTCGAGACGCGGGCCAGCCGTGACCCGACTTCGGTCAAGTTTGCAAGGTGCCTACGCCAAATTGAACGAGCAGATTTTGAAGTCCCGCCAGACCTATCAGTTCCACTCCCACGCGCTCTGCAAACTCTCGTGCCTGAGCAGTGAAATCCGATGTTGTGATGAGTATTCCTTTCACAGCTCTTTCTGCGGTGACTGCCCCGTAGAACTCTCTTACCGTTGCGGCTCCAATCAAGTTATCAGGTGAGTATCTTTTGCATTGGAAGAGATACTTCCCTCCGGTAATTGGCCTATCGAGGACGGCCACCATGCTGGCCAGGCCTTGCCCGGCATCTCCGAAGAAGAAGCAGCCGCAATCGTGCACTCGGAGCTAGGAGCGTGTCTGAGTAACGCAAAATCGCAAGTTTCAGCCACAATATCTTGTGCTTTGTATCCAGACTGATCGCAAGATGTGGCCATGAAATTGATTACTCGGACGGGCTCCTAGGGTTGGGACTGTCGCAGCGGAAAGTCCAAAGACTGATCTCGAAATCCCGTATCACGGACCTGCGCAACGGTGGCCAGCACAGCTATGTGTCGGCCCGGCGACTGTTCTGGGTGATTCGCGAGTTGCAAGCCGTCGCCAACGGAGAATCAACATACCCTCGTCACCAAGAATGAGGATATCGTGAGTGAGCTGGCACGGAATCAGCCACAAACGTCCCACCGAACCTATCGCGAGAACTCCCGTTTTCAGCGGACGTCTCGCAGTGGAGCCGCAAGGCGCTGGGATAGCTTCCAGCTTGCCGGCAATCTGTCCAGAAAAGCTCGTCTTTGTGGACCGCGTCCCGCTTGGCGAAGCGCCGTAGCGCCATAGCCAAGAAAGCCGCTGCATCGCGCTGGAAGCGCCGTTAAAGCACAGAAGTCTCAAATTGAGACACCTGCGGAAGTTCACTGGCTCGCTGGTGCCACTCGCGTTACCTGATACGCGACCGTCTTCCAGTTGCCTTTCTGCTTCACCCAAACCTGCGTTCTGCGAATGTCGCCACTGTATGGTTTCCCGGTGACCACTCCTTTGAAGGAAATCAGAAAAGTAACGATCGCCGTATCTCCATAGACACGTATCTTTCTCTCTCGCGCATCAATGGATTCGTATTTGAGTGTGCCGGACTTCAAATTCGCGATCTCCTGAGCCTTTGTCCATACCGTACCGTCGCTGTGGATTATCGCGGCATCGTCGGCGTAGTACTTCTCGAAAAAGCTGGTATCGTCTTTCAACTGCGCCTGTATCACCTGATCTGACAGCGCCGAGATTTGCTGCTCGACATCCCCGCCTTTGCCCTTGTAGGTCTGTTCCGCAGCAGTCATGCCGTGGCCTGAAGTTGCCCCACTTTCCTTGGTGCTGGCCGGTGGGTTCCCGCCTTGGCCCCAAGCCAGCGCCGGGACGAGCAGGCAGACGGCAAACAGCGCCGATGCGATAAGTCTCATGCTTTTCATGGGTGACTCCTGTGAGTAGGGATTAGGAACCCGTCAAACAGCCATGATTCTCCTCTCAGCCTGAAACAGTGTCAAGGAATACACCAGGCTGAGGCTTGCGCCGATTACCATGACCGCTGCGTTCGCAACGTCCGCGTTCGACGCTTGCAGTGCGATGAAATATGGGCCTTTGTCGGAGCAAAAAACAAAAATGTTACGCTAGACTAGACTGCGATTTTACACGCTGAAGCCAGGACTTCCGGCGGCGCTTGTTGTAATTGTTGGAATTCGCTTGCAGTAATGTTTGATTTGCGTTGCAGTGAGTTTGAATTAGGTTGCAGTTTAATCGGCTGGTAAGCCACCTGGTTCGGGACCAAGGGGTCGGAGGTTCAAATCGCGCTTCCGCGTCTCCTCTTTCTTACAACTGTCTTTCGAGATCTCTGAGCCTCGCGATCGCTGCGCGGTACTGATCAGCAGACGGGATGACAGAACTGTGTAACCGTCCGCGCCCGACCGGAAAGAGTCGCACTAAGAAAGCGGCAGAACCTTCCTGCCATGAACTGTATTCACTAACGTCGCCGTGGCGATATACCATGCGATGAACCCCACTACAAA
>JBEKNL010000075.1:0-19611 GCA_049522855.1 Candidatus Korobacteraceae bacterium
GAGGAATGTCGGATAGACCAACTCAAGGGAATATAGTGGGGACAACATGAAGGAAACGCCGCAGGAATACATCAAGCGCATTACCAGCTACGTCGAAGGGGAGCAGCCCATGAAGGTGCAGGGCCCACCTCCATCTTTCATACAGCATGAAGCTTTCGCTCCTTCATGACACACGTAGTGGTGCAGTTTGAATTTCTCAGCCCTTGAACGCCAGCACGAACGGCGTAAACTGTCGGCATGGCACTCCGTATTCCAAGGAAGCACGACCGCGTTACCGCTCAGGGCCACAACGGGGTATTGGCCGTGGTGGGCGTTGATAAGAAATCGAAAACCGCCGACCTTCAGTTTGTCACTGGCAACGGGCCAGTAGTGCAGGGCGTTCCATGGACGGCTCTGCAATACATGGACGAAGAGGACGCGAACCAAGCCGCTGCGCATTAGTCGTATCGACGTCATTTCTCACCCCAAGTTCAAGCTGTTTGAAGACTTGAGCCAGCGAACAATCGGCCCTAGCCTTGATCCAATTAAAATTCGTCATCCTCTCCGCTTCACCGGCAAGGATTGAGAACCCTTGGCCGGCGAAAGAATGCGCCGAGCGATCGCTATCGTCTCGGCGCAAGTAGAAAAGAAGCTGGAACCCTGTTACATCAATTTGCGACGGATGGAGCCCAGGACTCCAAGCACACCCGTACCCAGCAGCAGCAGACTGGCTGGCTCAGGCGTAGTTGGGCTGCTCGGATTGGCGCCCCACTGGTTGCCATTCGAGTCATATAGGAAGAAGTCAACTGAGGACTGGCCCGGGGGACCATTCAGAACCTGGTAAACCGACGTATAGTCGCCTTCGATGGTCCAGGTTTCCGTGGTTCCGCAAGTGGGGCAGTAGAATCCCGAGGGTTGGTAGCCGAAGCCATCAATCCAGCCGTCAGCGTTGGCGGGTTGGGTCGGCGAGAAATTCATCTCGGATATATCGACTGCCGCTGAGTTGAAACCGAACCCCACGATGTTGGCGCCGTTTGTAATGGTCAACGAGGCGTCGATCGTTCCGTTGCTTTCCAGAGTGAAAGTAACAGATCCCTGGCTCGCAACTGGGGGCCCGGATAAAGGGATGGTGAAATAACCAGTGACGGAATCAGCAAAGGCTCCGACACTGAGCAGGCAAAGACACAACACCAAAAACATTGCACGACGATGGTGCATGAAAAGCGCCCTCCTATCGAGCAGGTTGGGATACTACTCAAGACTAACGCACGTTCGTGGCCAAACTAACAGCAATAGATTCTTCCACTTGCGCTCTGCAAAGCGGGCAGGATTGCAGAACCTTGCACATGGTTTCGACAAGGAGGGAGAATTTATGCCACACAGCTTGCGCTCCTGGACTCCGAAACGGAATCAAGCTTGGAGGTGGAGGAAGTCCCTCACCACCTCCGCAGCGTCCTTCTTTTCGCCGGTTCCCGCCCTGCTCCTGGCCTTGCTCGTGGCGGGCGGGCTTTACTATCGGTCGCGGCATCAAACCAGTCGCCTGACCGACAAAGACACCATCGTTCTCGCCGATTTTACCAACAGCACGGGCGAAGCGGTGTTTGACGACACGCTAAAAACGGCGCTCAATGTTTCCCTGCGGCAGTCGCCCTTCCTGAATGTGCTCTCCGACAGCGAAGTTGCGAAGACCCTGCAACAGATGACCCGTCCGGCCAGCACGAAACTCACGCCCGAAGTCACCCACGAGCTTTGTCAGCGGGCAGGCAGCAAGGCTTACATTGCTGGAACAGTTGGCGGTCTAGGCAGCGAATATGTGCTGGGGTTGAAGGCGGTGAATTGATCCCCGGCGTGCCCGACGAAGAAGAGCAAGAGACGCCGCGCGAGCACATCAAGAAGACGGTGCAAAGCATGCTGCCTGACAGCGGAAGCAAGAAAATTCAGTGAGGAAAGCGCTCGCTACTATGTCAATAACGCCTGCAGAGAAACTGCAATGGACATCCAGGAAACTGGCGCAAGTCGCGGGCGGCGGCTCAGCTAGGCCGACATGAAGGGCGGAGTTGGGCCACATTTGCGATATAACCGCTTCAAAATCAACCGGTTGAGGGTAAATGCCTACCCGGGGCCACGGGCGCAACGTAGCGCCCCGTAGCGCGAACGTGAGCCGTTTTACGCGGTCAGCAGACGCGAAATTGACGCGGTTCGGGGCTGAAGTGGCAATTCTGCTGCAAAAGTGGTGCACTTTTGCTATCAAGGATTGGTTGTGAGTGCTATCGCCTGTTCTCGCCAACTACGGATTGCCTCCGAATTGCCCTTCACCCATCAATAATCCGAATCCAAGTGAAGCAGTAACTTGCGGCTGCGCGCCTTCATCGCCGGGGTACCCTTTCGAGTAGACTGTCGCAGAATTTCCATCACTCCCGGTCGAATACTTGAGTCATCCACAGCCAGGTCTGCGAGTGCTTGAAGAGCACATGTCTTGACGATGGAACTGCCGTCCTCCACGGTATAGAGGTTGCAGCTTTCCAAGAGGAATTTTCGCAGACTCACAGATGCGTTGTCGGCGTTCGACAAGAAGGTGTTTTTGATAACAACGCCGCCGCGACCCCCTGCTTTAAGCATCTTGATGAAGTGCTGGAGAAACAAGAATGCCGTCTCACCGGTCCGGATGGGGAAGTTTTGCTGCACTTCTTTGCGTTCTTTGCCGCCAAACGGCGGATTGGCCATCACCACATCGACGCGATCTTTTTCCTGAATGTCGGCGAGGTTTTCGGTGAGCGTGTTGGTGTGGATGATGTTGGGTGCGTCGATGCCATGCAGGATCATGTTCATGATTGCGATGACGTAGGCGAGGGACTTCTTCTCCTTGCCGTAGAACGTGCGATCCTGAAGCGTTCTGGCGTCCTTCGTCGTTAGGTCCGGCTTTGCGCTGAGGTACTCAAATGATTCGCATAGGAAGCCCGCTGAGCCGACCGCGCCATCGTAGATCCTCTCGCCAATCTTGGGCTTCACAACCTGAACAATGGCGCGGATGAGCGGGCGCGGGGTGTAATACTCGCCGCCGTTGCGCCCGGCATTGCCCATGTTCTTTATCTTGGCTTCGTAGAGGTGTGAGAGCTCGTGCTTCTCCTTCTGTGAGCGGAAGTGCAGTTCGTCGATGTGGTCGATGATTTCGCGGAGGTTGTAGCCGCTTTGAATCTTGTTCTTGATCTCGCCGAATATCTCCCCAATCTTGTATTCGATGGTGTTGGGGCCGCTCGCCTTTTGCTTGAAACTGTGCAGGTAGGGAAAGAGCTTCCCGTTCACGAAGTCGCGGAGGTCGTCGCCGGTCTGGGCCTTGTTGTGGTCGAGTTTGCCGTCCTTGCCCTTGGGTGCAGCCCAGCTTTCCCATCGATAGGGCTGGTCGAGGATGTGGTTGTATCTCTTGCCTTCCAGCGCGGCCTCGGTGCTCTTGTCCTGCTCAAGATCGTCGAGGTATTTCAGGAACAAAAGCCAGGATGTCTGCTCGGTGTAATCGAGTTCGGTGGTGCAGCCGGCTTCTTTCCAGAGGACGTCATCGATGTTTTTGAAGGCTTGTTCAAACATATAGCTATTTTCAAACCGCTTTCGCAATGCCATTGCCGTCGCAAAGTTTTTTTGGCATTAAATCAACGGTGTGGTTTCTGAGATATTCGATCAGACGGCGCATTCCTGTTTGTTTGTATGTTCGCAATCGTAGTACGCCCGCTCGTCGGTGTAAATGAGAGACGAACCATATGACCCCCCAGCCATTCCCGTCTGCGCGAGTGTGCCGTCCCGGAAACAGATTTGATCCATTGGTGGCGACTTTTTGTCGCAAAGTCCAGACCCGAAGAGGTATCAGACCCTCAGGCAGCTTAGCCACCAGACGCTGCTTTCACCGGTTTAAGTGAAACAGCACGACCGCCGCTTAGCCTTGCAAATGTCGGTTGTCCTCATCCACAGGAATGCCATTGAAAATGCATACAACGCATTGTCCCGAGCCTGAGCGGGCTGGAACGAGCTGGAACTCAATCTGCCTTTTCCGATGGCGCAAATCGACCGTGGAATCGGCTTGCGGCGAAGTTGATGATCATAGTTTTGGCTAAGCTGTTGATTTTACTGGTTGTCGAGAGAAGCAGACGGGCCAGGACGACTATGACAACTTCCTGGCCCGTTCCCGTCAAGGAGCGGAAGTGGACGATGGTTGGAAACGTGAGTGTAGACCCGATCTCTCACGGAAAGGAAGCATCGTCTCACTCCCTGTTGGCGGAAACTACGAACTCAATGTCTCAATTGAGACCCCAGCAACCAAAGGGCAGTGAACGTCCTTGATTTCCCCGATCCGCTCGTTGGCCTGCTTCTTGAACTGTTCCTCTCCGGTTAGCATCTTCGCTTCTCCCCTCCGTTCAGACATCCTTAGCGCATGGCAGCCCTTAAGGGCACCCGCCCCAATTTACGGACACGGTACGGACACACAGGATAGCTTTGAGGGGGTATTGCAGGAAACCCGCATATTTCTTGGCTGCCCCCCAGGGATTCGAACCCCGATATGCTGATCCAGAGGCTACCCGCTTACGCTTCTCCGGAGTTCCCTGGCGTGGACTGGTGTCCAGGGAATCTCCTTTCGTAGTAGGTGGTTATCCGCGTCGAGGAACGTCGGATAACACTGCGTGACATCCTATCCCAACCCGCGAAAATGGGTCAAATTTAATCCTGAAGTTACCACGATTGTTACCACTCTTTTTGAACCCCGATATGCTGATTTCCGGTCAGCCGATCTAGTCCGAAGCCGGCGAAAAGCGAGCTGTTGATTGTCGCGGGAGAGCAGAAGGCAATAGAAGAGGCGGCACAGTAACTCGCAAGATATTTCACCAATCACACTTTGTCTGACTGACGGGCAGAACATGTGTGGCTCAGTCGCCAACCGCCGAAGTGAAGTCGATCTTTTCCCCCAAGCGCTGCCGAATCTCCTTGAGCCACGCTCTTGGGTTGGTGCCATGAATCACGCGTCCCAAAAACCCAAGGTGCTCGGCTGCATTGTCGCGGTTCCGTCGGATGTCGTCTTTCTTGATCCTGATGTATAGATCAAGAAAACTATCGATGCTGCGGGATTTGGCGAAGACATAAGTCGCGTGGCCGAGCTGAGGGGTTTCAACAACGACAGCTTTCTCAACGTCGAAGATGTATTCGTCGCGAAACAGGTAGATCCGGCGTGCCCGGCGTGAGAGCTGGCGATAGAAGAACGGGTCATAATCCGCACGCCAGCTGATCTGTGCGACATCAAAGTCACCGGGAAGATGTAGCCCGGAACACATTCGCTCGAGCTCCGTTTTCTCGACCGCCCGATGTTCCAGGCACAGGCGGATCTGATCAAGAGCCTGTGAGTACTGACCAAAGCGGTGGTGAGTTGTTCGCGCCGTCTCCAATTGTTGCCGGAAATCGGCTGAGAGTTTGACCTCCAGCCGGCTCGGCAACGCAGTCTCCCAAGTAGTGAGTTCCCACTCGCCTCGACGTTTGCGGCATTTGCCAGTTTGTACGAATGTGCCCTCGACCTCGATTTTCGTTGCAAGTAAATGTTTCCACTGATTCCACGTGCGGTCCCAGAGCGTGTGGAGGGCGGCTGGATCGATCCAGAATTCGAGCTTTCGACGCGCGTCGCGGCACAGTGCGCGGTCGTCGTAGAAGTCGCACCTACGCAGTGGAACGTGGAATCGTCGGTGCCGGAGCTCCGGCGAAAACGCAAGAATGCGACGAGCGAAGAATGTTTGTCCGTCCCGGGAAGGCTCGCCGACAACGAGTAGAGAGCCAACTCCACCGTACGGAAATACCGCAGGGGCCTCGGGGTCGGCCAGAAGCGCGTCGTAGCAGGCGCGCAATTCCGGCTGGCCGACGATGTTGAAGGCCCGCTCTAGCGCCAGTCGCTGGCTATGCGGTGCGCCTGCCGTTTTGAGTTCTAAGTCGCGCAGCTTGAAAGCGACGCGCAGCTCAGAGGGAGAAGCGCTGTCTGGAATATGCAAGATCTCGTACAGGGTCTGATGATCGAGCCCGCCGTCGGCATGGGGCAAACGATAGAAGTAATCGCATAGGACCTCGCAGGGCAGGAAAACCGTACCGACGCCAAGGCCTCCGTGGTGAACTTCGGCCGAAACAAAGTGTTGATTTCGTTTGTCCGGTTTGGGCTGGCTGACGTAAGCGATTGGCACGTGGTAGAGATAACTCTTGGGGCCGGCACCCGCATTCTTAGTGATCAAGATCTCTGTACCAACCGCGTCTCCGTTCGGGACCGGAAAAGCGATGTCGTCACCGATAGCGACGTGAGATCCAATGAAACGGGACACCAAGAGCTTGGTTCGATTGGCGAACACACAGCTAGCGAGTCTCTCCTGCCGCTGGACGCTCACCACACGCTCGCAGCAGATGGGAGAGGACGAGGACGAAGTGGACGGCGTCGTAGGCATACGTTCGGCGGGCATTATAGGGTCGTCTTGCCAAAGTCCAAAACGCGGCATGGCGCATTCCAGTGTGCTTCCTGTAGAATTTCGAAAAGCCGCCACGTCAGCGCCATTCGCGATGTTCTGAAAAATTCTTGATCAGCAGGCCCGGTATTTAAGTCGGTGAGGATTGGTGTCCCAAGGGGAGTAGTATTTGCGGCGGCCC
This sequence comes from Candidatus Korobacteraceae bacterium, assembly GCA_049522855.1. GTDB lineage: Bacteria > Acidobacteriota > Terriglobia > Terriglobales > Acidobacteriaceae > Bog-257. The sequence goes on from JBEKNL010000075.1 coordinate 6,634, forward strand.
TGGTTGCGGTCGTAATTCCTGTCTCGCGCTACGCCTACACCTGGTTCCGCGACATTTCTGCCGCCAAACACATCAATTACAGCGGTTTGGAGCATCCGGAACGTTCCACGGATCCGCAAGTCCTCCTGTCGGAGGCCGATCGCCTTTACTGGCTAAACAACGGGCCAAGAGCTGCCCCGTTGTATGCGGAAGCCGAGAGTCTCTTCGCAAGTCGAGGGGATACCCGAAATGAGCTCTACGCCAAGATTGGACGCCTCAGATCGGAAGCCGAGACGATGTCCTTCGTCGATCTTTCGCGATTCTTGAACGATCAGCTGCAGAACCCGATCATGCGCAACGATCCACCGTTGCGGCTCTGGTGCCTTGCCGCAAAAGGCTACACCGACATCGAGATTGATTATCGAGCGGAGAAGCAAGACTGGTTGGAGGCCCAACAGATCGCGAAGAGTCTGGGGAACGATCGTTTAGCGACCAGGGCCTCCGGTGAATTGGGCATAATCGCTTTCCTGGAGGGAAATTCCGGCCGGGCGGCGAAGCTCTTGGGCGGAGCCCTCGTCTCAACGATGGCTAATGGCGACAAGGGCGGTCAGATTCGCTTTCTGGAAATGCTAGGGAACGGCCTGGTGGAGGTCAACCGCCCCTCTGACGCCCTGATGTTTTTTGAGAGGGCCATCAAGATAGCCGAGGCTGACGAAGACTCCGGACTTCCTTTCATGGGGTACGAGGGAAAAGCGCAAGCACTGGTTGGGTTAGGGAGGCCAGATGAAGCAAAGAGAGTGCTCCAGGACGCCCTTGCGAAGGCACGATCGCAGCAGAAACGCGGGCATGAGGCGCAATTGCTGATTGTTCTCGGCAAGCTAGCGGCGCAGACCGGAAACAAACAAGAGGCCATCGCCGATTTGGAGGATGCGGGGCAGTTCGCAGCAAGAGTCCAGTTTTACCGAATGGAAGCTGACGCCATGTTCGAGCTGGCGAAACTTTATCGTGACTCCGGAGATCTCCCCACCGCAGACGACCGTGCGACGCAGGGTCTTGCTGCTAGCCAGCGGGTCGGTGATCGCTATTACGTACCGCGGAACTTAACAATTTTGGCTGACCTGAAAGCACGACGCGGGCGCATTGCAGAAGCGGGGGCTCTTTACAAGCATGCCGAAGATGTCATTGACGGCATGCTTGGCGGCGATGACTCCTATTGGAACAGCTCAATCGCCGCGGCCATGAGTCAGACTTACCTCCAACACTTCGAACTCGTCGCGAAGGAGGCTGACACAGCCGGTGCGTTTCAAATATTGGAGCGTGTCCGAGGACGAACTCTGGCTAGCGCTTTGGGAGACAGAAACGCAGATCCGAAGTCAGGATCTACCGAAGCTGCGACACTGGACAGTTACGTTGCTAATACGCAAACCCGCCTGATGCAGACCAATACTCCCCTCGAGCGTGAAAAGCTGCTCGATGCTCTGGCCGAATATGAGTGGCGGTTGCGATTGGCGTGGAACCAGGGAAATCAGCGTTTTCCCATCGACCCCGCACCGCTAAACCACGTTCAAGACAGCCTGAAGCCAAACGAAACGCTACTGGAATACGTACTCGATGAGCCGAACTCGTTCTGTATTTCACTTACGCGCACGACCGCAAACCTGCGAGTGCTGCCGGCTGGCCGCAAGCAAATCGAAAAGCTGGTGCAGCGGTACGTTGATGAAATCCGGGCTAAGAAAACCGGGGCTGAGGAAGCACAGCAACTGCATGCCTTTCTTGTGCAACCGATTCCCGAAACATCCACGGGCAAACGATTCATCGTTGTGCCGGACGGCATATTGAACCTGTTGCCTTTCGAAGCGCTACGGAATAGAGAAGGGCAGTATCTGCTAACGTCCGATGTCATCAGCTATGCTCCCTCCGCCACCGTTCTCGATGCGCTGCGAAGGACAGACAAACAGCAAGAAGCCCCTCGACCGTTTCTCGGAGTGGGAGACGTTGCTTACGAGAATCAAGGCGGCGCGGGAAAAAGAATTACAGCTTCTGAGACGTTGCGGGGTCGCTTTGCTCGGGGTTTTGCCGATTTCGTCGGAATGCCGCTTCATGACCTGCCTCAAACGCGAGAAGAGGTCGAGAGCATCAGTAGAATTGTGGGAAAGGACGCAGAAACCCTGTTTGGTGCAAGCGCTACTGAGAGCGCATTCAAGAAAGAACCGCTCAATCAGTTTCGCGTCCTGCACCTGGCGGTCCACGGCTTCGCCGACCCGCAATTCCCCGAACGATCAGCGTTAGTCCTTGGGGCTGATCCGAAAGCGGGTGAAGACGGTTTGTTGCAGGTTCGAGAAATCAAGAAGTTGCGACTAAACGCCGAGCTGACGACACTTTCTGCATGTGACACGGGAGTGGGCAAATTGCAAGGAGAGGAAGGTGTCAGCGATTTGGCGGAGGCCTTTCTGGCGGCTGGCGCGAAAACCGTTGTTGCGAGCCTGTGGAGCGCGGATGACACGTTTGCCAGTGCACTGATGGAACGCTTCTACCAACGTCTAGCGCTTGGAGAGGAGACGAGTTCGGCGTTGCGAGGCGCCAAGCTGGACCTGCTGGCGAAATACGGTGAACAAGTGAGCCCATTTTATTGGGCAGCATTCGTAGCGATTGGGGACGCATCAACTCCTATCAGGATTAGGGAGCAATGAATCTGACTCTGGACGAACGCAAGAAGATTTTCGACAAGGTCTGCCGGTTGGTGGAAACCAAACATTTCAACCCTGCAATGAATGGGGTGGATTGGAATGCCCTGGTTCAGAGCCGAAGGGATCGAATCCTTGCGTGCGATGGGGCTGAGGCATTCGAGAAGGAAGTGCATAAGTTGGTGGCAGAACTCAAAACCAGCCACACCGGATTCCGGCACGCCGGAATGCGCAACATACCGGCGAGACACGCAATCAATGCAACTTTGCAACGCTTCGCGGTGAATGGAACAGAACGCTGGATGTTTCAGGATGTGCACAGAGGTGGCCCAGCGTACTTGGCCGGGATAAGACCGGGAGATTTGCTGCTCGGAACCGGCGAGCGAGAGATTCGTCCTCCAGAAGATCTGACGTTCTCCGCTGGAGGATCAGCGGAGCTAGCGATTGAGAAGCTGGACGGAGACATCGAGTGGGTGAAACTTCGGCTGCCAATGCCGAAGTCCAAGAAGCACCCCGTAACCGCGCCGGAATCGGTTCATGCAGAGATGCTTACGGATGAAATCGGGCTGCTTAAGGTGGCGATGTTTCCCGGAGCAATCGGGATCGATGTCGCCAAGGACATAGATCGGGGAATTGCGGCTCTCAACGGTTGTAGCCGTCTCATCGTGGATTTGCGCGGCAATACAGGCGGAGGAATCGGCGGACTACGGCTGATGAGCTATCTGACTCCCGGCAAACTGGAGGTTGGCTACAGCCTGACTCGAAAGCGCCGAGAGCGCGGGTATCGGAAGGAGGAGCTGACCCGTTTTGGACGAATTCCGTCTCGCAAAGGCACCCTCTTTTGGCTCGCTGCCCGATACGCCCTTGTGGACAAATCCATTCTCGTAGTCACCGAGGGACTTGGGCCACGCCCGTTCCACGGACGCGTTGTCCTCCTGGTGAATGAGCACACCGCCAGCGCTGGCGAAATGGTGGCTGCGTTTGCCGAGGAAAACAACCTGGCTACCATCGTGGGAATCAAGACACCTGGTCGATTGCTGAGCGGAGGCGCATTCAAGGTCGGTCACGGCTACATTTTAGGATTGCCGGTTGCCGGGTATCTAACATGGCAAGGCAGGATGTTGGAGAACAATGGGATCATTCCGACTGTTTCTGCTGAATTATCACGAGAGGCACTGCGGGAAGGCAGGGACACCCAATTGGAGAAAGCGGTCGAGGTCGTCAAGAGTTTGTAATAAGACCCAACATTGAGTTCTGCTCATGTGAAGGCGGACTTGCAATGGATTTCTCCGCATGTCCGCGAAGTCGATTCGCTAGCGCCGCCCCGCTCCCCATTCCACATCTCGGGTTCGGAATGCTTCGGCATTGGCGACCATTCGGTAGGTCCTTGCACTGGAATACCGCGGAAACAAGGGCAAGCCGAAGAAGAAAGAGGCGGCTGACATATCGGCGAGTGACCGCCGTCACCGACAAGCCGCCAGCCGTCAGCGAAAGTAACGGGATGAAACGCTCAATCGTTTTCGCTCTGATCCTGTTCGGCTCCGCTTTGTCCGCTCAGAATATTCAGTTCAAAGGGCACGCAATCGGCGAGACGGCTCAGCAGTTTTTCGCGACAGCGACCGTAGCGGAATCGCATCAACCAACCGTAGAGTACTGCACCACGTTACTCAACAATCCAAAGGCGATGAAGAAGCACCTTGGATTAGCTATGCCCGTGGAGACACAGAGCTGCCAGGCGGTTATGGCTTCACTTCAGAGTATGGACGCAGAGGTCGGCAATCGCTTCGCATCTGCGCTCGGCCCCGGAACCACCAGATTCCATGCTGGCAAGCTCGTCTACATGCAGTTCATCATGGATTCGCCATATATCGACGTAGTGGCCGACATGAGCAAGAAGCTCAATTCTAGGCCCGTAGAAACCTACGTCACCTACCAAAACGGATTTGGAGCTACTTTTCAACGCAGAAAAGCAGTGTGGGTATCAGGTAATCTCATGGCCGGAGTCGAGGAGTCTCCCTCTGTGCCCTACAAGGGCGAGGCGCTGCTCGTGACGGTCTTTGACTCGAAAGGCACAGATGAGGCTTGGCAGCGGCGTGAAGCTACTAGGCCAAGCACTTTAGACCCGTAACTATTCCGACACTCCATTTGCTTACCTGCGATACGGGATTCAATCGCACCAAAGATTCACCGCAAGCGAACAGGGTTCATATTGCCTCTGCAGAGGCTCTGCGCGCCCCTGATAGCGCGTTAGAAGTCTTGCGAAGCATTGTCGAATCTGCATAAGTGGAAGCACTTTCTAACGCATGTCCTTCAGAGCGGGGACGCCCCTTAGAATAGGTGCATGTCGCAAGGTCCGTCGTTGCTTTTTGACAAATCGACCCTCGAAAGCCTCAGCGTCAACGAGGCGGTTCTGCTCGACAATTTCTACCGCTCTACTATCACCCCGCTCTTTTTCGTCGAATGTCTTGCGGACTTGGAGCGCGAGATGCATCGACTGAAAGGTACTCCAGAGCAACTAGTGGGCTCTCTCGCGGAACGTACACCGGACTGCCAATCCTCAGCAACCCTTCACCACATGGAGATCCTCAAGGGTGAACTCTCCGGGCGGTTCAACTTAGACACCGTACTTCTTCGCCCATTCCTTCCGCCAGGTAAAGTGGTGGAACTGGGGGGTACCAATGGCATGTTGATTCAGGCGACCGAGGAAGAAGAAGCGGTGCAGCGTTGGGCACGTTACGACTTTCTCGGGCTCGAACGGCAGATCGCAAAACGATGGCGCAAGATGATCGAGCAGATTGATCTGCAAGCCATGTCGACTAGCGTGCGTCGAGCCATCGGACCCTGGCGTAAGCCAATCTCGCTCCAGGACGCGCGAACGATGACCGATACGATCATCGACAATCTGGAACCGGAATGGCTGTTGCGATTTGGGCTCGAACTTATTGGGGTACCCGAGGAAACGGAGCATGTGGTCAACGACTGGCGGTCCAACCGCAAGAAGCCACTTCGCACCTGTCTCCCTTATTTCATTCATATGCTGTCTGTCAACATCTTCTTCAGTCTGGTCCTCCAGACCCAGTTGCTGAGCAAGGTGAAGGCCAGTCATCAAATCGACTTGGCATATCTCTATTACCTTCCGTTTTGCGCGGTATTTTCGTCGCGGGACAACTTTCACGTTCAAGTTGCTCCGCTTTTCATGCACCCCGCGCAACAGTTCGTGCACGGTGACGAACTGAAGGCAGATCTTAGGCGCTTGGATGACCTCTACCTCCAGCTACCTGCTGAAACTCGTGAGAAAGGACTTTACTCCTTTGCTCAGTTTCCGCCGGACGATAGCACCTACCTCACTGCCCGGCTCTGGGATGCCTACCTGCCGGGCTGGCGCAAAGATTCAAAAAATGTAGTGGACGTCCCGCAAGAAATCAAGGACGCACTAAAGGAACTCATCCAGAAATATCGACAAGCGACCCCAGCACCGAAGTCCACCGCAGTGAGTACCGACGATCTTGCCTTCGTGCAGCTGTCTAAGAAGATCAAGCCAGTAAAGGGAGACTACTTCCGGATTGCGAAGGACGTTGCTCTAAAAGCTCACGAAGAAGAGCTCAAGAAGAATATAAAGGTCCACGCTCCCGGAACTGCATTTGCAGCGATGCTGGAAGAGCTTGCTCGCCTGACCGATGACCCGAAATGCGCCAATCTTGAAGTCACTTTTCTCAGCAACAAACTGGACGAAGATGGCCAGAAGGTCGTTCATGATGGGGCGCACGTTGCCGAAATACGTCCGATTGGAATTCACGTCTTCGATGAAGGGACTCGAGCCTTTTTGAAACAGGAATTCGAGAGATTCCCAGTTCTGTCCATCCTTGTCCTATGGACTCGATACGGCGCTTGCAAACTCGGTATCCTCCAGCTGCGGCCTATTCGCGCAGACGAGGACATTCCGGTCACCGGCGATTATGAGGAATGGGAAGGAAGAGCGATCGCAGCGTATCTTGATCGTCATAACCTGTAAGGTCGACTCGGCACCCTCGCCAGCACCCCTCCCTCCTCTGCCTATTCCAAGCAAATCGTTGGTGTATTTGGGAATTGCTTGCGCAGCCGTCACCAGACCTCTGCCGAACCCGGCTGAGCTCACTATCTGCTTGAAATTTAGAGATTTACGGGAGCAGGGGGTCTGCCCCAAAATGGAAAAGAGGGCGCTGCCCGCAGCATCAGGTCGAAACCGTCGGCATATTGGGGTTTGCCCTCTTAAGGTCTGGGACTCTCGTCCTGAAACCATAATAGCACCAGGTATCCATGCTCGCAACCGGCGCCTTTGACGAACACGTTCTCGCCCGTTTGCTGGATTTCTTCAGCGACCGAACCGCGTGGCAGAGAACCCTCTGGTCTTCCGGGACGGTGTTGAGCCTCAACGAACTGCTGGAGGCAAGCGATCAGGTTGCCGCGGGAGTCGTTGGCCAGGCGGCCATGGCGCACTACGCCCATTGTATTGAGATTGCCGCTCTCCGTGATTTCGGCGTCGGGGACGAGAAGCGGCGAAAGCTCCTCGGCTCGCTATTGCGGACGGATGATCGCAACAAGACGCTGGCCGCGAACGGACTTCAGTACAAAAGCATCGCGCACCTTATCCCCGAGATCGCCTCGGAATACCTCAAAAGGTGGTCGGACACTCTGACAGCCTCGCCACAGTCCGCAAAACCGGAACGGGCTGCGCGCTCCATTGCCGCTCACCTTCTCGACTGTGGCTTTCACCCCCAGTTTCTCCACAAATGGTGGACCTATAAAGCAAAGTACGAGCCGGGAACAAAAACGCTGGCGGAGCTGTTGAGGGAGGCCGATGCCCTAGCATCCGCACCGCCCAGAGCCTACGAAGCCCTCCTTGTGTTTGAGCAGGCCCCGCCGGTCGATTCCAGCAAGCCGCAACCTGCGCAGTGGCTGAACAACAAGCAGGTTTCCGAGTGGCTCAGGAAAAATGGCTTTTCGGTCGCAGGGCTGCGTCAAAAGGGTGGTTTTCTCCTCTCCGGTGCGGCTCGGGACAATGACAGCGTGGTCGAAACTGCGGCTGAAACTGCATCCAGACTGATCTCACGAATCAACCTGGGAAGCACTCACTACAATCGCCTGGCCGTGCTCCCGCAGGTCTGGATTCGCGGAGAAATGGATTCACTTCCCTTGCCCCGCCGCCGGCGTCGTGTCGAGGTACACTCGCTGCAGCGAGAAAACCAACTCTATGACCTTCGCGATTTCAGCGTCGTCGATGCTGCAATGGAACTGGTTGAGCCTCTCGACGAACAGCCGCCCAGCGCCGCGGTGGCGGGAGGATGGGCCGCCATCGAAGCGCTTCTCACCGGCCCTGGTGACAGAGACCAGCGTATTCTCGCCGGCGACCGTATGGCTGCTCTCGTCGCCTGCTCGTTTCCGCGAGCGGAATTGACGACTCTGAGCTACGAGCTTGAGAAGCAAGGTGGGCCCCTCGGCGACGAGCTCAAGGCGTGCGCAACCAACAAAGACCGATGCGAAGTGCTTGTCCGTGAGATCGGCCGCGGCACACCGCTCATCTTTCCGCGCGGTTCCGATCAAGCTGCGTTGAACCGTTTGACGACATTGCTGAACAATCCCGATCGGGTGTTGAAGGAGATTGAGGCCCGCATCACCGAGTCATTCCGACGGCTGTACAGGAATCGAAACATCGTCCTGCACGGCGGCAAAACGGATGCCGTAGGCTTACGCGCATGTCTCAGGATCGCCGCACCGCTGGTGGGAGCCGGGCTCGATCGAATCGCTCACGCAGCCTATACAGAAGGATTGAGTCCTTTAGAGCTGGCTGCGCGAGCACGAATTCGACTCGACTCTCTCGATTCCGCCGCTGCTGTACGTCCGATTGAGCTGCTCTCGTGAAAGCGGTCAACGCTGCGGCCTACGTTCACATCTTTGAACTGGGAATACGACTTTCAGAAAAGGTTATACAAGGATCGGTAATGTGAAGTCGGCCTAGCTGGAATGATGTGCCAGGGCTTACGGACAACCCTGGAGTTATCGGCCATGCCCCAGATTGCTACCCGTGACCAGCAGTAGCTGTTGATTGACGCGCCGTTAGTCTTATAGGGTTGGATTGGAGCTGCGCCGTGGACGTTCATCTGGTCGACGGAACATACGAGTTGTTCCGGCACTACTATGCGTTGCCATCCGCCCGGGATGAGGACGGCCGGGAAGTCGCGACCGTTCGAGGTGTCCTCGCATCGGTGCTGGGCATGATCCGCGATGGTGCCAAGCACATCGCCGTCGCGACCGATCACGTTATCGAATCTTTTCGCAACGAATTGTGGCCAGGCTACAAGACCAGTGCAGGCGTCGAACCTGAACTGCTGGCGCAATTTCCACTGCTCGAAGAAGTCCTCTCGGCGGCCGGCATTGTCGTTTGGCCGATGGTGGAGTTCGAGGCGGACGACGCGCTCGCTGCAGCGGCGGTTGCGGCCGCTCGCGATTCTCGTGTCGAACGCGTAATTATCTGTACGCCGGACAAGGACCTCGCTCAATGTGTGTGCGGCGCGCGTATCGTCCAACTGAATCGCCGGACGCGTGTCACCTTAGACGAGCCAGGGGTCGTCCAGAAGTTCGGCGTCTCGCCGGCGTCCATCCCGGACTATCTGGCGCTAGTGGGCGATGCGGCAGATGGCTATCCGGGCCTACCAGGGTGGGGTGCGAAGTCCTCGGCTGCCGTGCTGGCCAAGTTTCTCCATATCGAATCCATTCCCACTGATTGCCGCGGGTGGCGAGTGAACGCCGCTAACGCGAGTGCCCTCGCAGGCACTCTTTGCCGCGAACGGGAGCGCGCAGTGCTTTTTCGCACTCTGGCCACTCTGCGAACTGACATCGCGCTCTTCGACGACGTAAACCAGTTGCGCTGGAATGGGCCTACGCCCGTGTTCGACTCGCTCGCTGCTCGATTGGACGCAGCGTCTACGGGAAAACGGCGGCCAACGACCCGTCGGTCGCCGAACAAGTCGGGCCTCCGATCCGCAGGGCGTCGATAAACGGAGAGGTCATCGTTCCCGACTTGTGGGATTAACGGTAGACCCCGTCGATTTTCCTCATAATCCTCTCGGCCCACTGAACAGCAGCAGCAACCAATGACTCTGTCCTCGGGCTCGACTTCGAATCGAAGAGATCTTCGGTCGTCTTCAGATGGCGCGCAACGAGAATTCCCGCCACAATCGCTAGAACGCGTTTGCGCCCTTCGTCCATAGGCGGCATCCTATCATGTTCGCCTTTTATTCTCCTAGCCGGAGGGCATGTCGCAGGTCAAAACACGCGGATTGGATATCGGGTCCATTCCAGACCGGATTGTCGGAGGGCAAGAAGGTACAGGCTCGGCTGAACCCTGCTCACGTCAATATCTGCCCGGAGCGTCACAACTTGGTTCTGCAATTGCGCGGTGCCTCTGGCGCTCTGAATCTGATTGCCAGATTCGCTGAGCAATGCAACGTCGTAGCTGCCCTCTTTACTTCCGATTGGCAACTCCAGAATCAGGTGTTTGGCCGAGCGACTAACTTCGAGAGAGTGTTGATTGGTCTGAGATGGGTTTTGCCCGCGAGCCGCAGAGAGCTCACGGAGATCCAAAACCGCAGTTTCGGGTGGCTGCACCGAATGATGAATCCGTACCCACAGCCATCCCGCCACCGCGAAAACTAGAACCGCGGCCACGGCAATCCAAGCTTGCATGCGACGCCGTTGGCCCGCGGCTTCCTTACGCAGCTCGGTGAATTCTTGATAGCACGGGCTGCAGGAGCCGAGGTGATCCAGCCATTTGTCGACCTCTGCGAGTCGCAGCTTGCGGAAAGCAATGCCTCTGAGGACCGCCGAGCCAGGACATCCCACGCGCTGTGGGTTCGGAAACTCGCGTGACAGACCCCGCGTCAGCAGATCCAACACGCGCTTTTCGTCCTTGTTGAATTCTTCCTTGTCGCTCAGAATTTGCTTGCCCCCGCTGAGGTGGTTATCTTCTACGGAAAGGCCAAGTTTACCGTCAGGATCAGAATGCATACCACTTGCCTGCCCTCGTCCGCTCATTTGCCGTACCCCAAACGAGCCGCGAGTTTGCGGAGAGCATAACGGAATCGAAGTTTGGCCTGATGTTCGCTTAACCCCATATGCTCTGCGATTTCCCTCCAGGAATATCCGTATTGCCGGGCGGACCAGACCTTGCGTGTCCAGTCGTCCATATTCCGGACGACCTCTTTGACCTGGATTGAGTCCTCCAGAGCGCGCGGAGATTTCGTGTCCCGAGCCCCCGGAAGTTCTGCAAGATCAACGTTTGAAGGAACAAGGCCTATCGTTTCCTGTCTTCTTCGTTCCTTCTTTAGTGCCCGGTTGAAGCGATGAAGAAAGGCCCCGAACAGATAGGCTTCCAAATCCACGATCCCAGAGGCCTTTCCATTACGCCGCCGGAGGGTCTTCGAGACCGACTGCAGCACGCTCTCCCAAACTTCAGAGGCCAAAGCCGCACTTTCATCGGGATTCTTGTTCGCGAGTTCCTTGCGCGCATGGACCTGTACCCGCAGCCAAAGCCGGCTGGCGACAGTTATCAACTCGTCGTCGCTGCGGAGCGATTGCTCCTTGGTTCTTGAGGAGCTGTTAGAAAGGACCCACTCTGGGCTAAATTCCTGGCTCGGCACCGGGGCTCACACCTACACCTTGGGTTCGTCGGCCAGAGTTGAAGATTGCCATCGAATGGGGAGAAGTGTCAAGGCTGCCACGTTCTTTTATCGTTTCGAAACAAAAGGACAAGAGCACAATCGCAGACACATATCAAGACGGAGCACGACTGCTACCCTCCTTATGCAAGGCTCGTCACCCGTAATCGAATTTTCTTCTGATACTTTTTCCGCCCAGATGTTCCTTCAATAGATATGGGCCAATAAACAAACAGACCGAGCACAGCTGCTTCGGTAGACAGCAGGCTGGGGCGGTCCTGCGCTGCATCGGTAATCGCGCGCGAGGAATTGCAAGCCCGTCTTCAGCTCGGCCCCAAGCTGAGAATTAGCCGCTCCGTCGCTTAGGCAAGAAGCGGGATCAAGAGCACGTGTCCCGCGCCCAACAACCGCCGCCAACTTCGTCTTCTGCGGATTGATCGAGGGTGACGATCGCGACCTGTGCATTTGGCATTGTCGCGCGAAAGCACCCTCACGATTCAGGTCCGTCTTCAGTGGGGTTGGCAATGTCCAGTGCTCCGGGACGAAAGCGTAATAAGGCCGGTGATCGGCTGGCCGCTATCGATCAGCTGCTGATTGCGGGGATTAAGCACGGGCCCGCCAAGAAGCGTGAGGCGATCAACCGAATCCTTGAGCTCGTCCCGGAATGGAGACGGGGGGACTGCTGGCAGCGCATCAGGCATTTGCGGAAGGCTCCCGAACTTGCGCCTCCAGAGGAGCACCAGCCACTTAAGGCAAAGAAATCGCGCGAAGCTGTCGCAGGCCGGCGGCCAGCGTCCAGGCCATGGACACCAGCGGATGACGACAGATTGTTGAATTGGGCTGGGTACGAACCAGTAAAGAAAATTGCTCAGCGCCTGGGCCGTTCTGCACGTGCGGTTCGCTTCCGGCTCGGAGCACTCGGGATCAGCGCCAGGGTCACTGACGGGTGGTCGCTGCGGGCGTTGCGGAAGATGTTGCATGTCAGTCCAGCCCGACTGAGGTATCTGATCGGAAACGGCATGCTGAGAGTGCGCGATCCGCGCGTCAGCACAAGCTCTCTGGCAGTATTCTGCGACCAAAACCGTGCATCTTTTGAGCCATCCGTTCGCGACAGAGTGTCGGCGGCCCTGCTCAAGGGAGAGGAAGGATACATGTGGGAACGGGGAGCGGACCTGATCGGCGTGACCGTCGCCCAAGTGCAGAGTTGGATCTGCACTGGCCAGCTACGGGTCGTTGACACGTTTGTCACTGACAGGTCGTTCGAGGAGTTCTGCAAGAAGCACGGAGGCGAAATCAATACGACACTGATGGATCCGGCCACAGCAAAATGGCTGGTAAAGGAGTACGGCGTGCCAGCCTCCGCATCCGAAGATCGTGCGGCTTCTCGGGCTCAAAAGCACGCGCTGACGATTAGAACGTGCAAGTGTGGAAAGAAAATAGCTGGTAACGTCTATTTCAAGCACATCAGGTCTTGCAGTGCCGCGACCGGCGAGGCAAAGCGTGATCAGCGAAAATTAAAGTTCCTGGCCGGCGACAATTATTTCTCCCTATCTGAAGTAAGTTGAGACCATTGGGAAAGCGTTCCAGGAGAGCGCTTTCCGAATGGTGACAGACCAGCAGAT
>JBEKNL010000076.1:0-19165 GCA_049522855.1 Candidatus Korobacteraceae bacterium
GCGCAGAAGATTGGAATTCCTCGGGATTCGCTTGATCGGGCGCGGGCCGGCATCGACCATGTCTTGCTGGAAGCAACCTCAGACGGACACTGTGCGCTGCCGCTAGAAAAGCTCAAACTGACGGCGGTCAAGCTGCTGGAAATCCCAGAGGCGATGATCGAGCAGCTTCTGGGCCCGCAGTCGTCCCAGGAATCTCCCGTCCACGTCCAAGGCGATGGCTTCGCCCAGATTGGCGGGGTCGCAGGCCACCAGGACATCCCGTTCGATCTCCAGAAACAGCTTGGCCAGACTCTCGCCATCGGCCGGTTCGTAGCGCTCGCCGTACAACTGCACACATCCGCCCTCCGACACCTTGCGCCGTTGACGGTCCCAGAACAAGGCATAGAGAACATCAGGGGTCTCAATCAGTCTTTTCTGACCGGGCAGGAGCAGTTCGTTAAAGACCTCATCCGGAGTACGGCCTCGCATGCCTCGTCCGCCATGGGGATGCTGCGAGTTGTATTCTGCGATCCATTGCCGCGCCGTGGCGATGAACTCGCTGGCCAGGGGTAAGGGTGAGCTCTTCCGTTTTCCCTTCAGAAAGGCCTGGTGCTCTTTCAGGGCAACCATGCACTGCTCCGGCCAATCCTTGGGACCCGGTCCACAGTAGGAGGGCCAGAGGCAATCAAACCGCTTGCGTACCGTCCCAAACCAGCTCTCAATCAGCTTCGACTGGGGATGCCTGGGCAGGCAGTACTGGGGCTGGATTCCCAGCCTGACCAGTACCCCACTACATTCCGGAGAAAAGTCAATGCGGCCGACTTTCTCGTAGTCTTTGCCGTTATCCACATAGAGGATTTGGGGAATCCCAAAGCTCTCAATCCCCACCCGCAGTGCCGAGCTGATGGTGTGTGAGCTGGGGGTGGCCGACCAGGCGGTGCCGACGATCTTGCGGGAGCGCATGTCGATCATGGCAGTCAGCCAGGGCCGGACCGCCGCATTGGTCGATATTCCGGAAAACAGGTCATTGCGCACCCAGACATCATGCTGACCGTGGTCAGAAACCCAGATCTGGTTAGGCACCAGAGATTCGAAGTCGGTCAGCAGGTAGGGCTCACAACGTTCCTGAAACTGGCGCTCGCCTTCCCGGCTCAGGATCAGCAAGGGTTTGGGCAGCTGTTGCAAATAAGACCGAACGGCACTATAGCTGGGTGGTCTGGTGCATTCTGGTTCCAGGTTCCGCAGATCGCGCAACAAGGCCTGATACACCAGCCGAATCGATAGCCGCTCACCCAGGTACTTGTTCTCGAGATATGCGCGGACCGCGGGATGGGCTTTGAGAAACCGCGATTTTCCCTTATCCGAGCGAACTCGGTCGACCAGACCCGCATAGCCGAGCTTGCGGTACTGTGCATACCAGTTCCAAAGAGTTCGAGCGCTGACGTGGTGCTGATCGGCGAGGTAGCCAGCCAGCGAGTTCATGCTTCGCACGGCAACTCCGCCGATGGTACGGAACGTCGGACGGGATTTCCGGCTGCGGCTACTGAATTCCACCAGCGGCGCAATGGCCTCCAGGCGCTTCAGGGCCTGTGCGTTCTGCTTTGCGGAAAAGTTAAGTCGCTCGGGCTCGGGAACCTCCGGCAGAGAAGCAAACAAGTTGGATTGGTTTGGTTCTGAGCGAAGTGCCAGAGCCGTGCAGGCTGGTCCGGACAGCAGCGGCTGCTTGAGGAATTTCAGCTGCGCTTCAACCGGCAAGGACGACAATGCGTATTCGCGCTGGCCTCGTCCGTCGCGCCTTACTTGTTTCGAGGGTCGGTGCCGCAACTGACCCTCTCTCGCCAACCGGCGCACATGCTGAGGATGCCAGCCGGTCAGGTCAGTCACATCTTGAATACGTAGCCAACTGTTGGGCATGAGAGCCACCTGGTTCCAAAGAGATCTCCGTCATGAATCAAGAAACTAGCGCCGCGAGGCACACCGGAATTGGTCGCCTCCTCTCCAATTCCGGTCGCCTGGGCGGCTTAAGCCATTATACCTAAATCTGCGGTTTTGGGTATAAATAAATGAAAAAAAAGGAAGAGTCGAAACAATTCGTGCGTCCCCCACCCATTTCATACTACTTGCTGTCCTTGACAGCCCTACGGAAAGCCTTGAATGCCTGCTCGACCTTGTCAGGCTGGGTCCTGGCCATTTTTTGCAGATCATTCGGTATCGTGCCCGCCGCGATGCAGAGAACATCCTTTGACACTGTGAGCAAATCAGCGATTTGGCCTATTAAGAACTCTGAGGGTGGATTGCGCCTGTCATGTTCGATGTCATTCAAGTACTGGGCGGAGATTGGTTGGCCGTTCTCTTTCTTTACTTTCGAGGCAAGTTCCTTCTGACTAAGCCCTTTCGCCCGCCGTGCTTCAGAAATAAGGGTTCCGAACGTTTTCATAGTCTCCACACTATTACAATCCGCTGAGATGGGTACAGCCGCACGGACGCCCGTGGCTTGATTCGCGAAGGCCTCGATCGTGTGCTCGAATCTGGCGCTATCCTCCTTGACCTGCCTGAGTGCCGATTACAGCTTCCACCATCACCCCAAGCAACCTGCGTAGTCGAAGCTCACGAGCGGCTAGGCAAGAGTCTGCTAATCTGGCAAGGGAATCGATGCCCCTGCGCTTTCTAGCCCCGACCCTTACCCCGCACGGCCGATTGACTCTAGTACAAGACGATGACGCGGCGGCGGTTGAAGCCGAGCTTGCACAACGGCTTCAGAACGCGTTCGCCCGCGGATCGGGACACGGCCTCCTCCAACTGGGTGCGAATGAAATCGGAATCGCTCTTCCCCCGACTTTGTTCTACTGGCGGGAGTTTGCCGCACAGTATGTGACAGCCATCTGCACTCTACCAGATACCGGTGCGGAGCCACCAAAAGCTCACGTTCCACTTCCTCCCAACTCGGAGTTGGACCAACTTGTGTTGGCTGCGCCTCCCATGACCGGTGCTGAATATCTGACAGCAACGGTCCTGAGCGCTCTCTGGCAAGAACTGGATGCGGCTTTTCGACTCGAATTGTCGGAATCGAAATGCGGGATTGAGGAATTCCTGAAGCGACGCAATCCGGCTTGGAACCTGGTCGGCCGCGTCCATTTTAACCTTGCCGAAAACCGCAAAGACGAAGCGGCGCCGTTTGCGTTCCTTGCCACCTACACGACGCGGCTGTCGGCGCACGCCAAGGCGCAGCATCTTCCGCTAGGCCAGGCTCTTCGCGAGTATGCAGGTGCCGCCAACAGGGAGCGCCTACTCTCGCTGCTTCTTCCTGTGCAGCGGGCGGCCGAGCGCTGTCCCTGGCTGAAGGCCATGGCCGACGCGGGAGAAATTTTCCACCCATTGCGGTGGATGCCGGACCAGGCCATGCAGCTTCTGAGAGACGTGCCGCAACTGGAGAGCGCCGGGGTGGTAGTGCGGATGCCCGCGACATGGCGAGCCAACCGTCCTCCCCGCGCGCAAGTGACAGCCACCGTCGGTGGCAAGCCGCCATCGGGACTGGGGCAGAATGCGCTTCTCGATTTCCGCTTGGAAGTAACCCTCGATGGCGAAAAACTCACGGAGGCCGAGATCAAGGAATTGCTCGGCAAGTCCGACGGACTGGCCTTGGTTCGAGGGCGTTGGGTAGAGGTCGATCCGCAGCGGCTGAGTCGAATGATTGAGCACTTCGGTGAGGTCGAGCGTGAAGCCATCGACAAAGGCGTCAGTTTTGCCGAAGCCATGCGCATGCTTGCCGGCACCGATGTTGCCGCCGATGGCGATTCCGCCTCTGCGGACGCCGAGTGGGCGCACGTAGTCGCAGGGCCATGGCTGGCGGAAACGCTGAAAGGACTGCGCAGCCCAGATGGTCTAGCCCGCATCGATCCCGGCCCGGCGCTGAATGGCACGCTGCGGCCCTACCAGCAAGTCGGTGTGCAGTGGCTCTATCTCCTCGCGAAGCTGGGCCTCGGGGCTTGTCTTGCCGACGACATGGGACTCGGCAAGACCATTCAAGTGCTGGCGCTGCTGCTCGTGCTCCATCGCCAGTGCGACGGTAATCGGCAGCCGAGCCTCTTAGTCGCGCCCGCTTCGCTTCTGGCGAACTGGGCTTCCGAGATTGAACGCTTCGCGCCGAGTTTGAAAGCGATCATCGCGCATCCTTCCGAGCTCCCAGCCAACGAGCTGAAAACAATGGCGCCAGAACGACTTCAGGATTTGGATCTGGTGATTACCAGCTACGGCTCACTGCTCCGCATTCCCTGGATTACGGATAGCTCGTGGAATTTGCTGGTGCTCGACGAAGCTCAGGCCATTAAGAATCCTTCTGCCAAGCAGACCCAGACGGCCAAGAAGCTGAAGGCACGGGTGAGGTTTGCCCTCACCGGCACGCCAATCGAGAACCGGCTCGGTGATCTATGGTCCATCTTCGACTTCATCAACCCAGGGCTGCTTGGCTCGGCCAAGGAATTCACGAGTTTTGCCAAGCGCCTTGCGGACAGGCCGCACAATCCATACCGCCCGTTGCGCGAGCTGGTGCGGCCATATATTCTGCGGCGTTTGAAGACCGACAAGACGGTCATTGCCGATCTGCCCGACAAGACCGAAGTCAAGGCGTTCTGCCAGCTCAGCCGCAGGCAAGCAGCGCTTTACCAGCAGGCCGTGGAGGAACTGATGCAACAACTCGACCAAGTCGAAGGCATTCAGCGCAAGGGCCTGGTCTTGTCGTTCCTGATGCGGTTCAAGCAGATTTGTAACCACCCGTCTCAGTGGCTAGGCGACGGCGCTTGGCGCCAGGAAGACAGCGGCAAGTGGGCTCGCTTACGCGACATTGCCGAAGTCATCGCCGCCAAGCAGGAGAAAGTCTTGATCTTCACACAGTTTCGCGAAGTGACCGCACCGCTCGCAACATTTCTGGGATCGGTTTTCGGGCGGCCAGGGCTGGTTCTGCACGGACAGACCGAGGTGAAAAAGCGCAAGGAACTCGTACGCCGTTTCCAGGAAGATGAGGCGGTTGGATTTTTCGTACTTTCGCTCAAGGCTGGAGGCGCCGGACTCAACCTGACTGCCGCTTCCCATGTGGTGCACTTCGATCGGTGGTGGAATCCGGCGGTCGAGAACCAGGCGACCGACCGCGCCTTCCGCATCGGCCAGACCAAGAACGTGCTGGTGCACAAGTTTGTTTGCCGCGGGACGGTGGAGGAAAAAATCGACGAACTCATCGAATCGAAACGGCAGCTTTCGAAAGACTTGCTGGAAGGGGGCGCCGATCTCTTGCTCACCGAAATGAAAGATGATGATTTGCTTAAGCTGGTTGCGCTGGATCTGAACAGCGCGCTGCCGGAGATGTGATCCATGCACTACGACTGGGGATGGCACCCCTATGTGTCCACTGCGGAGCGGCGACGGCAAGCGCTGCGCAAGATGCAGCAGTTAAGGAAGAAGGGACATCCCGTCTCGCCGGTGACGGTCGAAGGCCGCACCATTGCCAAAACCTTCTGGGGGAAAGCCTGGTGTGAGAACCTCGAACGCTACAGTGACTTCGCAAACCGATTGCCGCGCGGGCGCACCTACGTGCGCAACGGCTCGGTAATCGATCTTCAGATTGTCTCTGGCGAAGTCAAAGCCTTGGTTAGCGGCTCGGAAATCTACGAAATCGCGGTGAAAATCACACCCGTGACCAAGGCTCGCTGGAAATCCATCTGCAAAGACTGCGCGGGCGCGATTGATTCTCTGGTCGAGCTTCTGCAAGGGCGCTTTTCCACCGGCGTCATGGAACGTATTTGCAGAGAAAAGACCGGACTATTCCCCTCGCCCAATGAGATCCAGCTATCGTGCAGTTGCCCGGACTGGGCGTCAATGTGCAAACACGTCGCCGCCGTGCTTTACGGTATCGGCGCCCGACTCGACCAGCAGCCCGAGCTGCTCTTCAGGCTTCATGAATTGGACGAGAAGGAACTCATTACCAAAGCCAGTACCGCGCTTCCCCTGGCAAGGAAGGGAGCTGTTCCTGGGAAGATCCTCCGCAACGACGACCTTTCTGAGCTGTTCGGATTGGATATGGCTCAAAGCAGCGTGCCCAATGCCAAGTTGCCCGGCACTGCAGGTGCCAAGAGCAAGCGTGCAAAGAAAACGCGCGGGTCAAGAAACCTGTGAGGCCCGGCAGGAGCTTGTGAGGTTCGGTCAGACTTCGAAAACAGCTTGGGCTTTTGCAAGCGGATTTCGGACGGCTCTTTGGCGTCAGACAGTCCTCTGTCTCCCGGTGGGAGAGCGGAAGCAGGGAGCCGTCGGTTGAGAATTGCATCCGGATGGGCAATTTGGCGGATGAAGCAGACTGTATATGGTTTTGGGAGCGTGCCGGTGTTGACATGAAGAGGATAGAGCGCTGGATCTCTGCTCGAAAAATGCCCAGCAAGAGACCCAAAAGACGACATAGAGGCAGCCCCATCCGCAGGTTCGTTGGAGGTTCGCAGGATCGCTCCAAGCTCTTCCATTAATTCCTCAGCTAAGCTATTGAAGTGAGATAAGTTACAGGATTGTGCTTTGCGTCCCAGCCATAGGTTCGCGAGAAGTGTGCGAAAAGCCTTTATCGTTCACGAAGAATCAATCAGTTACAAGCATCCGCTCCCGCGGTACTGAAAATCAATTCTGCACGAGCAGGTCGAGTTTCGCAGAATTTGGGTGCAATAAAACCCGCGAAAACTCGCCACTTCCCGCCATCGCTCGCCAAAACTCGCCACTGCCGAATAATTTGTTCACTCACAGTTGTCAGTTGGGCTGTGGCTCTGCTATCGCTGACAACTGGCGACTGACGACTGGCGACTGACAACTGCTTTCTACGGCTTTGCCGCCTTGTGAGTCTCCACCGTGCTCCAGGTCTTGTCGGCGGCGTGGCAGAGGTCCTCCAGCGGACAGTCGGCGCACTTGGGCTTGCGCGCGATGCACAGCGCGCGGCCGTGCAGGATGATCTGGTGCGCGAAAACAATCCACTTGTCGCGCGGTATCGCCTTCATCAGGTCCTGCTCGATCTTTTGCGGGTCGTCGTGTTTGGTCAGCTCCAGGCGGCGCGAGATGCGCTGCACATGCGTGTCCACCACCACGCCGTCGGCGATCTTGTACCACGTGCCCAGAACGACGTTGGCGGTCTTGCGTGCTACTCCGGGCAGTTGCAGGAGCTCGTCCATGGTGCGCGGCACCTCGCCGCCGAATTCGCTGATCAGCTTGCGCGCGGCACCCACCACCGACTTCGACTTGTTCCGGAAAAATCCGGTGGAGCGAATGTCGGGTTCGAGCTCTTCCGGCTGGAGCGTGGCAAACGCTTCGGGCGTCGGGTATTTCTCGAAAAGGATAGGCGCGACCATGTTGACGCGAACGTCGGTGCATTGCGCCGAAAGAATGGTCGCGACCAGCAACTCCCAAGCGCTGTTGTGATGCAGCGCGCAGGTCGCGCTAGGATAGCGCTGGTCGAGCCGCCTCAGGATCTCGTTGACGCGCTCCGGCGCCAGCGGATTGTAGCCCTTAACTGTGGTGGCCTTAGTCTTAGCGGCGGGCTTCTTCGGCGCTGCTATTCTTGCGGCAATCGGTGCAGCAACCTTAGCCACTCTTTTCCGGACGGGCGCGACTCTGACGGCCTTGACCTTGGCTCGCAGTGGGCTGTTCGAAACTTTGTCCTGACGTCCTGAACGTGAAGGCTGGCGAGGGGTGAGGCCGCGTGGCATGAGTTATTCTCCTTCCCGGCAGATTACAATGAGACAAGCATCAGCATCAATTCAGCGCGGGGTTTGAAATGTTTTCCAGCAATGCCGGAGTACAGACTGTGTCCACCGAACTGCCGGCGATGCCGCTCACCCTTGAGGGACTGAGCGTGCTGCACCAGATGTTCCGCTTCCGCTGGCCGGAATGGCGCAAGCTGGAGGCATCGCGCCAGGCGGACCTTGCGCGCGAAGCCGCCGCCGTGTTTTCCGCCAGCGAAGAGCTTGGGCAGAGCGCCGTCTATTCCATGCTGGGGCACAAGGGCGATCTGATGATCGTCCACTTCCGCGACTCCTTCGACGAGCTCAACGCCGCTGAATTGCAACTGGACCGGACCGCCTTGCAGGATTTTCTCGAGCCCACGCACTCCTATTTGTCGGTGATCGAGCTGGGCTTGTACGACTCCAGCGTGAAACTGTTTCGGCAACTCGCCGATCGCGGGGTGAAGCCGCTTTCCAAGGAATGGAACGACGCGGTAGAAGAGACCCTGGAACGCCAGCGCGAAGCCATGCGTCCGCGGCTGTATCCCAAGATTCCCGACAGCCGCTATTTGTGCTTTTATCCCATGGACCGCAAGCGCGGTGAGCAGAAGAATTGGTACCTGCTGCCCATTGAGGAGCGCCAGCGGCAAATGGAAGAGCATGGCATGGTGGGCCGCCGCTACGCGGGGAAGGTGCAACAGATCATTACCGGCTCGATCGGCTTCGACGATTGGGAGTGGGGGGTGGACCTGTTTGCTCCCGATCCGCTGGTTTTCAAGAAACTGATTTACGAAATGCGCTTTGACGAAGTCAGTGCGGTCTATGCGGTTTTCGGCCAGTTCTTCCTGGGAGTGCGGCTTCCGGTGCAAGAGCTGGAGGAATGGCTGAGCGGAAGGTTGCCGAAATAGCAACTAGCAATCAGCAACTAGCAACTAGCAACTAGCGGGGTTACTCGCCAACGGAATGTCATCCTGAGTGGAGGTTCGGTCGCCTGGGCGAGCCGAAGGAGCTCTAGGCTTGTCACTAATCTTCATGATGAATGGATTGGCGGTTGGAGTTGC
This sequence comes from Candidatus Korobacteraceae bacterium, assembly GCA_049522855.1. Lineage (GTDB taxonomy): Bacteria > Acidobacteriota > Terriglobia > Terriglobales > Acidobacteriaceae > Bog-257. Next base: position 8,783 of record JBEKNL010000076.1, read on the forward strand.
AAAAGCTCAGTCCCGCTTGCGGGACGGAAGATGATAGCCCAGCGCTTCAGCGCTGGGTAAGCATGTTGTGGAGCCCGAGTGCCGTAGGCACGGCAGAATCGTCAGGCAGAATTGTGACGTCCCTACGGGACTCACGTCTCGTATTACGTTTACCCAGCGCTGAAGCGCTGGGCTAAGCTCTTTCGCGCCTTCAGCGCTCGCCAGCAGCGATTGAAACGAATGTCCTTTGCCAAGCCTCGCAGTTTAGTAAGGACGCAGAAACTGATTGTTGAAACGGCCAATTCGCTGTCGAAATGATCCTCAAAAATAACCCAAGGGAAGGTCTGCATTACACAACATGATTGCTCACATTCTTGAAATAGTCGGGGCGTGGATCGTCAGCGTCATCTCGGCGGGCGGCTACGGTGGCGTGATGCTGCTGATGGCCGTCGAGTCGGCCTGCATTCCGCTGCCCTCGGAAATCATCATGCCGTTCTCGGGATACCTGGTGTACACCGGCCGCTTTTCGTTGCTGGCGGTGGCCACCTGGGGTGCGATTGGCTGCAACCTGGGTTCGGTGCTGGCCTACGAGATTGGCTACTTCGGCGGCCGTCCGCTGGTGGAGCGCTACGGCCGCTACATTTTGCTCAGCCAGCGCGAGCTCGGCATCGCCGACCGGTTCTTCGAGCGGCGAGGCTCCGTCGCGGTGCTGATCGCTCGCCTGCTGCCGGTGATCCGCACGTTTATCGCGCTGCCCGCTGGGATCGCGCGCATGCCGCGCCTGAAGTTCCATATCTACACGTTTGTGGGATCGTGGCCTTGGTGCTTCATGCTGGCGTACGTCGGCATGCGGTTGGGCGAACAATGGGACAAAGACCCACGGTTGAAGATGTGGTTCCATCGCCTTGACGCGATCATTCTGGCCGTGATTATTGCTGCCGTGGTTTACTTCGTGTGGTCACACCTGCAGCATCGGGTGGGCAGGGAAGCGGGCGAAGCGGCGAAATAAAGAAGCACTCAGCACTCCACTGTCATTGGCTAAATGCTGAATGCTGATTGCTTCTTCAGTCGATCTTCACCGCCTTGGCGATCATGCGTTCATATTTTCGCCACGGCAAGATTCTCTTCAACCAGACTTGCAGCTTAGCGTCAGTGCCTATCAAGTATCGAAGCTTAGGATTAGGGTCGCGCGCGACGCGGACGATCAACTTTGCCACATCGCGAGCATCGCGCCGATGTTTGGCGCTGCTCTTGACGAACTCGGCGAAGCGCTGGCTGCGCTCTTTGTTCGGCGATGCGGGGTCAAGCGCGCCCTTTGCGATCACTACATTGCGCTCCCAGATATCAGTGTCGTACGCCCCCGGCTCAACCAGTGACACGCGAATGCCCAGTGAGTGGGTCTCGATGCGCAGGGACTCACTCCAGCCCTCAAGCGCGTATTTCGAAGCGCTGTAGGCGCTCAGCATCGGCTGGCCCACCCGCCCGGCGACAGAAGTAACGGTGATGATGTATCCCGACTTCTGCGTGCGCATCAGCGGCAGCACGGCCTTGGTCATGGCCACATTGCCGAAAAAGTTGGTTTCCAGTTGGTGGCGGAGCTCGTCGAGAGTCATGTCCTCGGCAAATCCAGCCACGCTGAAACCGGCGTTGTTCACCAGCACGTCAACCCGGCCGTGATCGCGGACGATGGCGTCCACCGCGCCCGGCAGCGAATCGAATTCGGTGATGTCGAGTCGACGCAGGTGGAGACGATCGCGCACCCCGGCCTTATGCGCTGCCTCCTCAAGACGGCCTCGGCTTTCGAGGTTGCGCATGGTCGCCACCACGCGATGGCCGTTGAGCGCCAACTCGACGGCGGTTAGCAGTCCAATGCCGCTTGAGCTTCCGGTTACGAGCGCAACTTTTTCTTCAGCCATGGCTTTCCACCGAATCCTGCAAATTGCCGCACAGGGCGCAAACGCGTCCGTTCGCGCCCGTTCAATTGCAATGCGGGCGGCGGTACGAGAAGATAACAGGTTTGTACATTCTTTCATGAAACGGACTGATAGCCATGCCGACAACTAAGAAGCAGGGAAACACGAATACCGCCAAGGGAGAGATCGCCCCCGCCAGAGGGAAGCTGGGGATTATGATTCCTGGCATGGGCGCGGTCGCCACCACGTTTGTCGCGGGCGTCGAAGCGGTGCGCAAAGGGATTTCCAGTCCCATCGGCTCGCTCACGCAGATGGGTACCATCCGCCTTGGCAAACGCACCGAAGGCCGCTTCCCCAAGATCAACGAATTCGTGCCGCTGGCCGGGCTGAACGATCTGGTCTTCACCGGCTGGGACATCTTTGAAGACAACATGTACTCGGCCGCGCGCAATGCGGGCGTGCTCGAGGTCTCGCTGCTGGACCAGGTCAAACCGTTTCTCTCCAAGATCAAGCCGCGCAAAGCGGTGTTCGACAAGAACTACGTGAAGAGACTTGACGGGCCCAACGTAAAAAAGGGCAAGAACAAGATGGAACTTGCCGAGCAACTGCGCGACGACATCCGCGACTTCAGGAAGTCCAGCGGTGCCGACCGCTTGGTCATGATCTGGTGCGCCTCTACCGAGACCTTTATTGAGGCGGGTGCGGTGCATCAATCGGTGGCGGCGTTCGAGAAGGGCCTGCGGGCAAGCGACGAGAACATCGCGCCTTCGATGATCTACGCTTACGCCGCGCTGAAGGAAGGCGTGCCTTTCGCTAATGGCGCCCCGAACCTCACGGTCGATATTCCCGCGATGCACCACCTGTCGAAGCAAATGGAAGCGCCCATCTGCGGCAAGGACTATAAGACTGGTCAGACGCTGATCAAGACGATCCTTGCGCCGGGATTCAAAGCGCGCATGATCGGGCTGAATGGCTGGTTCTCTACCAACATCCTGGGCAATCGCGACGGCGAAGTGCTGGACGATCCCGGCTCCTTCAAGACCAAGGAGGAGTCGAAGCTTTCGGTCCTGGAGCACATTCTCCAGCCCGAACTCTATCCCGAGCTCTACGGCAACATCTGCCACAAGGTCCGCATTAACTATTACCCGCCACGCGGTGATAACAAAGAGGGTTGGGACAACATCGACATCTTCGGTTGGCTCGGCTATCCGATGCAGATCAAGGTCGATTTCCTGTGCCGCGACTCCATTCTCGCCGCTCCCATCGTGCTTGATCTGGTGCTCTTCCTCGACTTGGCGAAGCGTTCGTCGGAGCTGCGCGGCATCGGCATCCAGGAGTGGCTAAGCTTCTACTTCAAATCGCCGATGACGGCGCCCGGGCTGTATCCCGAGCATGATCTGTTCATCCAGTCGATGAAGCTGAAGAACACGTTGCGCCACCTTAAGGGCGAAGAGATGATCACGCACTTGGGGCTGGAGTATTACGACTGAGATAGCTTTCATCCACCCGCACGCCAGCATTCGCTCCATTCTGACCGGTGCAGTCAACGCGATTGGACCCGTGAGCATGGGCTGTGCATATTTCTCGTGGCTTAACATTGCCTAGAGTTTTCTAGCCGCTAACGAGCAGAGAGTGACGAAGTCGGCCCCATCTCGTATAATCCGCTCCCATGCCCACACGTCGAGTGCCCGGCCTGGTTCTCATACTTCTTCTGGCGACCTGCGCTGCTCCGTCTTCCTCCGCGCAATCCAACGACGCCGTTATGCAGCAGGCACTTAGCCCAGCCAGCCCGCTGCAAGAGAATTTGCGCAAACTCACGGACGAGATTGGTGGGCGCGTTCCGGGCACGCCCGCATTTCAGCAAGCTATGCAGTGGGGAATTGAAGGCTTCAGAGCCGCTGGCGCCGAGTCGGTCCACACGGAAGAGTTCACCATCCCAACTTCCTGGGCGGAGGGCAATACCGAGGTCGACGTGGTGGCTCCGGTGAAGTTTCATGTCCGTGCGCACTCAATTGCGTGGGGACCAGCTCTGAAGACCACGACAGCCCGGGTGGTGGATGTCGGCATGGGCACGGCTGCCGAATTTGCCAAAGCTGGCGACATGGCCGGCGTCATCGTGTTGGTGCACAGCGATGTGCTGAAGACTTGGGATGATCTCTTCCAGGAGTATTATCGCGCGCCGGGGATTATTGATCTTGCGCGGAAGGGCAAGGCCTTGGCCATCGCTTTCACCTCCAGCCGCGAGCACGACATTTTGTATCGGCACATCAACACAAGTACAGGAAGGATTGACGTCATCCCTCAGGTTCTGCTGGCCCGTGAAGATTCCGAGCGCATTGCGCGCCTGCTGGGGCACGGGGAGAAGGTCCAGATGTCGCTGGCCATGCCCAATCGAGTAGGGCCCACGATCACGACCCACAACGTGGTGGCTGAGCTGAAGGGGACTGAGCTGCCGAATGAAATCGTGATCCTGGGCGCCCACTTGGATTCCTGGGAGCTGGGCACGGGCGCACTCGACAACGGATGCAATGCGGCGCTGGTTATCGACGCTCTGAGGGCGATTAAGACTGCAGGCATTCGCCCGAAGCGAACCATGCGCTTTATTCTTTTTTCTGGCGAAGAAGAAGGACTGCTTGGTTCATACGCTTATGTGCGGGCCCATCAGAAGGAACTCGACAACATTGTCGGCGAGTTGGTGCTTGACGAAGGCACCGGACCAATCGCAAGTTTCTCCACTGGGGGGCGAAAGGACGTGGATGCGGCACTAGCTCCCATGGTGCAGCCATTCGCACGGTGGACGGCAAACCAGGTGACCGACGATGCGACGGTTGGCACCGACAATTACGACTTCATGATGCAAGGCGTTCCCACAATCTTGCCGAACCAGCAAGCAGCGAACTATCTGGTCAACTATCACGCTACGTCCGACACATTCGACAAGGTTGATTTCGCGCAACTCAAAAAGAATGAAGCCATGGCTGCGGAGTTGATGGTCGAGTTGGCCAACGCACCGCAGCGGATTGGTCCGCGGCTGACCCGAACTCAGATCGAAGCGACCTTCAGAGAGACCCATCTCGACGATCAGATGAAGGGCTTCGGCCTGTGGGACGACTGGCAAAATGGCACGCGGGGGCGAAAGCCGTAAGCCAGCGCCATGTGACAAACGCCCGAGCGGTTCCGCCCAGGCGTTTCGCAATCTCCGCCGGACTACTGATTCGGTGGAGTCGCGGGTTTCGTCTTGGCCGGCTTAGACGTCGGCTCAATGATCTTGATGCGGGTGATCTTCGGCGGGTCGTAGGGCCGATTGTTACGAGGATCGGCCGCCACGCGCGCGATTTTCTTCACCACGTCGAGATCCTGGCATTGTCCGAAGATAGTGTGGTGGCCGTTGAGGTGAGGCGTGGGAACGTCGGTAATGAAGAATTGTGAGCCGTTGGTATTGGGCCCGCTGTTGGCCATCGCCAGCCGTCCGGGCTGGTCGAACTTGAGAGAGGGACTGAACTCATCTTTGAAGCTGTAGCCCGGATCACCTGTTCCGTTGCCGATGGGGTCGCCGCCCTGAATCATGAAGTTCGGGATGACCCGGTGGAAGATGGTGCCGTTGTAGAGCGGCACACCCTGCATCATCTTGCCGGTCTTGGGATCTTTCCAGTCTTTGGTGCCAGTCGCCAGACCGATGAAGTTGGCGACCGTCAGCGGCGCCTGAGCGGGGAAAAGTGTGCAGGTAATGTTGCCCGCCGTAGTTTCGAAGACAGCGGTCGGTTCCTTCGTCTGGTTCACGTTTCCCTGGGCAGTCTTCCCGGTATTCGCGTGTTGCGCCGAGGTGGAACTACTATTCGAAGCTTGGGCTCCCGCCAAGCCGGCGAGGCTGAGGCATAGAAGTGCTGCTAACACGTTACGCATAAATCCTCCCTAACGAAAAGTTTTCTGTGTCACGGCTGCGCCGTAGGTGCAATCTCGCGGCGCGTATCCGGATTGGTTTCTGCCTGAATCTGCCGGGCAAGCTTTTCCACTTCGGCGAACACCCGCATTAGGTTCCCGCCCAGAATTTTATCAAGGTCGGCGGCCTTGTAGCCGCGGTCGTACAGCGCTTGCGTGATCTTCGGCAGGTCGGCGGCGGAGTCGAGCCCTTGCGGCGAGCAATCGATGCCATCGAAATCGGAGCCCAGACCGACGTGGTCCACGCCTGCCACTTTTACCATGTGGTCAATGTGGTCGATCAAATCGCTGAGCGGCGGACGCGGCAACTTGATCACGAGGCGGGCCTTGGCTTCATCCAACTCCTTCTTGACCGCAGGGGTCTGCGCCTTGAGGAAAAGCGACTGCACCTTCTCGTAATCGGGATCGTGCTGTTCCTTAAGCTGTTTTTCGCGGTCCACATACTTCTGCGAGATAAAACCGCAATAGAAGTTCACCTGCGCCACGCCGCTGTTGCGGGCCAGTGCGATCAGCATGTCGTCGGTCATATTGCGCGGAACGTTGGTGAGCGCGCGCGATGAAGAATGCGACGCGATGACCGGCGCGCGGCTGGCCACCAGCGCCTGGTAGAAAGTGCGATCCGCCACGTGCGAAATGTCCACCATCATGCCGAGGCGGTTCATCTCGCGCACCACCTGCCGCCCGAAATCGGTGATGCCGTCGTGGTGCTCGACACTCTTGTCGTTAAGATCGCCGCTGGAGTCGCCCAGCTCGTTGGTATTCGACCAGGTCAGGGTCATGTAGCGCGCGCCGAGGCGATAGTAGTCGCGCAGAATGCGCATGTCGCCTTGGATTGCGTGTCCGCCTTCAACCCCCAACAGCGCCGCCAGTTTGTGCTGGCGATGCGCAGCGAGAATGTCCTGTGTGCTGAACGCCATCATCATCTTGTCGGGATGCAGGCGTGCCTGCTCGTAAACCGAGTCAATCATGTCGAGTGCGCGCTTGGTCTCATGGCCCTTGTTGGCTTTCGGCTCGACCCAGATGGAGAAGAACTCAGCGCCTAAATTCCCGGCCTTGATCTTGTTGAAATCGAGATAGCCGGTGCCGGCGTCCTGGGAGAGATCGAAATTCTCGTCCACGAAGCGCCCCGGAGTGTCAGCGTGGGTATCAACGACGAGCGCCGAATTATGGATGGCGCGCGCCCCCGTGGCTACGCCGCTGGGTGACATTGTGTGCGTCTTGGAAGTGGTTTTCTTGGCTGCAGTTGGGGGGGCATCCCCAGCCGGTTTGGGATTCTGGGCCACCGCGAAGGCAGTGGAGAGAACTGCGGAGATGAGTATCCGGCGGAAGCGTTGCATCGTGATGAGTGACACTCCGGAGACAAATGATGGTGCGCTTGGATTGTAAATGAAATGACGGAGAAGAGAATCCACCTTGAGCGGACGTCTCACATGTCTTATACGACGGTCCCTAGCTTGCGGATTGCCTGTGATTCGGGAGGAATTCTCTGCACGCCTGAGCAGATGCGGGCCAAGAGAATTTGCTCCGCAAATCGTATACAGTTGGAGTCGAGTTCTGGAGGATCCTTGTGACCCATTCGTTTTTCCGTCGTCGAGGCGCCACGGTGCTTTTCGCTGCCTTTTCCATTGCTTTCACCACTGCGGCGTATGCGCAGAATTCAGCGGGCCCACAGCCCGCACCGCTGCCTCCGCCCATTGCCGCGCCGGCGGACACCGCCTATCCCGGCACGATTTCTCTGGTGGTCGACATCACCAACATCACAGATCGCGTGATGAAGGTGCATGAAACGATTCCGGTAAATGGCCGCGAGATCACCCTGCTCTATCCGCAGTGGATTCCAGGGACGCACTCCCCCTCGAACCCGGTGGTGAATCTGGCCGGGCTTATCGTCACGGCGAATGGCAAACGTATCGCCTGGGTCCGGGATCGGGTAGATGTCTACGCATTCCACATCGACGTGCCGCAGGATGTAACGACGCTGGAAGTGAACTTTCAATACCTGGCGCCGCTGAAGCCGGAAGCGGGCCGCGTCTCGTCGGATTTCGCCAATCTCACATGGAACACCGTGCTTCTCTATCCGGCGGGACATTTCTCGCGGCGCATAGAATTTTCTCCCGCGGTCCGGCTGCCGGAGGGGTGGAAATTCGCTTGCGCGCTGGAAGTGAAATCGCAGGATGGAAGCCTGGTCCAGTTCAAAGACCCGACGCTGAATACGCTGGTGGACTCGCCGCTGTACGCGGGCGTGAACTTTAAGCGCGTAGACTTGTCCACGGGCGCGGACAACCAAGTGTTCCTCGACATTTTCGCCGACAAGCCTGCCCAGCTCGAGATTACACCGGACGAACTGCAGTATCACCGCAACCTGGTGATCGAAGCGCAGAAGCTTTTCAACTCCCATCACTATGGTCACTATGATTTCCTTTTCTCGCTCAGCGATTCGGTTAGCGGCAAAGGCCTGGAACACCACCAGTCCAGCGAGGACGGCACTCGCGCCAACTACTTTACGGACTGGCTTGCGGGGGTTGGCGGTCGCGCCCTGCTGGCCCACGAATATACGCACTCGTGGAACGGCAAGTTTCGCCGGCCTGCCGACCTGTGGACGCCCAACTTTAACGTGCCGATGCAGAACGACCTGCTATGGGTTTATGAGGGGTTGACGGACTATTACGGCAATGTTCTGACAGCGCGTTCCGGATTGCGTACAGCCGAGCAGGCACGCGATGGGATCGCGCAGATCGCTGCCTACTTTGAGATCAGCCCAGGACGTACGTGGCGTCCCTTGGTGGATACCACCGATCAGCCCATCATCTCGTTTCGCTTCACCACCCCGGAGGCCTGGCCAAGCTGGCAGCGTTCCTACGACTACTATCCAGAATCGGACCTCGTCTGGCTCGATGCCGACACGAAAATCCGGGAGCTGAGCGGCGGAAAGAAGTCTCTCGATGACTTCGTTAAGCTGTTCTTCGGGATGGATAACGGCAGCTACATCACGGAAACCTATACCTTTGACGACGTGGTTGCCGCATTGAATACGGTACAGCCCTACGATTGGGCAGGATTTCTGCGCACCCGCGTTTATGATCTCGCTCCGCAGACGCCGGAGGACGGGATTACCCGAGGCGGATATCGGCTCATCTACAACGACAATCTCCCGGACTGGATGAAGCGCGTAGACGGTCCCCGCCCAACGAGCTTTGCTACCTCAGTCGGCTTCAGTGTGAAGGCAGACGGCAAAATTGAAGGAGTATGGTGGGACAGTCCGGCCTTCAAGGCAGGCATCACTCCGGATATGCAGCTGGAAGGCGTGAATGACCAGAAGTTCAGCATTGAGAGCCTGCGCGAAGCCATCCTCGCTGCAGCGGTCAGTAAGAAGTCGTATCCGATTAAGCTTCTGCTGAAGCGCGAAGACCAGTTTGTCACCGTCAGTCTGGATTACCATGGCGGGCCGCGGTACCCGCACCTGGAGAGAGTGGAGGGAACGCCTGATCGCCTCGATGCAATTCTCGCGCCGTCGAAATAGATAGCGAACAGATGCCGCAACCGGGCGACTGCGAACTGGATCGCCGCAGTTGGTCCACCCGTGCCGCTGCGGTTACGTCCGGAGCCGGCGTCCTGCGAGAGATCGAAATTCTCGTCCACAAACCGGCCCGGCGTGTCGGCGTGGGTGTCAAAAATGAGTGCCGAATTGTGGATGGCACGCCAGCCCGTCGCGGCGCCGTTGGGTGAAATCGCTGCTTGGGATGGAGACTTCTTAGGCGCCGCTTGCGGCGTATTGTCAGGCGCATTGGCGTTTTGCGCAACTGCGAGGGAGACCAACAGCACGGAGGAAATGAGCACCCGAATGAGCGTCCGCATAAGCGTGATGAAGGCCTCCGGGGAGGAATGATGGTGCGCTTGGATTGTAAATGAAAGCGACGGAGGTAGGGATGCGCTTCGGCGGCCCGCTAATTCAATCCAGCGTGTTTAGCCGCTGGGAGCGGCGGCTTGTGCGGATTCTGAGCCCCACTCGCACAGCAGTTCCTTGGGCCGAGCTTTTGCCCATTGGATAGCGCCTTCATCTCCGCTAACGTATCCCCGCACGATGTCCCACCTTTCCATCGTGAGCTCTCGCGCTGTCGTAGGAAGGAAGTAAAAAGAAGGATTCCAGTCTGGCTTAACGAACTCGGCCACCCATCTGGATGGAACAAAAAAGACACGCGGGTCCCAACGGTTATCCCCCGCTTGCAAATCCACAAAGGCGTACCAGAACCGCTCCGCGTGATTGCCAATCACATTCGATCCAACGTGCCATTCGTAACCCTCCGTTCCGTAACGGCGGTGCCTGTAGGCACTTTGGGCAGTCTTCACCTGTAACGCTATGCTACGTCGTCCATCGCCAGACGAGACTAGTAGGTCTACGTTAGGAGCGTTGCCCAAGGTGATAGCTACGTTCATTCTCGTCCAAATTAGCTCCGCTGTGCTGAGCGCCGCCGGGAAGAAGAAGGCTGAGAGTCTCTGATAAGTTGAGTTTGGGAAGACCAACGAGTCAGAGGAGGACTCAGCCTTGAACAGA
>JBEKNL010000077.1:0-18975 GCA_049522855.1 Candidatus Korobacteraceae bacterium
GGTTCAGCTTCTCTGCTTCGTGCACGCTGGTTGTCAATCCTCAGCATGCCACTCGCTCCAGGCTCATCTTGTGTTGGAAACTGCCTCCTCCTTCAGGCTCATCTTGTATTGGAAAAGACTCACCATTGCGGCGATCTTCACGCACATGCACAATGTCCGCTGCAAGTGGGTCAGGCTTACAGCTCCGCACCTGAAGGTTCCGCCACAGCTCAACCGCGCGCACTGCACGCCACAACAGGCCCGTGTCGGATTGGCCGAGAGCGCCGCTCGCTGCGCGGAGATGCTCGCTGAAGCGCTCGGCGGTTGTGGCCGCGTCGAGAAGTTTCGCAGAGACGGCTGGGCTCGGCCTTGGCCGGTTGGCCTGGAAATGCTATGCTACATGCTTTCTCACGAAGCCCACCATCGCGGGCAGGTGTGTATGCTCGCGCATCAGCTCGGATTCCCGTTGCCAAACGAGGTGGCGCACGGGATCTGGAATTGGGAAAAGCTGTGGAAAGAGTGCGGGTCGCCTGCCGGCCCCGGACGCCAGCTCTCCATTTCAGGCTGAACCAACACAGTTGCTTCTACTGCTGCACCGACTGGATCGCCTTCGGCCGCACTTGCTCGTTCTGGATTTGCGAAGCATCCCAACCTCCGCCCACGGCTTTCACTAGATAGACGGAAGTCACCATCTCCTGTCCGAGTAGCTGCGTCGCCAGGCGCTCGTTGGTCAGCAAGGCCGACTGTGCGGTGATGACGTCGAGGTAGGAGGTCACGCCGCCAACGTAGCGATTGTTAGCAATCTCCAGGGCGCGGCGCGCGTCGGACACGGCGGCGTTCTGGCTGGTCGTTGCCTGCGAAAGCGCGTTCAGTCCCGACAGTCCGTCTTCCACCTGCTGGAATGCCGTCAGCACCGCCTCGCGATAGTTGGCGACCGATTCGTCGTAGGCAGCCTTGGTGGCCGCCAGGTTGGCGCGAATGCGTCCGCCTTGAAAGATGGGCTGCAACAGGTCCCCACCCAGCGACCAGATGGCGCTGGGAGCGCTGATCAGGTTGGTGATATCGGTGCTTTGAAAGCCGCTGCTGCCCAAGAGAGTGAGTTGCGGATAAAACGCCGCGGTGGCAACGCCGACTTCGGCGTTTTCGTACGCCATGTTGCGCTCGGCGGTCGCAACATCGGGCCGCCGTTCCAGCAGGTCAGAAGGCACTCCCAGGGGAATCGGTGGAGGGGTCGTGTGCAGCGGGGCCACTGGCACGCTGAAAGCGGAAGCGGCATTCCCGGTCAGCACCGCTATGGCGTGTTCGTACTGCGCGCGCTGCTGCTGCACCAGGTCCAGTTGCGTGACTGTGGAATCGAGCAGTGTCTGCTGCTGCGCCAAGTCGAGTCCGGAGGCGACTCCGCCGGCGTGACGGTTCTCCACCAGCTGCAAACCCTTCTGCTGAATGGCAACCGATTCCTGCACGACCTGAGTTTCGGCGTCAAGCTCGCGCAAGCTGAAGTAGTCGGCGGCCAGTTCGGCGGTCAGCACCAGGTTGACGTTGTACATGTCCGCCGCCGTGGCCTGCAGAGTCGCATTCGAGGCTTGCAGAGTTCGCCGGTATTTTCCAAAGAGGTCGGGTTCGTAGCTGAGCAGAAAAGGAATCTCGTAGGTGCTCTGCGTGAGCGGCCGCCCAAGGGTGACAACTTCCGGTCGATTTCCCGAGTAGCGGTTGCGCGATGCATTGGGATCGGCGCTGGCTTGCGGGAAGAGTCCGGCCGAGGCCACTCGCGCCAGAGCGCGCGCCTGGTTCAGGCGGTCTTGCGCGGCGACCAGCGACTGGTTCGCCTTGAGCAGTTGTTGCTCGTAGTCGTTCAACTCGGCATCGTGGAAGATCTCCCACCAGGCGCCTTTGGGAAGCGAATCTTTCGGCGCGGCGACCCGCCACGGGCCTTCCGTCTTGTACGCCTCGGGGGCCTGCACCGGCGGGCGCTGATATTTCGGTCCCACCGCGCATCCCGCCAGCAAAGCGCTGACGGCGACACTGCCCGTCAGGGTCAGCCACTTCATGACGGATTGCCTCCCTGGTTTGCGGGAGCGATGTTGACCTGCTGACCTTCTTCCAGCGAATCGGCGGGATTGATGACCACCTGGTCCCCGACATCCACGCCGCCCACTATTTCCAGCGTCGAGCCGTAATCCCGGCCGATGGTGATGGGGCGCAGGTGCACCTTGTTGTCGCTCCCCACAACCGCCACGCGCGGGCCTTCCTGGCGGAAGAGCATGGTGTTGACCGGCAAAGTGACTTTCTGCCCGTTGATGCCCGGCCTGAAATGAACTTCGCCGAAGGAGCCTGGCAGCAGGCGCCCATCTTTGTTGGGCACGTCAACTTCCGTTAACAACGTGCGCGTAGTAGGGTCGATGGATTCGGCAGTGCGCGCTACCGTGCCTTTAAACTTCTGCCCCGGCAACTCCTGCAGCGTTACCCAGGCCTCCATTCCGTTCTTGATGGCGGGCGCGTAAGTTTGCGGGACGCTGACGTACACGCGCAGCGGATCGACGCGGGCCATATCGAACAGTTCCTTGCCGGTGCCGCCGGCGTTGATCAACGCGCCGGGATCGACGTTGCGTTTGGTCAGCACTCCGCTGAAGGGCGCGTACACGTGTTTGAACGCCTCCAGTTCTTCCAGACGGCGAACGTTGGCGTCATTTGCGTCCAGGTTGGCCTTGGCTTGTTGATAGCCGCTGGCCTGCTGATCGGCTTCCTGCTGCGAAACCGAATCGGTGGTGCGCAGGCTGAGATAACGGTCGGAATTGATTTTGGCCAGGTCCATCTGGGCCACGATCTGCTGGCGCGTCGCCCGGGCCTGCATCAACTCCTGGTCCACTTCCGGAGTGTCGATGTCGGCCAGCAGTTCGCCCTTGGTCACCCGGCTGCCAATGTCTTTGTACCAGTGCAGCAGGTAGCCGTTGGTGCGGGCATAGATGGGAGACTCCTCGAACGCCAGCAACGAGCCGGGCAACACCAGCTCTTCGTCGGGCTTCTCCGAGGTGGGATGAATCACGGCCACGGTGGGAACAGATTCCCGTTCGGTTTCCTGGGCGAGCACGCGACCGCTGTGGATGCGCATGAGCATGGTGATTACGGCGCCGGCCAGCAGCGCCAGCACCACCACAGCGATCATGAACAGCGCCTTGCGCGGAGTCGCCGGAGGAAGCTTCGGCGGCGCCGTGATTTCGGCGGCGTGGTGTTCGGGCTCCGCAACGTCACTTCGATTTGAACGCGAATCCATATGTATGAGTCCTTCGGACTAGCAATTAGCAACTAGCAATTAGCCGAACCGTGCAAGTCGGTCGCTAGTGCTGGCGCCTGGCTGCTTTCATCCCTTCGAAATGGTTGGCCTCGGTGTTCCTATTATCAGTTGCAAACTGGGTGCTCCAAGCTGCTGAAACACTAGTTGCTAATTGCTTCTCTCTCCCGCTTTGCCTCGCGATAGCCGTGAATCATGGCAAAGATGGACGGCACAAAAAACAGGGTTGCCACCGTGGCGAACAACAGCCCTCCGATCACCGCGCGTCCCAGCGGCGCGTTCTGTTCACCGCCTTCGCCCAGGCCCAGCGACATCGGCACCATGCCGATGATCATGGCCAGGGCCGTCATCAGCACCGGGCGGATTCGAGTGTAGCCCGCTTCCAGCGCGGCTTGTGCCGCAGGTATGCCGACGTTCATGCGCTCGCGCGCAAACGAAACCAGCAGGATGGAGTTGGCCGTGGCCACGCCCATGCACATCACCGCGCCGGTCAGCGACGGCACGCTCAACGTGGTGTGGGTCAGCAGCAGGATCCAGCAGATGCCGGCCAGCGCTCCCGGCAGGGCGGTGATGATGATGAACGGATCCAGCCAGGACTGAAAATTCACCACGATGAGGAAATACACCAGCGAGATCGCCATCAGCAGTCCGAGGCCCAGGCCGATGAACGACGACTGCATGGTCACCACCTGTCCGCGAACGACGATGCGCGTGCCCCTTGGCAGATGCTGCTCGAACGGCTGCAGAACTTTCATGGTGTCCTTGGCCACCGCGCCCAGGTCCCGGTCCTGCGTGCTGGCGTACACGTCGATCACCGGTTGCACATTGTAATGCGAGACCACCACCGGCCTGGCCGCGGGAGTCAACTGCACCAGATTGCCCAGCACCTGCGAACTCGGCACGCCGGGATCGTTCACCGGCATGTCCATGAGGTCCTGTAGCGAGGTCATGCGGTATTGCGGGGCCTGGACCGCCACCTGGTAGGTTACGCCGTTCTTGGGATTCAGCCAGAAGTTGGGCGCGGTCTGAAAGCTGCCGCTCAACGAGACTAGCACGCTCTGGGCCACGTCGCGCGCATTCATTCCCACTTGCGTGGTCTTGTCGCGATCAATCTGCAGATGCAGTGTGGGCAAACTTAGTACCTGTTGTACATGCACGTCGGCGGTGCCGTTCACGTGACGCAGGCGGTTGGCGATTTGCTGCGCAATGACGTAGTCGCCCTGCATGTCCTGGCCGGTGACCTGGATGTCGATCGGCGCCGGCAATCCGAAGTTTAGAATCTGGGTCACGATGTCGGCCGGCTGAAAGAAGAACTCCACGCCGGGAAATTGCCGCGGCAGTTCCTCCCGCAACTTCCGGATATAACCCGCCGTGGAATGATGATGCTCGGCATTCAGGCCCACCAGGATCTCGGCATCGCTGGTGCCCACAACGCCGGAGTTGCTGTACGACAAATTGATTCCAGAATACGGCAGCCCGATATTGTCGAGGATGGTGACCAGTTCGTTCTTGGGAATCTGCTGCCGCAGGTATGCTTCCACCTCATCGGCCAGGCGCGCCGTCTCCTCCACGCGCAGGCCGGGGCGAGCCCGCATGTGCAGGCGCATCAGGCCGGCGTCAACGTCAGGGAAGAAGTCTTCGCCGAGGAAGAAAACCAGCCCCAGCGAAAGCACGCAGAATGCGAGAAAGCAGGCGGCGAACAGCTTGCGATGCTCGAGGGTGGTTTCCAGAAGCTGGTAGTAACCGTTGCGGAAGTTGTCGAACCTGTGCTCGAACCCCCGCTGATAGCGGCCGAAGATCGTTTTGGGTCCAGCGGCGCGATGCTCGTGCCCGCGCATGATGTACCTGACCAGCGTCGGGATCAGGGTGCGCGAAAGGAAGTACGATGCCAGCATCGCGAACACCACGGCTTCAGCCAGCGGCACGAACAGGTAGCGGGCAACGCCGGTGAGGAAGAACATGGGCACAAACACGATGCAAATACAGAGGGTGGACACGAACGCCGGCACCGCGATCTGCGAAGCCCCATCCAGGATGGCCCGCGTCATCTCCTTGCCTTGGGCGAGGTTGCGCTCGATGTTCTCGATCTCGACCGTGGCGTCGTCCACCAGGATGCCGACCGCCAGGGCCAGGCCTCCCAGGGTCATGATGTTGATGGTTTCGCCCAGCGCGCTCAGCAAAAGCACCGAAACAAAAATGGAGAGCGGGATAGAAATCGAAATGACGATGGTGGGACGCCAATCCCCCAGAAACATCAGGATCATGACCGCGGTGAGGGCAGCGGCGGTGACCGCCTCCTTCAACACTCCGTTGATGGAAGCGCGCACGAACAGCGACTGATCGAACAGCGGCTTGATGGTGATGTCGCGTGGGAGCGACTGCGCGGCAATTGGCAGTACGCCCTTCACTGCGCTCACGATACTGAGGGTGGACGCGGTGCCGATTTTGTAGATCGACATCAGGGTGCCGCGCACGCCGTCCTGGCGCACGATGTTGGTTTGCGGCGCAAAGCCGTCGCGGATGTGGGCCACATCGCGCATGTAAATGGTCGAGCCATTCACCGTCTTGACCGGCAGATCGTTCAAATCCGCGATGGTCTGCGGACTGCTGTTCATCTCCACCTGGTATTCCAGCGGTCCGACCTTGACCGTGCCGCTGGGAGTAATCAGATTTTGCGTGTTGATGGCATTGACAATGTCGTTGGGAGAAAGTCCGTTGGCCTGGAGCCGCGGCAGGTCAAGATCGACCTGCACCTGGCGTATCTTGCCGCCGTAGGGATAAGGCATGGCCGCGCCATGCACGGTTGCCAGTTGGGTGCGCAGGAAGTTTTGGCCCAGGTCGAACAGTTGCTGCTCCGGCAAGGTTTTGCTGCTGAGTCCAAGCTGCACCACCGGCGTGGACGACGCCGAGTAGGAGATGACCAGCGGCGGCGTGGTCCCTGGCGGCAGGCTGCGCACCGTGGTCTGCACCATCGCAGTTACCTGGGCCAGCGCAGTTTGAATGTTAGCCTGCGGCCGGAAAAAGATCTTGATTACGCCCACGCCGCTGACCGACTGCGACTCGATGTGCTCGATGTCGTTGACCGTGATGGTGAGGCCGCGCTCGGAGTTGGTAATGATACGGTCAGCCATCTCCGCGGGGGCAAAGCCACCGAAGTTCCACACCACGCTGACCACCGGGATGTTAATGTCGGGAAAAATATCGACCGGCGTGCGCAGCACCACGATGGGCGTCAGGATAATCAGCACCAGCGCCATTACGACGAAGGTATAAGGACGCCGGAGCGCTAGGGCAACAATCCACATCGGTCGGGTAGGACTCCAATCAGGGCCAGACCGGCATGTCGCTCGCAGGCGCCAAAGCCGGGGACACAAAAAATCCGATTCGATACGCTACGTATTGGATTCAAATATATGCTACTGTGAGTCGTGCGGCAAATGGCTCCTTCTGCTCAAAAGCGGTCGCCCAGAAACAACAATGGCGCCAAGCGCCTGCCTGGACGCCCCCGCAGCGAACAGGCGCGCCAGGCCATCCTGCGGAGCACCAGTCGGCTGCTGCAGCGCACGGGTTTCGCGGAGCTCTCGATTGAGGCCATCGCGGCCCACGCCGGCGTGGGCAAGGCGACGGTGTATCGCTGGTGGCCCCACAAAGGCGCTCTGGTGGTGGACGCCTTTGCCTCCAGCGCGGAAGACGAATTGCACTTCCCCGACAGCGGCTCGGTCTATAAGGACATGAGCCTGCAGATGAATCAGTTCCTGGCGATACTTCGGTCACGACGCGGCCGTATTGTGTCAGCAGTGATCGCGGGTGGCCAGTCAGACCCCGGTCTCATGCAAGCCTTTCGCGAGCGCTTTCTTCTGCCCCGGCGGCGGGAAGCCTACCAGACACTGCGACGGGGAATGGAACGCGGCGAACTCCCCCGCAACTTGGATCTCGATCTGCTGCTCGACATTCTCTACGGCGCAATCTATATGCGCTTTCTTATTCGCCACGGCCAACTGAGCGAGGAGTTTATCGCGGACGTCTGTCGCCTGGTGCTCCATGGCGCGGCGAGAAACGGCCGCCACTCTGAGCACGCAAGGAAGCGAAAAGTCGCTGGAGACAATGGCAGGCCTGGCAAAGGTAGTGCGGTACAGGCCTAGAAGAAACTGGCTGTCCAGCGCGTAGGAGTCGTCATCGCGGCCGACGTGAAGCGGGGTGCAGGGACCTGCGGTTCCGAAGATGGGCTACTGCGGAGACGAACGGCAGGGGCACTGCCCATACGGTTACAAGGTCTTCTTGTTTTTCCGGGTCGCTTTGCGGGTGGTTTTCTCGATGGCCAATTTTCCGTGGGAGCCGAATGCCTCGCTCATGGCTTGCATCCGCTCCGCCTCCTTACGTACCTTGGCGGCGTACGCCAGCGGATCGACTTTCTTCTTTTTCATGTCCCACAGCATGACACAAATCTGGGTAGAGTCAACTAACGCGAATTTTCAGCATCCCGGCCCGCCTACCGTGACCAAGATTTCAAAACCGAGACATTGCGTGCGATTGACATACTTCTCTCCCGCTGAGTACGATTCGGGCGTCGCCCATGCCTATGGAAATTCCTGTTTTATCGCGCGCTCTCCTGTCGAAGCCGGACGCATCTCGAATCCGTCGCAGCATGCTTTGCGTGGTGCTGGCCTTCTCATTGCTGGCCACGGCGGCGGCGCCTTCGATCGGGTCCGCCGATTCCACCCGCTATCTCAACGACATTAAGACACTCTCCGCCCCCGACATGGAGGGGCGCGGCGCTGGAACCAAGGGATTAGGCCGCGCCACAAAGTACCTCGAGCACCGTTACAAGAGCCTGGGACTTCAGCCTGCGGGCGCCAACGGTTACTTGCAGCCGTTCACCGTGACTACCGGCGCGAAGTTAAAGTCGGACAATGAATTCATCGTTGACGAAGGCGGAAAGAAACAGCCGCTGACCTTGGACCAGGATTTCGTGCCGGCCAGTTTCTCTTCTTCAGGTTCGCTCACTGCCCCGGTTGTCTTCGCCGGTTATGGCGCCTCGGCCGAGGAATTCGGATACGACGACTACGCTGGCCTGGATGTGAAGGACAAGATCGTGGTGCTACTGCGCTACGAGCCGGAAATCTTTGGCGTAAAGAGCGGCCAGCACGGGTTGACGCAACATTCGCAACTGGTCACCAAGGCGATCAACGCGCGCAATCACGGAGCCAAGGCGCTCGTGTTGGTCAACGGCAAGCTGGCCGACGGGGAAGAGGACCTGCTGATGCGCTTTGGCGGCGTGAGCGGGCCGCAGGACGCCGGCATCATGCTGCTTCAGGTGAAGAACGCCGTCGCCGATAGTTGGCTCAAAGCAGCCGGCAAATCGCTTACCGACGTTCAGCAGCAGATCAACCACAGCGGCAAGCCGGACTCGTTCGCGTTCCCCGCAACCCTGCAACTGTCGCTGAAGGTGGACATCGAGGCCACGCACGCGCGGGTCAATAATGCCCTCGCGTATCTGCCGGGGAAGACCGCCGAATACGTCATCATCGGCGCGCACTACGATCACCTGGGGTACGGCGATTCCAACTCGCTGGCGCCGTCGCAGATCGGGAAGATCCATCCAGGGGCCGACGACAACGCCTCGGGAACCGCCGGCGTGCTGGAACTGGCGCGCTTGTTCGCTCCCTTGAAAGGCCAGCTCGACCGCGGCATTCTGTTCATGTCGTTCTCGGGAGAAGAGCTTGGCCTGCTGGGTTCGGCGGAGTGGGTGAAGAATCCGACGCTTCCGCTGGACAAGTGCGTGGCCATGCTGAACATGGACATGATCGGGCGCATCAAGGACAACAAGGTGTATATCGGCGGCGTGGGGACCGGTTCGACGTTCAAGACAATTCTGGAGCAGGCGCAGAAGCGGGAACCAAGTTTCAAGATCGAATATTCCGCGGGCGGATATTCCGCCAGCGACCACACTTCGTTTGTGGCGAAGAAAATTCCGGTGCTGTTCTTCTTCTCCGGACTGCACTCGGATTATCACAAGCCCTCCGACACCTGGGACAAGATCAATGCGCCATCGGCGGCGCAGTTGCTCAACCTGGTCGGTGATGTTGCGACGCAGTTGGCGGAGGCGCCATCGCCGCCGGCCTTCATCACCGTGGTGGAAGATAAACCGGTGAGCGGCGGTGGCGGAGGTTATGGGCCGTACTTCGGTTCCATTCCCGACTTCGGCGAGGTGAAGGACGGCGTGCGCTTCTCCGACGTACGGCCGGGATCGCCGGCGGCGAAGGCCGGACTCAAAGCGGGCGACATCCTGGTGCAGTTCGGCGGCAAGCCGATTCACAATCTGTACGATTTCACCGACGCGCTGCGCCGCAGTAAGGTGGGTGAAGTGGTGGAGGTGAAAGTACTGCGCGATGGCCAGCCCATTACCGCCAGCGTGAAGTTGGAGCAGAGAAAGTAGGGGTGGTGGTCAACGGCGTGATTTCGCAGGTCCCGTATGCCCTATATTCGAGGTTGAGTTCTTACGCATAATGCGTCATAATTTACGCATTATGCGTAACTACCCGGCGCTTTCAGCCTTATTTCCAGCGACCCGCAGGTCCTTGCTGGCCGTGACCCTGGTTCAGCCGGACAAATGGTGGTACCTGTCGGAACTGGCGCAGCATCTGCGGACCACGCCGTCCAGTCTGCAACGGGAGCTATCGTCTTTGGTTGCCGCTGGTCTCTTGCAGAAGCGCCGGGAAGGGGCCCGGACCTACTTCAAGGCTGAAACACGATCGCCGCTGTTTCCCGAGTTAAGCCGTCTTTTCGAGAAGACAGTTGGACTGATACCGGCATTGCAGCAGGTCTTGGAACGGTTTGGCGACAGGATTACCTGTTCCATGGTTTACGGCTCTGTGGCGCGAAGAGACGAGCATGCCCTCAGCGATGTCGATTTGCTGGTCATCGGCAGTGTCGGTCTGGCCGAACTGGCGCCCGCTCTGCGACGAGCCGAGGAGCGGCTGGGCAGGGAAGTGAATGTCACGTGTTACTCGGTCCGGGAATTCCGGGCCAAGGTTGCGGAGGGGGACCATTTTCTGGCGGCGGTACTCCGAGGCCCCAAGCGGTTCGTGAAAGGTGACAGGCGTGACTTGGACGAAATTATTGGATAGCAAGGATGTGCAGAGGCACACTACCTCGAAGAGAGAGGTCGATGCTTTCCGCAACCTGGTTGCGCGCGACCTTGCCGACGCTGCGATTGCCGGGCTGTCCGCTGATCGGCGCTTCGCGACGGCTTACAATGCCGCTCAGCAAGCGATGAACATGGCGATTGCATGCGCCGGATACCGCGTCACGGCGAGGATCGGCCATCATAGAATTTCCTTGGAAAGCGCAAGGTTGGCGCTTGGGGCCGCGGCCCGCGATGATGCCGATTATTTTGAGATGTGCCGGCGCAAGCGGAACGCCATCGACTACACGCACTCTCACGTGGCCACAGAGACCGAGGCGAAGGAGATTCTGGAGAAAGCCAACGCATTCTACGAGCTCGTGGAAAAGTGGATTGCGAAAAACCACGCCACGCTGAAGAAGTGATATACAGGGTGTCTTTGGCGGGACGGAAAGGTTGTCCGGACAGGAACTTATCCTTGGCGGCGGAACGAGGTAATCAAGATTGAGTCAATATCAGTTTGTGCGTAATGCTTTCATCGCTTTTTTCGTCTTGGCGGTGATGGCCGCTGTAACGGCGTCCTCTCAACAACCCACTGCGACGAACGACACTTCCCCATCTTTGCTGGTGCCGGGCGAGGAGAAGCACCTGCGCAACATTCGCCAGCTCACCTTCGGGGGACAGAACGCGGAGGCGTACTTTTCCGCCGACGATCGCATGTTGAGCTTTCAACACCAGGGCGAGGGCGTTCCGTGCGACCAGATCTACACCATGCCGGTGGACACGCCCGATGGCAAGCCAGCCACGCCCAAGCTGGTCAGCACAGGCAAAGGCCGTACCACGTGCAGCTACATTTTCCCTTCGGGCGATCGCATGTTGTATTCCTCCACCCACGGCGCCAGTCCTGAATGTCCGCCGAAGCCCGACTACTCGAAGGGTTACATGTGGCCCATCTACGACACTTACAAAATCTACACTGCGAAGCTGGATGGCAGCGACCTGCGCTTGCTGACCGATGCCCCCGGCTACAACGCGGAAGCTACCATCAGCCGCGACGGTAAACACATTGTCTTCACTTCGACGCGCAATGGCGATCTCGATGTCTACACCATGAACGCCGACGGTAGCCACGTTAAACAGCTAACCCACGAACTCGGCTACGACGGCGGCGCGTTCTTTTCGGCCAACGGCAAGAAGATCGTCTATCGCGCCGAGCATCCCCAGACCGCGGCCGAGATTGCCGATTACAAGGCGCTCTACGCGAAGGGGTTCATTCGCCCGGGCAATCTGGAAATCTGGGTGATGGATGCCGACGGAAAACACAAGCGGCAGGTGACCCACAACGGCGCCGCCAACTTCGCGCCCTTCTTTCATCCGGATGGCAAGCGGATCATCTTTGCCTCCAACCAGGCCGATCCCAAGAGCGGCCGCGCCTTCGATCTCTACATTATCAACGTCGATGGGACCGGGCAGCAGCGCATTACGTTTTATCCCGACTTCGACGCCTTCCCCATGTTCACCTCCGACGGCAAGCGGCTGGTGTGGGCTTCCAACCGCAACGGCAAAGTCCCGCACGAGACCAACATTTTCGTTGCAGATTGGGTGGAGTAGGCGCGGTCGGATTCGTAGGATCAGATGGCTAGATGGCCTCTAGTTGTTTTGAGAATGCGCGGCCCAACTCCGGACGATAGGGGATGCAAGGGGGACCGTAGGTCCCTCGACTCACCCGCTGAAGCGGGTTCGCACGGGATGACAATCGAAAAGAGAGCTAACAACTAGGGCGAAGAGCTGATAGCTGACGGCTGACAGCTAAGTTCAGATCTGGTAATCCATCTCGATCACCTGTTGCAGCTTGTCGGTGCCGTTGGTCGGGGCCGGGGACGGCTGACGCCCTTGCAGACGGCACACTTCGTCCTTCAGCAGTTTGACTTCGTTGGCCACCGCAGACAGCGCTTCCGACAGTGGATCGTTGATCTGCTTGGGATCGGTGATCACCACCCGCTTACCTTCGCGGAGAACAATGTGGCCGGGCACGCCAACTACGGTTGAGTTGTCGGGCACATCGCGCAGCACCACCGAGCCGGCGCCGATGCGGCAATTTTCGCCGATGGTGATATTGCCCAGTATTTTTGCGCCCGAACCGATCACGACATTGTTGCCGATGGTGGGATGCCGCTTACCGTGTTCCTTGCCGGTGCCGCCCAGGGTTACGCCCTGGTACAACGTGACATCGTCGCCCACGATGGTGGTCTCGCCAATGACCACTCCCATTCCGTGGTCGATGAAAAAGCGCCGGCCAATTTGCGCGCCGGGATGGATCTCGACGCCGGTAACGAGCCGCGCGAGTTGCGACAGGGCCCGGGCAGGGAATTGCCAGCCATGGATCCACAGCCAGTGATGGAAGCGGAAGCCCCACAGCGCGTGCAGCCCGGAGTAGAGCAGAATGATTTCAAGCGCGGACTTCGCCGCGGGATCGCGGTCCTTGACAGCGGCGATGTCCTCACGCACGGATGCAAACATTTCTCAAACGCCTTCCGCCACCATGGCGAGCGACTCGTTGCGAAGCTGCTCGAACAGGAGGCTGCTCAGGTAACGCTCGCCGAACGACGGAATAATGACGACAATCAACTTGCCGGCGTTCTCGTCGCGCCCAGCAACGCGCAGCGCGGCAACCACCGCCGCGCCCGACGAGATGCCCACCAGCAGGCCTTCTTCCTTTGGCATTCGCCGCGCCATTGCCAGTGCGTCATCGCTCGACACTTGGATGACTTCATCAATGTAGTCGGTGCGCAGAATGCTGGGCACAAAGCCGCCGCCGATGCCCTGGATCTTGTGCGGGCCGGGCTGCCCGCCGGAGAGAACCGCGCTTTCCACGGGTTCGACCGCGATTGCCTTAAACGACGGCTTCTTCGGCTTGATGTACTCGCACACGCCGGTCAGGGTGCCGCCGGTGCCGATGCCCGAGATCAGGAAGTCCACTTTGCCGTCGGTATCGTTCCAGATTTCCGGCCCAGTGGTCTCCAGGTGGATCTTGGGATTCGCCGGATTGTCGAATTGCTGCAGCATGTAGCCGTTGGGTGTTTTGGCGAGTAGCTCGTCAGCCTTGGCGATTGCGCCCTTCATGCCTTTGATGCCAGGGGTCAGCACGATGTCCGCGCCAAAGGCCTTCAGCAGCACGCGGCGCTCCAGGCTCATGGTGTCGGGCATGGTGAGGATCAGCTTGTAGCCCTTCACCGCGGCCACGAACGCCAGCGCGATGCCGGTGTTGCCGCTGGTCGGCTCGATCAATACGGTCTTGCCGGGCTGGATTTTCCCCGCGCGCTCGGCTTCGTTGATCATGCTGACGCCGATGCGGTCCTTCACGCTGCTGCACGGATTCTGGCTTTCCAGCTTGGCGACGACCGTGGCCTTCGCGCCGGCAGTTACCTTGTTGAGGCGCACCAAAGGAGTGTTTCCAATCAGTTCCGTAACGTCATTCGCAATCTTCATAGCGATCTCCCAAAAGTTTGACTTGAGGCAGTGGACATACGATTTGATTCAGTGGAGGCGAGTAAAGAATCAGCTAAAGGCAACAACAACAGCGCGAGCTTTGTTGGCTGGCGCCAACCTCGAACTGAAAGCGCGTGTATGTGGGGTTACGTAGCATAACAGTGCGCATACGCGTATAGCTTAACATTGTTTGGCGCCGAAGTTTCAACCGAGATGCAAATTTTCGAACGCAAGAAAGCTGTGCTGGTTGAAGCGGCAGCACAAGATTTTCGCAGCGTGTATGGGGAACCAAACGTGATATTCGCCACTGGAATGTGCCGGGCGATAATTCAGCGCCGTAGGCGCGGAACAGTTTAGCCCAGCCCGCAGCCGAAGGCGGAGTGCTGGGTAAAGCGGGAAATCGATCTGAGTCCTGTAGGGACGACAGAAGTTCTCAGCCCGAAGGCCCTCGTAGTATAGGGTTCCTTCGACTCCTCGGTCGCCACGGCGACCTCGTCGCTCAGGATGACACACCGCTTGATAGTGCCAAATGCCAAATGCTAAATGCTAAATGCTAAATGCTAAATGCTAAATGCTAAATGCTAAATGCTAATTGCTGATTGCTAGAGCTCTGCCCTGGCTATCGCTACTGCGGAAATCGCGGCGGTCTCGGCGCGGAGAATGGTATCGCCGAGTGAGGCGGCAAGCCATTGCGACAATTTGAAGAGCTGCAGGTCTTCCGTGGTCCAGCCGCCTTCGGGACCGATGGCGAGAGCCAGCGAGGTCACATTGTCGCGTGCGCGCAGCACTTCGCTGAGCGTGGCTTCTGGTCCGGTTTCTGCCAGAACGATCCGCAAATCGCAATCCGCATGACCGCAGGTCCCCCGACTGAGACCAGAGTCCGCGTGAGGGATGATAGTGGAGTCGTGGAAGTTAGCGAGCGCTTCCTTCAGCTTTACTGGATCGGCGATCTCCGGGGGCGCGATGCGACGCGACTGCTCGGCCGCCTCACGGGCGATCCGCCGCCAGCGCTCGACACGCTTATTCGCCGCGAGGGCAAGATGCTTTTCCGTGCGCCGCGCAATTACGGGAACGATCGTGGTGACGTTCAGTTCCGTGCACTTCTCGATCGCCCATTCCATGCGATCGAACTTGAAGACGGCGAGCAACAGGGTGATGGGTACAGCCTCGCGGGCCGTGACTTCTTCGCCCAGGGTGAACTCCACGCGCTCGTCCTCCACGCTGGAAACGGTAGCCCGCCGGAGGTGCTCGCCACATGCGACCTCGAACTGCTGGCCGACGCGCGCGCGCAAGGTGCGGGACAGATGGGCAGCGTGCGCGCCGGTCAAGGCAGCGCGATCGCCCGAGAACTCGTCGGCAATCCAGCGGCGTCGCGTCATCAGAGGGAAACCGCTTTTCGCCCTTCGCTTTTAGCTGGCGAAGTTGAGGGCGGCACGGATGTCGTCGACAGTAAGTTGTGGATAGGCGGCGAGCAACTGTTCAGGAGTGTCGCCGTCAGCAATGCTGCCGGCGATAACGCTCACCGGAACGCGCGTGCCCTTGATGCACGGATCGCCATGATGGATCGCCGGGTCGATGGTGATTCGATCACGCCAGTTCATGTCACGCCTCTACCGTCCCTAGTGGTGTGTGCCGCCGCTGCGCGGCTCCCATTCGTTTTGCTGCTGACCGCGGGCTCACGCCCGCGGCTAACACAAATTTCGCCGCTGTGCGGCTTTGCTTTGTCCCAAGAGCTAAGAGCTAAGAGCTAAGAGCTAAAAGCTAAGTGCTAAGTGCTAAATGCCAAGTGCGAACTACTGAAACATGTCCTTCATCTTGTTCAGCAGCGAGCGGCTGACGGGCTTGTTCTCCACCGAGGTCGTGCTGTGCAACTCCTGTAAGAGTTCGCGCTGCCGCTTGCTGAGTTTCGACGGCGTCTGCACTTTGACTTCGACGTGCAAATCGCCGCGCCCGTGACCGTTGAGCACCGGCACGCCTTTGTTCTTCACCCGGAACGTGGTCCCGGGCTGCGTGCCTTCGGGAATTTTCACGACACATTCACCATCGAGCGTGGGTACGGTAATCTCTGTGCCCAGCGCCGCCTGCGCGAAGGAAATTGGCACGGTGCAATACAGGTGCTTGCCTTCACGCTCGAAGAAAGCGTGCTCCCTGGCGTGTAGCACCACATAGAGATCGCCGGACGGTCCGCCGTAAACGCCCGCCTCGCCCTCGCCCGAGTACAGCATGCGCGCGCCTTCTTCGACTCCCGCAGGAACTTTTACCGTGACCGTGCGCTGGCGCGTGACGCGGCCATGGCCTCTGCACTGGGAGCAGGGATCGACGATCAGTTTGCCCGACCCCTGGCAGGTGCTGCAGGTGCGCGATATGGAAAAGAAGCCCTGCTGATAACGCACCTGCCCGCGTCCTCCGCAGGTAGTGCAGGTGATGGGCGCTTTGCCCGGAGCCGCGCCGCTTCCTTTGCACTGGTCGCACTCTTCCAGCCGCCGAACCTGCACCTGCTTGGTGACGCCAAACACGGCTTCCTCAAACTCAAGGGTAAGATCTTCGCGCAGATCGGCCCCGCGCTGGGCGCGCGAACGGCTGCGTCCGGCCTGCCCGCCAAACATGTCGCCAAATCCGAAGAGGTCGCCGAAGATGTCGTGGAAATCGTTGAACACCGTGGCGTCGAATCCGCCGTTGCCGCCCGGGCCGCTGGAAACTCCCGCGTGACCAAAGCGGTCGTAGCGGGCGCGCTTTTCGCTGTCGGCGAGAATCGCGTAAGCTTCGCTGCATTCCTTAAAGCGCTCCTCGGCCGCAGGATCGTCGGGATTGCGGTCAGGATGGTGTTGCAGAGCCAGCTTGCGATAGGCGCTCTTGATTTCCTGGTCGTTGGCCGTACGGCTGACGCCCAGCACTTCGTAGTAATCGCGTTTTACGTTGGTAGCCAGAACGGTTTACCTTTTTCGAATTGATTTACGGTTTGGGATGGCGCGCCACGCGCACCATCGCCGGACGCAGCAGCCGGTCCTTCAACTTGTAGCCGCGCTGCAACTCATCGATCACGTGGTTGTCCTCGACTTCGTCGGTATCCACCATTCCGATCGCCTGATGCAAATTGGGATCGAACCGTTCGCCCTCCGCGGCGACGGGCTGCACCCCTAGCTTGGCCAGCGCGTCATGAAATTGTTTGTCGATAAGCTCGATGCCGGCGTGAAAATCCTCCAGCGATGCCGCCTTGGTGTTCAGCGCGCGATCCAGGCTGTCGAGAATGGGAAGCAACGTCTTCATCGCATCGGCGAGCGCATATTCCCGGAACTCCTGCTGCTGTTTCTGGCTGCGCTTGCGATAGTTTTCAAACTCGGCCTGGATGCGCGCGGCCCGGTCGAGATAGGCAGCGCGTTCAGCGCGAATCCGTTCCATCTCCGATTGCGGCTCTTCCGCCGCGACTGTGACGGCGCCGCCCTGCGGAGCAGGATCGTCTCCACCTTCGGCTGGCGGAAGTTCGTGGTCCAGTTCCAGTTCCGCCTCGCTGGAGCTTCCATTGTGTTTCTTGGCTGGCATAAGTATTTCTACGTCGATTCGTTCCAAAGTTGGTCGAACAGCCGCGCGATGTACGACACCGCCGTGATGGTGTGCTCATAATCCATGCGGGTCGGGCCAATCACCGCCAGCGAACCCATCACTTCGTCGCCCACCCGCGCCGGCATCCCAATCAGTACGAGGTTACTTAGATGCGGCATGGCATCTTCCAGACCCACAACTACGCGGACCGCTTCCTGGCGCACGTCGAGGTACGCAGAGAGTAGATCGACAATGCGCTGCTTTTCCTCCAACGTGGCCAGCAGCTCGCGCAGGCGCTCCCGGTCCTGTTCGGTGATCACCAGGTTGGCCGCGCCTTCCACGAACACCGCCTGGGCGGGGCCTTCGGTGGCCAGCGCACCCTGCGCGTAGAGCTGCTCCACCGACCGCATCAGGCGATCGTATTCGCTGCGCTCCTGCTGAATCCTCTTGCTGATCTCGTTGCGCAGCGACTCCATCTCCCAACCGCGGAAGTTTTGATTGATATAGGTCGCGGCCGCTTCCAGATCGGCCACCGGCAAATCCTGGCTGAGCCGCAGCACGCGGTCGCGCACCACGCCGTTGCGCATGACGACGACGGCCAGCACTTTCTTGTCGGCCATCCGCTGGAAGTACACATGCTCCAGCGCGTTGTGCTGCCCCTGCGCCGAGCTGACCGTAACCCCTACGCTGTGCGAAATCAGCGACAGCACGTGCGAAGTCCGCTCCATGAACTCGGGCACGTCCTGCAGTCCTTGCAGGCTTCCCTGGATCAAGTTCTCGTCGGCGGGCGACAGACGCGCTTCCCCGGTCAACTGTTTCACGTAAAAGCGATAGGCCTTGGTGGTCGGGACCCGCCCAGCCGAGGTATGCGGCTGCTCCAGAAAACCAGCGTCGGCGAGATCGGCCATCACGTTGCGTATGGAAGCCGCGCTGAGGTTCTCGGGGTTGGCGCGGGCCAGGGTGCGCGAGCCCACCGGCTCACCCGTGGAGATGTAGGACTCCACGATGGCCGTGAGGATCTCGCGTTCCCGTCTGCCGATGTTGGCCGATGCGTCCATGATTAAGGTCTGGCGGAAGCTAACCTCTGTTTTTGCAATTATTTACAGGCTAGCAAGATACAATTCCGCACTTTTATTCTAGGGAGCAAAGCGGGTTGGTGTCAAGGTTGGCACTCAACTGGCATGAGTGCCAAAGGCTCAGAGTGAGGCTTGCGGAAAGGGCTATAGCCAAAAGTCGACCTTCGGCGCTTTTGTAGGGGGCGAGTGTCGCGACCGCACATTGGTTTGCGGCACTGGAAGGAATCACACAAAACACAGCCCCGAATGGAGCGGAAGAGCTTAGCCCAGGGCGTAAGAGACTGCGTCGCGACCTTGTATTGGGTTTGCGGCAGTGGAAGGAATCACGCAAAGCCAGCCCCGAATGGGGCGAAAGATTGTCCAGCCGGGGACATAGTTAACACTTTAGACCGAGGACATACTTTACACTTTTGGGTCCGTGTTTTTGGTTTTAAAAGCATTCTTAGTAGTCGTCGTGCGGGGGGAATGTGGGAATCTCC
>JBEKNL010000078.1:0-18844 GCA_049522855.1 Candidatus Korobacteraceae bacterium
GTTCGACGTGGCGGGGGCTGGAAACGGACTTACGGTCGGGTTAGTGAGGCACTCCCAAAGGAAACAGGGAGAAACAGATAGGCTTGACCTTCGGAGCACCGCGTCAGTCCTCGACCCTACCATGGCCTACCATCTTTTCCCCGTTACGGTGTCGGCTGGACTGTGACTTGCGGGGCGCGGCAATCGCGCAGTCGCGAGCCGCATTGGCGATACTGCAAATCCTTCGTCAGGCACACTTCCACGGCGACCAATTCCGAGCCACTACACGACACCCGAAAGTCGCCCACCGGCGCGTGATTGGCGGCAGCGAACTTCTGCTCGATCTCAGCCGGACTGGCCTGGATGGCCTGCCCGGGCGCGCGATACTCCGGCGGGATTTGTAGCTGCCGAAACGCCTTCTCGATGGCGGCAAAATAATCCTGCGCCGCCAGACCGCTGCAGGTGCCGTGCGTCGCCCATTCATGCTGAATGAGTCCGCGGGCCGGCATGATCGCCAGCAGGTGCTGGACCGCCGGCTGCGCCACCGGCTGCGCCGGCGCGCAATCCTGCGGGTGCGAACCGTTGTCGTTCTCCGGCCACAAACCATGCACGACGAAACCAAAGTGCCGCTGGGGATCGCACTCGCTCGACGGCGCAGTGCCGGCGTGGGTGGCGCAGAACTCCGGCGCCCAGGAGAGCGTGAGCAGATAGTAGTCGAAGCTGCCCGGCGTGTTGTCGGCCGCCGGAGTGTGACATGCAGTGGAGGTTAGCAGGCAGCCCACCAGCAGAAGCGCGATGACGACCGTTGGCCTGCGAAACATGGTGCTGGAATGGTAGCGCACGGCGGATTCAGTGCAGGCGAGGTGGGTGACGCGCGGTTGGAACGGTCATATTGCGGCGTGCATGCCCCTAACGTTATCGCAGGGCCGAAGCCGCCGGATCAAGAACTCCTCGAGCCCAGCGGCTTCAAACGGCATGTCGGCCGGAACCGCCAGCGCCGCTACGTACATGGGTTTCTCGGTAACCACCGTGTAAAGAAGTCGGCAGCCTCCTGTTGGCTTATCGCATTGGAAGTAGGTCGAAAGGCGATAACCGATGGAACTTTTCATCGACGCCTTGCCGACATAGAGCAGTCTTCCGCTGCGACCGAAGATAAAATACACTCCGCATCTTTCACAAAGAGGTCATTTATCGTTCCATCGAGACACAACATCCGGAGTCGTGGCCTCATCCGGGAACAGAGCGTATAACCCGCTAAGTTCGAGATCAGGCAAGTCTTGACGTCGATAAGTCTCTTTGTACTCCTTAATCGCGTGCCTCACGTCCTCGAGCACAAAACCTCCCCTTAAATGTCCGCCTTAACTTAGTACTCTATCCCGCGCTGCGCCTCGATGCCTTTGCTGTAAGCGTGCTTCACTTCTCTCATCTCGGTCACGGTGTCGGCGATCGCGATGATGTCGGGGTGCGCGTTCCTGCCGGTGAGAATGACATGCACCATCTCGGGCTTTTTCTTCAGCGTCGCGACGACCTTCTGCGGGTCGAGCATCTTGTAAGTGATGGCGTAGTTGATCTCATCGAGGACGACGAGGTCCCAGTGGCCGGAGAGTATCTCTTTCTCGGCCTCGGCCCACGCCTCCTCCACCAGGCGGACATCTTCCGGATCGGTTTCGGCGCCGCCGACCTTCACAAAGCCGCGCCCCATCTGCTTCATGATGAAGTTGTCGCCAAAGGCCTTGACCGCGTCCAGTTCTCCGTAGTGCCACGAGCCCTTGAGGAATTGCAGCATGAGCACGCGCATGCCGTTGCCGACGGCGCGCAAAGCCGTGCCCATGGCTGCCGTAGTCTTGCCCTTGCCCGGGCCGGTGTTCACGATGATCAGTCCTCGACGCACATCTGCCATGCGAAACCTCTCCCAGAATTTGCGAGACACGCTTCAGTCGAGCGGCTGTCCCTTGAACATCCTAAACCAGACGCGTCAGTGCCCTGGCTCGACGCAAGGTCCTCCCCGCATCACCCTTTCTTCTTTCTGAGCCTTTCGTTGAGCAATTCGTGATGGAAAGTTACGCCGAGGATGAACATTACAGCCAAGAGGCAGTAAACGACAAGCACGATATATGTCATCGCGTCACCTCCGAAACCTGTCAGTTGAGGCAGGTGACTATCTTCACGGTAAGCCTTGCGATCCAGGTTGTCAGTGATGCGCGGCAGAACAGCCAGTGACGAAGGTCCCGAGGAGGGAATGCGATGATTATCGTGACTGCGGCGATAGCGCCGCGACCGGAGCCTGCGCTAACGAATTCGCCGCGTCCATGCCGGAGCGAATGCAGTCGGGCACGCCGATGCCATGATAGGCGTTGCCGGCCAGCGCCAGCCCGGGAATTTCCGCCACATGTTTCTCGATGCGCTGCACCCGCGCGATGTGTCCCGGCTCGTACTGCGCCATGGCGCCGCGCCAGTGGTACACGCGGGAGAAGATTGGCCGCGCGTCCAGCTTCAAAATATCCCTGAGTTCGCGGTGCACCGTCTCCAGGATCTCGTCATCGCTGAGACCGAGCACGGCTTCATCGCGCGCGCCCCCCAGGAAGCATCGCAGGATGCCTTTGTCCTGGGGCGCGCGGTGCGGAAACTTATTGTGGACGAAGGTGCAGGCCAGCATGCGCGGGCCCTCGCTGCGCGGCACCAGGAAACCGAAGCCCGGCGGCAGACCCGCCAGTTGCTGCAGGTAGTAACCGAGGGTAACGGTGATGGACGAGCTGTAGGTAATGTCCAGGAGGTTGCGGGCGAGGCCGCGGTCCACGCCGTCCAGCAGATTCCCGGCAACATTGGCGGGAGTGGCGATGAGCACGGCGTCGAAGCGTTCCTCGCCATTCATCTCGACCGCCACGCGCCATGAGGAATCCTCGGGATAAACCCGGAGGATGTGCGTGCGCAGGCGGATGGATTCGGGGTCCAGGCGGGCGGCGATGGCATCCACCATCTGCTGCATGCCGTCCTGCAGCGAAGTAAACAGCGGCGGCGGCGGATGTTTGCGCGTGGCCATCATTTTCTTGTGCGCCGCCAACATGGCCCGGCTGAGGCTGCCGTACTTCTCTTCCATCTCGACGAAACGCGGCAGCACCGCGCGGGCGCTGAGTTTTGCGGCATCTCCGCCATAGACGCCCGAGAGCAGCGGATCGGCGAGGCGGTCCACCACCTCCGCCCCGAAGTGACGTTCCACCAGTTGCGCAACCGTTTCGTCGGTCTGCATGGGCCGCGGCGGATGCAAAAGCTCGCGCGCCATGCGCAGCTTGGTGCTCCAGGAGAACAAGGGCGAGAGCGCGGTCGCCACCAGTTGGGTGGGCACCATGAACATTAGCCCGTCGGGCATGACCACCAGCCGGCCATTCACCACGATGTAGGTTTTGCGCCGGGCGTCGTTGGATCCGATAAGTTGATCGGCAATGCCGAGTTCCTTGCACAGCGACAGCGCCCATGGTTTTTCGGTGAGGAAAGAATCCGGCCCGGCTTCCACCAGGCAGCCCTCCACGCGGTCGGAGTACATCGAGCCGCCGAGCCGCTGGCCGCTCTCAAACAGTGTGCATTCCAAATCGGCGCCGGCGGCACGCGCCTTCTGCAGATAAAACGCGGCGCTCAGCCCGGAAATGCCTCCACCGATAATGGCAATGCGTTTCATAGGGTTTTGGTAGCCCGTGTCGTCCCTAAAGGGACTCGGCCTTGTTTCCCACTCTACCCAGCGCTAAAGCGCTGGGCTAAGCTCTTTCGCCCCTTTCGGGGCTGGTTCTTGTGTGCTTTCTTCCACCGTGGCAAACCGGTGCGAGTCGCGACACTGTCTCTTACGGCCCGCACTACCCGAACGTCACTTTGTTCAGCGCGCTAACCCGGCTGCGCGCCAGATCGGCGACGGCCCGCACGAACAGCGGCGAATCGTTCAACGATTCAGCCCGGTAGAGCTTCATGCCGCGTTCGCCGGCGTATTGCCGGAACAGGACATCAACGTCGAACAGGATTTCCACATGATCACAGACGAAGCCGATAGGCTGCACGAAAACACCCGTCTGGCCCGCCTCCCGCAAACTCACGATGGTCTCTTCCACGGTGGGGCCGAGCCATTCGCCACCCGACATTCCCTGGCTTTGGAAAGCAAAGTGCCACGCGCCAATCTCGGGAACCTGCGCTGCCACCAGCGCCGCCGTCTCGCGGGTCTGCGTCTCGTAGGGATCGCCCTCGGCAACGGTACGCGTGGGAACGCTGTGCGCCGTAAACAACACCGGCAACTGCGATCCATGCTCAGCGCAAGCTTTCGTCCAGCCAGCCCGCAGCCTCTCGGCAAAAGCGGCAATCAGCAACGGATGATCGTGCCACTGCTCGACAAAATCGATGGCGAACACCGGCTTGTTTCCGAACAACACCTGCTTGTAAAGTCCGACGCTGGTGCGTGAATTGTGGGGCGCAAGGCAGATGGCGACCACGCTTGTGATGCCGTCGGCAGCCATCCGCCGCAACGTGTCGGCGATAAACGGGCGCCAGTTGCGCATGCCCACGTAAACCGGAAGGCCCAACTCGCGCGCCACACCGTCGGCCTGTTGGCGGGTAATCCTGGTCAGTGGCGAGCTGCCAATCAACGAGTAGCGATGCTGCACCTCGCGCACCACCGCCTCCGGCATGGGCCGGCCGCGCGAGATGTTCAGGAGGAATTCGGGAATGTCCTCCGCCCGCTCCGGACTGCCGTGAGCGATGAGCAGCACTGCCGGGTGGCTCATTCGGTCCTCGCGGGACTGGCCGCCGTCAAGCTGAACTCGTGCACAAATTGCGCCAGGTCCTTCACGTTGGCAACCGGCGTGTGCGGCAAAATGCCGTGCCCGAGATTGAAGATGTGTCCGGGCCGTCCGTCCGCCAGGCGGAGAATATGTTCAGCGCGCCGCTTCAGCTCCGGCCACGACGCAAACAGCAGCACGGGATCAAGGTTGCCCTGCACGGCGCGGGTATGTCCCACGGTGCGCCAGCCTTCGTCGAGGGGAATGCGCCAATCCAGGCCGATGACCTCGGCGCCGGTTTCCGCCATGGAGGGCAGCAAGGTAGCGCTGTCGGTGCCGAAGTAGATGATGGGCACATGGGTTTCCTGCTGCAATCGCCGGATGAGCTGCGTAGTGGGCAGCATGGCGTAGCGGCGATAATCGTCCACGCTCAGGCAGCCGACCCAACTGTCGAAGATCTGCAACACGTCGGCGCCTGCGCGCACCTGCGCAGCGGCGTACTCCACCAGCACGTCCGTCAGTTTGGTCACCAACTCGTCCCAAACCTCGGGCGTGTTGTACATCAGCTTCTTGACTTCCAGATAATGCCGTGACCCGCCGCCCTCGACCATATAGCTGGCCAGGGTAAACGGAGCGCCGCAGAAACCAATGACTGGCAGCTTATCTCCGAAGTGCTTGACCACCAGCGCAACCGCATCGGCCACGTATCCCAGTTCGGCGGCGCGATCGGTGCGCAGAAGCTTCACGTCTTCCGCCGTGCGCAGTGGCCGCTCGATCACCGGCCCTTCGCCCGTGGAGAAATGGAATGGCAAGCCCATGACCTCGAGGGGCAGCAGCAGATCGGCGAAGATGATGGCGGCGTCAACCTTCAGGAACTCAGCGGCGGTGATGGTGACTTCGGCGGCCAGCTCCGGCTTCTTGCAGATTTCGACCAGCGAATGGTGCTTGCGGATGTCGCGGTATTGCTGCATGAAACGGCCCGCCTGGCGCATGAACCATACCGGAGTGGTTTCCACCGGAAGCCGTCGACAGGCGCGCAGGAACAGGGATTCGGGGGCAGACATAAACCACTATCGTAGCATTCTGCGGCACGGTGTTCCGATGGGGAGGACAAAACCGCGGGGTGTTCTTGCGCGGGAGGAATTGCGCAAGGGTTAGATATCCAGGCCTTTGAACAGAGCGCTGGGGGACTCGAAGCGCTTTCCGTCGCGCCGATTGGCGGCCTGCAGGGCCTTCACGGTGGTCGCGTTGGGTACCTTGACGTCAAACGGCAAGGCGCTTTCCGCCGCCACTCGGACCAGCAATATGCGTACCGCGTCGGACAGCGACATCCCCATGGCCGCCAGAGTTTTCGCGGCCTTCTTCTTAACTCTTTCGTCCACTCGAATGTGGACCATCGTCGTAGCCATATGAAATGGCCTCTGAGATACATTGTATCTCAAGAGGATTCTTGAGCCGATGCCTGTGTCCAACTAGCCGCTTGCGAGGCTGCGCACACTCACGCTTGTCATCTGGATCGTCTGCCTAGTTCACGGTCAGGGGCACGATGACGCTGCCGATCCTGCCACTCAGGTTGTCGCGCACTACGAACCGGACCTGGTACGTCCCGGGAGGCAGATCGAATGAGTTTCTGTAGAAGATTCCATCCATCTTCAGTTTGGCGAGCGCGTCAGGACGAACCGCGCCCTTTATGGTTTGTCCCACAGTCCCTGCGGTGATGCCTTTATTTGTAGCCTGAGCGACGAATTCCACATCGAAGCGGTTCTTGTCCACCTCATTAATCAAGTCCCCTGCGGGAACATGCAAGGCAAAACTCACCTTCTTCTTATTTCCATTTGGAAGGACTACCTCCCATCGCTCGGTTACCGGAATGCCGGTGCTCTCAAATGGAGAGTTGAGAGCAAAGGCTACGTCAGCCTTATGGGTGACTTCAGGATTGACGGCGACATCGGTTATAAGGTATCCGGCGCGAGCATGAACTTCGGCATCTTTGCGTGACACCACCACCTTCAACTGTCGCCACCCGGGTTTGTTGTTGCGGCGATCGAGGTAATAGCTCAGCAGATAGTATGAGGAAGAGTCCTGCGCGGCCCGGCTGAACGCACCCGCCAGATCGTTGGTGCCGTAGTAAGCAATGCCGCCCGTCATCCTGGCAAAATTATTCAGGCTACTCACAGTAGAAGCGCGCAACAAGTCCGCAGCGTCATCGCTGACCATGGTCCCAGCGTAATCTCCGGAATACGCGGGGTTGGACAAGAGCCCGCGCACGTCCAGCGGATATACGGAGATTTGCGCATCGTTCAAAGCTTTCAGGGCCCGTTCGTACAGCGTCCTCAGAGTGCCGTCGCCGGGTACGGCGGAGAAGGAATCGAGGTAAAAGGGAAAGCCGCCCGTTGCCCACACCACGGACTTCCTTCCCGGAATGCCAGATAGGGACCAGGCAATGGACAAGAAGGCTTGCAATGTACTCTCGATAGTGCGCGCCTGGCCGTAGGTGGCGTCGACCGCGTCTTGTTTGAGGATGAACCTGCGAACAATGAAGTCCGGAGAATCGCCAGGGTGAATTCCTCCCATCAGTCCATTCGGTGGTTGTCCGGTGGACGCTATGGCCTGCGCATCGTCGCTGAATCGCTCCATATCCGAAATCTCACCGCTCGCTTTCTTCAGAGTGGCGATGAGCATGGCTGGGTCGGAGTTAAGTCCGCTCAGGACCGTCAGCCCTCTGCCGCCGATCACCATCAATCCCAGTGGTTGCGATGAGTCCAGATGATTGGCTAGGTACTTGATTAGCTGCCCGCGCGCGTATGCCTGGCTAAGGAAAGGTGTGTTCACTTCGTCAAGCACTATGACCGTGACCGAACGGGGCTTGCTCTCATTGGCAACCTGGTTCGTGAATGTACCAGCAGGCACGTCAGGGCCAGGCACCTCGCCCTGGGCTGGAATGATCTCTTCAAAGTTGGCAATGCTCTGCTCTTTGCCATCTTCCAGGATTTTGAAGTCTGCCTTGGTCAGTTGGTGGATATGGCTGCCAGCCTTGTCCGTCACCACCACTGGCACCTGGACAAGCGACGTCTGCGACTTGAACTCGATCGGCTTGCCCGCATCGGCACGCCGGGAAACCGGTTCGGTGTTGGAAGCGGAACTGTGAAGTGGTACTCCCAAAACGCCGGAGGTGTTGTCAGAAGAAGAGGATCCGGTCCAGGGATCCGAATTGCCGGGTTGCT
This sequence comes from Candidatus Korobacteraceae bacterium, assembly GCA_049522855.1. Lineage (GTDB taxonomy): Bacteria > Acidobacteriota > Terriglobia > Terriglobales > Acidobacteriaceae > Bog-257. Next base: position 7,958 of record JBEKNL010000078.1, read on the forward strand.
GCGCGAGTGCGCAAAGTGAAATGGCGAGGAGCGACAGCAACGTCGCCAGAATCGTTTTGAGGCGAGCGCGATAAGCCATCCGGCCAACCCCTCCACACTATACTCCTCGTGAGCGATGCCAGGGCACTAATTCTTCCGCTGCTCTTCCTGCTGCGCAATGCGCGCTCGTTGCATCCGCATACGCGGAAGGCTGCGCCGGATCGGCGGCAGCGATCGCTTGCGGCAACAGTCGAGCCCAAGGAGGAGCTGGTGGGGTGGGGCACTAAAAATATTTCGGGATTGCATATCCGCAGGATCGGCAGTGCGGCGCTGACCTGAATTATTCCTCAGGCCGTATGCTTTGAAGGGGCACGGCTTCAGCCGTGCCGTCACCTGCTGACATTTATGATGGCTTTAGCCACTGAGGGACCTCGGTGTTGAGAAGAAATGCGACTTCCCTCAGGGGCTGAAGCCCAACTCTCCGCGCTCGTAACGGCACGGCTGAAGCCGTGCCCCTTCAAAGCTACCGAAGCAGATGGATAATTCAGGTTCAGCCACATTCGCCGCTCACCTTGGGGCCACCAATTCAGAAAACGCACTGAGGCAATGTTGCCCAACGCGGCGGGTCGCCATCGCTCTACAATCAGCCCATGGATGCAAGCCTGAATCACCGTGGATCACCGTACCGCGGACGGCTGGCGCCCTCGCCCACTGGGCTGCTGCACCTCGGGCATGCGTGCACGTTCTGGACAGCCTACCGTCGCGCCGTTGAACGCGACGGAACCCTGATCTTCCGCAACGAAGATCTGGACCCGCAACGCTCCAAGCCAGAATTCGCGCGGGCGATGATGGAGGACCTGGAGTGGCTGGGCATCCGCTGGCAGGAAGGCCCCGACATCGGCGGGCCGTTCGCGCCCTATGAGCAGAGCCAGCGGCGCAAGTTCTACCTGGCCGCGTGGGGCAAGTTGCGCGATGGCGGATTCATCTATCCCTGCAATTGCTCGCGCAAAGACCTGGCCCTATCGGCGGCGGCGCCGAATGAAAGCGATGATGAGCCGCTGTATCCGGGACGCTGCCGCGAAAAGTCCGTCCAGGCCAGTCAGTACGAAGCGCCCGCAGGGGTGAACTGGCGATTCCGGGTGCCGGACGGCGAGATGGTGGCCTTCGACGATCTGCGGCAGGGACCCCAGCGTTTCGTGGCAGGCAAAGACTTCGGCGACTTCGTGATCTGGCGGCGCGACGACGTGCCCGCCTATCAACTGGCGGTTGTGGCGGACGATGCTGCCATGGCGATTACCGAAGTGGTGCGCGGCGCAGACCTGCTAAAGTCCACCGCGCGGCAGTTGCTGCTGCTACGCGCGCTCGACCTGCCGGCTCCCGCCTACTACCATTGCGATCTGATGCGCGACGAATCGGGCCTTCGACTGGCCAAGCGCCACGATGCTCTCAGCTTGCGCAGGTTGCGCCAGCAAGGTCATACGCCACAGCAGATACTGAATAGGTGCAGGCAGCGGTGATGACAATCTCCATTTCAGGACTAAGGCCGCAGCGTTTCCCTTCCGGTTGCAAGATTTGCTCGATCCACTGGGCATCGTGCGGAGCTGAAGCAGGGAGCCCTTATCGTGGATTTCCCTAGGAGCGATCCCCATCTCCATGCTGAACAGCTTGCGGATCTCACGCGTCAGCAGCGGGTTGTCCACGCCTATGGGACAAGCTTGCGCGCAGCGGCGGCAATGCGTACACCGGTACGCGGATTCCGGCAGCCGGCCGAGGGGTGGCCGCATGCAGCTCGATATGTTCGCCCTTGATTCACGCCAGGGCGTACCGCAGCGAAATCTTCAACCGGCTGGTACAGTAGTCGGAAAATCTGCTCTTGATAGTGCTTAGGTCATGAACATCGAGTGCATAACGAAGATGCGGGACTCTTCGCCAACGAGCAGACTTTGTGCAACTCGCTATTCTGATCGAAGCGCGACTCCCATCTACGGCGCGAAGTAGCTGGGGATGTCGAGGGTCAGTTGCGTGATCCCGGACGCGTAGGCATCGACCTTTCCGTTGGTGCTGGGCACGATCGCCATGTTGTGGGAGATCGATCCGTCCAGCGCATTCAGCGTCGAAACCACAGGCCGGTTGGTGCCCTCCGGCCACAGCGTCAAATAATCTAGGTAACCCTGGGGCACGACGCTCGCGTTGAAGACATAGGTCTGCGCCGCGCTAGGTACGCTACATGGACTATCCACTACAGCCACGGGAGGGGGCAGGGTCCCGCTTAAGGGCAGACCGCTGCCTATCTGGCGGGGTCGATGACCCGACAGGGCGGCACACCGTACAGCGACAAGCCGCCCGGGCCCGCCGCTGCGAAGTAGCCGTCGATGTCAATGACTAAGACGGTGTCGCTGGTGGGGTAAACCGAGACGTTGCCTCCGGTACCCGCAACCACGATGGTGGCATTGGCGATGATCGTCCCGGGGGTCGTTCAAGGTGGAAACCCGGGGCCAGCCTTCACCGGTGGGCCAAACCGTCATGTAAAAAAGCGCGCCGTGGGGCACTACCGAGAAGTTCAGCGAGTACGCGGCCGCGCTCGAGGGAACCGCTCGGATGGCCGATCTGTATTAGCAACTCGGAGTGGATGCGCTTCGCCCTTGAAGTTCGTTGAGCAGCCACCTTTCAAGCCAGTCTTTACCTCGTTCAACAATAAAGCGCTATACGTGAATCCCTTGGTCGGGAAGCCGCTTCAGACCAGACCTTGGCTACTCCACAAAGGTGGTGGGTACGGTAGGTACGGTGGTTACTTTCGTAAGTAAAATGTCACTGACTCTCACTCACAGAGAGAGTAATAAGTAATGCAGCGTCATACCTTACCGAAGGATATGCTGCGAGGCCGCCAGCAGCTTAAGTGTGGCAGGATGGCCCTGGCCTGCAAGGTATTTGTTTGGCACGACCGTATCGCGGTCGCAATCCTCGGAACCGCCTTCTGTGGCGTGTGTCGCATCGCGATACGGAGTGCGGGTCGCTCTCTTAAACGGAGAGAGCGGCCCCACAATAAATGTGCCCAAGAGCCACGCCCCGGCAGTCGTTCCAGACTGCCTTCGATTCCCACACCGGCGCCGACTGACCAGATCAGGAAAAGCTCATGACCCCTCAGGCCGACATCGGCATCTCGCGAAAGCTGGGCCACTGCGTCTCGTTTTGCAGTGTGCTCTCGATAACCTTTGGCTTATGGGTATTGGCCGGGCGGATGTTTCATCTCCAGGCATTGAAGAACATTTTGCCTGTACAGGTCGTGGTAGAGGAGAATGGCGCCATTTGTTTTGTTTTGATAGGGCTTAGTTTGTGGGCCGCAAGAAAGGAACAGCCCACGGTTTCTTCCTGGAAGCTGGCCGCAAACGTTGCAGCCGCCGTTGCCTGCGTGGTGGGCCTGCTTTCGCTGCTAGAGTTCGTTTTCGATTGGGACCTCGGCATCGATCAGCTGCTGTTCACCGCTGGGTCGGAGGACCTTCTAGGAAGCGTGCGACCGGGTCTAATGTCTCCCCTTGCCGCTTTCGGGTTCCTTTGCCTTGGGCTTGCGCTACTGCTGCTGGATGCCAAAAAGAGTTTTGGCCGTTGGTCGGGACGCTTGTTGCCTTGTGTGGTGGCGATTACTACGACGTTCAGCCTCCTGGACTTCGTTCTGAATCCGACTACTACTTACACGCACATCTCCCCAATTATTCCTTCCGCTCTGTTTCTGCTTTCATTCGCGGTGATGTTTGCCCATCCCGAGTCGGGCTTGGGGGCACTAGTCACGAGCGAGAACGTCGGCGGGACGTTGACGCGCCGGTTGTTCCCGGCCGTGATCGTCGTTCCTCTCGTCCTCGCCTGGCTGCGCTGGAAGGGGCAGGCTAGCGGCCTTTATTCGGATTGGGCCGGCTTGGCCCTCATGACCGTATGCACCGTCATACTGTTGGCAGGCCTCACGGTGTGGACAGGTTTCCTGGCGGAGCGCCGCGACTGGGCGCGCCGCCAAAAGGAAGAAATCATTGCCAGTTTGGCGTCCATCTTTCCCTCTTTCGACGACGCCATCATCGCGACAACCCTCGACGGTGTAGTCACGAGTTGGAACTCCGGGGCGGCGGCGATTTACGGCTACTCGGTGCAAGAAATGATGGGGAAATCCATTTCTATTACGATCCCGCCGGACCGTCGCGAAGAGTTTGCAGCGAACATGCAGAGAATCAAGGAGGGTCAGCATGTCCCACAGTTCGAAACGACGCAGGTCCGAAAGGATGGGAAGATCATCGACGTCGTTGCTTCAATCAGCCCGGTGAGGAACCGTGCGGGAAGGATTGTGGGAGCATCCACCAGTGCCCGCGATGTCTCGGCGCGCAAGCGACCCGAAAACGAACTGCGTTTGGGCCGCGAGCGACTCGCCCTGGCCCTGAAAGCGGGGCGGTCCGGTACGTTTGACTGGGACATTCGCAACAATGTGAATATCTGGTCATCCGGAACCGAAGAGTTGTACGGGCTTGTTTCGGGAACGTTCGGTGGCACTTATGAGGACTGGGAGTCGCTTGTATTACGCAAAGATCTAGAACGTGCAAGAACAGCGATCCAAGAGTCCTTCAAAACGGGCGAGTTTGCCTCGGAATGGCGGATTCGGCGGCGCGACAACGGTGAGATCCGCTGGGTGAATGCCCGGGCGAAGGTGTTTTTCGATGATGCCGGACGGCCCAGTCGCATGGTGGGTATCAAGGTGGACATCACCGAGCGCAAGCGTGACGAAGAGAAGTTAAGGAAAGCTTCCCTCTATGCTCGCAGCCTGATCGAAGCCAGCCTGGACCCGCTGGTGACGATCAGTCGCGACGGCAAGATCACCGACGTCAATGCGGCGACGGGAAAAGTCACCGGCGTTTCTCGCGACCAACTGATTGGGAGCGACTTTTCGGATTACTTCACCGAGCCGGAGAAGGCCCAGCAGGTCTACCGGCGGGTGTTCGCCGAGGGCGTGGTTCAAGACTACCCGCTGGCTATTCGCAGCACAACGGGCGTGGTCACAGACGTTCTGTACAACGCTTCGGTGTTCCGGAATGAAGCCGACCAGGTGGAAGGCGTTTTGGCGGCAGCGCGCGATGTTACCGAGCACAAGCTAGCAGAAAAAGAACTGGCACGGCGGGCCGAGGAATTGGCCCGCTCCAATGCCGACCTGCAACAGTTCGCCTACGTGGCCTCGCATGACCTGCAGGAACCCTTGCGCATGGTGGCCAGCTACACCCAACTTTTGGGGAAGCGCTATCGCGGTAAACTCGACGCCGATGCGGACGATTTTATCGCGTTTGCGGTGGACGGTGCCCATCGCATGCAGGTGCTGATCAACGATCTGCTCGCCTATTCCCGAGTGGGCACCCGCGGCAAAGAGTTCGCTTCTACCAGCAGCGAGAGCGTGCTCGAGGCAGTGCAGATCAACTTAAAGGCGGCGATCGAAGAGACACACGCGGTCATCAGCCACGATCCTTTGCCCACGATCCCGGTCGACGCGACGCAGTTGAGCCAGGTTTTCCAGAACCTGATCGGAAATGCCCTGAAATTTCACGGCCCGGAACCGCCCCGCATTCACGTGTCTGTCCAACAGGAAGACGGCGAGTGGCGCTTTTCCGTGCGCGATAACGGCATCGGGATCGAACCACACGATGCCGACCGGATTTTTGTAATCTTTCAGCGCCTGCATGCGGGCCGCGAGTACCCGGGTACGGGCATCGGTCTGGCAATCACTAAGAAGATTGTGGAGCGGCATGGAGGCCGGATCTGGGTGGTGTCGGAGCCCGGAAAGGGATCCACGTTTACGTTCACTATCCCAATGGCAGAGGTGAGTAATGGTGGCTATCAGAGAGTACATGCAAGTTCGGCCAGCTGAAATTCTGATGGTGGAAGACAACCCCGGAGACGTCAGGCTGATGCGGGAGGCGTTGCGGGAGTCAAAAATCATTAACCAGTTGCGCGCCGTTTCCGACGGCCTAGAGGCGCTGGCCTTTCTGCGCAAACAAGGCAGTTACGCCAATGCATCACGGCCCGATCTGATTTTGCTGGATCTTAACCTCCCGCGGAAGGATGGTCGCGAGGTCCTCTCGGAAATCAAAGCGGATCCGGATTTGCGACGAATCCCCGTGGTGATCGTCACCAGCTCCAAAGCGGAAGAGGACATTCTGAGGTCCTACAACCATTACGCCAACTGCTATATCACTAAGCCGCTGGACTTGGAAAAATTTGTTGAGGTTGTACAGGCGATCCAGGATTTCTGGATCAGCATTGTAAAGCTTCCTCCCAAAGAGAGCACAGAAGGGAGGGGTTATGCCGACCCATGTTCTACTGATCGAAGATAATCCGGGCGATGCCCGGTTTATTGCGGAGATGCTGAAGGAAGCTGGTGGCGATGGGTTCACGCTAGAGTGCGCCGCGCGCTTGTCGGTTGGCCTTGAGAAGCTGAGGTCGAACCCTGCCGATGTTGTGCTTCTGGATCTCTCTCTTCCCGACAGTCGCGGACTAGAGACCTTTGTCCGCTTTCAGTCGAAGTTTCCCCAGCTTCCCGTTGTGATATTGACAGGCCTGGACGATGAGGAAACCGCAGTGCAGGCCGCCCACGCGGGAGCGCAAGACTACTTCGTAAAGGGGACCATCGCTGGGCCGGCCTTGGGGCGGTCGCTGAAGTATGCGATCGAACGGAAAAAGGCGCAAGAGACCATTCGACTTCAGGCTGCGGCGTTGCAGGCGGCTGCCAACTCCATCGTGATTACCGACAGCAACGGCACGATCCTGTGGAGCAATCACGCATTTTCACAACTGACCGGGTACGCTTCGGAAGAAGTTCTGGGTAACAATCCCCGGCTATTGAAGTCGGGTAAACAGGACCGTGCGTTTTATAGCAATCTGTGGGCAACCATCAGCTCAGGGAATACCTGGTACGGGGAGATCATCAACCGGCGCAAAGATGGAACCGTTTACACCGAGGAGATGACGATTACGCCAGTGTACCTCGGCAATGGTGGGATCACCCATTATGTTGCTATCAAGCAGGACTGCACTTCGCGAAAGATTGCCGAAGATAGGTTGCGTCAAGCAGAGGAAAAGTATCGCTCTATTTTTGAAGACGCCGTCATTGGAATCTTCCAGATCACGCCCGAGGGCCGGCCCGTGAGCGTCAATCGCGCATTGGCGCGGATGCATGGCTATGATTCTCCCGAACAGCTCCTGGCGGAGGTCTCAAACGTGGGCCGCCAGTTATTTGTCGATCCCAACGCGCTGCAAGAGTTGGCACACGTGCTGGAAAACGATCGAGCGGTGCACAGTGTCGAATTGGAGATCTATGGCAAAGATGGCAAAAAAAAGTGGGTGTCAATGAACCTACGGGCCGTGAGCGACGCCGAGGGCAAAGTAGTGCTTCACGAAGGCACGGTCGAGGACATTACGGCGCGCAAAGAGGCAGGGGCCATTCAAGAGGAATTGAGCAGGATCATTGCCACCGTTCCAGGCATTGTTTATTCTTTTCTCATGCGGCCAGACGGGTCCAGCGCTATACCCTTTGCCAGCTCAGCGTTGCGCGATATATTTGATGTCGCTCCAGACGCTGCCAGCCAGGATGCCGCGCCTGTGTTGGCGGCGATTCATCCTGACGATCTCGGCCACGTTAACGCAACCATTGCCGATTCATTCCGATCGTTAACGCCATGGCACGAAGAGTTCCGTGTAAACCACCCGAAAAGGGGGCTGGTTTGGGTCAAAGGAGATGCCTCGCCGGAACGCCAGCAGGATGGCAGCGTGTTGTGGCATGGATTTCTGATCGACAATACAGAGAGGAAGCATCTCGAATCCCAACTCCTCCAGGCGCAGAAAATGGAGGCCGTCGGCAGGTTAGCGGGCGGAGTCTCACACGACTTCAACAACATCATGGGCATTGTGATCGGCTACAGCGACCTGATCGCGGAGACCCTGTCGCCCTCGGATCTGAACCTGCCCCGAATCATGAAGATCAAGGACGCCGCGCAGCGTGCAAGCGCGTTGATCCGTCAGTTGCTGGCCTTCAGCCGCCTGCAGGTGTTCGCCCCTACGCTGATGGACCTGAATGTGAGCATTACTCATCTCGCCGAAATGCTGCCGCGTCTGCTCGGGGAGGACATCGAAGTAATTCTAACGCTCGATCGGAACCTGTGGACCGTGAAGGCTGATCCCTCGCAGATTGACCAAGTCCTCCTGAACCTCTCAGTCAACGCCCGCGATGCCATGCCGCAGGGAGGCAAGCTGGTGATTGAGACACACAATGTCGAACTTGACGAGTCTGGTTCAACAATGTCTCTGGATGTGCCGCCCGGTTCCTTCGCGATGATCTGCGTTTCCGACACCGGGACCGGCATTAGCTCGGAAGCGATGCCGCACATTTTCGATCCATTTTTTACGACCAAGGAGATGGGAAAAGGAACGGGTTTGGGCCTGTCCACGGTATACGGGATTGTCCGACAAAGCGGAGGTTTCATCTCGGTCGACACGCAAGTACCGGGCGGTACGACCTTCAAGATATACCTACCTCGCCAGTGCGGATTGGCCCCTGTGGCAGCTCCAAAAAGAGAGCACGCAAGGCCCAAGACTGCCGCGTCTAAGACGATTCTACTTGCAGAGGACGACGCTGCCTTGAGAGAGATTGTAAGCATCCAGTTAGAAGAATTAGGCTACACTGTGCTAGCGGCCAGCAACGGTCGGGAAGGCCTCCGGATAGCCGAAAAACAAGAAAGGCCAATCGATCTGCTGCTTACCGACGTGGTGATGCCCGGCATGAGCGGCCGACAGCTGGCCGATAGGCTGAAGCAGAAGATTCCGGTACTGAAGGTGCTGTTTGTTTCTGGCTACAGTGGTGACTTAATCTCGCGGGAGGACAGCCTGGAACCCGGAACTTACTTCGCCCACAAGCCCCTCACGAAAATGGCTCTGGATGAGAAGTTGCGCAGTATCTTCAAAGCCTAACCAGAAAGCTGCCTAGCCCTATTGCTTTCTGCCCAAACGGGAATCTCCGGGAGACCAGGAAAAATCTCGGCGGGAGATGATTTAATGAGTGAACTAGAGCAAGTTAAGAAAACTGAATCGCGTGAATCGAAAGTGACGGTGCTGGCGATCGACGACGAGGCAGACTTCCTGGAGTTTGTCGGTGAGGCAATATCTTCTGAAAACGTGGATTTTCTCTCGACAACTCACCCGGAAGAAGCGCTAACCATCGTTCAGAAGCGTCATCCCCCAGTCATCCTGCTGGATTTGACTATGCCTAAGGCCTCAGGAATGGAGGTCCTGGAACGCATTCTCGGGATCGATCCAAATGCCGATGTAGTTATGCTGACAGCCGACTACTCCACTGAATCAGCGGTACGGGCAATTCAACAGGGCGCGTGCGATTACCTCCTGAAGCCAATCACGGTCGAGCATTTGCGGGAACGCATCCGCTTGTTGCTCCAAGAAGTGCGACGCCGCGAGCACCGCACCAGGCTGGAGGAGGACGTCTACCACGCGCTCCAGTTTGAGGGAATGGTGGGACAAAGCCCGATCATGCAGGAAATCTTCGTGGCCATACGCCGCATCGCACCGCATTTTCGAACCGTGTTGATTGGCGGTGCGACAGGAACCGGCAAGGAGCTGGTGGCGCGCGTGCTGCACCGGCTGAGTCCAGTTGCCACCAGGCCCTTCGTGGTTTGTAACTGTGCCGCTATTACGGAAACGCTCCTGGAGAGTGAGTTGTTCGGATCCGTTCGGGGAGCGTACACGGGAGCCAATCAGGACCGCATTGGTTTGATAGAAGCCGCTCATGGCGGCGTGCTGTTTCTGGATGAAATCGGCGAGATGTCGCAGGCCATGCAGGCAAAGCTGCTGCGCGTGTTTCAGAACCAAGAGGTGCGGCAGGTCGGAGCCCCGACTTCTCGTAAGGTAGACGTCCGCGTGGTAGCCTCAACCCACCGCGATCTTCGGAAGATGGTGTCTCAGGGACAATTTCGAGAGGATTTGTATTACCGGCTTTCCATGATCGAAATCAAGCTGCCGCCGCTTGCTGATCGCAAGGAAGACCTGCGTTTGCTGGAGCAGGACATTCTTCGCCGTTATGCGACGGAATTGAAGAAACCGGTCGCGACCCTGACGCGCAGGGCGCAGACCGTGCTGTCACGCCATTCTTGGCCAGGAAATATTCGTGAACTCGAAAACGTTCTGGGGCGCGGGTGCATGATGACGGCGACGAGCACGATAGATGTCCGCGATCTTCCCGACTCCGTAAAGAGCGTGGTTGCTGACGTCAGCAATGGGGGCGATGTGCTGGTGCCATTGGCTGATATGCAGAGAAGGCACATTGAGCGCGTGTTGCAGAGTGTGGATGGAAACAAGGCGCGCGCAGCCGAGATACTTCAAATAAGCCGCTCCAGTCTCTATCGAATCCTACAGCAGTCCAGCGACCCTTCCGGAAATGCCTTAGTGGGTTCGTAGCTTAAGCGCCGCACTGTTCCTCTTGGACGACCTTTCCAGAGATGACCCAAGATTCATCTCTCTTTATCGTGCAATTCTAGAGCGTTTTCAGCGTTATTGTAGACCATACCCGCAATGAGAGAACCAAGCTAAGGCGTTGTCGGCAGTAATGGCTGCCAAGGCTTCTGCAATGGCGCTTTCCAGAGCTTCTGCGGTGCGAGCTTTGGCCGAGCGCAGCCCCTGCTTGATCTTCGACCAGGCTTGCTCAATCGGGTTGAAGTCAGGGGAATAGGGCGGCAGGTAAATCAGGCGCGCTCCGGTGGCGGTGATGAGTTGCTGCACCCCGGCCACTTTGTGTGCGGACAGATTGTCCATGATGACTACCTGTCCGGGATGGAGCTGAGGGCACAAGACCTGCTCCAGATAGGCCAGGAAGACATCGCCATC
>JBEKNL010000079.1:0-18603 GCA_049522855.1 Candidatus Korobacteraceae bacterium
GAGGTTTCAGAATATCCGGCGACCTGGCCGCGATTGTTGATGGCAGCGGCCTGGCCGTTGGTGCCGCCAAGCGTGCTCAACGGCGTCATGATCCCGTTCTGCCAGACGAAGCCGAGGCAGATCAGGTTGGTGCCAAACGAACAAAAATTCTCATTGTTGGGATCGGTCACGGAAGTCTCGGCCGTGCCCGCAACCTGTATCGCGTTGTTCAGGTTGGCAAACGACTCGCTGTTCGGTCCCCCCAGCGTCCCAAGGTCGGTCATCACCCCTTTCTCGATTACAAAGGAATGTTCAACGGCGTCGCCGGGCAACGTGGAGAATCCGTCGATCTGTCCGTTGTCGTTGATGCCATAGGCCAGGCTGAAGCTGCCTCCGAGCGTGCCCAGGTCGGTGATCGTGTACCGAACAGAGCGTGAAGCCTGTGTGGTTGACGGTTCCTGCGCGCCCAGCAAAGTTGGCATTGCCAGCGCAGCAAATAAGCTGATTCCTACTATCCACGTGCATATTCTCGATTTCATATTGCCTCCTCATTCATGCGCCCGGGCAAAGGGTTGCGCCGAGCGGCTTTTATCGGTCTCATATAAGTAGGCGCAAACGGCGGGACAGAACTATCATTCAGGCATTGCTTTTCGTGAAGAGACCGCATGAGCGGGCGAGGGTCCTGACATAGTTGCAATGCGGAAATCCACACCACCACACGAAGAGGCCGGAACGCCACCTGGTGGCGAGGTGACCGAGTTTCTCCGGGCCTGGAGTGATGGAGATCGAGCTGCTCTCGACCGCCTGACTCCCATCGTTTATGACGAACTCCACCGCTTGGCGCGACGCTACATGAAAGGTGACGGCGCTTTCGGCCGCCCAGTTCAACTTCGTTTGTGGCAAAGCCCGAGATCTCGCGAACGGAAACCAAGCCTTTTCAAAGCGTTTGAGATTCTTGACCATAGTGTGCTGCAGAAGCACACGGCTAAGGAGTTCAACATGAACTAACCAACCGTGCGGATGAAGCTGCGCGATAGATGAGGGAAGGCCCCTCGGGATCGGTTTTCAGGAACAGATCTCAAACCACTCCAAGCTGCTGCGGTAAAAGGCCGTGGTAGTGAGCGTTGGAGTAAAAGTGCGAGAACAAACTCGTGCAGGTGAGCATCCGAGAGACGAACGAAAGTGAACCCTTCGAAGACGCGTCGTTAAGATCTCAAGTGTCGTCGAAACCAGGAGCGTATGGTCCTCCTGGGACAAGTCCGCTGGGTGCCTGATGACGGAGCGGACGGCGACCGGCGTAGAGGGGGCGTGAAGCGGATGCAGGCTGTGGCGCGGAACTGCAGGAACCAGTCGCTCTGATGCCAAGGGAGAAGCCCAAGCGGCGAAAACCGCGAGGCCAGCGTACCGATGCGGAGCACTGGGGCGGACCGACTCGCAGTAGCGAAGAAAGCTCGTAATGGGGCTGGAGCGAAGGGGTCGGGTCAGGCAGTCGTACGAGCGAAGCAACTGGCAACAGGAGGACCTCGATGCGTGCGACAGGCAAGCCGTTCAACATCGGTAAGAAACAGGTGTACGAAGCCTACAAAGCGGTCAAATCCAATGGAGGAGCGGCCGGCGTGGATGGTCAGACGATCGAGCAGTTCGAAGCCGACTTGAAGGGCAATCTCTACAAGATCTGGAACAGGATGAGCTCGGGAACCTACTTTCCTCCGCCGGTGCGTGCCGTCTCCATTCCTAAAAAGTCTGGAGGACAGCGGATTTTAGGTGTGCCCACGGTAGCGGATCGCATGGCGCAGATGGTGGTCAAGCAAGTTATTGAGCCAAATCTAGACTCCGTATTTCTGGCCGATTCCTATGGCTACCGGCCGAGAAAATCGGCACTTGACGCCGTTGGGGTCACGCGAGAGCGGTGTTGGAAGTACGATTGGGTGCTAGAGTTTGACATCAAGGGCCTGTTTGACAACATTGACCATGAGCTTCTGCTGCGGGCCATTCGAAGACATGTGACGTGTAAATGGGCATTGTTGTACATCGAAAGATGGCTGACAGCGCCGATGGTACAGGAAGATGGAACCAGAATTGAGCGAAGTCGCGGTACGCCGCAAGGCGGTGTGGTTAGCCCAATTTTGTCGAACACTTTCCTCCACTATGCGTTCGATCTCTGGATGGCGCGGACCCACCCGGACCTCCCGTGGTGTCGGTATGCCGACGATGGGCTGGTTCACTGCCGCAGCGAGCAAGAAGCACAAGCCCTCAAGGCCGAACTTCAAGCCCGCCTGGCGGAGTGCAGCCTAGAGCTGCATTCGACAAAAACTAAGATCGTCTACTGCAAAGACGGGAAACGCAAAGGCACGTATCCGAACGTCAAATTTGACTTTCTCGGGTACTGCTTCCGGCCCCGTCTGGTTAGACGTGGCTGGGACAACATGCTGTTCTGCGGATTCAATCCCGCGGTTAGCCCCTCGGCGATGAAAGCCATGCGGTCGGCGATTCGGGACTTGAATATTCGTCATCAAACTCAGCTGTCTTTGGACGACATTGCCCGACAGTTCAATCCACTCCTCCGGGGCTGGATCGAGTACTACGGGCGATATGCCCCATCGGCGCTGTACCCCGTGCTCCGATACGTTAATCAGACGATATTGGCCTGGGTGATACGAAAGTTCAAACGCTTTAAGGGCCACAAGGTCCGTGCGAGCCATTTTCTTCAACGGCTTGTCACGGAGCGAGCGGATCTCTTCGTGCACTGGAAGATGGGTATGACCGGCACGTTTACCTGAGCCGGTACGGTAAGCCCGGCAGGAGCGCTTAACTTCAAGATGCTGGCGAACCTGAGTGGAGGTATGGTGGGCGGCTTGAGCAAGGTGGCCTCGGTGGGCAGCGGCAAGAATGGCATCCCGTTCGCAATTGAGGGCACGACCTCGGACCCGAAATTCATTCCCGACATCGGAGGAATGGCTGGAAGCCTCGCCACCGGTGCGTTGCAAGGCGTCGTGCCGGGAAAGGTTCCTAACCTGGGCGGGCTGTTCGGCAAGAAGAAGTAGGACGACAGTTCGCAGTCACTTTAAGAATTGTGCCCGAGTCACAGGCCACGCTGAAGTAACCGGATTCATTGCAAGTGGCGTTGACGAAGCCTGCCCGCGCCCGTTTCCCTGGATTCACCGATGTTTGTGCGACTTGGACGCCTGTTCGACTGGCTCCTCTTCACAATCCAGCGTGCGTTACATCACTGAAAACTTCTCGCGACTGGTGCTAAAAGTACTAAATGGGGAGGTGTTTCATGCCCCGTCAAGGGAATACCCCTGCTGTTTCCGCGGCGTGCCCGCTGCCCGTTTTCTCGGAGTGCGAAGCCCGCATCGATGCCCTGCCGCCGCTCGCCATTCCCCGGTCAGCGGCCCTTCTCAGCGAGTTGCCGGATCGCCGAGTGTTCCTCAAAATGCTTGCGTTTCCATGCGCGGCGGCCTGCCTCATGGCCCTTGCCCGTGACTCCATTGCCATTCCCGTGCGGGCGTGGGCGGCGGCAGAGGAAGACGATTCCCGCTTCAGGGTCGAGGCGCGGTTTTACGAGAAACTGCCCGGCAAGATGGTTCGCTGCAAACTGTGCCCGCGCGAGTGCGTCGTCGAGGACCGCAGCCGCGGCTATTGCCGGGTCCGTGAGAACCGGAGCGGGACCTATTACACGCTGGTTCACTCGCGGGTTGTCGCCGCCCACATCGATCCGATCGAGAAGAAGCCCTTCTTTCATTTTCTGCCCGGAAAGCAGGCGTTTTCCGTCGCCACCGCGGGCTGCAACGTGAACTGCAAGTTCTGCCAGAACTGGGAGATTTCGCAGGCCAGGCCGGAAGACTTGCCCGCAAGATACCTGCCACCGAAGGACCTGGCGACCTTGGCTAAAGACAATCAGTGTGCCGCGGTGGCCTTCACCTACAGCGAGCCCACGATCTTTAACGAGTACGTGACCGACGCTGCTGAATCGGTACGCGCTTCCGGTCTGAAGACCATCGTGGTCACCAATGGCTTCATCCAGCAGGCGCCCCTAAAGCGCACCTGCCAGCGTGTGGATGCCATCAAGATTGATCTCAAAGCTTACTCTCAAGATTATTATCGCGATGTCGTGCGCGGTCAGCTTCAGCCGATCCTGGACAACTTAATCACCATTCGCAAACAGGGGAAGTGGCTGGAGATAGTGTATCTGACGGTGCCGACTCTCAACGACCGTGACGCGGAAATCCGCGATATGTCGCGTTGGATTAAGACGGAGTTGGGGCCCGATGTCCCCATACATTTCACGCGCTTCATGCCGCTCTACCTGCTGAAGAACCTGCCACCGACTCCGGTAGCGACGCTGGAGCGCCTCAAGGCGGTGGCCGATGCGGAAGGTCTGCAATATGTGTATATCGGCAATGTGCCGGGGCATCCTGCGGAGAACACCTATTGCCCCAAATGCCACCACCTCGTCATCGAACGCGCGGGCTTCACCATCAAGCAGATGAACCTGCACAAAGGCAAGTGCCCGAAGTGCCAGCATCCGATACCGGGCGTGTGGAGTTGAACGTGGTGATGCGACAAAAGAGCATATTCATCGCGCTGATTGTGGCGTTCCTATTGGTGGCCAGCGCCGCCGGGACCTCGCAAGAAAAAGTGCGGCAAGCGGGGGTAGGGGGAGCCTTCTATCCGGCCAATCCCGACGAATTGAGCAAGATGGTGGATGGATTTCTGGCTAAAGCCCAGGTTCCTTCCATCAAGGAACCGCTGATTGCGTTGATTGCCCCCCACGCCGGATATCCGTTCTCCGGAGCCGTCGCGGGCCACAGCTACGCAGTACTCAAGAATCGCAAGTTTCACCGCGTGGTGATCATCGCCCCCTCCCACTACGAGGCCTTCCCTTTCTCCGCCGTTTACGACGGAGACGCCTACGTCACTCCCCTGGGCAGAATCCCGGTGGACAAGGCCTTTGCGGCGGCGCTGGTGGCGCAGAGCTCTTCGATTCGCTTATCGGGCCGCGGACATGACCGTTCGGGAGAACAGGCTGAACATTCTCTGGAGGTCCAGCTTCCGTTCTTACAGCGGACAATTGCCCAATTTCAACTGGTTCCCATCATCATGGGCGATCAGAGCTACGAGGCAAGTCGCGCGCTCGGCGTGGCGCTGGCTAAACTGATCCACGACTCCGACACGCTCATCGTTGCCAGTTCCGATCTCTCCCATTATCATCCCTATGACGAGGCATCAACCATTGACCACAACACGCTGCACGCCATCGAGGCGTGGGACTATTTCAACCTCTCTCGGAACCTGCAGGCGCGGGTGTGGGAGGCCTGCGGTGGGGGCCCGATTGTAGCCGCCATGATCGCGGCCGAGCGCCTGGGTGCGAATCGTTCCCAGTTGCTGAAGTACGCCAACTCGGGCGACGTGACCGGCGATCGCTCGCGCGTGGTGGGCTACAGCGCTTTTGCGCTGTACAAGGCCGCGCCCACAAACTCCGTCGCTCGGCCCTTCGCCCTGACCCCCAAAGAGAAACAGGAACTTCTCAGCGTGGCGCGGAAGTCGGTGGAAAACGCCGTGCGTGAGCGCAAGGCCTATAAGCCGCCAGCCGGGTCGCCGGCACTGCAGCAGGACCGCGGCGCCTTCGTAACCATTACCAAGCATGGAGAACTCCGCGGGTGCATTGGATACGTATCCCCCATGCAGCCGCTGATCGAAACGGTTGCCGACGTTGCGGCGCTGGCGGCCTTGCGAGATCCCCGCTTCCCTCCGGTTATACCGGCGGAGTTGGGAGAGTTGCAATACGAGGTCTCCGTCCTGTCTCCATTCCGGCGCGTGCTCGATGTTCGCGAGATCCATGTCGGCCAGCATGGCCTTCTCATGAAAAAGGGCGACCATGAAGGCGTGCTGCTGCCGCAGGTGCCCACTGAGGCGGGATGGGACCGCAAGACCTTTCTGGAAGAGACGGCGAGGAAGGCAGGGCTGCCTGCTGCGGCGTGGAAGGATGAGGATACCGACATCTTCCTGTTTTCCGCGCTGGTGTTCAACGAAGGCAAGCCGCCTGTGAGCCTCACACCGGAAGCATCTTCTCCCGTGAAACGGCCATGAAGGTGAGTAGGGCTGTCGCCAGATTCAATACCAGAATCAGCAGGGCTGCCTTCAGGAATCCGAAAAGCGGTACGAGATAGGCGCTCAATATAACGGCACCGATACACGCTCCCAGCAGATCGACGGCATACAAGGATCCCGTGTTCTGCGGGGACGCATCTTTCCGGGCAGAGAAGAAGAGGTTGCTAGCCAAAGGGAATTGATAACCGCCTAACATCCCGCAGAGCAAGGCGACTGCGGGAAAAAGGACCTCCCCGACCAGGAAGAGCCCGGCCCGGCTGTTGGTTCGCGCGCAGATCAGAAAGAACCCGTACAACAACAGAGGCGATAGGGCGGCGATCACCTGGACGGCGGTCAGGACGCGCAGCTTGCTGCTATTGACCCCGTCTCGCTGGCCAACGCTACGCAACCCTAGCCAACTACCCAGGGCCATGCCCATCATCACCGCCGCAACCAGCAATGCCAGTTGCTGATAAACGTAACCGTAAATCGCCTGAAAACCCAGTAGCAGCAGAACCTCCAAGGCCATCAGCGTGAACCCCATGGCGCCGACGCAGCCTGCCACACACACACGGTGAAGCTTCTTTGGCCTCAACCCTGCCAAAATAAGTATCCCGGTCACTAATAGTGCAGTCAGTCCCGATAAAATCCAGCGAAACTTAATGCGTGCCATGCCCGCGAAGACTTCACGATAGCGGCCATTGAACTGGGTGCTCCAAAGGGCGATATCGAAATAGTAGGCGACCGGCGCAAAATCACGGTTGACGGGCGTTTCCGGCTGGGGCCGAATCTGTTCCGCCATTTCCAGCATGCGATCGGGGGCCATGCGGAAGGGAAGGTAATACTCGCGCACATAACTGGTCTGCAAGTGGCGGGACTTCAGCCTTTGCAGCAGGTCATCGGCACGGGCCGTCAGAGTGCCCGCTTGCGTGGCGGCAAAGAAGTGCGCGGTGTCTCCAGGAATTGTACTGACCTCGGGAAACACCTCCTGCAAGCTCCGATTAATGCACCGCAGGAAACTCCCCATAGTCGGCGTGATGTAGTTCTCCGATGCTCGCAGTTGGAAGGAGAGAATGCCGCCGGAATTCAACTTCGCGGCAGCTTCGCGAAAGAACTCGACGGTGAAGAAGCGGTTCAATTGCGCGGTCTGCGGCTCCGGCAGGTTGAGGATAATAACGTCAAATGTCTGCGCTGTGCTCTTCAGAAATAAACGGCCATCGGTAGCGTGTAGGTGCACACGCGGTTCGTGCTGCAGCATGGCCATTTCGGCGGTGAAGTAACTCTGCCCAAGCTCAAAGATTTTGGGATCCAGCTCGACCACATCGATCCGCTCGATCAAGGGGTGCTTCAGGGCTTCCACGGCGCTCCCATTCAGTCCCCCGCCGATCAACAACACGCTTCTCGGGGCAGGGTGCTGCAGGAGAGCGTAATGAACCGATTCTTCAGCAGCCTGAGGGTCAGGCACCGTAAAGAGCACGAGACCGTTCTCGAGAAGCGTGCGGCTGCTGTCGGTTTCCACTACCGCTAGATTTCCGTATGCCGAGTTTTGGCTGGTCAGGAGATGAAATCCCTGCCAGAGCCGCCGGAGGGAAAGCGCTTCCATCCAAGGCGCGCCGAATGGAAACAGCCCGGCGACGAAAACCGCGAAGATTGCCGCGTACGCACCCTTGCGCCACAAAGGCCCGCGAAAGATCAAGCTGGCGGCCGCTAGCAGGTTCAATAACCCGAGGCAAAATGCAATTTGGAAGGACGTGTAATGACGGACCAACATCAGGCTGGCGAGCAGGCCACCGATGCCTGATCCCAATGCTTCCAGAAGATAAACGGATCCCGTAGCGCTCGCCGGCACAGCCCCGGTTTCCTGACAGACCAGGCGGCTGCCCGCGGCAAACATTCCTCCCGAGAACAGGCAGAACGGGCATAGGACCACAAGTGCCGTAAGGAACATCGGCCACGGCCCCAGGACTTCGCCGGGAACATTGAGAAAAATTGCTTTGCTACTTCGGACTGCCACAATGGTCAAGGGCAGCGCCAAAGCGAGGAGCGTCTGCAAAGCAGCCATGGCCTTGCGCGGATCATCGAACCATGCGGTCTTCCGCCCGAAGAGGCTGCTACCGATACCCGT
Organism: Candidatus Korobacteraceae bacterium; assembly: GCA_049522855.1. GTDB lineage: Bacteria > Acidobacteriota > Terriglobia > Terriglobales > Acidobacteriaceae > Bog-257. Next base: position 8,198 of record JBEKNL010000079.1, read on the forward strand.
CCAGAACAACCAGTTGGCAAGCAATAGCCCCAGCGAGATCTCGTTGCCGTAAAAAACCACCAGCAGTTCCCGCATGAGCAAAATCTGGGCAGTGGTCGCGGTGAATCCGATCAGCAACAGCAACGGGCGGAGCCGCCACATGCTCTGCCTTGACGACTGACTTTGCGGGGACGGAATCACCATAGAGACTACCAAACCCAACGCAAGTTGCCGAATTGTTGAGTGACTAACTTACGATCGCGTGTTTCCTTCCTTATCGACCTACTGTGTAGGTTCCGGCTTGCTACATGGTTCTTAGTCGGGCAGCACTTTACCTTGGGTTTCTAGTGCGAAGGGAATAACCAGCAGCCCGATCCCAAACGCGATGGCTGTAAACGCAACCGGCTTGCCGTAAGTTCCGATGTTTTTGACCAGCGCGCCGACTCCGAAGTTGGCGCCCGCGGCAATAAAGCGTCCGAACGACGTGGTGAACGCGAAGGCAGTGGCGCGCTCGGTGGTCCCGTACTGCTCCGGCAGCCACAGGGTGAAGACGGCGAAGTTGCCGCCAAAGAAGCCCAGAAAGAACAGAACCGCGATGAAGGGATGGAGTCCCTGCGGCAGGTAGAACGTCCAACCAAAACTAAGCAGGATGCAGGCCGCCATCCCGAGGAAGTAAAAGGTCAGGGTGCGCTTGCGGCCGAAGCGTTCGGCCAGTGGCGGAACCGCCAGGCAGCCGAGGATGGTCCCCAGCGACAGCAAGCCCATGCCGAACGAAGACACGCGCACCGCCTGCGGCTGCAACATTCCGGCCTTCTTCGCCAGAGCAATAATTGCCGTTGGAGCATAAACGGCGCCCGCCCACAGGCCGCAGATGGCCGCGGCCAGCAGAACGGTATTGACCAGCGTGCGCTGCCTGTAGGGAGGGCTGAAGATCCTGCGCAAAGAAGAAAGCCCTCCGGTGGCCTTTGCCTTGGCTTTTTGTTCCCAGCGCTGGGGCTCCTTCACGCGCAGCAGGACCATGAGGGCCACGATCACCGGCGTCAGGCCGCACCAGAACATGGCGCGCCAGCCGTAGTGCGCACCCACCGTGTAGTTGAGGGCGGACGCCAGAAAGAAGCCCGCGTAATAACCAGTCTGCAGATATCCGGCGCCCATCTTGCGGCGGTCTTCCGGCCAGGCCTCGGCGACGTAGGTGCCCGCCAGCGCCCATTCGCCGCCAATTCCGATGCCCGCCAGCAAGCGAAACAATCCCAATTGCCACACCGTTTGCGACATCGCGGCAGCGCCAGTGAAGATTGCGTAAACAAAGATGGTGGCGGCGAGCACGCGCGTGCGGCCAAACCTGTCGGCAATCGGACCCCAAATCATCGACAGTCCCCACCCCACCAGGAAGAGTGCGAACAGCACCGATCCAGCGTACCCGACCGTCGCAGGCGTGGCCTTGATGCCCGACTTCGGAAGCAGTTCGGTCAGCGCCGGACTGAGAACGAGTGCATAGATCACCGAATCCATGCCGTCGAGCGTCCAGCCCATCCACGCGCCCCAAAACCCGGTGATTTGGTGGCGGTTCAGTTTGGTGTGAACTGTTGGTAGTGGAAGGGCCACTGCGTCATTGGCCAAGGTGTTCTCCTTAACCGCAAGTGCTCACACAGATTCGGCGGGCGTGAGCAGCATAGCATGGCATGTCAAGGACGCATGGCCAGATAGCGGGTGATAAGGCGATTTCTAAACGGTTAAAGGCGTTGCGATTCCGGCTCATGCCTCTGGACGGCGCTATGACTGTGCCGATGAGTCTTCTTACGGTCTGACCACCATGCCAGCATTAACGCCAAGGAGCCGACGCTCATAGCGACAATCCCAGACCGCTGGGCGTTTGCGGCCCAAGTGAACGCTAGTACCCAAGCCACGAGGGCGAGTTTGTCTCCCGCATTGAGTTTGTACGAAGCCGTGAAACGCCGACACGCAAAAACGGCTATGGCGCACAATCCGGCCATGGTGAGTGCGACGGGACGGCTCACGGGAATTCCCGGATTGTTCAGAAGGTGTCCGCTACTTGCCATCACCAAGGAGTTCACTATGCCCCAGGCAATCCAACCGGCGAAGTACTTCGCCCACCATCGCATCATCAGCCCGATAAGAAGTAGGGCTGCCACAGCGATCAACCCAGCAAGAGGTCGGGACACTCTCGCTGAACCTGCGCCTCCGAAGGCGATTCCTGCACAGGCGACCAAGCTGCCCATTAGAACAAAACCAAGGAGGATACCGCCAGCCAACCGAAAGCCGTTTCTAGTCTCCTGTTTGCGTTTTCTACCTTCGCGACTGGAAGGATGTCCAAACAGTGCATAGAAAGCGGCATATACGAGTGCAAGGATTAGCGCCAGCAGGACACATTCCGCTACAACAGCAGAATTCATCGTCATTGCCTCACCGAAGATTATCCTCCAACGCTCCGCATTTCGCAGCATGACTGCTGGCAAACAGCCCTTACCACCCGTAATCCCAAAGGGGAATCTCGGCGCGGATCAATCGCTGCTGCCCGCGCTTTGAAACATCGCCTTGATCGCCGGCTTCGTCACTTTTCCCATCGCATTGTGCGGCAGCGCATCCAGAACCAGCAGCCGTGACGGTAGTTTGTGGGCCGCAAGAAATTCTTTGGCCCAAGCGCGCAGGGACGGCAGATCGAGTGCATCGCCATCCTTTAGCACCACCGCCGCGGCGACGCGCTCGCCCCACTCCAGATCGGGCACGCCCACCACGGCGCACTCGGCAACCGCCGGGTGCTCTCGCAGCGCTTCTTCAATCTCCAGCGCCGACACCTTGTGCCCACCCGTCTTGAGGATGTCAATGTTGGTCCGGCCCAGGATGCGATAGACACCGTTCTCGATGACCGCAGTATCGCCAGTGCGAAACCAGCCATCGCGGAAGGCATCGCGCGTGGCCTCGGGCTTGCCCCAGTATTCCGCGAACACGCTGGGACCGCGGACCTCGATCTCGCCCGGCGTTCCCGGCGCAACCGGCTGGCCGTTCTCGCCGACAAGCTGTACCCCGACGCTGGGCAGCGGCGTCCCGACGCTGCCCGGCACGCGCTTGCCCCGCAACGGATTCGACAGCGCCATGCCAATCTCAGTCATGCCGTAGCGCTCCAGCAGGGTATGGCCGCTGATTTCCTTCCAGCGCTCCAGCGTGCTCACCGGCAGTGCCGCCGAGCCGGACACCATCAAGCGTAACTTCGCGCACGCCTGACTGAGGGTCGCGCGGCGCTTTGGCGGAGCCGCGTCCCAGGCGGCGATGAGCTTCACGTAGACCGTCGGCACCGCCATGAACAGAGTCAGGCTGCCGCCGGCAATGCGCTCCCACACGGCATTCGCCTCGAAGCGCGGCAGCATCTCGCAGGTCGCCCCGGACCACAGCGCACAAGAAACAACGTTGACGATTCCGTGCACGTGGTGCAGCGGCAAACACAGCAGGATACGATCGTCGGCCGACCACTCCCACGCCTCAATCAAACTTGTGATTTGCGCAGTAATGTTGGCGTGGGTTGTCACCACGCCCTTGGGCCGGTTCGTCGTGCCGCTGGTGTAGAGAATCATGGCGCGCCGCTCGCCGGCGACGTCCGGCAATTCCGTCGATGGGCAAGCGCACACCTGGTCATACGATAAAGCGCGGATGCCACGTGCCGCGGCGATGGGCGCCAGCAGGGGCTCCGCCTGAGCATCGAACACCAATGTCGATGCCTTGGTGTCGTCGATGAAGTATTCCAACTCTGATCTGGTAGCGTTGAGAGGTAAGGGGACGGCAACGCCACCGGCCTGCCAGATGCCCCGTTGCACCGCAACCCATGGAAATCCCGGCGCCAGAAGAAACGCCACGCGCCCTTCCTGAAGGTCCTCGCGGCCAGCGAGCAGCGCGGTCGCCACGCGCGACGACGCATCGAGCACATCATTGTAGGTGTAGCATCCCTGCGAATCGACGATCGCTGTGCGTCCGCCATGCCGCTCAGCTTGAGCAATTAGCGGAAAGCGACTGGTGCGGCTTATCACACGCAGACCTTACATCGTCTCTGCCATGTTGTCCACTTGTGGTCAGCACGGAGCAATGAGTTATCATCTGTTGCGTCGGCACGAGTAAAATCCGGCGTGCCAGCCGCTCCTGCGATGAAAAAGACTGATTGGGACAACCGCATCCAGCGGGCAGTAGAACTTGCCGAGCGCTGCCCAAGCGCCGCCGAGGTCCTCGCCTTCTATCGCCATATCCTCGAATTTCAGAAGACGTTGTGCGCCCACCTTACGTCCCTGTCTCTTCCTGCTGCCGGCGGCAAAGCGGCTTTTCGTGAACAGCTCGACCTGGACATCGCAATTCGGCAGTTGCCGGCATTGCTCGCGCTGGTTCAGCGGACGGGGCCATCAAAGCTGGCGCAAGAGGCGGCGGAAATCGGCCGCGCCTCTTCGGAACAACAAGGCCGGATGCTTGGAAGTTTCCTGCTGCCCACGGACGCCAATGGGCCGGAATCGAATCATTTCTTCGCGCGGGTCTTGTTCCAGCCCCAGGCCGAGCATCTTGCTGTGGTACAGAATGCACAATCTGCAAGTTCCTCCGGTTCGGTTTGTCCCGTCTGCGGTGCGAGGCCGCAGGTCGCGGTGCTTCGTCCCGAAGGCGATGGCGGAAAGCGGTTTCTGGTTTGTTCTTTTTGTTCGACCGAATGGGAGTTCCGACGAATCCTGTGTCCGATGTGCGGCGAGCGAGACCACAAAAAACTTCCGCGCTACTCGGTCGAGGATATGCCTTCCGTGCGGGTGGAAGCTTGTGATACCTGCAAGTACTACTTGAAGTCTGTGGACATGACCATTGATGGTCTTGCAGTTCCCGTTGTGGATGAAGTCGCCACTGCGGCGCTCGACGTGTGGGCGATTGACCAGGGATTTCACAAAATTGGCCCAAACCTTATGGGGTTCTAGGCCGACCATTCAATTCCCAGGCATCGTTCTTAAGAACCCGTGAATCCATTTGACCAGCGCTGGTTCCCGGGTATAGGCTATTTCGCATTGTTCGGGTCCCGATGTCAGTTCCTGGTCGTAAACGGAAACGGCTTGGTAGAGATGTGGACCACACTGCGCACACTTTTGTCGCTGCTTCGACTTTGCGCTTCTCCAGCGCTTCCGTCCCATCCCTGCACCAATTCACGGTTTCGAATCCTTCGCTATGGAGGGCTGCGTAATGGATGTATCTAGACGAGCATTCTTCAAGACTGGCCTAGCCGGCGCGGTTGGGATTACCGTCTTCGGTTTCGATGCGCGGCCACTGCTGGCGCAGGCCTCGAGCCTGAAGATTTCGCGCAGCACCGAGACGCGCAGCACCTGTCCCTATTGCGCGGTCAGTTGCGGCGTCATCATCCACACCATCGGTGACAAGGCCAAGAACGTCACCCCCCAGGTCATCCACGTGGAAGGCGATCCCGACCATCCCATCAACCGGGGCACGCTTTGTCCTAAGGGCTCCTCGCTGCAACAGGACATTCAGAACGAGCGGCGGATATTGAAGCCGCAGGTGCGGCGGCCCGGCTCCGATCATTGGGACGACATTGCCTGGAGCCAGGCGATCGATGAAATCGCACGCTGGACCAAGAAGACCCGCGACGCGACTTTCATGGAGACCGACGCCACGGGGCAGACCGTCAATCGGTGCGAATCCATCGCCTTCACCGGCGGTTGCACCGACACCAATGAGTTCAACTACCTGGCGGTAAAAACCATGCGCAGCATGGGAATCGTCCGGCTGGAAAACCAGGCCAGAGTTTGACACGGCCCAACGGTCTCAGGTTTGGGACCAACTTTCGGGCGCGGGGCGATGACCAACGGCTGGATCGACATCAAGAACGCCGACATGATGTTGATCATGGGTGGAAATCCGGCCGAGAACCACCCGTGCGGCTTCAAGTGGGTGGTCGAAGCCAAGCTGAAGCGCAACGCCAAGCTCATCGTTGTCGATCCGCGGTTTACGCGCACCGCATCGCAGGCTGACCAGTTTCTGCAAATTCGCGCTGGTGCCGACATCGCCTTCCTGGGCGGATTGATCAACTACGCGATCGAGAACAATCGTGTTGCCAAGGACTACCTGGTCAATTACACCAACGCGGCGTTCATCGTCAAAGATGGATTTAAGCTGCCGGAAGATGGGCTGTTTTCGGGCTTCGATGCCGCCACCAAGACCTACAACAAGAGCAGTTGGAACTACCAGGAAGGCGGTAACGAAACCGGCAAGGTCGTTCCAGTCTCGGGAGCCGCGACGCCGGCAGAAGGTCACGAAGCGAAGGCTGCGGTCATGCCGGTGTCCACTACTGCGAAAGGCGCGGCGAGTACTCCACCTCCGCCGCCGTCGCTTCCGCCGAACGTCGCCTATGACCTGTCATTGCAGCATCCGCGCTGCGTCTATCAACTGCTGAAACAGCAGTATTCCCGCTATACGCCCGAGATGGTCGAGCGCATTACCGGAATACCGAAAGACCAGTTCCTGAAAGCTGCGGACTTGTTCACCTCCATTCGCAAGAACGGAGACATGAAGAAGGTCGCCACCATCATCTACGCGGTGGGCTGGACGCAGCATAGCTTTGGCACGCAGATCATCCGCACGGCCGCCATGTTGCAGTTGCTGATGGGAAATGTCGGGCGCGCCGGCGGCGGAGTGAACGCATTGCGCGGACACTCCAACATTCAGGGCGCCACGGACATGGCCGGCATCTTCGATATCCTTCCCGGCTACCTCAAGGTGCCAAATCCTGCCGACAAGGACCTGAAAACCTATATCGAGCGCATCACCCCTAAGCCGGCGAAGCCGAACGAATGGGAGTCCTTTAACTACTGGTCGAACACGCCGAAATTTATGGTGTCGTTCCTGAAGGCCATGTATGGCAACGCCGCCACCAAAGATAACGATTTCGCCTTTCAGTATTTGCCCAAGGTTGACCGTAACTACTCGTGGGTCAATATCTGGAACGACATGTACGAAGGCACGGTCAAGGGACTTTTTGCCTTCGGCATGAATGGAGTGATGATCGGGCCCGATTCGCAGAAAAACATTGACGCGCTAAAGAAGGCCGATTTCCTGGTGGTCTGCGAGATCTACCCCGACGAGACCAGCGCTTTCTGGCAGGCGCCGGGTATCACGCCCGACGACGTGAAGCAAATCAATACGACGGTCTATCGCCTGCCCGGAGCTGGTTTCGCGGAAAAGGACGGGACCTTCGTCAATTCGGCGCGCTGGCTGCAATGGAAACATGTAGCGCTGCCACCTCCGGGAGACTGCCGGCTCGACCAGGACATCCTCGCCCAGATCTTCCTCAAGATCCGCGAACTATACCAGAAAGAGGGTGGAAAGTTCCCCGATCCGATATTGAAGGCCTCATGGGCCTACACCCTTCCCGAGCATCCATCGCTTTCGGAGGTCGCGAAGGAAATCAACGGCAAAGCGCTGGCCGACATCAGCGACGAAAAGCTTGGCGTTTCGCTGAAGGCCGGCCAGCAACTGCCGGGTTTTGCCATGCTGCGCGACGACGGCACAACCTCGTCTGCCAATTGGCTGTATTGCGGCTCCTGGACCGAGGCGGGGCCGATGATGCAGCGGCGAGGTACGGATGATCCTTCCGGTCTGGGCATTTATCAGAACTGGGGCTGGTCGTGGCCAGCCAACCGCCGCGTGATGTACAACCGGGCCTCCTGCGATCTTGCGGGCAAGCCGTGGGACCCGACACGCAGCCAAGTCTGGTGGAACGAGAGCGCGCAGAAGTGGGTGGGCAACGACGTTCCTGACTTCAAGCCCGATTCTAAGCCGGAAGAACATATGGGCCCGTTCATCATGAATCCCGAGGGGGTGGGGCGCATTTTCGTTCCGCTCGGCGCCATGGCCGACGGTCCCTTCCCGGAGTTTTACGAACCGATTGAGAGTCCCATCGATAATCCTTTGCATCCTAACCAGTCCAACAATCCGGTGGTGAAGAAGTACAAGACTGCGATGGACAAGTACGGCACGGTGAAGCAAGGGTACAACATCATCTGCACCACCTATCGCCTCACCGAGCACTATCACTATTGGACAAAGAACAATCCAATGAATGTGGAACTGGTGCCGGAACCCTTTGTCGAAATCCCCGCGGAGCTGGCCGACCAAATGGGCATACGCGGAGGCGAGAAGGTGAAGGTGACCAGCGCCCGCAGCGATTACATTGCCAAGGCGATGGTGACCAAGCGGATCAAGCCCATGATGGTGGACGGCAAGAAGCTCTACCAGATCGGAATGCCGATCCACTGGGGCTTCCTGGGAATTTCCGAAGGCGAGGGCAGGACTGCAAAGACGCCTGCAAATTTGCTGACGCCTACGGTTATCGATCCCAATGCTTACACCCCGGAATTCAAGGGATTCCTGGTAAAGCTGGAGAAGGTTTAAAGGAGGCAAGGGATGAGCGATCGCGGCACATTACGAATCCAGCAAATCTCGGCCCATCCTGGACCGGTACCCGGTGAAGGTGTGCAACGCCAGGACAAGGTGTGCAAGCTGATCGACACCACCACCTGCATCGGCTGCAAAGCCTGCGAAGTAGCCTGCGTGGAATGGAACGACATGCCGTTCCAGACGACCTACTTCGACAACACCTACCAGACGATGCCCGACACCGACTGGAACTACTGGAACCTCATCAAGTTCAACGAGGACCAGCACGACAATGGCAGCTTTGCGTGGCTCATGCGCAAACACCAGTGCATGCACTGCGAAGATCCCGGATGCCTGCGTGCCTGTCCGGCCGATGGCGCCATCGTGCAGTACTCCAACGGCATTGTCGATTTTCAGCAGGAAAATTGCATTGGCTGCCAGTTCTGTGTCTCCGGCTGCCCCTTCAATATTCCGAAGTTCAACCCCAACACAAAAAAGGTTTACAAGTGCACACTCTGCTCTGACCGGGTGGGCGCTGGCTTGGAGCCCGCCTGCATCAAGGCGTGCCCGACTGGGTGCCTGCACTTCGGAACCAAAGAAGACATGAAATTCATCGCGGAAAATCGCGCTTCGCAATTGCGCGAGGTCTCCGGTTTTCAGAACGCAGGGGTTTACGACCCCGACACCATCGGCGGAACGCACGTGATTTACGTGCTGCACGACGCCACCAAGCCCGAGCGCTACGGCAACTTGCCTTCCAAGCCGCGCATTCCGCTCAGCTTCACGGTTTGGAAGGACATCTTTAAACCGATTGGATTGTTTGGCGCAATGTTGGGCTTCGTGGGCGTGGTCATGCATTATGTCTTCGAAGGTCCACGGCGCGAGCAGCCCACCCCTCCGGTCATGCGAATTGACCCGCCACCGCCTCCCGCGGGAAAGGAGAACTAGATGGCGACTTCGGCCGATCGCTTCGTACATCGCCCCAACCCGATTGATCGCATGGGGCGGACGGTTGTTTACACCGGTGAATTGCTGCGTCATCCCGTGTACACCCGCTTTCTCCACTGGATGGTCGGGATCTTCTTCTTCCTGGCTCTGCTGTCGGGCTTCGGGATCTATCTGCCGTGGATTTTCCGCTTCTTCACGCCGCTGTTCGGGGGCGGAGCCACAACCCGCTTTCTGCATCCCTGGTTTGGCCTGGCTTTCGTTTTCTTCTTCGCGCTGCAGGCGATCAATTGGCTGCAAGTGATGCGCTGGACTCCGGACGACTCCCGCTGGATGAAGCACATCAAGCAGTACGTCACCCGCAGCGACTCCGTAGAATTCCCTGAGACGGGCTTCTTTAATGCCGGCCAGAAGATGCAGTTCTGGGAGATTGTTTGCGGCTGCATCGCTTACGTCATTACCGGCGTAATCATGTGGCTTCCGGAGATTTTTGGGCGCATCCTGGTGGCGATCTCGTATGTGGTCCACGACATATCTGCGCTCATCATGCTGTTTGGGATTTTCTTCCACGTCTATCTCAGCACTTTCGGCGAGCCCGGAACCATTCAAGCGATGACGCGCGGCACCGTGAGCGAGGGTTGGGCTTGGACGCACCATCCTAGCTGGTACAAAGCGGTCACGGGTCGCGATCCGGCCGAGGCCTTGGAAGAGGCCAAGCGGCGTAACACGCCTCCGCCCCAGCCTCCGCGGACACTCTAAACAGGCTGCGGAAAAACTCCGCGCGCGCATGTGATTTGAAAGGGCACGGCTCCAGCCGTGCCGCTGAGTTCTTTTTTCTTGTCATTCCGAGGCGCTTCAGAGATTGTGTCGCAACTTCGTATTGGTTTGCGGCAGAGGACGGAATCACACAAGAACGAGCCCCGAATGGGGCGAAAGAGCTTAGAGCATTTTTAGAGATAGTGTAGACTGTTGGTGGCGATTCTCCGCTCCACCCGATGGCACGACCCTACGCGAATGATTTGCGGCGAAAGTTTTTGCAAGCCTATGAGCAGGGCAAAGGG
>JBEKNL010000080.1:0-18430 GCA_049522855.1 Candidatus Korobacteraceae bacterium
TGTCTACGCTTCACTGCGTCCCTCGCGGTAGCAGCGCAAGACTCAGGGCCGAGCGGATCGCTAGTCCTTTCTCGTAAGAATTTTGCATTCTCTGCTTCATGCCGGTTTATCCCGGCGCACTGAAATCGCCATCTCACCACTGATCCGCGCCGGGTGCAATCCTATGCATTCATGTCGCGCAGGACCTCCAATATCTCCGACTCGGCAAGGACGCGGCTGGATCGTTTAGCCAGGTCCAGTATGGCCTTCACGATTTGGGGCGTATTGGGAAGATCTCGATCGCTGAGATAGCAGACAACATTGGAGGCGCCCGACATGGGACCTACCTCGATTTCTTGCCTTCGGCCAATCCATGCCGCCGGCACTCCCGAATAGACCCGGTCGGCCAGCCATGCATCACCTTTCTTCTGGGCTTTGATGACGGCGGAGGCATGAACTCCGGTGGCGGTGCGGAAGGCGTCGCGTCCCACGATGGGCATATTGATCGGCAGGGGAACTCCGGTAGCCGCAGAGACCGTTTGCACGTAATCCGGCAGGCGCGAAAGATCGTCGTCGCGCACGCCCAGCAGCTTAAGGTTGACCAGAAGCTGCTCCATGGGAGTGTTGCCCACGCGCTCGCCGATGCCAAGCGCCGTGCCGTGGACGCGGGTGGCGCCAGCCTCGATCGCCGCCAGACTGTTGGCCAGATCTAAACCGCGGTCACGGTGGCCGTGCCAGTCAATGCCGACCTCGACGCCGAGTTCCTGGACCAGTGCTTTCACCCACGAGACGAGGTTCCACACACCTTGCGGGACCGCCGCGCCGCAGGTGTCGCACAGGCAGAGGCGCTTAGCTCCGACTTCCACCGCCACGGTCAGGAGGACGCGCAGGTGCTCAGGCGAAGAGCGGACGGTGTCTTCCGTAACGTACATGACCTCCAGCCCTTCACGGACGGCGAACCGAATGGCCTCGCGGGTGTGACGGACAATATCCGATAACTCCCACTCTTCGGCGTACTGGCGGATGGGGCTGCTGCCAATGAAGACACAGGCTTCAATCGGCACGCCCGTAAGTTGAGTGACCTCGGCGATGGGTTGAATGTCCACCATCAGGGTGCGTGCGGCGCAGTTGGCCCGGATGCGCAACCGCTGGTCGGAGATCTCGCGGCACAGGCGCAACACGGCGGCGCGCTGATGCACACCGGCGCCGGGCAGGCCAACGTCGGCAGTCTCGATGCCCAGGCTCTCCATGAGGTGGAGCAGTTCGACTTTCGTTTCCAGCGGAGGATCGGTGACGGATGGGCTTTGCAGGCCGTCGCGCAAGGTCTCGTCGTCGAGCATGACGTGACGCGGATAATGCGCGGTGCGCGGGCCGGCCTCCGCCCAATCGTGGATGAGTGTGCTTTCTTGGCCTGGGTCCATGGTGTCTCCCCTAGTCACGAGGTGGCGCTTTGGGCCCGGCCGAATTCGTGGGCGCGCCGCAGAAGGTCGTCTGCGCCTTTGTCATCCCCTTTGCTGCGTCGAATCATGGCGAGATGGAACAGGCTGCTCACTTCTCCCACGGCTTCATCGAGACTGCGCCGGAACTCGCGCTCGGCGGCTTCCGTTTCGCCCCGCCGCTCGTGAATCACGCCAATGTGGTAATTGGCCATCAAGTACTCTGGCGTGAGCGCGATGGACTGTTTGAATTGATTCGCGGCTTCTTCGAGCTGCCCGGCGTGAAACAAGGACACCGCCAACCGATAGTGCGCGGCGTTGTAGTTCGGGTCAAGCTCCAGGCAACGGCGAAAGGCGCGGATGGCTTCCGGCATATTGCAGCGGTGGTACCAGGCAACGCCCAGATCGTAATGCGCCAATACAAAAGTGGGAGCCGCTGCCACCGCTTGCTGATAGCGCTCGATAGCCAGGTCGAGCGTGCCTTGATGGAAGTAGAAGGTGCCTAACATGTGGTTGGCCAGCACATGGTTCGGCTCGGCTTGCAACAGATGCTCCAGTTGCTGCCGAGCTTCGCGGCTGTGGCCGTCTTTTTCTTCCATCAGCGCCAGCAGCAGCCGGTGATCGAGGTAGGCATCGCGCAGGAATAGCCCGCATTCGGCACAGAATTTGTCGTCCTTCGCGGCCGGCCGGCCGCAGCGGGAACAGCGCAGCGCGGGCTGCGCTTTTGTGCTTTGTGCAGCGGATTTCGCAAGCTTTCGAGCAGGTTTCTTTTTTGTCTTTTTCATGGCAAGTCTCACTTTGTGTGCGTAACAAGCAACGGCTCGGCGACTCCGCACCCTTGGAAATCATTCACCACGGAGCACACGGAGGACACGGAGTTTCCGGTTTTTATCGAGTTTCCTCCGTGATCTCCGTGACCTCCGTGGTTGGTTTTCACCCATATGCTGAGCCGCAGGCCCATGTGGCGCTCGGGATGATAGCATCAGAATCATGAATAATCCATCTGAAGTACCACTCTATCCGTATCTTGGCACGACTACACTAATTCCCTAAACTGACTTAGCTGCCTGCGGAATCGTCCGGCCGAGTTGGATCCAGAGCGCATTCCAGGCAGATCCTGGCGGAGGGCTTGAACCCTTGACTGCGAAAGAAGCCCAACAGGCCAAAGTCGTCCCAGGAAACTTCGGTTCGCAAGGTTGTGATTCGCAACGCCCCCAGATTGGGGCGCAACTGTCGCATCAGCGCCTTACCGACGTTTTTGCCGCGAGCGCCAGGATCCACCGAAATTGCGTCAATGGAAGCTGAGGGCTCCGCCACGCCGTATTCACCATAGTAGAGGGACCCAATGACGAACCCTACAACGCGGTTGTCCACTTCCGCAACGAGGGAGATTTGCAGGCCTGCCTGGGTTATGCTGCGCTGGAGCATGAGCTCGAAATAGCGCGGACGGCGGCGCCCGCTGGCCGCAGCATCAATCGCCACGATCACGTTCAAATCGTCCTGGCGCATGGTGCGCACCAGCACCGCATCGGTCTCCAGTACACCTGTTTCTTCCATGCCGTCTGTCGCCATGGTTTCTCCTCCCAACTCGCTCTAAGCGCCGCCTCCCAGGAATTGGCCCGCATCCACCCGCAGAATCTGGCCGGTGATACGGTTTGCGCCCGGACCGCACAAAAAGAGCACTGCGGCGGCAACATCGGAAACCTCGAGCAGACAGCCCAGCAGGGTTTCCGCTTCCGCGGCCTGGCGGATGGCCGCCGGCAGCGCTTCGGTGAGTGGTGTGCGTACCCAGCCGGGCTCGATCACGTTCACCAGAATTCCAAAGCGGCCGGTTTCGCGGGCCACGCTCTTGGCCAAGCCAAGCAGTCCCGCCTTGCTTGCTGAGTAGGCCGAGGTGCCAAACTTGCCGCGCGATCCGTTGATGGACCCGATCAATACTACGCGCCCACCCTGTCCCTGGCGCATCAGGGGAATCGCGTGCCGCAAGAGCAGAAAAGCGCCGCGCAAATTGACCGCCTGGATCCTGTCCCAATCCTCGACCGTAAGCTTCCAGACGACCGCCTCACGGGAAATTCCGGCAGCGTGAATCACCAGATCAAGCCGTCCGTTCTGCTTAAAGAACTGCTGCACGGCGGAGCCCACGGAATCGTCGCTGCGCACATCGCAATGCAGCCAGGGGATGTCCTTGGCGGGCGGCGGCGAAAGGTCGAGAGAAGTTGCTACTGCGCCAGCTTTTTGCAAACTGCGAACGATGGCGCTGCCGATTCCTCCCGAACCGCCGGTCACAACCGCGTACTTGCCTGCCAGTTCGTTGACGCCGCTCATGCCGATACCTCCGCATGACGGGCCAGCATGCGATGACGATATGCCCCCCACAAAGCTGCTCCCAGCGCGCCGGCATAGATGGAGTCGGGGTGGGTGCGGACCTCCAGGTCCAGACCATCCTCGCGCGATTTCTCCTGCAAAGCCTGCGCCAGCCCGGTATCCGCGGAGAGACCGCCTGTAATTGCGACCTGGCCATGCGCGTCAATCGCCCGCAGCAGCTTGGTGTAGCGGCCGGCCATGGAAAGATGGATACCTTTGAGAATATCGGGCGTGGTGATTCCCCGGCTGACCATGTTGATCACATCCGTCTCCGCCAGGACCGCGCAGATGCTGCTGACCACTTGGGGATTGCTGGCGCGGCAAGACAGAGGGCCTACGTCCTCCAAGGCAATACCGAGGTAGCGCGCGACATTTTCCAGAAACTGGCCGGAGCCGGAAGCACATTGCCCGGTCATGCGGTAGCTGAGCACGCGGCTGCGCTCGTCAATGCGCATGGCGCGCGCGTGCAAGGCCCCGACGTCAAGAACGGCGCGGACTTCCGGCATGAGAAAGATCGCGCCTCGGGCGTGAGTGGTCATGCCGTAGAAGTGTCCGCGACGAAAATCCACCAGCTCGCCTTCGCCGGTGCTGGCCACATAACAAACCTCTTCGGCAGCCACGCCAGCCGCGCAGAGAGCCGCCTGATACCCGTCATTCACTACCTTGCGCAACTCGCGGCGGCGTATGCGCTCGTTGAGCAGCGCCAGCACCTCGGTCTCACCGCCGCTGGTCAGCAGGACCGCAATCTTCACGGCGCTGGAACCCACATCAACGCCAGCGGTGATCTGGTCGTCAACCGATCGGGCCCTCGACGGGATGGTAATGGTGGTCATGCGTTGGCCTGTGTAGCGCGCCGGGCGAACAACGCTGCGCCCAGAGCGCCGGTGTAAATCGAGTCGGCAGAAATGTTCAGCGTCCGCTCGCCGTAATTCTCCTGCACCAACTGGCGCAGTGCGTCCACGGCCGCCGGATTGCGGGCCACCCCGCCGGTAAAGGTGAACTCGTTACGGACGCCTCCCGAGCGCGCCAGCAGCGACATGGCACGCAAGATGATGGCGCGATGCAGCCCCGCCACGATGTCCTCGCGCCTCTGGCCGAGCGAGAGGCGTTCGCGCAACTCCGCACCGGCAAAGACCGTACACGTGCTGTTGATCTTCACCCGGCTCGTGCTCTGTTGGGCAAGCGGTCCCAACTCATGCAGCCCCAGGTTCATTTCATCTGCGATGTACCCCAGGTAACGCCCGCATCCGGCAGCGCAGCGGTCATTCATCTGGAAGCTTACAACCAGTCCGTCGGCGTCCACCTGGATTGCCTTGGTGTCCTGCCCGCCAATGTCCAGCACAGTCCGGCTGCCGGGAAACATGGCATGCGCACCCAGCCCGTGACAAAGAATCTCGCTGCGAATCTGCTCCTTGGGAAACGGTAACCGCTGGCGGCCGTATCCTGTGCCCACGGTCCCAGCTTCTACGATCTGCGCGCCGCAGGTCGCCTCCACCACCTCGCGCAGCCGCGAAGCCTTCTCTAGCACCGCCAACGACGCCGACGCCAGCGTAGGCTCCAGCGCGCCCCGCAATTGTGTTTCGAAGCTACCCTGAGTAGTCGCGTTTTCGACCACGAGGATGGCAGCGTCGAACAGCCCGCACAGCATGTCGAAGGTGATTCCGCGGGGATCGCTGTGCTGTTCCGCCAGTTGCATGTAATCGGCGGTCGCGAGATCACGGAAAAAGTCGCTCTTGCGCACCGCCAATTCGCTGAAGTGCAACCCAGCTCGCTCGACCATTCCATCCACAATGCTTTCGAGCGCAGTATTTAGCTCGCGACGATGAGCGCTGTGGCGAGGATCGCCGGCGGCGCGGAACAATGCTTCCCGCAGTCGCGCGAGTTGATCCAGGTGCTGCCGAAATCGAAAGTTTCGTTGCAGAGAGGAAAGGAAAGCTTCCTCGACCTGGGCTAGAACCGGATCGCCGGTGATCGCCTGCCGCGTGAGTGTGAAGCGGGTGCGGACCATAGCTTCCTCCCGCACGACCTGACAGGCGACATCGTAATTGCTGCGGCTGTTGGTGATGCCGCGGCCAATCACCTCGCCGGCGTCGTTGAGCACGACTGCCTTGGTGGTGGTAGAGCCGAGGTCAATGCCGACATAGGTCCGTAGAGCCTTCATGCGTTCACGCCGGTGCGCTTTTGTTCCAGCATCTGCAAATAACTTTCAATGCGGTTCTTGATGTTCGCAGCGGAGAAGTAACGCGGGTCCACCAGGTCGCTTTCAATGAAACCGCCGGGAACGCCGGTACTCTGCTCCAGTTGGCGCAGCAGCAGGAGCTGACCCACGCTAAAGGAATTGCAGCTCTTGATACTGTTGATCATGAAGCCGTCGGCGCGATACTCGCGAATGTATCGCTCCAGCAATGCCAGGCGAGTGGGCAGACCGAGATTGGTGTAACAGCCCATGCAATACTCGGCCAGCGTCTCCAATGGGCGTTCGGGATCGTGACGGAAGCCGCCGTCGTACAGACCTCCAACTTTGGTATAGCTGCTGGCCACTACCACCGCGCCTTCGTCGTAGAACATCTTCCAGAACTCACGGAAGCTGGTCCAATTCGGCGGACCTTCCATTACCAGGCGATAGCGCTCCTTCCCCTGCGATCCCTCCGGGGTCAGCGGACCCAAGCCTTGGTGCAGACGGCCCTCCACTTCTTCGCGCAGAACGCGGTAGTACGCGACACCCTCAGCGGTCCCACGAAATGCGGTAAACATTGGCCCGATGTAGTACACGCCGCCGAAATAAGCGTCGATCGGCGAGGGCACGTGCTTGGCCGACTCCAACACCCAGACCAAATCATCTTCTGCCTGTGCCGACAGCCGCAGCATTTCGCGCAGACGGTCTTCGTCGTAGCGACGGCCGCTAACTTGTTCAAGTTTGGGAATCACTTCCGTGCGCAGTTGCTGAACGATGTACTCGACGTGATGAGGCAGAATGCGGCCTTCCGATTGGTAAGGAACATGGAGCATGGCCACCGGGCAGTCGTATTCCTGGCGCAGCAGTTCGAACCACTTCATGAAGGTGAAACAGCCGGTATAGGAGAGCAGAAGCAAATCTGGTGGGGGCAGCCTTTCGCCAGTGGGACCGATGTTGCCCTTCTTCAGCATTCCGATGTCGCACTTCACGTAAGTGCAGACGTCTTCGCTGTGGCCGTGCTTCTCCGCTTCCGCGATGTAGTCACCCGACAATTTCCTCATGCCGGACTGCAGCGCGTTGATTTCAGGAAGGACCGGAAGCAGATCGAAGGAGCGCAACAGTTCGGTAAGATTGCCGGGAACGAAGGTATAAACCACCTTGCGGCCCTCTTGCGGAGCACGCGACAGCGCGCTGTAATGGCCGGCGATCATCTGCTTTTGCAGAGACATGCTGCGTTCCTTGCCGCCTTCAACGGGGACGCGAGGGCTGGGTGATGCGGCAGTCATGCTTGGCTCCACAGGCGGATGGAATCGGAGAAGGTGCCCGCCTGCTCACGGATGACCGCGAACTGGCCGGTGTCTTCGGAGTATTTGAACTGCGTGTGGGGAATGCCCTCGCGGTCGAGGGCTGCCACCAGCATGGGTTGCTCGAGCAGGGCGGGATCGCAGAAACTGGGCGCACAAAAGATGACTCCCTCCGCGCGATTACGGCGGACCGATTCTACGAGTGCGCCTCCGTGCTTACCTTCAGGCAGGTAGCGCGCGGCCGTCTCGACGCTCCGGGTAAGGAAGGCCTCGACCAGGGCTTGCAGTGGATCGCCGTCGCACGAGATATCACCCATGATCCATCGCAGCCCCAGGAGCAGGTCGTCATCCACGACCCAGCATCCGGCGCGTTCCAAGGTGAGCAGCAGACCCAGCGGCGGCTGCTCGCAGAATGTTCCCACCAGCACCACTCGGCTCTGGTCACGATCGCGGCGGTCGGTTTCCAGGGGCGCCAGCCGCAGGTATTCCCGCAGCAGCGCGGTGTGATCTTCGGGCGGAAGGACGTTCGCTGCTCGCAACAGCACATAAACCTCAGACGTGGGGTAAACCCAAGGCTGGCGGCTGCGGGCGCGATACAGTTCGCAAATGGTGGAGCGGTTCTCGTTGTACACGGCGATGCTGTGCCGCAGGGCGTCATCTTCGATCGGGCGGCCGCTCAGGCGGGCAAAGTCCTCGCGCAGTGTCTCCAGTTCACGACGCCAGTAAACACCGCCTGTCCCGGGCTCAAAATTTTGCGGCAAATCCACGTAGCGGACGTAGCGTTCCGGAAACAGCATGGTCCACATCCCCGACAGGTTGCGGATCACATCGCAGATGGAGGGAAACAACATGCCATCCAGCACGTCGAGCCGGTGGCTGAGAGCGAGTTCGATGGTACTACGCGGGATGTGGCAGATGTAGCTCTGGAAGTATGCATCGCCGCGGATGATCTCCAATCGCTCGCCTGCGCCCACAATGCCGACCGGCAGCATGCCGGCGGCATGGATCAACTCGCGCGGAACATAGATGGGCATGTGCCCGATGGCTTTGCGCCCGGCCCCGGCTTCCTTCCATGCCCACACTGCCGTCAGCTCGAAGTCGTCGTTCAACTCCTGCGCGCGCTGGACCAGGTTGGCGAGTTCCGGGCTCACGCCAGCCTCGCTTTCGTGGCGGCGCTCATCCTTGTTTACTCGCGCCCACAGCTTGGGCCGTCCAGGGCGCGATCTCTTGAATCAGTTCATCGCTCCACGGCACCCCTTCCGCGAGCCGCCGCCGCAGCAGCACGAAATCCACCTCACGCTGTTCCTTGCTGCCGTAATGGAAGGCGCGGAAGCCGGCGCGCGCCTCGGTCATCATGTTCAACGACAGCCAGGCGCGATTGGTCTCGCGGTTGCGGTCCCAGTGTTCCAGCTTGTGTTTGCGCAGGCTCTCAATGGTCTTGATGAGGCAATCAGGCATGGTGTACAGCAGTTGCGTGCACAGCGTGTCCACGGCTTCATCAAGCAGAGTCAGATCTACGGAACCCTTGGTCAGCAGTTTCTTGCCTTGTTCGCGTTGCTCACCGGTTTTCGTTTCGCCGATCAACAGCCGGCCGTATTCATCAATCACGCGATCGGTAACAACCAGTGGATTCGGTATCCACTTCCCGTCCACCTTGAGCGCGGGAACAATTTGGGTCAGGCCTCCAAGCCAGTAGAAGCGGTGCGCACTCCAGGGCTGACACAACGTGCCGCTGACCATGGCACGCTCCATCCCCACAAATAAAGGGAGAAAATCCGTGGATCCGCCATCTGGCGCCGATCCGTGCCGCGGGCCGGCCTGGCTGAACACGGCGAGGTCACTGGCCACAGAAAAATCGCACGCCATGCCCAACTCCTGACCTCCGCCGACACGCATCCCATTCACCCGGCAAATCACCGGCTTGTCGCATTGCAGGGCGGCCGTCACCAGGTCGTTGAACAGCCGCATGTACTGGCGGTACTCCCCGGGATGGCCGGCGTAAACTTCCGCGTACTCACGCGTGTTTCCCCCAGCGCAGAAAGCGCGCGATCCGGCGCCGGTCAGAACCACAGCCACCGCCGCCCGGTCGTTGCTGGCGGCGCGCAGCGCCAGAATGATCTCCTTCAGCATGTCGGTGGTGTAGCTGTTGAGTTCGGACGGGTTGTTCAGTGTGATCCAGACGTTGTGCAGTCCTGCAGCCGCCGCGCCCGACCGCTCCTTCACCGCCCGCTGCTCTACCAGGATGGAACGTGTGGGAAACGACTCCACTAGATTGTGATCATGCACGATGGTGTCTCCTTCACGGCTACTGCGGGGCCCTAGCGATCCGGGACCAGAATGACGCGTTTGCGAATTTCATGGCGGGCCACCGCCTGCAACAAAGCGGGGGCCTCGTCCAGCGGATGCCGCTCTACATAAGGGCCCAAGACCACTTTGCCTTGCAGTACCAGCGCCAGCGCAGCTGGATACTGTTCCGGCGGGCAACCCCAATTGCCGCGCGCGGTGGCATCGAACGCCATCAGATTGGAGAGCCGCAGCTCGACCTTCTTGGGTGTGAACCCGACCACTGCCAGGTAACCGCCATAATCGAGCAGTCCGAACGCGACAGCTTGGCCTGCCGGCGTGCCGCTGGTCTCGAAGATTTTCAGCCCGATGCCCTTGCGCCCGGATTGTTTGACAAACGAGCGTACCGCGGATTTCAGTTCTTTCTCATTCGCCGAACTGGCATCTAACGTCAGCGAAGCGCCATGCTGGGCCGCCAAATCAAGCCTGGCTTGGTCAACGTCAATGGCTACAACTGCCGCACCCATAGCAGCTGCGATCTGCACGCCGAATCCGCCCACGCCTCCCACACCAACAAATACCGCAACATCGTCCGCTCCTAAGCCAGACCGGCGAATCGCCTCGTAGGGCGTGGTGACGGCGTCGGCGACCACGGACAGGAGATCAAGTGTAATGCCTGGCGGCAGGTTTTCAGGAACCGGACAAAGCCCGCGGGCGGGAATGCGAACGTGCGTCGCAAACCCTCCGTCACCGTCGTTGCCGGGCATGAACTGCTGCCGGCAGATCGTGGGGTGGCCGGCTCGGCAGGGAGCACAGTTCCCGCAGGAGATCACAGCAGGAACGATTACGCTGCGGCCTTCCCATTGGGTGGCGCCTTCGCCCGCTGCTACAACCCGACCCGAGATTTCGTGTCCGAGAGTCAGCGGCAGCGGGGCGCGGGTGGGTACACCGTCGAAAGCGAAGCCGACATCGGTATGGCAGACGCCGCAGCCGGCAACCGCTACTACCACCTCGCCAGCCCGCGGCTCAAGAGCGAGGAATTCGTGTCTCTCCAGTGGTTGAGCAGGAGCAGTCAGACGGTAGCCGTAGCCGCCTCGCGTGGATGACAAACAGGAAATCCCCCTCCCCAAGATTGCCCTCACTGCGACCTCGGGGAGTAGCTACAATAACTTGGCGGCAACCCAGGACTCTGTGATCTAAATCACTAAGGCGAGTGAGAATGAGTGGACGAACTGTCTGTCATCCTGAGCGAGCGCAGCGAGTCGAAGGACCATAGCTGCCAGAAATCGCCGCGTAGCGCGCAGCCCAGCCCTAGAACGTGAAGGCCAGCCCGCCGCGGACGCTGCGGGCCGCCTGCATCAGGTACACGGTCTTACCGTCTGGCCCGATGACGGGCACGTAGCCTTGCGCCAGCAAGTTGCGCAGGTCCACCAGCGCTTCCACGTTGCCCGGCATGAAACGCATACGCGGCAACGGTTGGCGCACGAAAAGATTGAAGAAAGGATCGGTCTGTCCCGCCGAGGCGTTGAAAAGATCGACTCCGGTTAGAGTGTTGTCGCCGCTGGTCCAGCGATAGGACGCGATCCACCGCGTTTTGCAGCGCGGAAAGGAACCATTAAGCCTGAGGGCAGCCGAGTGCCGCCAGCCCTGTTGAAGACTGCTGCGCACAACATTCCAATTTACGTTGGGCTGCTCCAGTTCGAGAACTCCCCCGTAGGCATAATCCCAGGTCGCGGTAAGGGTGTCAGAGATCCGCCGCTGAAACACCAGGCGAACCCCCTGGGCTTCAAGAGCGCCACCATTGAAGCTAAAGGTCCCGGAATAGATATCCGGCAGAATGTCTTCGGTGGCCCAACCCACATCCCCAACCCCCAGCAAAGCGGGGTCCTTGATGCGATCTCTAAAGTAAGCGATCTGGAGTTTGTTCTCCCCGGCCCGTTGCGACAGCGAAATCTCGTGATGATGCGCATTCTCCAGCAGGGGCTCACCGTCGACCATGGTCACGCGCGGACCCGTTTCGCTGAGGTCTGCGGGAGCCGAATCGAAACCCTTGCTGGCGCGGGTGTCGGGTTCGCTGGTGGCGTAGCGATATTCGAGGATGGTATTGGATGTCAGGTGCCAATCGGCGACCGCAGAAGGACGGAACGCAGTGGCTCCGTGGCCCAGAAATTGAATGTTCTGCCCCTCACCGCCAAATTGAAAGTCGAGAAGGTCGCCAATGGAGAAGCCGTCGGAATAGGTCATCGCCACCGCTTCCAGAGCTGCGCGATGCGGCACCACATCGGGCGTGGCGAAGCGGCGAACAATCAAAGCAATCGTCGGTGTCCAACCCGCATTGCCCGGCCGCCGGTACGACGCACGAACCACGCCATCAGGAATGCCGGTGGCGTATCCGAGATTTCCCTCCAAGCCGATGGTCGAGGTGTGAAACAAGGAATGCTCGAGGTTGAAGGCGGTTCCCAGGTCGGCCGCGCTGCCGTACCCTTGGCTGGAGCCACCCGCCAGAAACGCCAGGCTTCCCGTCGTCCCTTTGTCATCTGCGGCGGTCTCTACAATGACTGGCGACCCGTCGTCGAAGCGCAGGATTGGCCGATTGGAGTTGGAGCGCAGGGTCCACTTCCAACTGTCGTCTTCATCGTTGCCCCGCTTGAGCGTGGGGAGCATACGCACCGCTTCAAACAAAGTGTTCAGCGTGATGTTCAAGACCTTGCTGGCGCCGGCGGCGAGCGCCACGTCCTCCCGCAACGCGGGCAGGAAAGAGGGGGCGGACACGCGCACGTCATAGGTGCCCGGCAGCAGCCCACTCAGAGTGAAGAAACCCTTGGCATCGGTGTACACCACCTGGCTCTGCCCGGCCGTACCAAGCAGCTCGACGGTTGCGCCCATTTGCGCCACACCGGCCGAGTTTCTGACGTATCCGGTTATCGAGCCGGGAGTGGCCCCAGCCGCTGTAACGCACAGCGCGACCACCACTGCAAACCATCCCAGTATTCGCGGCATCACTCAAACCTCCCGTCAGAGGTTCCCGGGATCACAAATACTGCGGGCGGATATACCCGTCCGCGGGCCCCTACTTCCATCCAGCTACTCGACCGCAAACCGCACCGAGGGAGCGATCTGCTGCTTGGAAATGTTGTCGTCAACTTTCACCGTCAGCTTATAGATGCCCGGCGAAAAGGCGTTCAAGGCCAAGCTCTTCTCCAGAGTGATCTGGTCGCCCACGTTGCCCATCGTATCGGTGGACTCGGAGGATTGCAGCACCGACTGGTTATTGGCCATATTCACAATTTCGTAGTCAATTTTGGCGGAAGGCCTTTTGGTCTTCCCGTCTGCCTGAAGATTATAGACCTGCATCCACAGGTTCATGCGCTGATCGCGCTTGAAGCTGGCCGGCTTTCCGTCGGCCGCGTCGAGATGCGGGTAAGCCAGCTTGGTCTCCCCGATGACGAAACTGCCGGAACCAACATTCTTGGCGGCCACCTTGTCTAAGTGGTCAGTCAGGATCATGGACGAAGACGCCAGTTTGTCTTCACTAAATTCCGGAACCTGAACGCCGCGGCTCCAGGTCCCTACCCGGTCGCCATTCACGTCTTTGACCACCACGTCAAAGCGATAGCGGCCCGCGCGCAGTGGAATCGCCTTCCAGTACAGCGACGAACGCTCCATGGTTTTTTCCAGCAGTTCCGTGGGCACGTCCACCTGCACGGTGTCTTCGAAGGTCTGTGCGATCCGCCCGGTCATGCCGGTCACGCGCCCGAAGATGTTCACCGTACCGCGTTGAATGCCGTCCTTGCTGATGAAGGTGATGTCCTTGTTCTTGACCTGCAAAGTCACAGGAACCAACACCGTATCGCTCGTCACCTTCACAAAGTCGGTGCGGATTTCAAACGGCATCAAGTTAACGTTGATCCGGTGGCTGACGACTTCCTCAAGGTCCTTGAATTTGACCTTCGGCGGGGTGTTGATCTTGGACAGCAATTCGAGCTTGTTGAATTCGTTGCTGTTCTGCATTCCTGCCTCCGGACCGGCATTGGCGCCACCGGCACCGGCATTGGCAACGCGGTCAGCCTTGCTGGCCATGCCCATCTGCTCGTATAGCGTGAGCCCGCCGTTCGGCGTGTGCAACAAAGCATCCTTCTCGTTGGGATCGATGGTCAGATGATAGTCGCCGCACATGCAGGTATCGACAAACTCGAGGTTGACCTCCTGGCCAACTCCTTCGAGGTAGCGGTATCGCCAGTCTTCGAAGGGATAGGTTGAAGTCTCACCGCCGCCTTCTTCTATCGGACGTTCGTAGCTGCCACCCGAGGGATGAGATTCAATCTGATCGGGTGGACCCCACACGATGTAAATGCGCCCGCGATCGGTTCTCCACCCCGCAATTCCAGCCGCGAAATGTTCGTTGGCATAGGCAATACGGCGGTAGTGCTCTTCCTTGAATTCGTTCTCCGGCGTGTCAGGCGTGGGATCGCGGCGCAGCCAGAACTGTTCGATAAACTGATCACGCTCTTCGTCGTTAGAGAGCTGTTTGAAGGCGGACATTTCTTCCGGAGTGATGATGTAACGCACGTCTTCGTTGAGCCACTTCTTGTAGGTGGAACTCAACTCCTGCTTTAGGGCTTTGGAGCTCGCCTTCTTCTGTTTCTCCGTCAGAGGACGCTTCAGCGGATCAACCTGCGGGTTGCCCGCCTGCGCCGGCGCGGAAGCATCCGCGCCCTTCGCTGCCTGGTCTTGGGAGGTACTGGGCTTATCGCCAGTGGAGGGAGTCGAGCTTTGGGCCACAGCTAAACCGGTGGCCAAAGCCGCGGCCAAAAATAACGAAAAGGACAGGCGAAAACTGCGCAACTTCATGTAGACCAACACACTCTCAAAAAACGTTTTGGGGCGTTTAAATTGTATGTTCTTGCACGCACGAAAGCAAGGTCGCCGGCGGGGCTTCCCGGCTCGATTAACCGGGAAGCGCCCAGTGTCACCAACCCCTGCTCCCAGAAAAAGTCGCACTCAAAGTCGCACTCAATGTGACCAACGCCAGCGCGCCTCCTCTCGGCGATTCGGGGGCGAATTGCAGCACAAAATTCGCGGATGTTCCCAAACTGTAACAGCAGACAAAATTTTCCCACTAACTCGCCCTACAAGAGTGCCCAACTTAGCGGCTATAATCAGGCAATTGGGAGAGCTTAGGAAACCGCCTGCCGCCTGGGGTGCTTAGCGCCAGTGTGCCATTACCGGACAGCCCGGAAATATCAAGAGTCCTTGCTCTCCAAAGGAACCTTGGGCCGTCTGACTCCGTACTATCGTTTGGGGGGCGGACGTGCGCCCAAGTAGCGGTTTCCCAATCGAGGGTCAATGAAGAACTGGAAGAAGATCGCTCTCATTGTCGGAGGCGTGATCGTATTGCTCGCCATTGTCGGCTTTACCGTCGAACAGAGCCGCAAGGGCGTGGTGACGGTGCAGACCGGGAAAGTTGTTCGCGAAGACTTGACGTCGGTGGTGACCGCCTCGGGTGAAATTAAGCCGAAGGTGCAGGTCAACATCGGCTCCAACGCCTTCGCCAAGATCACGCACTTGTATGTCAAGGAAGGCGATCGGGTGAAGAAAGGGCAGATGCTGGCCCTGCTGGATAATGTTCAGCCGGCGGCTGACGTTTCTGCCAATGACTCGGCCCTGAATGCGGCCCGCACCGACGCAGTTGCCGCACAGGCCGCCGTCAATACTGCCGCCGCCGACCTGAATTCGGCCGAGGCCGAGTTTGAACACGCCAAGCTCGATTACGATCGCAATAAGGCTTTGTACGACTCTCAATTGATCGCCAAGGCTGACTACGATACCAAGAAGGCAGCGTTCGATACGGCTACTGCGCAACTGGGGATGTCTAAGGCCAAGCTCGCGCAGGCCAGGGCCAACCAGGATTCGGCGCAGGGCCACATCAGCCAAAACGCCGCCAACCTCCGCCGAGTGACCGACGTACTCAGCAAAACCCAGTATGAGGCGCCGTTTGACGGCGTCATCACCAACGTTCCCGTGCGCGAAGGCGAAACCGTCGTCCCCGGCATCCAGAACTCACCGGGCAGCACGTTGATGACGATTGCTGACATGTCGGTGATTACCGCCGAGGTGAAAGTCGACGAAACCGACATCGTAAATGTGCAACTGGGACAGCCGGCTGAGGTGACCATCGACGCCATTCCGAAGCAGAAGTTCAAAGGCACGGTCACCGAGATCGGAAGAAACGCCGTCCTCCGTTCCACGGGAGTCTCGACCGCGCAGACGACGTCCAGCAGCCAGGAAGCCAAGGACTTCAAGGTGGTTGTGGCCCTCCAGGATCCTCCGGCCAACCTTCTGCCCGGATTGTCAGCGACGGCCCGCATCACCACGGCTACGCGCAGCAGTGCGCTGGCCATTCCGATTCAGGCGTTGACCATTCGCCAACGCGCCGACCTGGCGACCGACAATAAGGGCAAGCCCGCGCCGGCTCCGGCTAAGACTGCCGCCGGACAAGATCCCAAGGAAGAGTTGCAGGGCGTGTTTGTTCTCAAGAACAAAAAGGACGCCGTCTTCGTAACCGTAGTTACGGGCATTAGTGGAACCACGGACATCGAAGTGACCAACGGGTTGAAAGAGGGCGACCAGATCGTCACCGGAAGTTACAAGGTGCTCCGGACCCTGCGAAATGGCGCCAGCGTGAAGGTTGACAACTCGACGGCCGGCAAGAAGGAAGAGTCCTAACGATCAGGAGGAGTGGGGCCGCAGGGCAGGAAGGCGACCGTCCGCATCCATGAACAACCCGAACCAGCTACCCAGCGAGGAGAAGAGGATGGCAACCCAATTGGCGAGCCTGGCAGAAGCACAGACCTTGGCGACGCCGGAGCAGTGCATCATCTGTACCGAGAACCTTTGGAAGACGTACGACATGGGATCGGAACAGCAGGTCCACGCTCTGCGCGGGATCAGTGTCCGCATTCAACCCAACGAGTACGTGGCCATCATGGGTCCCTCGGGCTCCGGCAAGTCCACCCTGATGAACCTCATCGGCTGCCTGGACACGCCCAGCCAAGGTAATTATTGGCTGAATGGGCAGTTGGTTAGCGAGCTCGACGACGACGAACTGGCGCGCATTCGCAACAAGGAAATCGGCTTCGTGTTCCAG
The DNA here is from genome assembly GCA_049522855.1 of Candidatus Korobacteraceae bacterium. Classification (GTDB taxonomy): domain Bacteria; phylum Acidobacteriota; class Terriglobia; order Terriglobales; family Acidobacteriaceae; genus Bog-257. The sequence continues at coordinate 16,690 of JBEKNL010000080.1, forward strand.
ACCTTCAACCTGCTGGCCCGCGCCACCTCGCTGCACAACGTCGAACTTCCGCTGATCTACGCCGGCGTGCCGGCCGAAGAGCGGCTTGAACGCGCTCGCAAGACATTGGCATCGGTGGGAATGGAATCGAGAATGAACCATAAGCCCAACGAACTGTCAGGCGGACAGCGACAGCGCGTGGCCATTGCTCGCGCCTTGGTCAACAGTCCGTCCATCATTCTGGCGGACGAGCCCACGGGCAACCTGGACTCGCAGACCGGCGTGGAAATTATGGCGCTCTTCGATCGTCTGCATGAGCAGGGCAATACCATCGTCCTGGTCACCCATGAGCACGATATCGCCGAGTACGCGCATCGCGTCATACACATTCGCGACGGCCAGGTCTTCAGCGATCAGAAAACCGCGCGAGCCTAGTATCTCGTTCCATACAGAATCATGCGCTCCGCTGATGGCCGGGCGCTTTTTTCTTACTCCCAAACCGGTGTAGGCTTGAAGGGAACGCACACTAGCCATCTGAACCAGAGGGTCGAATGCCGTTGTTATGGTTTCGCCGTTTTGCACTGTCTATAGTTTTCTTGCTTGCAGTGGGGAGCGCCGCCCGGGCGCAATTTCCACTGCCCTTGGGCCGCGTGGAGCAGGACACCAAGGCCGAGCAAATGCGTGAGCTGGTTTCCAAATATTGCCGCCTGGATTATGACGGAGCCCGAATGGGCCCCCAGGGTTGGCCGAAACTTCAGCCCCTGGTGTGGTGGAAGACGAATCCCGACTACACACAGATGAACGTCATTTCACGATACACCGTCGAAACCGCCCCAGTGTTGGCTCACGGCAAGTCCACCATCACGGTCCACTATCGGCTTCTGGGACGATTCGAAACCGGCATTGGTTATTCACGAGAGGCGGCGAATTCCAACGAGGACGTGGACTATATCGTCACCGTAGTCAACGACGAGTGGCGCATTGACGATGCCGAACCGAACTTTCCCCATCCCTCGCGAGCGGCCATGTTGAAGTGGCTCAATGACCAGATCAGCACTACCCAGGACTCAGCCGCGAAAAATATCTACCAGGAAGCAGTGCAGAAATTGCAGGCCCAGTCGGGCTCGCCGTTCGCAAAATAAATTTGCAGCACGGCGACCGCAACAGCACGAATTCCTGAGGTGTCATCCTGAGCGAAGCGCCCGCAAAGACTACGAACCCGTTGGTGGTGGGTCACTCTGATTTCCACAGGGCGCTCATCTTTGCAGGTCCGTGAGTATGTCCCTAACCCCAATCGAGAGAAAAGCGACGACCCATAGCCATATGAAGACTCCCACGCAGCGCAGAAACGTCGGATACCAGCTCCTACAAATCATGTAATAAGCGAGTGGATTGTCTTGCAGATTTCGTTTTTCGATACTCTCGCGGGCTTTTCTAGCGAGCATGTGTGGTCTGAATATCAGAAACCACGCGTACCCTGCGACAAGGAGCACGCACGCCATTGCGAAGATGGTTTGGGGTAGAGTCATTAACCGAGTGCTTTCAGGATAAGCTCTCTGTCAATCCGTTTGGCGGCATTTTGCGGGTCGCCGGGCGCGGAGTCGAAGGACCCCTATAGTCGGAATAGTCCCTAGCAGCCCGTGGTGCAAGCAGCTGATTTTGGGCACGGCCAGCGGCGTACTCGGGTTCGTGGGCTCGCCAAGGATTTCACGCCGGACGTTGAGATTCGACTTCTGTAGAGCCAATTCCGAGCTTCCCGTCG
>JBEKNL010000081.1:0-18403 GCA_049522855.1 Candidatus Korobacteraceae bacterium
ACGCGCCAATCGCTGCCGCCGTTGGATCCTGTCGGGTACTGCTGTGGCGCCGGAGCAGGAGCATCCGGGACGGCGGGCGCGTCTGGGCTAGCGGGCGCGTCTGCGGTAGTTGCCGGCGTTGCGGCTGTCAACTCCGCCGGCCCTTGTGCAACCGCAAACATGCTGAGCAGCAAGCTCAACGTGACTCCTGCGGACACTGCGAAAAACACTTTTCGGTACGAAGTCATTGCCTCTCCTTGCATGGGTCATTTCCTCTCATTGCATAGTGTTAGTCTTCCACATTGGGCGAAATGTGTTCAGCATTTCGTTCTTTATTCGATCCTCACGCCATAAGGGCGCGTTCGCGGCCAGTTGGCCTCGCCAATGCCCAGTGCGGTAATCGCTCGCAGTGTTGGCACGACCACCTTCTCAGTTCACTACGATTACGAATGTTTGGGAACTGTCACTTGCGACAGGTGGAGCTTCGAGAGCTGGGCTTACGAGAAAAAATAATCTGACTTTATCCGCGCGATCTCCCGTTACGCAGCCCCCAATCTCTCTGGACGACCCCAAAAAGGAAGGCGGTGGTCAGTCCGAACAGCAGCCATCCATTCAGCGCCTCCAGCGCTCCCAGGAGTTGCCAGTGCTCTTCCAGAAGCAGATTCGTGTGCCCGTAGCTGGTTATCGCGTTCAGCGAATAGAGCATCGCGGACCTATTGTCAGGTAGAGCGCCGAGAAGCCGGTAGGCGGCAGCCCAGATACCTGCCTCTATCCCGAGCAGAAATGTGGCCAACCAGGTCGCGGAACCTATGACCATCACGAAAACAGCCGTGGGGTGACGGCGCTGGATAGTGCGGCTGGAAACGCGAACAGATGTTTGCATCATGAGTCCGAGGCCTAAGACATGGATGAGCACGGTCAGCACGATCAACGGCAAACCCCATGCCCAGTTGCCACGCCAAGTGGCAGGGTTAACCACGACGGCTGTGAAAACTCCGTGCGCAATTCTCATCGCGACCATCATCAGTCGTTTACCCGGCTCCGGAGACGAATTGTCCCAAATGGTTATGAAGAGCTGTGCTGCACTACAACACACGGGGCAGTCCTTGCGAGCTGCCCCGTTATTAGCGCGCTGCTACGGTGCGTCAGCCGCGCTGGCCGCCGCTTGCTTCAGCTTCACTCGCTGGCGTGGTTGTTGCGCTGGGCCTGCTCCAACATTTTTATGTCAGCTGGCGTCAACTGCGGCCGGTCAATCGTCAGCGTCAGTTTGTTGAGCTTACCGGTGAAGGTGAACGGAACCTGATAGTCCCGGTCGTCCACCGGAGTGCCGGTATCGGATCCAACGTCGAAGTTCTCATCCCACTGCAGGATGAATGGCAGGGTGTGTTCCATGGTCTGAGTGGCCACCGCCGTGCCGTCCACCTTGAGGGTGCCCGTACCGCCCTGACCGACGCCGCTTCCATTGTTAAAGGCGAGCGTGGCCAAGCCGAGGCCGTTGTACTTGAAGTCGAACTCCAGCGTGTGCTTGCCGGGCGTCAGCACATCAGGGCCTTGCCACTTCACACGTTTGAGATCGACCAGGTTCCACAGAAACACCGGCTTGCCCTTGAGCACGTAGAAACCGTAGCCGCCGAAGCGGCCGCCCTGGGTGACGATCATGCCTTCGCCACCGCCCTGCGGAATCTCAACGTCAGCCTTGAAGTTGTAAGACGTATCGAGGATGCTGGGTGCGTCGCCGTTCGGTGTGCCGGTGACTGGGCCGTTGTAGGTGAACACCGAGCGTCCGGCGCTGAGACTTGGCCGCGCCGCGACGATTCGGGTCGCCACGCTCGCGTCCAGCGGCAACACCTGGTACTTCGCCGCCTCTGTCCAGAAAAGGTCAGCCATTTCCTTGACCTTCTCCGGATACTTGGCGGCGACGTTGTCGAACTGGGTCCAGTCTTTGGTGAGATCGTACAGTTCATACGGGTACGTAGCTGGATCCTGGCTGAAATTACCCATCGTCACCCAGGGTGGCCGCATGACCTTGGTGCTGGCGATCCATCCGTCGTGATAGATGGCGTGGTCGCCAAACATCTCGAAATACTGGGTGTGGTGAGTTGACGGCGCGTTGGCGTTAGCTTTGTCGAAGGTGTACATCATGCTGACGCCCTCGATCGGTTTCTGAGGAATGCCATCCACAACTTCCGGCGCCGGTATACCCGTAGCTTCGAGGATGGTGGGTACGATGTCGATCATGTGATGGAACTGGTTGCGAATGCCGCCCTTGTCGGTGATGTGGCCCGGCCAGGCGATGGCCATTCCCTGACGCACGCCGCCGAAATGCGAACTAATCTGTTTGGTCCAGGAGAACGGCGTGTCGAACGCCCATGCCCACGGCACTGCCATGTGGTTGTAAGTCTTGTCAGAACCCCAGACGTCATAGAAGTATTTCAACTGGTCGGCAACAGATACATTCACCTGATTGAACATTGCGACCTCGTTGGGAGTGCCATTCAGTGTGCCTTCGGAGCTGGTGCCGTTGTCGCCGTTGATGTAGATGATCAAGGTGTTGTCGAGCTTGCCCTCATCCTCGACCTCCTGCACCACCCGGCCGATCTCGTTGTCGGTGTACGCAACATAGGCGGCGAAGACGTCCACTTGGCGCAGGAACATCTTCTTTTCGTCGGGCGTGAGCTCGTCCCAATGCTTGAGCAGGTCATGCGGCCACGGCGTCAGCTTGGCGTTCTGTGGAATCACGCCCAGCTTCTTCTGGTTGGCGAAGATTTGATCGCGCAAATCGTCCCAGCCCTTATCGAACAGGTGCATGTCGCTGATCTTCTTGGCCCACTCCGGCGTGGGATGATGCGGTGCGTGCGTGCCGCCCGGAACGTAATAGATAAAGAAAGGCTTGTCTGGAGCGACGGCGTTGAGTCGCTTCATGTATTCGATGGCATCATCCGCCTGCGCCGTCGTCAGGTTCCAGCCGGGATGGCCGACGTAGGGATATATCTGCGACGTGCCGCGGAACAGATTCGGCTCCCACTGGTTGGCGTCGCCGCCAACGAAGCCATAGAAGTAATCGAAGCCCATGCCGGTTGGCCATTGATCGAACGGCCCGGCCTGGCTTGCCGCAAATGCCGGCGTGTTGTGGTCCTTGCCGAACCAGGACGTGCTATAGCCGTTGTCCCGGAGGATGCGGCCGATCGTCGCCTTGTCGGGCGTGATGATGCTGTCGTAACCCGGGAAGCCGGTTGCCTGCTCGGAAATCACGCCGAAGCCCACCGAGTGATGGTTGCGCCCGGTAATCAGGGCCGCACGCGTCGGCGAACACAGCGCCGTGGAATTGAAATTGGTGTAGCGAAGTCCCATCGCCGCGATCCGGTCGAGGGCCGGAGTCGGGATTACGCCGCCGAATGTACTGGTGACGCCGAAGCCGGAGTCGTCGGTCATGATCAGCAGCACGTTGGGAGCACCTTTGGGCGGGACCACGCGGGCCGGCCAATAGGGCGTCGACTGCGCGGTACTGCGCCCGATCTTGCCTTTGAACGTTTGCGGTGGTGGGGGAAGTTGCTTGCCATCGATAGATGTGGTCGCGCAAGCCGAACCAGGGCCGCAGTTTGTCTGCTGCGCCGCCGCCAGTTGGGCCGACAGAGCCGCCATGGCTACGACCAACTGTGTCTTAAGTAGTTTCGATCTTACTTTCACGGATTCTCTCCTCTCTTAACGCCGTTACTGATTTGCCGGAAAGGCCTGCTTGCCCATGACAGAAACCGTCTGCAATACAGTTGCGTCGCTCGGCTTCCTCTCCCCCGGCTAATGGCGAGAAAGCAACCTCAGCCAGTGGTGAGAAAGGAAATGCATTGAAACGACCAAACTGGTGAGCCTCAATGCGCGGCAACAAAATCGTGCCCCGGAAGTGGACACGTATTGTTCGGCTGAATTGTGCTCGTCGGCCTATAAGTTTGGAACTGTCACTTGCGACAGGGGGCGACTAACTGCTCTAACCAACGTGGAAGTGTGGAAGGTTCGCAGGGAGACCGGAACGCACGACGCGCTGCAGAATGTCCTTCATGTCGCCATCGATATGCTGCCAGAACTTCAGCAGACCGCTGCACAGGTAGTTCAGTCCCGGTTCGCCGTGGCGGGTGCGAATTAGTCGGTTCTTAGGGCATTCGCCGTTGCAGGCAAACAGGTATTTGCAATCGCGGCACTGTTGCGGCAGGTCGTGGAACTTGGCAAAACCGAATTTTTTCTCGCGCTCGGAAAACACCATGCGCGAGATATGCTGCTCAGAAATATTGCCCAGCTTGTATTCTGGATACACGTAGTGATCGCAGGAATACACGCTGCCATCATGCTCCAGCGCCACACCCTTGCCGCAGAACTCGTTATAGACGCATAGCTGCGAGTCCATCCCCATCCACTGCGCGACCGCAGTCTCGAACAGGTTGACGTGAACTTTGCCATAATCGCGCCGGTACCAGTCGTCCCAGACCTTGCAGAGAAAGTAGCCCCAGTCGTCGGGATCGATCGACCAATCCGTGACTACGGAATCAGGATTGCCTGGACGTGCAGCCAATGATCCCTGCATTGGCAGTGCAGCCGGATCCCATTTTTGCGGCGCGATGTTCTCGAATACCTTTGGTTCCACGCAGGGAATGAATTGCAACTCCCGCGGGCGAAGCTCGCGGCTCAGGAAGCGATAGACATCCAGCGGCCTTTTCGCATTGACGCGATTGACTACGGTCAGCGTGTTGAAAGGAATTTCATACCCCTGCAATAGTCGTCCGGCGGCAAAAACTTTCTCAAACGTCGGCTGGCCGCCTTTGTCCACGCGAAATCGGTCGTGCAACTCCTGCGGTCCATCGATGCTCAGCCCAACCAAGAACTTATTTTGGCGTAGAAATGCACACCACTCATCGTTCAGTAGCGTTCCGTTGGTCTGGAGATCGTTCTCGATGCGCTGGTTGGGACGCTGGTATTTCTTCTCCAGAGCAACCACCTTCTCGAAGAAGCCCACTCCAAGCAGGGTAGGTTCGCCTCCCTGCCAGGAAAACACGACCTCGTCGCCGCGCTGGCTTTCGATGTACTGTCGAACGTGGGCTTCCAGGACCTCGTCGCTGATGCGGAACTTGCTGTCGCTGCCCAACAGCTCTTCTTTGTGCAGATAATAGCAGTAGGCGCAGTCAAGATTGCAAATTGCTCCTGTGGGCTTCACCATCGCGTGAAAGCGCGGTTTGGTGCCGGGATAAATCGGCAATGGTGACAGAAGATCGGTTGTGTGACTCATGCCGGCTGATAACCCATTATTTCTCTTACAACTTCCAGCTGCTCTTCATACTGACCACAGCTAGCCCGTAGACGTTCCGCTGCCGATTGGATCCGTCGGCGCAAGGTTAGGACGACTCTCCTAGTTCACTGTAATTCATACTGTAGGAGAACTGTCTCTCGCGACAGGCATCAGTCTGCAACTTTGGGGGTAGTGTCCGGACACCTAAAGGCTGGCGGCACTGGCATGTGTCAAACGGGGTTACGCACCCGATGGCCCTCAGCGTACTTGTCTCTGCAACTCCTGCAGTGTTGCTTTTGCGCCGGGATCATCAGGAACCAGTTCTACTAACTGCTGAGCGTACACAATTGCTGTCGGAATATTCCCGTTATCGCGCTCGAACGAGATTAGCCCATCAAGGACCTCTCGGTCCGCGGGGCGCCTCTGGTGCGCCTGTTGCAAAACTGTAATGGCCTGGCTCACCCGCCCGCTGGATTGCAGGGCAACGGCATAGCCGTAGCTGTATTGCACGTTGTTTGGCTGAAGCATCGCCGCTTTCGCCAGCAGGCTCAATGCTTCTTGATACTGCTTTTGCCTGACCTTGAGCAGACCAAGAGCATACACGGGTTCCGCGGCGTCGGGCGCGACCTTGATCGCCTTCTCCAGCCATTGCTGGCCTTCATCGTCGCGCTGCTGCTGGCGATAGAGGTCGGCAAAGTTGACCATGGCCGGCACAAACTTCGGATCAAGTCGCAGAGCAGTTTTGAGCTCGCTTTCCGCATCACTTGTGCGTCCCATCTGGGCGTATAACAGGGCCAGATTCATATGGTTCTCTGGACGTTCAGCCGAGGCCATCTCGCTGGCGATCAACTCGGAGATATCGCGGTCGAGCGCTGTCTTCTGGGTGTCCTGCAAAAGATCAGGCGGAGTTCCGGCCAGCAGGCGCCCTGTTTCGATGCGCACGGAACGGACCGGGTCGCTCAGCAATGGCGCCGCCAAACCAACCCGTTGCTGGGGCGGGAGCGGCTCGAGCGATCGCACGGCCTGGCTGCGTACCAGTGCGTCGTTATCCCGGAGTGCGGTTTGCACGGCGGGCATCGAAGCTGGAGTGAGGTACGCAGGAAGCAGGCTCAACGCGGTAGCCCGGGCAATCCCGGGCTTGGTCGGGTCCTGGATCAGGGCGGTCAGCTCTTTTTCTGCGTCCGGCAAGCCGCGACGCCCGGCATCGATCGCTTCGACAAAGTGTGCCTCATGCCGACGGTTTGCACCATACCACTTCACGACGGTATCAACAGCCCAACCGTTAGACTTGTCTCTATGGCACAGATTGCAGGCGTTCGGGGTTCCATATGCGACGGAGAAATCGGGACGCGGCACGCGGAAGCTGTGATCGCGCCGGGCATCGATCACCATGTAGGTTCTCGTTGGCATGTGGCAGTTCACACACAACGCGCCCGCGCTGTCTGCCTTGTGATGATGGTGTTGCTCGCTGCCAAATTTCGCCAGCGAATGGCACTTGCCGCAGACCGCGTTCAGGCCCACCTGTGGCAATTTGGCGGTGTGAGGATCGTGGCAGTCTGAACACGTCACGCCCTGGTTATACATCTTGCTTTGAAGGAACGAACCCCACTCGTAGTCTTCCTCAAGGATCTGGCCATCAGGGTAATAGACACCTTCTTCCAGGAGACTCGGGACATAGGTGTCGAGAAAAGGCTGTCCTGGCTGAAATTCGCTGGTGATTGGATGCCGGCGCGAATGACACGGTGCGCAAGTGTTGATCTCATTGTGTGAGCGGGCCTGTCCCTTCCAGTGCATGGTCCCCATGTCGGGTTGCGAGACTGACCACGATCCACTCGCCGGCTTCAGGTCCACAACCAGACCGTCCGTGCTATTGCTTGGCTTGTATGACCCTTCCTTACGGGCTTGCGCCCAAGCCACGTGATTCGAACCCGGTCCATGGCAGGATTCGCAAGAGACATCGATGTCCGACCAGGTAGTCGCGTAGCTGTCCGTGGCGAGATCATAATTTTTGCGCAGATTGGTGGAGTGACAATCGGCACACATGTAATTCCACGTCTGGTTTCGTCCCGTCCAGTGCAGAGGATCAGCAGCAGTTAAAGTTTGATCGGGATAGAGGTGGAACCAATGTTGGCCGTCTTGTTGCTTGCTGCGTGAATCCCACGCCACAACGAAGCTCTGCAGTCGGCCGTTGGGAAATGCAACCAGGTACTGTTGCAAGGGCGATACACCGAACGTGTAAGGAAGCTCGTAATCCTGGAGCTTGCCGTCGGGGCCATCAGTACGAACGTAGAACTTGCCACCTTTCTTGGAGAAGCTTGACGTTACACCGTGCTTGGCAAAGCGTGCATTGTTGAAATCTCCCAGCACACTTGAATCGCTGGCCACCTGCATCGCTTTAGCGTGGTGCGACGTTCGCCACGCCTGTACTTGTTCTGCATGACATTGGGCGCAGCGCTCCTCACCCACGTAGATGGCAATAGCTGCCGCCGGTTTCATCCCCTGTGGGTGCGCCGCAGCTAACCAGCGCCAGACACCCACAGTGCATAGGGCAGCGACGACAACGCCCACGCCGATCAGTAGCGATCTTCGAAGTCCGCTTTCTCCTTGTTTGGAATGTTTGCGCAATCACCTACCCTGGCGAGAAGTGCCCTTGGCAGTCGTCTTGGCCCATAACGTTGGAAGTGTCGCAGCCAATTCGCGACCACTCAAGGCTGGATTGTAACCCTACCTCGGCGTGAAGCTCGACACAAAGGTACGCCCCTGCATAGCTCCAAGAATTGCTGGAACCAGGTCGGTAGAGAGGCACGCTTTGATGACATAGCCGACCGCTCCGGCGGAAAACGCCGCAGCAACAAAGTCATGATCTTCATGGATCGTCAGAAATACGATCTTGGTACGGCAATGCGCCTTCTGGAGCTGTCTTGCCGCCTGCAGTCCATCTAGAACCGGCATTGAGATATCGATCACAAGTACGTCAGGATTGAGCGTGCGAACCGCATCCACGGCTTGGCTACCATTCTCCGCCACGCCGACCACTTCATACTCCTCGGCCAGTACTTGGCGAACTCTTGCGAGCAAAGCCTGATGATCATCGGCGAGCACAACTCGAATCTTGGCCATTGGAACCCGGTCGTTGGTTTCGACTAACAAAACACGGACGCCTCAGATGCAATTGTTTCCCTATTGCAAATGCTTGGCTACTGTCACTTGCGACAGTGAGCGGTTGATGCAGAGTGTTTGTGCAGTCGTTATGAAAAGAAATTCTTTTCGACTTTCCGGAAGCCAACTTCGAGGCCCTTGGCGGCTCTATGGCCTCCCCGCAGGATACTGCTTGAACATCTTCACAACGGCATCTTGCACCTGGCTCGCCAACTTCTCTGGCTTGGTGCTCAGGTTCTGTTGCGCCATGCCACGCCACACCAGTTTCTTGGCACTGGCATCGATTAAATCGACGACCAGTTCTCCTTTGTGGATGGTCACTGTCGTGTTGCCCCAGGTGCCTGCCAGCGCCGGGCCGGAGAAGCTCGGGTCGAAGGGTGGAATGCCTCCGGTCGCGTTATAAAGCGGATCGTTGGAGTAGAAGGTGGAGTCCTGGTCGATGGATCCATACACCTGAAGGATCAGGTCCGGATTGCTGGCAACCTTCTTGAGGCCTTTCTGCGTGAGTTGGTCTTCGATGGAGCCAACGGTTATGGCCACCAGCACGGGACGGGCCACTGCGCCAGGCGGCGCCCACGCGAACGTCTTGAACTTGGAAAAATCGGCATTGGGATCGTATTTGTTGACGTGAATTTTTTGCCCTTGCGCGCTGAACGAAACAAGCAGGACGAGCGCCAGCGCCTGCAATGGGCGCGCCAAAAACAACACAGCCTTATCAATAGCCATGCACCTCTCCCCTCGACTAAAGCGGCCAGGCTTCGACCTACGGCAGAATGACCAATTCGGGCTTGCTCCCGCCGCTCATCCCGTAGGTCGCCCCGGAATAGAATGCCCCGGCATCGTACCTATAGCAGCCCGGAGTGTTCGCCTTCACGGTGACCTGCTTGTTAGCGCCGCCCATAATAGGGTCGTCCGGAGTGAAGGGCGAGTCGGTTCCGAAAGAAACCATGAACCCGGCGTTCTTGTTCGAGGTCATCCATACGACCGTCGTGCCGGCCTTAACGCAGAAGAACTGATTGTTCTTAGCGTTCGGAATTCCCGGTTTGACATTGGACGAACTGCCTGACTTGGTGATATCCACCGTGCAGGGAGCGGAAGCCGACCCGCAGGTGTTGGCCGCGGTGCATAGGCTTGCCGGATCTGGCTCGCTGCACACGTACTTGCTCTTCTTTTGTGCCTGGGCAGCGGTACCGTTCAGCAGCACGACGCAGGACAACACAAGCAGAGCACTCAAGGAAGCGAAGCGTTGCATCTTCATAAGGCACCTCGTACGAGTGAGCATCGTGAATAAACAGATTGCGTCAGTGGCCAGTCAAACCGCCCGCTGAGGGACTAGTCCTCGGCCGTACCCTTCCAGTCGATGAAGTTCCCCAGTCTCCATGGATTCTGGTTCAGATCTAACTGCAACTCGCCATCCTTGTTGATGGTTAACTGAGCAGCGGGATACAGCACACCGGTGCTCTTGCTCTTATCCTGGTCGTTCAGGTCGAGTTCACCGGCTGTAAGATTGAAGCTCTGCGACTGGCTATCCGCGTAAGCTTCTCCAAACGTAATCTTGCGGTTGGTGACGAAGCGGATCTTCCGGCCCGTCGGCGTCTGAATCAGGCGTATAAAGCTGACGTCATAGCCCAATGTGCCAGGGATCTGAATCCGGCCAACCGCCCTCATTTTTTCCAGGGCATTGACCAGTCCCTGGTTTTGTCCCTTTTGGAATGCGTCCACGAGAATCTGCCGATCTTCTGGGGTCGACCACTCGTAGATAATCAGCTTGACGCCGACGTTGCGTCCGAGCTGGGTGCTCGTACCCCAGGCGGTGGCGTCGATGGTTTCATACTTGTCTCTGGAGTAACCGGGGATGCTGCCGATCATCATCAAGCCCAGGACCAGCAGGCCTGGCATCGCGATTCTGACAAGTTTCGATTTCTTGAACATGTTTCTCTCTGCTTTCCGCTTGCGGCGAAGATGTTCACCGCTTGCAATAGCGGCCATGATTCGAAATGCCATCACGGCATCAATGTGGTGCCGGGCAGCAAGTAACGAATGCCTACATTTGCGATTGTTCTCCTGTCGAGGACGCTTGTCTACTGTCGCTTGCGACAGTCTGGGGGAGCGCGGGCTGGTTGTGCAGGTCCTCTGCCGGCAGTCCCTAGATGGCGGAAATTACTCCGTGATGGATCGCGTACTTCACAAGGTCGGAGTTGGTGGTGATTCCAAGCTCTTCCATGATCCTGGCCTTGTGAAACCGGACGGTTCGGTGGGTAATTTTAAGGACGTAAGCAATCTCCTTAAGAGAGCGCCCTTCTGCAAGCATCTGCAGAACTTCACGCTGCCTGTCGGTGAGTTCCCTTCGGCGATTCAGCGCGTTGGGGTCCCGGATAAAGGCCTTTTCGATGGCGCGGCTGATTTGCGGAGTCACATACGTGACTCCTCTTACAACATCACGGATCGCTTGCAACAGCTCGGATGGTTGTGAGGTCTTCAAGAGATAGGCTGATGCCCCGATCCGGAACGCTTCGCTAGCGATATCTGAGTCAGGATTCATGGTGAGAAAAATGAGCTTTATGCCGGGCATTACCTTTTTCAGCTGTCGCGCCGCATCCAAGCCGTTCAATAAGGGCATGCCTACGTCCAAGAGCACGACGTCGGGCCTGAGCTTGGCCGCCGCCTTTACCAAGGCAAAGCCGTCTGCAACGCAGCCCACAACTTCGTAATGGGGTTCCAGCAACTTCTGGAAGGCTGCAGAGACCATCGTATGATCGTCGGCGAGCAAGATGCGTGTTCGTCTCATATCGGCCTCCGCCGAATTTCCTTGCCTCAGACGCTCCCGACAGCCGTTCCTAGAGCATCCATCTCTGCAAGCAGGGGCACGATGGCGATAATCCTCGTACCGTCGCTCACCCTTGACTCGACAGAAAAAGTGCCTTTCACCAGATGGACGCGCTCCTGCATACTGATCAGCCCCGATCCTCCATTCCGCATCGCTGCCGGCATATTGAACCCCACACCTGCGTCTCTGATCTCAAGCTGGATATGGTTTTCCGTGCCCCGCAGATCCACCAAGAAGCGGGTCACCCCGCTGTATTTCACCGCATTGTGCAGCGCTTCCTGTGCGACCCGAAACAGGCAAAGGGAAATATCTGCGGGCAAAGGGTTCGGAACATTCTCATAGGTGAACTCGACGTCCAGATTCTGCTGTTGGGACAATTCCCGGCAAAAACTCCGCAAGGCAGCTACGATACCAAGGTAATCCAGCTTCGAAGAGTGCAACTCGTGCGAGAGCGTCTGGAGATCAGCGGCGATTTCGGAGCAGTGCTGCTGGATTGCCTCAATCCGCGTATTCGCCGGGGTGTCATGACCGTTCGGCTCATGGTTCACCTGTCCCAGTTCAAGCGAGAGCATTGCAAGCCTCTGGCAGATGTCGTCATGAAGTTCTCTGGCGATGAGGCTGCGCTCTTTTTCCTGGGCCTCGATCAACTTACCACCCATTCTTTCAAGCGCTTCCTGCGCCAATTTCTGGTCCGTAACGTCGGTGGCCGAACCGATAAACCCGGCAAACGAGCCATCGCCGTTGATTCGCGGCGCGGCGACATCCAACATCCAGCGGTACACTCCATCCCGCCGGCGCAGCCGGTACTCCTTGGAAAATCCTACGCCTTGTTCAAGGGCCCGGGAGTTTGCCGTCAGTACACTTTGCAAGTCATCAGGGTGAATGAATGCCGTCCAGGCGTCTGCAAATCCAGCCCCCGGATCGCGGCCAGTGAAGTTTACCCGTCTGTCGTTGAGATAAGTGACTTTGCCGTCCTTGCCGCAAATCCAGAGCAGGGAAGGTGTTGTAGCCGCTATCGCGCGGAAACGCTTTTCACTTTCATGCAGACTGGCCTCGGCTTTCTGTTTCCGCCCGCGTTGCCACAGCAACCCGATGATCAGGAACGTCTGGAGAGCAATCAGTACAAGACCAGCAACGATGTACCTCTCGTACCGTTCCCATACCGTCGGCTGCCGATACAAGACAATCGTTCCGGGGGGAAGCGCTGATTCTGGAATGTTCCAGCGGCGAAGTTGCCGCCAATCGACTTGTGGGCGGGCATGCGAGCCGTGTATCACGGGAATGTTTTCCGGTTTTTCGCCCGAGAGCACTCGCGCGGCGAGCGCGCCTGCTTGTACTGCCTGCTCATCGAAATCAGCGTAGGATCCCCCAATTGCCCCATGATCAAAACAATAATTGTGAATGCAGTAAGTGGGAAACCGCTGGGAGACGGCCGCAAGAACATCATACGTACCGACGACCACCTGCGACGATTCTTGCGGTATAAGCTGAAAGAAAACAACAGTGTGTGGGGGAAGCATTGGCACTTGCCGCAGCAGTTGGTCGGTCTGAAGTCCCACCAAATCGATCACATTCAACTGATTTGCGTAAAGCCCAAGCTCCTGATGAGTCAGTGCCAGCCAGTAGCTCTCGAACTCTGAACTGCCCGTCACCACAGCGATATTCTTCGTGCCAGGGTTGAGGCGAAGCGCCAGATCCAACGTGCCTTGAACATCCTCCCGAACGGTAATCCCGGTTACATCCGGCCAGAGTTTGCGTCCCTCTATTCTGCCCGGCGCGACCCACATGAAGACGATTGGAACTCCTGGAAAAATTCGGTCCCGAAACTCTACCGCAAATTGAAGCGCCGGATAGGCTACGACAATGACGAGGTCCAGTTTCTCCTTGGCATACACCACGCGCAAACTTTCACTGAGGCTCTTCTGGTAGTCCCGGCTTTCGAACCGTTGCGATTCCATGTATTCGACGTAGAAGTTTACGGGTACCGAGAGATGTGCCCGGACGTTCGATTTCAGAAGCTCGATATCGAGGAGCTTACGCTCCGAGAAGCTGAACAGAATCAGGACATTCTTGGCTGGCGGGGAATCCGCAAAGCAGAGTTGGGCGGAGCAGGTCCAGGCAAGTGCGCAAATCGTCAACAACCACGCAGCAGTAAGCCACTTTGTGGCGCCAAACTCGCGGCATCCGCGAGGCCCCACCCTTGCGCTTGGCTTCTCTTGCATAACGATCTGACAAAGTGGCCACTCTCCGAGACCATCACGACGATCGACCTGGGAGGAAGTTGCTCACATTATCTTCCTCGAATCGAAGTATGACAACTAATAATTCTTGACATATCCCTGCAAGTGATTGATTTTAGTGCAGCCTACCGCAAAAGTTGCTACGAGCCTTCCGAAACTTGGGAAGACACCACTGTCGCAAGTGACAGTTACGCCCACGGAGAATGAACCATATCCTGTCCGTTGAGCAGACGGTGTCTCAGCGTCGCAGAATTGGGTCGATGCTGTCGGGGGAGCTAAGATCGAAATTCCCTTGTAACCCAAAGCGGTAGTCACAGTGTTGGGAGACGCCGGTTGGGGCGGAGCAAATTCCGATTATCAGGTGGCTGGGCTGCTCGGTTATAAAGTCGAAAAAAATGCATTCTGCAGGCGGGTTGGCGTTATCTCGACGTGAACTATCGGACCAGCTACGCTTTCATCTGCGACGTAGCCACAAGCGGTTTGCTGCTTGGGGTGACTATTAATCTCCAAGTGACGCCTTGATCTCCGTGGAATCAGCCTTACTGCGCCCGATGGATTAATTACAAAGCCGAATGCCGTGAAAGGCTGACAGCACAAAGGAGAAAGATCATGAAGAGAGTCAGATTTGTAAAGTTTGCATTCACCGTAACGTTATCTCTGGCAACACTTGTATTGTCCTGCGGTGTCGCAGCCGCTCAGACCGCCAAGGTCGAAGGTCTGATAACCGGACGCAGCGGATCCACCATGACGCTGCAGACCTCGGATTCGCCGAAGCTGGTGGTGGTGCTTACCGATAATACCCAAGTGTCCCAAGTGCAAGGTGTTCTCAAGGCGCGGCGCAAGCAAATGTCGATGGCCGCGCTCGTACCCGGTCTTCCCGTCCAGGTTGAGGGGACTTACAACGCACAGAACCAACTGGTGGCGAGTTCGGTCAAGTTCAAAGGCAATGACTTGGAACAGGCGCAGAGTATCCAGGCCGGCCTGCAACCGGCGAAACAGGAGATACAGCAGAGTCAAGAAGAGCTAGCGCAACAGAAGGCAGAGCTGGCGCAGCAACAACAGGCCATGGCACAGCAACAACAGGAGATGGCCGCGACCCAGGAAAAGGTCGCCGCCAATAAAGCCGCCATCGCGGCCGCCAACAAGCGTTTCGGGGAGTTGGGCGATTACAATATCCTCGACGAAGTGACGGTTTATTTCGCCAATGGCAAAGTCACCATCGATCCCAAGTACAAGCCACAACTGCAGCAATTGGCCGACAAGGCCAAGACCATCACTGCCTATATGATCCAGGTGAAAGGCTATGCCTCATCGGTAGGCAGCGCTTCGCTGAATCAGAAGCTGAGCGAAGATCGGGCCAACAACGTGACCCAATTCTTGCAGCAGCAGGGCCACGTTCCGCTTACCAACATGCTTGCGCCGGGCGCGATGGGTGAAAGCAGACAGGTGGGCAACGACAAGACGGCTGAAGGCCAAGCCGAAAACCGTCGGGTTGTGGTCAGGATTCTGCAGAACAAGGGAATCGCCGGTACATAGCGTCGACGCAAGTGCGCTAGAATGCAACTATATCGGTGCGAGTGGCGGCGCTCAACCAGACGACATAGACAGGAGCGATCATGGTACGTATGAAACAGGTTTTGGCATTCGTCCTGACCTGGGGAATTCTTATTGTTACTTCGCCCACCGGCTTCGAAGCGTGGGCTTCCGTCGCAATTCATCCGCCTGTATTTGCCATGCAGGAAGCTGCGCAGGCTAACTTGTCCGCAACACAGATTGATGAGTTGGTGTCGCCAATTGCCTTGTATCCCGACGCGCTAGTGGCGCAGATCGTTGCGGCCTCGACCTATCCCGACCAGGTCGTCACCGCCAATGCGTGGCTGCAGGCAAACTCCAAGCTGAACAGTGCCGAGTTGATGAAGAAGGTGGATGGTCAGTCGTGGGATCCGAGTGTCAAGGCGCTGACTCAGTTCCCCTCGGTGCTTAACAACATGGCAACCAACCTGTCATGGACCTCGGCCTTGGGCGACGCTGCCTACAACCAGCAGAAGGACGTGATGGCCTCTGTGCAGAGACTGCGCAAGCAAGCCAAGGCTGCAGGTAATCTGAAGAGCACGTCGCAGCAAACCGTGAAGACCGAGACACAACAAGGCCAGCAGGTGATAGTGATCCAACCGGCCAGCCCGCAGGTGGTGTACGTACCCGTCTATAACCCAACCGTAGTTTACGGTGTGCCCTACTATCCTCCGGGCTACAGTACGAGCGCCATGGTCACCACAGCCGTCATTTCGTTCGGCGTGGGCATGGCGGTCGGGGCGGCGATAAGCGGCGGCTGCTGTGGCTGGGGATGGAACAGTTGGGGCTGCGGGTGGCATGGCGGGGCCGTCGTTTACAACCGCAACGTGTACGTCTCCAACAGCAATATCTACCGCAATGGGGGCTACTACGGAAACCGGCCGGTAGCAACTCCGTACGGCGGCAGCTACAACCGCAACACGAATGTCAGCGGCAATACCGTCAACATCAACACTGGAAACAAAAATACCGTTAACGGCGGCAACCGCAACAATGTCAATACTGGCAACATCAATGCCGGGAACAGCAGGAACAACGTTAATGGCGGGAACCGGAGCACCAACACCGGCAATTACAACAAAGGCTCCAACGGTGCCACGGCGCCTGCCAACAACCGCGGTTATGGACAGCAGTCTGCAACCGGCACCAAATCAGGTGCCTTCAGCGGATATGGAGCGGGCGGGCAGACGCAGGCGCAGAGCGCTCGAGGACAACAAAGCTATAAGGGCACCGGCGGAGCAAAGGCCGGTCAACAACGCAGCGCACCAGCGGCTCGTAGTGGTGGCGGCCGGAAGCGCTAATCGCAACTGTCAAGTAACTTCACGAGCATCAAATTGCCGATGTATGGCGGAGGTTGCGGATCATGTCCGACAGAAATTCGAAAGGTGCATGTATGCGGTGGCAATCGAAATTCATGAGCACTGCACTGTGGCTGGCGTCGCTTGTTTTATTCGCGGGAATTGGTTTTGCACAAGAGGCTGGGCAGAAGACCTTCGCCAACGCGCAGGATGCCGGCACGGCGCTGTACAACGCCGCGAAGTCGGGGGACAAGACGGCCGTCGAGGCCGTTCTCGGAGCGTCTTCAGCTAGCATTATCTCCTCCGGCGACGAGGTGGAGGACAAGAATACCCGCGACACTTTCATCGAGCGCTATGAGCAGATGAATCGCTGGGCGAAAGATGTTGATGGGGACCAGACGCTTATTCTTGGCGCGGAAAACTGGCCGTTCCCCATTCCCCTGAAGAAGGGCACCGCAGGCACCTGGTACTTCGACACCAAGGCTGGGGTGCAGGAGATCCTCTTCCGGCGCATCGGTAGGAACGAACTCGCCGCCATTCGTGTGTGTCGAGCTCTGGCTGACGCGCAGAGCGAATACTTCAGCCAGACGCATGATGGCGACGTGGTCAAACAGTACGCTCAGAAATTCATCAGCGACCCCGGCAAGCAGGACGGGCTCTATTGGAAGGTAGCCGAAGGCGAGACCGAGAGCCCCATCGGCCCACTGGTTGCCTATGCCGCGGGAAAGGGTTACACCGGCCAGCAGGATACCGCGCAGCCTTTCCATGGCTACCTCTATCGCCTCTTGACTGGTCGGGTGAATGCCAAAGGCGAGACGAAGAGCTTCCTCGTTGATGGCAAGATGACCGGCGGCTTCGCCTTCATCGCCTATCCAGCCGAGTATCGCAACTCGGGCGTAATGACTTTCGTCATCGACGATAAGGGAGTCGTGTACGAGAAGGACTTGGGCGAGAAGACTGCCGATGCGGCAAACTCGCTGAAAGTGTTCAATCCCAAGGGTTGGAGAATCGTCACGAAGGACCAGGACGACGACAGCGGCAACTGAATCTCTTTCACGATATAGGAAAACACTACTGTCACAGATAGCCCACAATCAATGCGCAACGATTCCAAAGGAACGGCGATGAAAAAACCTCGTGTGCCCTGGATTATTTGTCTGTGGATGTTCGTCACAGCCCTCCAACTCAATGCTCAACAAAAGAGGCCGAACATCCTCGTCATCTTTGGGGATGACGTCGGCTACTGGAATGTCAGCGCGTACAACCACGGCATGATGGGATACAGGACGCCCAACATCGACCAACTGGCGAAACAGGGCGCGCTGTTCACCGACTACTACGGGCAACAGAGTTGCACGGCAGGTCGCGCGGCGTTCATCACGGGGCAGAGTCCCATTCGCACCGGCCTGACCAAGGTCGGACTGCCGGGCTCACCGATCGGCCTGCAGAAACAGGATCCGACGATCGCCGAGTTGCTCAAGCCGCTCGGCTACATGACTTTTCAAAATGGCAAGAACCATCTTGGCGATCGCAACGAGTTCCTGCCCACGGTGCACGGGTTCGATGAGTTCTTCGGCAATCTCTATCATCTGAATTCCGAAGAGGAACCGGAAAATGTGGATTATCCGAAGAACCCAGCGTTCCTTGCCAAGTTTGGGCCGCGCGGCATGCTGAAGTGTAAGGCAACCGCGACAGACAATCCCGCGCCCCCGGATCCACGCTTTGGCGCATGGGGCAAGCAGACATGTGAGGACACCGGCCCGCTCACCATCGAACGGATGAAAACCGCCGACGAGGAGATCCTGGCCACAACGCTCGACGACATGGAGCGCTCGGTGAAAGCGGGCAAACCGTTCTTCATCTGGCACAATACGACGCGCATGCATATCTGGACGCATCTGCAGCCGAAATACGAGACCATGATCGCCAAGTACCACTGCTGTCCGGTTAAAAGTCGAACAGAATCAGTTGGTTAACGTTTTCGGCGAAATTGGCGTCCCCGCCGATCGCCTGAAGGGTGCATAAAATGGGCGTTTTCTCGAAAAGCGACACGCTG
>JBEKNL010000082.1:0-17811 GCA_049522855.1 Candidatus Korobacteraceae bacterium
ACCGCAGAAGCTCTGGAAGGCGCCATCGCAGAAGCCCTGCGAGCTATTACCGCCGACAACGCTTTAGCTTGGTTCTCTCATTGCGGATATGGTCTACGATAACATTGAAAATGCTCTAGCCCGCTTCGACAACCGTGATTTCCGAATCGGCTGCCGGTTCCGCTAATCTGCGCCGCCTTGACCAGAAGAACACCGGAAGTCCGGCTGCAATGAGCAGACAGCCTACCAGCGCGGTCTTGGGAGCTTCCACCACCGCGTTGACCACGATTGCGGCGCACGCGATGACGAAAATTGCAGGAGCCAACATCTTGAGCCAGAGCCTCGGGTTGGATCGCAATTCGTGTCGCTGAACTACGAACAGTCCCGCCACCGCGGCGCCCGAGGACAGCAGAATCGTGAAGCCGGTGTACATCAGGATTTGATAGAAACCGCCGGCCATCACCAGCACGACGCACCACAAAGCCTGCAGTGCGATGGCCAGCGCAGGCGTGCCGAATCTTGGGCTGGTGCGGTCGAAGCCTGGCACAAAAGCCCCGTCGCGGGCCATGGCAAAATAAACGCGCGGCCCCGCGATGGTCATAGCACTGATGGCGCCCAGCAGAGCTACGATCAGCGCCGGAGTCACGAAGTTTCTCCCCACTCCGAACAATGCGTGCGCGGTAACATCGCCAACATTCACGGCATCCTGCATCGCCGCGGGCGGAATCGCATACAAGTACAGCGTGTTCAGAAGGAAATAGAGGCCGACGATGATGGAAGTCCCGATCAACAGCGCGGGACCGATCATGCGCCGGGTATCGTGCAGCCCCTCCGAGATGTAGGACGCGGCATTCCAACCGCTATACGTGAACATGATAGGAATCAGCGCGAGCAGCCAGTTCATCGGACGGATAGGTATATGGGCCGACTGGAAGTGCGACCACGAACCCGTCCCTACAGCAAAGCCAAAGAGGCAAAAGATGAGGACGATCGCCAGGATCAGAAGGGCGAGCGCGTTTTGCGTCAGCTTGCCAGCTCCCAAGTGACAGGCGTGTAAGACGGCGAAGACAACGATGATGGCCGCCGCCGTGAGCGAGCGTGGCGAAAACGTGAACGCGCCCACGTAGAAGTTGATGGTAAACAGCGCCTGGTCCGAGGCCAACCTGGGAAAATACTGGCCAAGATAGATGACTAATCCCACGGCGCTGGCGGCCACGGCCCCGGAAAAACCAGCGATCAGCGATGTCCAGCCGGAAAGAAAGCCGGCGGTGGGGCCATAGGCCTTGGCGAGGTAAATGTATTCTCCCCCGGCTGACGGCCATCTGCGTCCTAGTTGCGCGTACGACATTGCGCCAGCCAGGGCGAGGCATCCCCCGGCAATCCAGAGGGCGAGCATGGCGCGGGGTTCCGGCACCAGCTTGGCGATGATGGCCGGCGTGGTGAAGATGCCGACGCCAACCACGTTGGAGATGATCAGCGCGACGCCGTCCCTCACGCGAAACACTCGGCGCAATTGAGTACGTTTCGCAGTAACGGCAGCTGGTGTGGCGGCAGCGAGGTAGGAGGCTTTAGGTTCGGCGGCTGGCAAACTGTTACCCAAGTTGTTTCCTGACCCGTGTGATGAGTTTTCCAAAGTCTACATGGAATTTGCGGTTTACGGCAGAAAACGGCAACCACAGCGGCACAGAGAAGAAGGACCTTGTCACCACGAAGAGCACGGAGGCCACGGAGGAAAACCAAGAATTACCTAACAGAAACACGAATTAAACTCCGTGATCTCCGTGCCCTCCGTGGCAAGAGTTCTTCTCTGTGTCTCTGTGGTGAGCGGAATCAACTCCAACACCGACTCAGGGAGCCGTCCATGTGTTCGCCTCGAACTGGCGGAACTCGCCCTCCAGCCTCCATTGCAGTCGCGCCTTTTCGCTGCCATCAAGAAACTTCCGGCATGAGGCCGAGGGTTGCGCTCCTGCCCTCTCGCTTGCGCATTCCTTGACCACGGTGAACGCTTTGCCGTCACGCCACAGGCTGGCGCCGCCGATGAAGGCGTGTTCCAGGCTGGTGCGCGCCATCTTCTTCAATTGCAGGTAGCCGAGATTCTGTTCCTCCGCGCCCTTCAGATATTCGTGGGTCATGTCGGAGCGGGAGACACCCTCGTCGTCGGTGGCGAGCGCGACCGGCACGCCGGCGCGCAGGTACTCGCTTAGGGGATGCTGCGGCCCGCGCACGCCGAGGATGACGTCGTTGCTGGTGAGGCAGATTTCCACCATCACATTGCGGTCGGCCATCTCCCCCAAGAGTTCGAAGGGGCGGCTTTCGTTCATCACGTCAACGCCATGTCCAATGCGTTCGGCATGTCCCATCTCGACCGAATCGCGCACATGAAACTGCAAGTCCTTGGGAGGGACAAGGCCCTCGATCAGCTCGCCCGCGTGCAGCGCGATGTGCACCTGCGGATAGCGCTCGTGAAAGTAATTGAGCATGCGCATGTGCAGCGCAAAGTCGCGCATCGGGACATACCAGTCTTCCGCCATCACCAGGTTCAGGGCGACCACGTGCGGGCTGGGCGCAACCAGCTTGGGGTCGGCGCCCGCCAGGAGGAAGCCAGTAAGAATCTCGGCGAAGACCACCTCTTTCGGCTTGCCCCGTGACACCTGAGATATGTAGCGCTGTACAACCTGGCATCCCGGATCGGCGGCGGGAACGCCACAGTGCAGGAGTTTGTCGCGCGACACTTCTGCGGCATTGAGTTCTTGATTGGCAGCCGCCAGAATCTGCGGCAACCCGCCGGCCAGCAGCTTTTGTTGCAGCCGGCCAAAATCCTCGTCCCAGCCGACGGACTCGGCCAGTGTCTCCAGGTCTTTGCCGGTCGGCGTAAGCATCAGCTCCTGATAGATCTCGTGCTGGGAAGCGGCGCGCGCGGCGGTCTCCGTCAGCGCTTTGTCCGTGGTGCCGTTCGTCGCTTGGACGTACCTGCCGAACACCGCGAAGAAGTGGTCGTGTCCGGATTGGCCCGAATACTGCCAGTTGCGCATCGAGATGGCGTCAACGATGTTGCCGTAAAGCTCAGTATCGGCGAAGGCGTTCGCAACCGGCACCGCAGGCGCGTTGCACGGGGGCGCGCTGAAGGACAAGATATGGGGATCAACGCACTCACCTTCCTCCGACGCCCACTGGATGTACGATTCCGCGTAAACCGATCCGGTGAGGTGAATGTGCAGATCGCCTCCCTTGGGCATCTCGCGCAGAAAGGCCAGCAGCAGGTTGGGGTTCTTGCGGATGCTTTGGAAGTAGCGCTCGGTGCGGGCCTCATCGGAAGGGGAAACCGCAGGGCGATTGGCCGCGATCGTCGCCGCCGGCGTGATTACCGCAGCAAGAAATGCAAGGTTCAGCAACAAACAGCGGGAACGACGCTTCATGCGCACTCCTCAAAACCGAGTAAGGCGAGAGTTTCAGGAAACTGCAAGATGATAACAGTCGAGGGCGGCAGTGTCCGGGAAGGTTACGGAACTACCCCACCCAAGCACAAGCAGCTTGGATCCTGCCCTGAGCGGAGTCGAAGGGTGGGGTACCCGCGGAGTGCTAAGCCGGGCCACCGGCCGGATCTGCCGCCGGGGGCATCCGGTTCCAATTCGGGAAGCTGTGGACAAAAATGGGAGGAAATTCCGATTTTGGTCTTGACCTGCCGCAGCTTCGTCCTACAGTTATCCCTAGTAAAAGCGCACGCTTCGAGACCCCTTCTGGATTATCGCGTGCGCTGGTGAGTGGGCAAAGCTACGACAGGCAAGATCGATCTGTCGCCGGCTCACCGTCCCCAGTTGTCGAGCCCGCAGCGACTCCAACTTCGTCTGACCGTCGATCATCAAGTGCCTCGATAGGTGTTCTGGATTATCTAGGGCACCGTGAGGTCAATATGAGAACGCAACTGTGTTCGTCAGCACTTCAGTTTAGAGCCGTCGCCTTGACGGCGGTGCCGCCGTGAAAGTTACTGAACTACCCCACCCAAGCACAAGAAGCTTGGGTGGGCACCCACGCCCGCTCCCACTGTGTCCATAAATTCGATCACACGAAAGGAGCCGTACCATGCGCCGCATCAGCGCCATCATCGTTATCGCTCTGTCCACCTTGTTGCTAGTCTCCATGAGTTCAGCCCAACAAAAGTCCCAACCACAAACCTCCAACCCGCCGGGCCAGCCTTGTAGCACTGCACTGTGCTTCATCCAGAACACGCACGGTCTGGGCGGCTACCAGCAGAAGTCCGCCGACTTCAACATTGACGGTACTGGGACCGCCAACATCATTAACGCGGGCACGAGCTACCAGATCGGCGGGAGCAGGGTCCTGAGTATCGGCAGTCCGGCTGACTCCAACTTATTTGTCGGCGTAGGGGCAGGTGCTAATGACGTGGCAGGGCAGGGCGTAGCCAACACCTTCTCCGGCTACCAGGCTGGCTACAGCAACACCAGCGGTTTCTACAACACCTTTTCTGGCTTCCAGGCTGGCTACAACAACACCAGCGGTGTCAATAACATCTTCTCCGGCTTCCAGGCTGGCTACAACAACACTACAGGCTATTACAACACCTTCTCCGGCCCCAATGCTGGCTCCCTCAACACTACAGGCTATTACAACACCTTCTCCGGCTCCTTTGCTGGCTACCTCAACACTACAGGCTTCGATAACACCTTCTCCGGCATTGAGGCTGGCTCGAGCAACACTACGGGCTTTTACAACACCTTCTCCGGCGCCTATGCTGGCTCCGCAAACACCACCGGTACCTTGAACACCTTCTTCGGCCTTGCGGCTGGCGGCAACAACACCACGGGAAGCAACAGCATCTTCGTCGGCCAAGGCGCCGGCCAAAATAACATGACGGGCAACAACGACATCTACATTGGAAATCTTGGCCGCAATGAATCCAACACGCTCCGCATTGGCGGCGACACCGGCGGCGGCCCACAAACCGCCGCTTACATTGCCGGCATCTACGGTTCGACCGCATCCTCAGGCGTTCCGGTGTACATCAACTCCTTCGGACAACTCGGAACTTCGCCCTCCTCGCTACGCTTTAAGGAGCAGGTGCGCGACATGGGCGACAGCAGCAACGCCTTGATGAAGCTGCGGCCGGTAACTTTCCTCTATAAGTCCGAGTACGCCAACGGCGAGCGTACCTTGCAATACGGTCTGATTGCGTAAGAAGTGGCGAAGATCTATCCCGACCTTGTCGCCCACCACAACGACGGCAAGCCGTACACCGTGCGCTATCAGTATCTGGCCACCATGCTGCTGAACGAAGTGCAGAAGCAGTATCACCGCACCGAAGCTCAGGCCGAGCTGATCAAGGCGCAGCAGCAGGAAATCGAGAACCTCAAACAGCAATTGCAAGTGCAGAATGCCACGCTACAGCAGCGGTTGTCGCGGCTGGAAGCGCTCGCGCGAGTGGAGGTAGCAGCCGCGAAATAGCGTTCAACTGTTGCATTCTGATGAAGTTGAGGTGTCCCCCTAATAGCCCGTTCAAATTTTCACCTTCTCGTACTCATCGAGCCGGGTTCCCTATCCAAGCTGGTCTTGCTTGGATGGGGATTTTTCGTCTCCTGTCGCCATGTGCGATTCGAGAATGAGTAGATCGGGGCGGCGTACTCGCGGAATTCGTTTCTACCGTCCGTGAAGTTACAGAACTACCCCACCCAAGCAGAAGAAGCTTGGAGCCTGCCCTGAGCGCAGTCGAAGCTTGGGGCACCCGCGGAGCGCCAGCCGGGCCACCCGCCCGCCGGCCCAGAAAAGTGCCTTCGCGATGCTGCGTTCGCGTATTCCCGGCTATCACTTCCTGGTGCGTTAGCGGTCACTGACAAACGCCAATCGCCAGACTGAGAATCTCTTTGGTGACTCGGAGAGGGACTTCCGGCCTTTTTCTCATCCACCGTCGTGGCGCACCAAGCAGCGAGCAACCGACCTGCGCGCTGCCCCCTTCCCGTTGCCCGTCCCATAAGCTGATTCGATTCCGGCCATACGGCCAAGGAGAACAAGATGAAATTTGCAGTTGTTGCTTTAATGTCGCTTGCTGTTGCTATGCCGGCGTTCGGCAAGACCTACAAGAATACCTACCCCGTTGCTTGCAGCGAGGTGTGGGGCGCGGTCAAAGACACCCTTAGCAATCCGGAGAACTACAACGTCGTGGAGAGTAACGACACCCAAATGACTGCTTCCTACAATGTGAAGCACGCCGCCCATGTCACCATTACCGGAGCGGCCCTCCAGCGAACCAACCACGTCACCTTGGTATCGAAGGGTACGGGGTGTGAGATGCAAGTCGTGTCGAACTATAGCGGATTCGAGCACAACGACAAGGGTGACTTCAGGACGCGTGTGGATGAATCTCTGGCGAAGCTGAAAGCCGCGAAACCTCCCGAGCCCGCTAAACCGGCGGACCCAAGCAAGTGATCTTGGCAGCCCGTCCATGACTCCCGCATGGCCGGAGTCGCGATCTTTGAGCGGCATTCGAGGGGGGCCTCGTGCGCGTTGATGTGCCGCCAGCGATCGCCGCCAACAAATTCCGGACAGGTGGCCCAGACTACCATCGTGAGGGTGGCCGGGTGGCCCAAGCTACCATCGTGAGGGTGCCGCACCCAAGCTTACATTGCTTGGGTGGGGATTTCGACCATCAATCCGCGTGCGCTTTATCCCTATATGTCCTTTCGTAACTTGACAGCGATGAGCTTCGAGCTACGCTTGTATGTTGGGCCCGTGTGCCCAATGGGCCGGCGGAAAGCGCACTGCGCATAACCTGACCCGGGGCTCTTTGAAAACAGAATCCATCGCCTCAGCAGCGGCAGAGGCGGGTCGTCAGGTTGTTCAATTCGTTAACACAAGTCTGAGAGCTGGGCCTATAACCGAGCCAAAATCGCCAAGCTAAGTCTTTATTTATGAATATTTTGACCTCTAACCCCTTGCGCAGGAATTTTTTGCAACGATTTCTTATCTCCAACCGTGTGTTTTCAAGATTTTGCGGGACCCAGGGGAGGGGGGAGGGGAGTAACCAGTCGATAAATATTCACGCCAAACGGGAAAGTGCATGATCTGGAGATGAATCGGTTCGCCGCAGTTGATAGGAAGCTTTGAAGGGGTGCGGCTTCAGAGGCTGCTGAAGAAGTCGGAAAAGCAGATCCGCTCGCGGGCTGAACTTTACCCCAACAAGCCCGCCACGGCGGGGCGCTTGTCGGGGACCCCTGTTCGCCCGCTCGGGATGACAAAATAAAGAGCTTAACGGCGCACCCTTCGACAGGCTCAGGGCAGGCTCTAAAGGTGCGCCCCTTCAAAGCGTGAGATCATGAGTTCTTCATCCCTTCTCAGGCGGAACACTGGTGGACAAGCTCAGGGTGCTGATCGGGCGCGAACGCATCGCGGCGAAGGTAGCCGAGATGGGGCAGCGCATCAGCCAGGATTTCGCCGGCGAGCCGGTCGTGCTGATCGCAGTGCTGAAGGGCGCCACCGTTTTTCTCGCCGACCTGGCGCGGCAGATCACGCTCGACGTCAGCTTCGACTTCATCGCTGTGTCGAGCTATGGAAACGCAAAGCAGCACAGCGGCGAGGTCAAGCTGGTGAAAGATGTGGACTGCTCGATGGCGGGCCGCAACATCATCCTGGTGGAAGATATTCTTGACACCGGTTTGACCCTGACGTTCATCCAAAGCATGTTGCGCGGCCACCACCCGAAGTCGCTGAAGATTGCGGCGCTGTTGGACAAGGCGTCGCGGCGCACCGAGCTCATCCACGGGGATTACGTGGGTTTCGAGATTCCCGACGAGTTTGTGGTGGGATACGGGCTTGACTTTGCCGAGCACTATCGTAACCTGCCGGATATTTGCGTGCTGGAGTCCGGCCCCGAATCGGAATAGAATCTCTCGTGCTCATGTCTGCGAACCTCTCTGTCGTAAACGGTGCGCCGTCCATTCTCGTGAGCGACTGGCGCAGCGCGGCCAGCCTCATCGATCACACCCAGCTTAAGCCCGATGCCACGCGCAACCAGGTGATCGCGTTGTGCGACGAGGCGGAGCGGTACGGCTTTCATGCGGTCATGGTGAATCCGGCCAGCGTGGCCCTGGCCGCGGCTCGACTGCGCGGCTCGCCGGTGAAGGTAGGCACGGTGGTTGGCTTTCCTCTCGGCGCGAACCTTACCGTGATCAAACTGGCAGAGGCGGAAGCCGCTTTGCGCAATGGCGCGCATGAACTGGACATGGTGCTCAACATTGGGGCGCTGAAGTCGGGCGATCGAGTGATGGTGCAGCAGGAAATGCGGAGTGCGGTTCGACTGGCGCATGAGCGGGGAGCAATCCTGAAGGTGATTCTGGAGACCTGCCTGCTGAACCAGGTCGAGAAGATCCTGGTTTGCTCGCTGGCGCTGGAAGAGGGCGTGGATTTTGTGAAGACGTCCACCGGCTTCGCGGATGCGGGCGCAACAACCGCTGACGTGGTATTGATGCGTGGCGTCGTAGGACACAAGATCGGCGTGAAGGCGGCGGGCGGCATTCGAACTGCGGCGCAGTTCATGGACATGATCGATGCCGGCGCGAACCGCATCGGCACGAGCGCCAGCGTCGACATTGTGCGCGAATTGGGCGCCGCTGTGGACGATCGATCCAATGGAAACCGTTAGACTTGGTTCGCGACTCACGCGGGAGTTCGCATGGCGCGTCTGACCGGCGTGCTGGGCATCCTCGCGATCCTGCTGTTTGCGTATCTCTTCTCGACAGACCGGAAGGCCATCCGCTATCGCACTGTATTCGTCGGACTGATCCTGCAATTCGTGTTTGCCATCCTGGTGCTGCGCGTGAGTTTCGGTGTACGCGTTATGACCGTCGCGGGCGACGCGGTCAACCGGCTGCTCAACTATTCCTTCGCCGGATCGCAGTTCGTCTTTGGCGAGTTCGGCGCCAAGCTCTCCCGCTTCGGCGTAGTCTTCGCCTTCCAGGTGCTGCCCATCATCATCTTCATTGCCGCATTCTTCGCCATCCTCTACTACTACGGCGTGATGCAGTTCATCATTCGGCAACTGGCGAAGGTCATGATGCGCTTCATGGGCGCAAGCGGGGTTGAGTCGCTAAACGTCGCGGCCAGCATCTTCATGGGGCAAACGGAAGCGCCGCTCACCATTCGTCCGTTCCTGCCGAAAGTGACGCGCTCCGAGCTGATGACCATCATGACCAGCGGCATGGCCCACGTTTCCGGCGCGATGCTGGGCGCTTACATCCTGCTGGGCATCGAGGCGCGACACCTGCTGGGAGCGGTGATCATGACCGCGCCGGGAACCATCCTTATTGCCAAGATGCTGGTGCCGGAGACCGAAAAACCACTGACCGCCGGGACGGCGAAGATCGATTCCGTGGAATTCGGCGAGCGTGCCAGCAACGTTCTGGACGCGGCCGCGAAAGGCACGACCGATGGTTTGCACCTGGCCTTGAATGTTGCGGCGATGCTGATTTCATTTCTGGCGCTGATTGCGCTGCTGGATGGCGTTCTGGGCGGAACTCACAACTTGCTTGCGGCGCATGGTTTTCCCTGGTTCCCGTCGAAGCTGGAGTCGATATTCGGCGTGATCTTCGCGCCCGTGGCGTGGCTGATCGGCGTGCCCTGGCACGATTGTCTGGCCATCGGGAACCTGCTGGGCACGCGCATGGTGCTGAATGAGTTGGTCGCCTTCACCATGTTGAGCGCGCAGAAGGCCGCGCTCGATCCGCGGTCGTTCACCATCGCAACGTTTGCGCTGTGTGGATTCGCGAACTTCGGCTCCATTGGTATTCAGATCGGCGGACTCAGCGCCCTGGCGCCAAACCGTCGGCAGGATCTGGCAAAGCTCGGCTTCCGCGCTATGATCGCAGGCACGCTAGCGAACTTGATGTCGGCCAGCATTGTGGGAATTCTGCTAAGGGCCTGAGGGGCTAGGGGATTAGTGAGGCAAGCCGGCAAGACGGGTACCGCCGCTCCGCGGCTTGCCACTTCAAAATTCAAGCTAACCGCGGGCTCACGCTCACGGCTAACACAAATGTCGCCCTTCGGGCTGTCGGTCGGACGCGACATCGCGTTTGTCTTCTTCTCGCTATTCTCTATCCATAACCCACCTGGCCCTTAATCCGTAGCCTCTGCTTTGTGTCTTCCCTCACAATCCGGTGTGACCTTCGCACTTTTCCGTGAGCCGGAACAAGCCCATGCTTAACTTGCAGAGAGCCTCTTCCGGCTCTTGAGAATTTGTGTGGGTTCACTTCAAAGGCGCATCGTTACCGCCAATTTACTAATGCCTGCCGCTCCGTTGCTAAGCTTTGCGGGCCGTAATCGCGCCAGAGCTGTCGTTCCCACACGCGCAATCTTACGTTCATTCATTCGGAGGCCGTCATGGCTATTACGAAACAGGATGCTCTCGACTACCACTTTGGGTCACGGCCGGGGAAAATAGAGGTCGTTTCCACCAAGCCTTGTCTTACGCAACGCGATCTTAGCCTGGCTTACACGCCGGGCGTCGCCGATCCCTGCCTGGAGATCGAGAAGAACCCGCAAGATGCATTCAAATACACCGCCAAGGGCAATCTGGTCGCGGTGGTAACCAACGGGACCGCCGTATTGGGACTGGGCGACATCGGCGCCCTGGCCGGCAAGCCGGTGATGGAAGGCAAGGGTGTCCTGTTCAAGAGGTTCGCCGATATCGATGTGTTCGATATCGAACTGAACACCCATAATCCCGACGAGATTATTAAGACCTGCCAGTTGCTTGAGCCCACCTTCGGCGGTATCAATTTGGAAGACATCAAGGCGCCGGAGTGCTTCTACATCGAAGAAACCCTCAAGAAGACGATGAAGATCCCCGTCTTCCATGACGACCAGCACGGCACGGCCATCATCTCGGGCGCGGCGCTGGCGAACGCGGTGGAACTGGCGGGCAAGCGCATGGACCAGATCAAGATAGTGGTTAATGGCGCCGGCGCTGCCGGCATCGCCTGCGCTGAGCACTATGTGTGCATGGGCGTGAAGCGCGAGAACATTACCCTGGCTGACACCAAAGGCGTCATCTACAAGGGCCGCAAAGAAGGAATGAATCCTTACAAGGAGCGCTTCGCGAAAGACACCCCGATGCGGACCCTTGCTGAGGCCGCCAAGGGTGTGGATGTGCTGTTCGGACTTTCCATTAAGGGCGCATTCACGCCGGAGATGATCGCCTCCCTGGCGCCGCGACCAGTGGTGTTCGCCATGGCAAACCCCGATCCGGAGATCACGTACGAGGAAGCCCGTGCCGTCCGTGACGACATCATCATGGCGACGGGACGCTCCGATTATCCCAACCAAGTCAATAACGTCCTGGGATTCCCCTTCATTTTCCGTGGCGCTCTGGATGTGCATGCCACCACTATCAATGGAGAAATGAAGCTGGCCGCCACCTATGCCCTGGCAGCCCTGGCGAAAGAAGATGTTCCCGACTCCGTCTGCCGAGCCTACGGAGTGGAGGCCCTCAGGTTTGGCGTCGACTACATCATCCCTAAACCGTTCGATCCACGCGTACTGGTTTGGGAGGCATCAGCGGTTGCGAAGGCCGCCATGGATACTGGCGTGGCGCAAATTCCGGTGGACATCGCCGAATACCGCGAGCAGCTGGAGAAACGCTTGGGCAAGGCGCACGAGCTGATGCGCTCCATGATTCACAAGGCCCAGTCCAATCCCAAGCGGGTGGTTTTCCCCGAGGGCTCGCACCAGAAGATCCTGCGCGCCTGCCGGGTCCTGATCGAGGAGAAGATTGCCGTTCCGATTCTGCTGGGTCACGCCGATGAGATCCGGCGCACGGCGGCGGACTTGGGGCTGCAGCTCAACGGGATCGCGATCGTGGAACCGGAGACGGCTCCGCGGCGGCAGGAGTATGTCCGCGAGCTGTATCGCCTGCGGCAGCGTCGCGGTGTCTCCCTAGGCGATGCAAACGAGCTGATGAACGATCACAACATTTTCGGCTCGATGATGGTCCGCATGGGTGACGCCGACGCTCTCGTCTCCGGGGTGAGCCAGAATTACCCGGACACAATTCGTCCGGCATTGCAGGTGATCGGGGTCCGCGAGGGGATCCACAAGGTCTCGGGCCTCTATCTCATCATCACCCGCAAAGGCGATCCCTACTTCCTGGCCGATGCCACGGTCAACATTGAACCCACCGCCGAGGACCTGGCAGAGATTGCGCTCTGTGTGGCCGAAGAGGCCCGCCGGTTCAACATTGAGCCGCGCGTGGCCATGCTCTCCTTCTCCAGCTTTGGCAGCACCAAGCATCCGCTGTGCGACAAGATACGGCGGGCGACGGAATTGGTGCGCTACGCCGACCCCACACTCATCATCGATGGTGAGGTCCAGGGCGACATCGCGGTCAACCCCAAGAAGATGCAAACGGCATTCCCCTTCTCCCCGTTGCAGGGCGGAGCCAACGTGCTGATCTTCCCCAATCTGGAGGCCAGCAATATCGCTTGCAAGCTTCTCATCGGTCTCGCCGGGGCGGAAGTAGTTGGCCCCATACTCCTGGGCATGGCCAAGCCGGTGCATCTGCTGCAACGCGGAGTCGAGGTGGAAGACATCGTGAATATGACCACTATTGCCGTGATTGACGCACAAGACAGCGCCGTGCCAGCCGCCTCGCGAGCGGAACGCTCCGTCGCTGCGGCCGACTGAAACTCATCCACAAATCGCGGAAACCAAGAAAGGCGCGCCAGCAATGGCGCGCCTTTGTGGCTGCCGGTTCCATGCTGCCATGCCGATCACTGAGCTTGGTATGATGGCCCGTGGCCAAAGCCCCGTGGCCAAGGCCCAAAGTAAAGATGCGCGGCAAGTTCATCACCTTCGAAGGGCTTGACGGTTGCGGCAAATCCACGCAATTGGAAAAGCTCGCCGCAGTTTTGCGGGTACGCGGAATTGACGTAGTTACAACCCGCGAACCGGGCGGCACGATTATCGGCGAGCGCATCCGCGCGGTGCTGCTCGACTCCCGCACCGCCGGTCTGGACCCGCACGCCGAGATGGCGCTGATGTTTGCCGCCCGCGCGCAACTGATCGCCGAGGTGATCGGGCCCGCGCTGCAAGACGGTCAGTGGGTGCTGTGCGATCGCTTCACCGACTCCACCGAGGCCTACCAGGGTGGGGGACGGCAGCTTGGCAGCGACGCCGTGCTGCAGTTGCACCAGGCGCTCTGCCGCGGATTGTGGCCCGATCTCACCATCCTGATGGACTGTGACGTAAGCTCCAGCGTTGGGCGCGCCCGCCGTCGCAACCGGGCCGCCGCAGAGGAGACGCCGGACGAGAACCGCTTCGAGAAAGAGAGCTATGCTTTCTTCACCCGGGTGCGCGATGCGTTTCTGCAGATCGCCCAGCGCGAGCCGCAACGGGTGGTGCTGGTGGACGCGCGGCCGAAGCTTGAAATCGTACATCCACAAATCGTGCGCGTGGTATTCGAGCGGTTGATAGAAGCTGCGGGCAAGAAAGGGACGCCTGCATAAACCATATGCCTTTCTCGGATTTTCATGGCAACGCCGAAGTGGTCCATGCCCTGCGCGAGATGCTGGCGCACGAACACTTCCCGCACGCCGTAATCCTCTCGGGACCGCAGGGTTCCGGCAAGTTCACGCTGAGTCAAATGGTTGCGAAAGCGATGAACTGTCTGGAGCGACCCCTCACCGACGGCCTGCCGGATTTCTGCGGACATTGCAGCAACTGCGCCCGCATCGCCGAGGCCGACGCGCTGGAAGAGCGATTTGCCGAGGCGGTGGAAGCGCGCGAGAACCTGCGCGAGACCGACAAGCGCGACACTCGCCTGTTCGTGCAGACCCATCCCGACGTGTTGATCGTCCCGCCCGACCCGCCGCAGATGCTGGTGAAGGTTGACCAGATTCGCCACGTCATTCACGAGATCTACTACAAGCCGGCGGAAGGCCGCGAACGGGTTTACATCTTCAGCGACGCCGAGTTCATGAAGGAAGCGGCGAACTCGCTGCTCAAAATTCTGGAAGAGCCGCCGGAATTCGCCACGCTCTTTCTGCTGACCGACAATCCCGCGGCGCTGCTGCCCACGATTCGTTCGCGCTGCATGCACCTGCGGCTGGCGCCGGTTGCGGCCGCCGAAGTCGAGCCGTATCTCGCCGAGGTGCGTCCGGAATGGAAGGCCCGCGAACGGGCGCTGGTGGCGCGGGTTTGCGGCGGAGGCCTGGGCCGCGCGCGCAGCTTCGATCTGGCCGCCTATATGGCCGCGCGCCAGGACGCGCTGGCGCTGCTGGGCCCCGCGATGGGGAGCGCCGACCACAGCGCGCTGTTCCGCGTGACCGATGCTTATCGCGCCGGCGCGGATGGCAAGGCGAAGACGGAGATGTTGATCCGGACGCTGTATTCCCTGTTGGAGGACCTGCTGTTCCTGAAGTCGGGAACGGGGGAGTTGGTGCGCAATCAGGACCTGCAGGCGGAGCTGGAGAAGATGTCCTCGCAGGTTGAGTTTGCCTGGATTGTGACCGCGACGCAGCGGCTCGGAGAACTGGAGACTGGCATGCGCAGGAATTTGCTACGCTCGCTGGCGCTCGATACGTTTGCCACATCGCTGGAGCGCTAACCTGTCACACCAAAGTAGTATCCACAGAATGAATTGTTTTGCGGATTCGGCTGTGGTAGGGTATCTGCAAGTTCACACCTTTAACAGCCTAGGACTATTCAAGCCAGAGTGTCCGCGACCCCTGCATTGAGTTCACGCTTGAGTTGGCGGCATCCGTAAGGCTGGTGTGCAAACCACCATAGGAGCAAACACCATGAAAGATTCCATGGACTCCACCGCCGTGGGCCGAGCTCTCGACTCTGAAGTGTTTGCCAACCGCAAGCTGATTCGTCCCGCCCTCAACCGCAACGACCATCCGCGCCAGGAGGCCCCTGAGCGCCGGCCGCGTAGCGAGCGCCCCAGCTCCATGAACGGCGGCAAGAAGACCCCGCCGCCGGAGCAGACTCATGCCGAGAATTTCTACTATCAGAAGCAGATGCAGACCAAGACGCCGATGGTCCTGGTACTGCACGACGGCGAACAGATCCACGGCGTCATCGAGTGGTACGACAAATACTGCCTGAAAGTGAACCGCACCGGCGCCACCAATCTGCTGATCTACAAACCCAGCATCAAGTACATGTACAAGGAAAGCGAAGCGGGGCAGCAGAAGTAGCTTATTAGCATCAAACGACCGGGAAAAAGGCGGGAACACCCTGAAGGACTACAAGGGGATTTTCGATAGGCTTGAGGCAACCCTCCTTGAAATTGGCTCTCAGAAGGTTTCTCGTGAACGAATCCGAGCTGAACTAGAACCGTGGAAGCTCCTCGAAGGCAGGAGTTTCACGGACGAGGAATGTTATCGAACGCTAGTTCAGATTGTGTTTTATTCTGGTTTCAGAGCCCAGACGGTCAGCGACAGGATTCATGTCATCGACCGGCACTTTCCGGATTACAAAACTGTTTTGAAATACGGTGAGCAAGAGGTCCAGGCAATCCTAAGAGATCCTGAAATGATTGCCAACCGCCTGAAGATTTTGGCTTGCATCGAGAATGCGAAGCAGTTCGGCAGAATTGTCGGGAAGTACGGTGCATTCCAGAAATATGTGGATTCTTTGCCAAGGGCCGATACAGACCAAGGGGTCATCGCGCTAAGAGACACTTTTCGGCGGCTCTTCAAGTTCTTGGGGCCAAGGACCGCATTCCATTTCATGATGGATATCGGCATCCCTGTGCTGAAGCCGGATCGGGTCGTGGAGCGAATCTTCAAGCGCATTGGGCTTGTTCCTGAAAGCTTGCATGACAGCGACGCTTTATATCTCGCTTTGATCCAAGAAGGCCGGAAGTTCGCTCAGGCTACCGAATACCCGATCAGATACATTGACATCGTTTTTGTCTATTACGGTCAAGTACAGGCGAAAGAAGTTGGTATCGAGCGGGGCATTTGTCTGAGCAACGAAGAAGGCGGTCCTTCCTGTTCAGTCTGCGGAGTAAAGCGATACTGCGATTACTACGCCCAGAGTGGCCGGCCGGCACGAGCTTAACATGCTCACTAGCTTCTTCCAGGATCGATGTCTACGTTTAACTGACCCCTAGCCCCTAGCCCCTAGCCCCTAACCCCTAGCCCCTGACCCCTACTCACTGTTGACAATGCGTCCCGGCTTCACTACGATTCGCCCATCGGCTTGTAACTCGAAGTCATCCTAAGACTTACGGAAACGGTGCGAGTCGTTTACAATCGCATGAGTTGCCGCAGTCTGGGCTGTTCTGCACCTGCGAGCGGAGATAGCGGAGCCACTTGTGATCAAATTGGATCTGATCAACGAAGTCGTCACCAAGACCGGTGTCACCAAAACCAAGGCCGAAACCGCGGTTGAAACCGTATTTGAGAGCATGAAGAAGGCGCTGGCGCGCGGCGATCGCATCGAGTTGCGCGGCTTCGGCGTGTTCACCGTGCGGCCGCGCAAGACCGGCATTGGACGCAACCCGCGCACCGGCGCCGAGGTCAATATTCCCCCCGGCAAAGCGGTTCGCTTTAAACCTGGCAAGGAACTGCAATCGATCGAGTAGCGACTCCCGCCAGGCGCTCAGCGTCGCCGAAGGTCGTGGCGCGGAGCGTGTGTGCCCGCTGCTTCGAGCGGAGGCGTGCGCCGGTCATTGGTTTCGCGCGCGCTTCGTCTATCATCCAAATGCACGATGTCTGATCCCACGCCTCCGATCTCTTACACGTTCGAAGTGCCGGCCCGTCCCCCGGTTTATATCGTCGCTCCTCGCCCGCGGCGGCCATACTGGCTGCACATCTTGTTGCTGCTGATCACCTTGGTCACAACGCTGACCGTGGGAGCGCGCCTGGAATACAACTTTCTGCACAACCTGCCGGCGTTTAGCGAGGACTCGGTTGTGCTGCCGCTGTTTCACTTGCAATGGCTCGTTCAGCATCCGGCGAACCTGGTGCTGGGCATTCCCTTCTCGATGACGCTGATGGGCATCCTGCTCGCCCACGAGTTCGGCCATTTCATCGTAGCCCAGAGAAACGGGGTTTACGCAACGCTGCCGTACTTCATCCCGGCCCCGACATTGATCGGCACGTTCGGCGCGGTCATTCGCATTAAGTCGCCGATTCGCTCGCGGCAGGCGTTGTTCGACATCGGCATCGCGGGACCAATCGCGGGATTTGTCGTCGCGCTGCCAGTGCTGTTCTGGGGGCTCGCGCTTTCCAAGCCGATGCCGCCCGAGGCGGCCGACTCGGCGCTAAACCTCGGCTATCCCCTCGTCTTCAGCCTCGTGCATCGTGTTTTGGCGCCGCTGACGCCACACGCGGTTCCGCTCGGCAACCTGTATCTGCACCCCGTCGGAATCGCGGCGTGGGTAGGAATGTTTGCCACCGCGCTGAACCTCTTGCCCGGGGGACAACTCGACGGTGGTCATATCATTTACGCGGTCGCGCCGCGAGCCCACAAGTGGGTGACGCGGGCCTGCATTCTGGTGCTCGTACCTCTGGGCATCTTCTTCTGGCCGGGATGGCTGGTGTGGGCGGTGATCCTGGCATTCACGGGCCTACGGCACCCCAACGTTCCCCAGTGGCCTCCGCTCGACAACAATCGCCGGTGGCTGGTGCTGGTGGCGGTGCTTCTGCTGGCGCTGACCTTTGCGCTCGCACCCATTCGCGGCGGCTCGCTGTTTGGAAGCTAGTACTTAGTTGCATTGAAAAGCGGTCTATGCCATGATGGGGCATGAGCAAATACCCCACTGCCCTCACATTGACGACAGAAGACCGCTCCACGCTGGAGAGCTGGGTTCGTGCGGGT
>JBEKNL010000083.1:0-17695 GCA_049522855.1 Candidatus Korobacteraceae bacterium
CTTCCAACGCCACGATCAGCGATCCCAAAGAGAAGAAGAACAACACGGCGACGTGCTCGGCGAACTTCACCATAAGGCAGCCGCAGCCTCCAGTGGTAAGCTGCTCGGCCACTCCAACTACCGTCGCCATTGGCGAGCCGGCCACCGTCACCATGACTGCCAGCGACCCACAGGGATGGCCGTTGACCTATAACTGGTCGAACAGCGGAGGCATGCTGGGCGGCAGCGGGACTTCAGTCACGGTGACCGCGACCAATGCGGACGCGGGCAACGCCATCACCGTTACGGGAACGGCGACTGACGCACGCGCCAACCTGAGCGCGAGTTGCACGGCCAGCGTCAACGTGCCCGCGGTTGTTAAGTGCACCACCATCGAGGATTGGGGCGAGTGTACCTTCGAGAAGAACCCCAAGAAGCCGTGGCGCGTGGACAATGACTGCAAGGACACGCTCGACAAACTTTCTCTGCGGCTGCAGCAGATGCCCAATGGCAAGCTGGACATCGTTGGCTACACCGATGAGTCAGAGTCCGTCGACGTGCAGACTTTGGGTGCGCAGCGCTCAGTCAACGTCAAGTATTACCTGGTCACGGATGGGCCCAACAAAGCCGATGCGAGCCGCGTCACGCCCCGTCAGGGCGGCGCTAAGGGTAAGGCCAGTCACTTCTACTTTGTCCCCGAGGGCAATCTGTGCGGCGGACAGCTGGAAGAGGGTACCATGGTTGACGAGACCGCGGTGCAGGGACAGTCGCGTATGGCGCCTGCACCCAAGAAGAAGGCGAAGAGAGCAGCGGATACACAGCCGCCCGCTCAGTAACCTCCTCGGCAGAGCAAGTCTGGCGCGAAGCTAGAGAAGCGCAACAAGGGCCGGCAGTAGCGAGTGAACGTGGCTGCCGGCAAGACAATTCGCAAGTCATGCAAGGAGAGATGCAAATGAAACGTACTGGCCTGTTCACCCTCGCGATCATGATGTTGTACGTGAGCATCGGCAGCGCGCAGCAATACCCGGTCATGGACATGATCGCTAACAAGCTAATCCAGAAATATCAGACGTCCACCTGCGAGCAACTTTGGGAGCAGAAGGCGAAGAAGGCCCCACCGTCGCAGCAGGAGCAGCAAGCGATCCAGATGCTGAAAAGCGATCCCCAGATGCGGGCGGCATTCATCAACAAGATCGCCCCTCCCATCGCCAACAAGATGTTCGATTGCGGCATGATTCCGTGAGCAGCGATGGCATAGTTCCTGGAGAAACAACATGATGACGAATAGGTTCGCAAGACGGGCCCCGCTGCTCATATTCGGGTTGTTTTTTTGGGCAACGACGGCTTTTCCGCAGGCTGCACAACAGCCGAAGAAAAAGGCAACTTCGCCTGCCAAACCAGCCCAGGCTATTTCCCCGCCCGCCCTTGAGCCGAAGGCACTTGAGATCCTCAAGGCCTCGAGCGACCGCCTGGCCGCGGCTCATACCATGGCTTTTACGGCGGTGGAAACCTATGAAAGCCCGAGCCGCCAGGGCCATCCGCTCGTCTTCGTAAACAAGTCTGAAGTCACCCTGCAGCGGCCGGATAAGCTGCGGGTTATCACGCCTGGCGATGGTCCTGCCTCCGAGTTCTACTACAATGGCAAGACCATGACGGCCTTCGCACCGGCCGAGAACCTGATTGCGATTGCCGACGCTCCGCCCACGATTGACGCAGCCATGGAGGCCGCCTATAAGTTGTCCGGAACTTACTTTCCTTTTGACGACTTGATCGTTGCTGACCCCTACAAGGACATGGCCGAAGGCCTGAGGCTCGCCTATTACATCGGCCAATCTCATATCGTCGGCGACACGACGACGGACATGGTGGCCTACATCGACAACGGGGTGTTCATAGAGGTCTGGATTGGAGTTGAAGACAAGTTGCCGCGATTGATCCATGCGGTTTACCTGGATGATCCGGCGCAACTGCGCCACAATCTGCTGCTCTCTGACTGGAAGCTCGACATTCCCGTTCCGGCCGACGCCTTTGCGCCGACCAACGCTGCCGGGGCGAAGCCCATTCCGTTCGCCCATCCCCACCCGAAGCCTTCACCGGGCGCTCAGCCTCCGGCGAAGAGCAAGCCACCCAAAGCACAGCAATGAAAGAGGTAGAACAGATCATGAAAAAGATCATCGTCAGCTTGATAAGTCTTGCGATTACCGTGCTCCCATTTGAGACCGCTGCCGCCTATTCACATGCGAATCGTTACGGTGGCAGCACCTCGCACAGCGAAGGCTCCACATCGCACACCAGTGACGCGGGTACCAGCTCGTCACACACATACGGCGAGGGCTCGTCGCACACCAATGAGTATGGGGGCAGCAGTTCACACACCTACGGTGAGGGATCGACTCACACCAATGAGTACGGGGGCAGCACTTCGCACTCAGAATATGGGGGCACAAGCCACACCAACACCTATGGCGGCACCACTTCAGGCGAGGCCGGCTACGGCGCAACTCATACGGATACCTATGGCGCAACAACCGCCTACCATCCACCCGCACCGGTCTATCCGTACCATCCGCCAACGACCGTGGGTTACTACGGAGCAGGGTGTTACAACTGTGGTTCAACTGCGGGCGCCGCCGTCGTGGGCGCCGCGGTCGGAGTGGCTACTGGTGCAGCCATAGCCTCTTCCGCAGCTGCCTCGCAAAATGCCGCCACCTCGCAAAATGCTTACGCCCAGGGCTACAACGCAGGCGCATCCAACACCGCCAATGCCGCAGCCGCGAATGCGAATGCAGCGGCCGCCAACGCCAATGCTGCTGCCGCTAACGCGAACGTTGCCGCTGCGAGCGCCGCGTACATGATGGGCTCGGTTCATGGCGCATTACCTGCGGGTTGCATCCAGCCTAACGTTTCTGGCGGAGGGACTTACTACTTGTGCGGCAACACCTGGTTCAGTCCGGCTTACGGTGCGAATGGCGTGCACTATACGGTGGTGCCCGCTCCGTAGTCATCAAAGTCGTGCTGACTTCAATACGTTTTGATTGCCGCGGCATCGGCACTACCGGTGCGCAGAGTACGCCGAATCTCGGGGAGGTTGCACAACAACTATCATGAGTCCTATCACTATCAGTGTGGTCATGTTCGCGTGCGTGTTTGGCGGAGGGCTGCTCGGCATCTTCCTCCATTCTCTTCTGCCGAACGAGCACCTCGATTCCGATTCCAAGGAAGCTGTCCGGCTTGGGATGGCATTGGTCGGGACCACCCTAGCGTTAGTGCTCGGACTGCTAATCGCTTCGAGCAAGGGCTTCTACGATACGCAGAACTCGGAAGTGACGCAGGTCGCCGCAGATGTCGTGTTACTGGATCGCGTCCTGCTCCATTTCGGACCAGAAACGAAAGAAATACGTGAGCTCCTGCGCAGCTCGGTAGCTAGCATGGTGGATGTCACCTGGGCGCGAGACGGTTCGGACAAGACCCCTTCCGCACCCTTCGCAGCAAATGAAGGAGCCGTCTTTAGCAAAATTCAGCAGCTCTCTCCCCACAACGACAATCAACGATTCCTGCAGTCGCAGGCGTTAAGCATGGCGATTCAACTAGGCCAGACCCGAGCGCTGATGTTCGCACAGAAGGCCTCGTCTGTTCCTATGCCGTTGTTGGCAGTGCTGGTCTTCTGGCTCGTCTTGCTTTTTATGAGCTTTGGACTCTTCGTTCGTCCCAATGTGGTGGTGGTGGTTAGCCTATTCGCCTCAGCGCTGGCGGTTTGCGCTGCGATCTTCCTAATTCTCGAGATGTACCAGCCTTACGGCGGTTTGATTCAGGTCTCCAGCGCTCCCTTGCGTGCGGCCCTGGCACAGCTTGGGCAGTGACTGA
Source organism: Candidatus Korobacteraceae bacterium (assembly GCA_049522855.1). Taxonomy (GTDB): domain Bacteria; phylum Acidobacteriota; class Terriglobia; order Terriglobales; family Acidobacteriaceae; genus Bog-257. The sequence goes on from JBEKNL010000083.1 coordinate 3,844, forward strand.
AAGACAGTTGCTTTTTCAAAACCCACAGAATTCATCAAATCGATAGCGAGAGGACAAAATGATTCAAACAGTAACACCCGGATTGAAACGCATGGCGCTTGCTTTGACAGTCGCCATCTCGGCAGGCGTGTTTTCGATTACGCCGGCGGCGGCCCAGAACCAGCAGATGGAACAGAAGTTGATGGCAATCCATCAGGCGCAGGCCGCGAACAAACAGAAGCTTGCCCAGTACACATGGCAGGAAACCGAGACCATCAGCATCAAGGGAAACGTTAAAGACACGAAGGTTTACCAGATCCAGATGGTGAACGGGCAGCAGCAAAAGACCCTGCTCAACGACCAGAAGGCTGGATCCAGCGGCGGACGCGAAGGCCGCGTGAAGGAGCACGCCATCGAGAAGAAAACGGATGAGTACCAGGAATACGGCCAGTCGATCGGCGCGCTGGCCAAGCAGTACACGACGCCCAACCCCGAAGCCCTGATGCAAGCCAAACAGGCAGGCAATATCTCGCTGCAGCCTGGCGGGGGCACAGTGAGCCTGGTCATCAAGAACTACTTAAAGCAGGGCGACTCGATGACTATGACTATCAATGAGCAGACCCATTCGCCGGCGAGCGTGCAGGTCAACTCCTATTTAAGCGATCCCAAAGATGCCGTCACGATCTCCGCCCAGTTTGCGCAATTACCGGACGGGACCAACCACGTCGCGACCACCACGATCGATGGCGTAAGCAAGCATCTCGGCATCAACGAGCAGAATTCGAACTATCAGAGGCAGTGACCGGCTTTCGAGAGCGAGAAGGAAATTCCTCGTATGGTTTGTATCACTAGGTGGCTCCCACTCTGTAACGTCACGGAGGGCGCACACGCCTAGTTGAAATTTAAGGAGAGTCAGATGAACTTTGTTTGCAAGACAGTTCGCATTTACTCCGCTCTTTTGGGTTTGCTCTTGATTGCACTGCTCGCGGGTTGCTCGAAGGCGGTTCCGGACTATTCGGCGACCGCTAAGATGACGAAGTACGACAACCTGCGAGCCATGGAATACTGCGAGGTTTTTCTCATTGGCGGCAACCCAATCACGAAAAACTTGAAGGCGGCCGTTTATAACACGTCCTACCTGAACAGCCAGGCTAACCCGCTTGTGACGTGCCCGGCTGACCTCTGGGCCAAGATCGATCCCGAGACACTGAAGAAGCAGTACGACATGCTCGGGGTTTTCAAAAACGGGCCGCGGATGTGGGTAAACGACTGGATTCAGATCCCTATTGCCCAAGATGTTACCACCTTCGACGGACTGCAGACGCATTGGTTCATGACGGTCTCGCTGCCTAAGGACATGGAGGTGGGCAAGAAGGGCGGAACGGCCTACAAGCCAACCATAGGCCATAGAAACTCCGTTATGGGATTCGTGGCGGGCAAGCCAGTCTTCCTATTGGACGATCCAGACGGCAACACATGGGTGATGCAAGCGCGCCTCCGCCTTGTCGCGCCACTCGCGAGCCTCGTCCATTCGGTCGAGCTCGCTCAAGATGCGCGCGAGCGACGCCGCGTAATCGGGATCGTCCGAGGAGACTGTCAGCGGGCGCAAACGGGCGAGCGCAGTCTCGGTCTCACCCAGGGCGACCTCGACCTCGGCGAGATGGCCCTGCGCCGGAGCGTAAGCAGGCAGGCGCCGATGCGCGGCGCTGAGCCATGTACGGGCGCGATTGAGATCGCCTTGCCCCATCCACATAAGACCGCGCTCGAAGTCGAACAGCGCCAGGGGAAACGGCGAAACTCCGCGGTAGAGATTTCGGCTCTCGTCAAAGAAGCGCTCCGCGGCGACGACATCCCCGCGCTCGGCATGTAGCGTAGCCAGCGCCCCAAGGGATTCGAAACCGGCTCGGCGCTCCGCAGCCTCCAGGAAAAATCTGAAAGCCTCGTCATAGCGTCCGATCGCCTGGAAGATTGCGGCGCGTTCGGAGTCTACAACTGCGGAGTCCGTCCCGAGCCGTTGCGCCTCGTCGAGATCGGTCAGTGCATCCTTGAAGCGATGGAATATGGCCCGCGCCTGCGCCCGCGCCATGAAGGCGACGCCGTCAGCCGGGGCGTCACGCGTGAGTTGCTCCGCCAGTTCCTCAGCCCACTCGTAATCGGCAATGTGCCCCAGGACGCGCCCCCGCAGGGCGACCAATTCGATGAATGTGGCCCGCTCGCTCACGATCAGTCGTCCCACCCTGGCAAGCCACCCCTGTCCATCGATCTGCGTCTGCAGGTTCGCCAGCGCCAGGATACCCGCTGTCGTTGGGATCTCCCCGTCGGTGGCCTTTCTCGTGGATGCTAACGCATGGCCCCCACTCGTCATCGCCGCGCTCCTCACTCTCGGAATCAGGTCGCCGCTTTCCCGAGGAGCGGCTCGTCCGATTGGGGCATACCCCCGCTGAACTCCGGGTTAATCTGCTTGGCAGCACGGTATGCTGCTCGCCCGAGCATCCCAGCATAGGTGGGAAACGAGAGCGGAACCTTTGCCAAATCATTCACCCGCAGCCTTCCGGCGATGGCGATCGCCACCACCTGCACGATCTCGACGGCCCGCTCGCCCACGACGTGGCAGCCTAAGATCATTCCCGTCGCGCGGTCGACTATCAGCTTGCAGAACCCAGTCGTTCGGCCGTCGATGATCGTGCGCGCAGTCTCGTCGAAACGCACCACCGCTATCACCACGTCGTGTGCCTCACGTGCCCTCGCTTCGGTCAGGCCCACCTGCGCATATTCCGGATCGGTGAAGCTTCCGGTCGGACTCACTTGATTTACCAGCGACATCGACGTTCCACTGACGGCGTTGGTCGCCGCCACAAAACCGTCCTGGAGCGCCTGTGGGGCGAGCATCAGGCGGCCAGTGATATCACCCGCCGCGAAGATGTTCGGAGCGGCGGTCCGAAGGCACGCGTCGACGCGCACATAGCCGCGAGGGTCGGTCTCTACGCCCGCTGCAACCAGGTTCAGGCCGACGGTGTCAGCCACCCACCCAACCGCCACGACCACGAGCGTAGCTTCTGCGCTGTCCCTCGCGCCATCCTTTGAGAAGACCATCCGTACACCAATCGGCGTCTTCTCGAACGACTCGATGGTTCCGAAGTTCTCGCGCACAACCATGCCCGATTGCCGGAAGGCTGCGGCGACTGCAGCGGACACGTCTTCGTCCTCGGTCGGCAGAATACGGGGACCGGCTTGAAAGAGCTGGACCCGCGAGCCAAAGGCTTGAAAAATTGATGCGACCTGCACGCCTGTCGCTCCTGCTCCAACGACGATCATCGACGGCGGGACCGCGGTCAACCCCCATGCGTCGCTATGCGTGGCGGTCAACTCGAAGCCAGGAATTGGTAGCTTCCGGCTCGCGCCGCCCGCGCACAGGATGATCTTGTCTGCTCGCAACCGCAGCCCGCTCTCGGTCTCAACGGTGTGCGGGTCGACGAAGCGCGCGGTGCCAGATTGTTCGTAAATTGTGACCCCCGCGCGTTCAACGTGCTCGCGCCGTGTAGCATGCTCGCGCACGTCATGGACGACCTCCCGCACACGCGCTAGCAACTGGGGATACTCAAGGATCGGCTCGCTCACGGCGATGCCGTACCAACCGAGCTGGCGGGCTTCTCGCATCAGCCGGGCCGCCTGGGCCAGTGTCCGCACGGGAATGGGTCCGTCATTGGCCGCCATACCGCCAAACTCGCCGCTGGTCACAAGAACCGTGCGGGCACCCAACTCTGCGGCCCGGAGTGCAGCGACAAAACCGGCTGGACCGGCGCCAATGACTACGACATCCATCTGGCACCCCGGGTAGACGCTGTGGGCACCATCCCATTCAAACTTCTACTGAACAGCGCTGTATCGCCTTGTCTCGGCATTCACCGGCCTCCTCTCTCGGACTTGTGCAGCTAAACTTTTGCGACGGCGGGCGGGTCCGGATCCGGCGGCGCGAGATACGGGAAGGCGCGCGAGGCTCGCACTGACTGCTGGTCGACACCGTCGCTGATCCGCGGCCCATTGCCAGCATTGACCAGCATGGTCAGATAGGTCTCTCCGGTGTCGTCATTGGGAGTTCGGCCGCCACAGGTCTGATGGGTGCCGTTTTTCAGCAGCGCCCGCTCAATCTCGAAGTAGCTGTCCTCGGCGTACGGCTTCGAGACGTCGACCACCATGAAATTCGCCAGTAGCAGCTCGGTCAGGGGGTGGGCACCGTCCGCGCCCAGCGGCCAGTCAACCTTCCCGTCGAGGCCATCCCAGAAGGCGAGATTGGCATTAAACCGAGCACGAAACGCACCGAGGTATGCCGGTCCGATCTTGAACGGGTTCTCCTGTTGCCACAGGTCCAGAATCTGAAGATTCCGGTTGACGGTATCAAGGTGCTGTGGGGCGAGGGTGAGTGTGATCTGGGGACGGCCGAAGTGCTGCAGGCGGAACGCGATCGACCCGATCGTCGTCGTTTCGCCAACCACGGCGAACAACGGCCCACCCTTGGCCCCGAACATCGTGGCGATGTCAACTTCGACGACGATGCTCAGAACATTCTGGCGGAACTGCCTGCTGGTGCCGGGCGTCACATATGAGAGCTTCCCCGTCTTTAGCGTCTGAAACGTCTTCATGGCATCGAAGAAAAACGGGTCCAGCCGGTGTCCGGCAAAAACGCGCAGGCCCTCGCCTGTTGCACCCTGTTCGTCGTCCACCCGGAAGGAAACGGACTGACCGGTCGAGGAAGTGCAGACGCCTTCCTGCACGGGCGCACCGCCGCCCTTGCGGTCGACCGGAACCGCGAAGCGGCAGCTCAAGGTGTACTCTTCCTCGCTGACGGCAAACGCCGCCCCGGCGCCCCTCGCGGCGGTTCTCGCGGGCCGCACGCGGAACCGGTAGTCGACCGCGTCGGAAAACAACGTGGCCGGCTCTGCGTTGGGAAACACGTTCAACACGAGGACCAGTGAGCTCGGCCTTTCCGGATTAGGGAAGGCGTACATATCGGTGATGTCCACGACGGGATCTGCTAAGGCCCGAGGCCCTGATTGATGGTCAGACATTTCTTGATCCCTCCTGGAGATTCTTGGAGCGCCGTAACCTTGGAATGGTCTTTCTACTCAGGACTCCAGGGCGGCCAGCCAGCGCAAGGCTCGCAACCCGGGTGCGAAGAAATACTCGCCGCCCCGCGTGACGACGAAGCTTGGCATACCCTGCAGCCGCCGGCGAATCGGCTGTTGCGGAATGGTGAACGTGCCGCTGCTGCCCTCGTTCGAGCCCATGATCGGGTCCTTATCCTCGGAACGGCCAAAATTGAACACGCCGTCGTTCGCCCATGTCCAAAAGGCGAGAGCGACTGCGGAGGAGAAGCATGTCGCTCTATAAACGCGGCTCAACCTACTGGTACAGATTCCGCTGGAATGGCAGCAAACCGTATCGGGGTTCTTGCAAGACTTCGATATTGTCAGAGGCCAAGAAAGTGGAATCCTTGGTGTTGGCCAGACTGCTGGAGAATAAGCGGCTGCCGGGATCGCAGAAGATCCCGACGCTGGCGGAGTTCTCCAGCCGATTCTTTCAATGGATGGGTTCCCTCCCGACGGATCGCCCGCCGAAAGAGGGGACCCGCAAGTATTACCGCGTTGGCTGGAAGCTGCTGGAGAAAACCACGATGGCAGGACGGAGAGTTGACCACATCGAACGTGATCACATCTCCGCGCTTGCAGTGGGAAGCTCCCCGCCCAACACTAACAACGCTCTGCGCACGCTTCGGAGAATGCTGAAGCAGGCTCAAGAGTGGGAACTGATTCAGACTGCTCCCAAGGTTCGGCTCGTGGAAGAGCAGGGCCGGGAGATTCTGTTAGAGCCATGGATGGAGGCGAAGCTCTTAGCTGTGACTGAGATTGCGCGCACGCCAACCAGCAAGCACGCTCCGAAGTCGATCAATTACGGCTGGCAGCCATTGAGAGACGTTCTGCTGATCATGCTCGATACCGGAATGCGGCCGGCAGAAGTTTTCAGCATGCGGTGGGAGCATGTGAAGTGGGAGCGGGAGCTAATCTTCGTACCGCGGAGCAAGTCGCGCAAGTCGAAGCGGAACGTGCCGCTGAGTGAGCGCGTCAAGGCTGCGTTGTTGTTGCGCAAGACTGACGCGAACGAAGGCTGGGTATTTCCCACGGCTCGCAGCAGGTCGGGTCACATCGAGACGGTGCAGAAGCAATTTAACCGCGCCAAGAAATTGGCGGGTCTACCCGAGGCCGTTGTGCTCTATTGTGCTCGGCACAGATTCGGTACCGACGCGATGGATGGCACAGGCAATATCGTAGCCGTGATGGATGCGATGGGCCACAGCAAAATGGACGTGACGCGGCTTTACCAGCATCCCGGCCTGAAGGAGATCGGGAAGGCAATCAACAAACGCAATGAGTTCGTGCAGTGAGCACAAAACCGAGCACACTGTATGAATTGTGGTTGTCGGAAGATGGGCGGTAAGTGATTGATTGCAGAAATACTTAAGGCTTGGTAGCGCTACCGGGAATCGAACCCGGGTTTGAAGATTGAGAATCTTCCGTCCTAACCCCTAGACGATAGCGCCCCGTCAGAAAGGCTTCTGCATTATAACAAATCGCCAGCGTTTATAAGCGTTTCGCGCGCCTCGCGCATTCCGCGCCCGACACACGATTCAGTGCAGTGCATCACTGCGCACGTCGTCCATCCAGTGCTAGCCTTTCTGGTTCGGCATTGAGAAAATACAGTGACGCTCCAATGTTCTCTCTATCAAGAGGCCCGCGAATGAGGCGGCTGATTGCGCTCTTGGTTCTATGCTTCGCGCTGTTTGCACCCGCGACAATGCGAGCGCAGCAAGCACCATCGGCTCCGGCGCCGGCCCCGCAAACGTCGCCAGCAAAATCGCCGGCGCCGCAAGAATCCTCCTCGACCCAGGGCAATCCCGATGTCCAAGTCTGGGTCAACACGAACTCCGGCGTCTATCACTGTCCCAACACACGCTGGTACGGAGCGACGAAGTCTGGCCTCTACATGAAACAAGCAGAGGCGCAGCAGAAGGGGTACCGTCCTGCCTACCATCGGGTTTGCCGATAACGGCTATCCTCACAAATCCGTTCTTTTCCCCGCAAAGTCCGCGAAAACTCCTCTTTCAGGGCCGCTCTCGCAGAGGGGTTGACAACCTTGGTTCCTCGTAGCAGAATCCCATCTGTAGGCGAATAAAAAGCGAAAGTAACTCCTGCCCCGTACTCGCTCCGCCCACCTGAGGTCCTTATGCCGTCTGTTGCCACGCTTCGTGCCCGTATCGAGTCTTCGCTGGGCGAGCACCTCACCTCCACGTTGTTGCTGCGCGAGCGCGCCGCCCCGCTGACGGTCTCAACCGGGTTGGCGGCGCTCGATGCGCTCACTGGAGGTTTGCCGCGAGGAGCGCTCAGCGAAATTGCCGGGCCAGCTTCCTCGGGACGCACTGGAGTGATGCTGGCGGCGCTGGCGCAAGCTACTCGTCGGCGGGAGGTGTGCGCGCTGGTGGACGCCAGCGACAGCTTCGATCCGGCTTCGGCGGCGGCCGACGGCGTGGACCTTGAGCGTCTGCTGTGGGTGCGTTGCAGTGAGCGCTCCAGTTTGTCACCGCATAAAGACCATCCACCGCGGGCTGCGCTGGGCCGCCTCGAACAAGTGCTGAAGGTGACGGACCTGCTGCTGCAAGGCGGTGGCTTTGGCATGGTGGTGCTCGATCTTGGCGATATTCCTGCTGAAAGTGCGCGGCGCGTGCCGCTCACCTCGTGGTTTCGTTTCCGTCGCGCGGTGGAACCGACGGCGACCGTGCTGTTGCTCATCGAACAGGAACCCTGCGCAAAGACCTGCGCTTCCCTGGTCGTGCGATTGGAACGCAAAGCGGTATGCGCCCGTGATGCAGTGGCAGCTCCCGCGCGCATTGGACCGGAAGGCTGGCAAATTGTGTCGCACAGCGGCTCCGGCATTCCTGAGAACAATGTCGTAAGCCATGCCGCGTTATTGCATGGAATGCAATTGCGGGCCGAAGTGGTGCGCACCTCCAATCCCCCAGCCCGCCACGGCGAGGCGCTCGATGGAGACCCCGGCTCCTCCACCCCACCGAGCGCAAAAGCGGCGCTCGGTGGGGGCCCCGGTTCGTGGACGCAACGCAAACCAGCGCAGCCAGCCAATGCCAATTTTGAACTGCGCGCTGCGTGGTGATTCTTCAACTTTCGACTTCGAGGCTTGGATGTTTGCTTGTATCTACATTCCCGATTTTCCAGTGGAGGCCATCGTCCGCGTGGAGCCTTGGTTGCGCGAACAGGCGGTGGCTGTGCTGGAAGGCAAACCTCCGCTGATGCGTGTGGTGGCGCTCAATGAAAAAGCCCGCTGCCTGGGAATGGAAGTGGGCATGACCAAGCTGCAGGCCGCTGTTTTCTCAGCTCCTGCAAATGAAGTGGCCCATTCCAGCGAAGCCCGGGTGGAAAATTCCAAGACTACGCAGATCGAGCTTTCTTCCCGGCGCGCGAAAAGCAAGCCGAAGCCTGGTCTGGCGATGTTGCACCAACGCTCAGCCGCGCAGGAGAATTCGGCACACGCCGCGCTGCTCGACGTTGCCCATGCTTTTACGCCGCGCGTGGAAGACACCGCAAGCGACACGTTGCTGCTTGACCTGGCCGGGCTGGAACGGCTCTACGGTGCGCCTGCAACCATGGCGCGCGATCTGGCGTCGCGGGTAAACGCGATTGCGCTGGAGGCAAACATTGCGCTGGCCGCCAATCCTGAAGCGGCCTTGCACGCCGCGCGGGGATTCAGCGGAACTACCGTGCTCCCCGCCGGAGAAGAAGCGCACCGCCTGGGAGTGCTGCCGTTGCAGGTGCTGCTGGATGCATTCGATATCTCGCTGAACAACGGTCCGGCTTCCGATCGCGAACGCGACAAGCTGGGTGAACAGATGCTCGACACGCTGGAACGATGGGGCGTACGCGATTTCCGCACCCTGGCGCTGCTGCCGGAGCATGCGCTGGCTTCGCGGCTGGGCGAAGCGGGCACGCGTTTGCAGCGCCTGGCCCAGGGAGCGGGCATGCGCACGCTGGCGTTGTGCGAGCCAGTTACCCATTTTGAAGAGGCGATGGAGTTGGAATCTCCAGTCGAAACGCTGGAGCCTCTGCCGTTCGTCTTGAACCGGCTGCTGGAACAACTATGTGCCCGGCTGGAGGCCCGGGCCCTGGCTGCACAGGAATTGCATTTGCGTTTACGGCTGGAAAGGCAAGTCGCCGACGAGGAAACAACGACTACGCAGGAGTTAGCCGGAGCTTCGTCCCACGTTGTGGGAGGTGGAAACACTGTGGAGCACAGTTTGCGCCTGCCGGTGGCCATGCGCGATAGCAAAGTTTTTCTCAAGCTACTGCAGCTGGAATTAGCGGCCCATCCGCCGGGCGCTCCCATCACCAAAGTATGGATCGCAGCCGAGCCGGCGCCTCCCCGTTCGGCGCAGCGCGGACTTTTCCTGCCCGTTACTCCCGAGGCGGAGAAGTTGGAGATTACGCTGGCACGCATCAGCGGCATCGTGGGCGAGCGGCGGGCGGGAATCGCGCGTCTGCTGGATACTCACCGGCGGGACGGCTTTGTGATGGATCATTTTGTGGCAGCAGAAGAGCCGAGGCAGAAGGTAGCTCCCACAATGTCAGATGTCACGGAGCCAGCACGATTGGCTTTGCGCATGTTTCGGCCGCCATGGCAACTGCAGGTCAGGCTGGCAGAAGGACGGCCAGTGGTTTTGACGGCCGTGACGAAACCAGCCCGTCGAGGAGAGCTGCAAGGAAAGGTTTTGTGGTCGGCAGGACCGTGGCGCTCCTCCGGGGATTGGTGGACGAAGAACGTGAAAGGGGAGAGTGCAAGTGAAGATCAGGCGTGTCCGTGGGACCGTGAAGAATGGGATGTAGCGCTGGCTAATGAAAACGGCGGCAGTGTGGCCCTCTTTTGTATTTATCGCGATCTCGCGAGCGGGCAGTGGTTTGCGGATGCGAGTTATGACTGATGAGTGCTATTAGCAACTAGCAACTAGCAACTAGCAACTAGCAACTAGCAACTAGCAACTAGCAACTAGCAACTAGCCATCAGCAACTAGCATTCAGCAATTAGTATTCAGCGACTGCTTAGGTTCGTATGCCGCAGCTTCAGTAGCAGCAGACCAGATTCGTATCAGGGCATGACTTCCAGTCGTGCCGTGGCTGCGGGCCAAGATAAACGGCTTTAGCCGCTGAAGACAGGGGCTAAAGCCCAATCGAGAAGGGGGCCTTTTCGGCACGGCTAAAAGCCGTGCCCTGATGCAAATCGCACCCACGAATCACAGCCCACGCCATTTGGAGATGGGCTGTAGAGAGGAACCACATTGATCTAATCTGGGCCGCAACTGGCAACTGGCTACTGACAACTGGTTCTATGTACCTCGAACTCCACGCTCGCTCCGCCTTCAGCTTTCTCGAAGGAGCTTCGGTTCCCGAGGAACTGGCTGAGGTGTGCGCCGCGCACCAGATGCCGGCAATGGCATTGCTCGATCGCGATGGAGTGTACGGCGCGCCGCGTTTTCATCTGGCGGCGAAGAAACTCAACATCAAGGCGCATATTGGGGCAGAGATCACTTCCCTGCTGCCACCCTGCCCTAAGACCGGCGAAGCTGCGGCTCCGCGCGTGCCATTATTGTGCGCCTCGCGGGAAGGCTATCAGAACCTCTGTCGCCTGGTGACTCGCATGAAGTTGCGTGCGCCAAAGTATCCGGCTGCGCTGCCTCGCCGTGCGAAAGCGGCATTCGACGACGCGCTGGTTCTTGGTTCACAAGCCATCGCTTCCGTGGAGGACCTCAGTGAATATGCGCCTGGGCTGATTTGTCTGACTGGCGGCGACGAAGGTCCGCTGGCGCATGCGCTGGCTAGCGGCGGGTTGGAGGCTGGCCGCAGCACACTCGAACAATTGATCGCGATCTATGGGCGCGAGAATGTTTACGTCGAACTGCAACGCCACTACAACCGCGCGCAGGAGGCCCGCAATCAGGCGGCGATTGCGCTGGCACGCAGCCTGGACTTGCCGTTGCTGGCCACCCAAGGTGCGCAATACGCCAAGCCGGAAGAGCGCCAGATACTGGATGTCTTTACCTGTATCCGTAACCATCGCACGCTCGATACGGCCGGCCGCCTGCTGGCGCGCAACAGCGAGCGCTATATCAAGACGCCACGAGAGATGCTGCGTCTCTTCACCGATCTTCCCGAGGCTACTGCGAACACCTTGGAGCTGTCGTCGCGTCTTGAATTCACGCTGAACGATTTGGGGTATCAATTCCCGCGCTACCCCGTGCCTGAAGGCGAAACTATGGACTCGTTTCTGCGGACACGAACCATGGAAGGCGCACGCGACCGCTATCTGCGCCCCGGGCAAAGTGAACTGTGGCAGCGCGCGCAATGCCAAATCGAGCGCGAACTCCTGCTTATCAAGAAGCTCGATCTGGCGGGCTACTTCCTCATTGTTTGGGACATTGTGCGCTTCTGCCGCGAGCAGGGCATCCTGGTGCAGGGCCGAGGATCGGCGGCCAACAGCGCGGTTTGTTATTCCCTCGGCATCACCGCAGTCGATCCGGTTGGCATGGACCTGCTGTTCGAGCGCTTCCTGTCGGAGGAGCGCGGCGAATGGCCCGACATCGATCTGGACCTTCCCAGCGGCGATCAGCGCGAGCGCGCCATACAGTACGTTTATCAGCGCTACGGCAAACTCGGCGCTGCCATGACGGCCAACGTCATCACCTATCGCGGACGTTCGGCGGCGCGCGAAGTTGGCAAGGCGCTCGGTTTTGATGGCGAGTCGCTCGATCGCCTCTCCGGACTGGTGAGTTCGTGGGAATACAAGGACCCGGATGACACGCTGGCGCGGCAGTTTCGCGATGCCGGCTTCGACCTGCGGCATCCGCGCATGCGCAAATTTTTCGAGCTTTGCGTTGCGGTGCAGGACCTGCCTCGGCATTTGGGGCAGCACTCCGGCGGCATGGTGATTTGCCAGGGGCAGCTCGATGCCGTGGTCCCGCTGGAACCCGCGACCATGCCCGGCCGGGTGGTGGTGCAGTGGGACAAGGAAGATTGCGCCGACCTCGGCATCGTCAAAGTTGACCTGCTGGGGCTGGGAATGATGGCTGTGCTGGAAGATTCCATCAACCTGATCCGCAATCACTACGAAGAAGAAGTTGCTCTGGGAAAGTTGCCCCCCGACGATCCCACAGTGTATGACACACTGCAGAAGGCCGACACAGTAGGCATGTTTCAAATCGAGAGCCGGGCGCAAATGTCGTGCCTGCCGCGCTTGCGTCCCAAACGCTTCTACGACATTGTGGTACAAGTCGCCATCATCCGCCCGGGGCCTATTGTCGGCCAGATGGTTAACCCTTTTCTGCAGCGCCGGCAGGGACGGCAGGCCGTTGCCTATCCGCATCCCTCGTTGCAGCCGGTGCTGGAGCGCACGCTGGGGGTGCCGCTCTTCCAGGAGCAACTGCTGCGCATGGCGATGATTGCCGCCGGCTTCAGCGGCGGCGAAGCCGAAGAACTACGGCGTGCCTTCGGCTTCAAGCGCAGCGAGATGCGCATGCGCGATATCGAGGTCAAGCTGCGTGCGGGCATGGAGCGCAACGGCATTCCGCCGGAAGCGCAGGAGCAGATCATCCTTTCGATTACTTCGTTCGCGCTCTATGGATTCCCCGAGTCGCACGCCGCCAGCTTCGCGCTGATCGCCTACGCCAGCGCTTATCTCAAGTGCCATTACCTGGCGGCTTTTACGGCGGCGCTGCTGAACAATCAGCCTATGGGGTTCTATCACCCTTCTACCATCGTGAAAGATGCGCAGCGGCACGGACTGCGAGTAAAGCCGGTGGACATTGCGCGGTCGGAGTGGCTGTGTACGCTGGAAGCGGACCTGGCGCTGCGCATGGGATTTCGTTATGCCAAAGGATTGCCGGAAGAGGCGGCACGAGCCATTGTGGACGAGCGCAGTAAGCGGCCCTTTGCATCCATCGCGGACCTTGCCCATCGCGTGCCCGAGTTGCGCCGCAAGGAGCTAGTGCTGCTGGCCTCTATTGGCGCGCTCAATTCCATTGGCTGCACTCGAGAAGAAGACTTGCTCGCGACTCTTGATCCAGCTCGCAAAACTGTCTCCAAGCAGCGCCTGCATCGCCGCGATGCGCTGTGGCAGGTGGAGCGCGCCGTGCGTTTTGCCGGTCCGCTCTTGGAAGGGATTCCGGAGAGCGATACGGCTTCGCCGCTTGCGCCCATGACCCCCGAGGAGCGACTGGTCGCCGACTTCCGCGGCGCCGGGCTGACGGTCGGGCCTCATCCCATGGCGTATCGCAGGGCCGCTTTGCGCCGGGCGCGAGTGCTCTCCGCGCAGGAGTTAACCCAGGTTGTGCACGGTCGTTATGTGCGCACGGCGGGATGCGTGATCGCGCGACAGAGGCCGGGCACAGCCAAGGGCTTCGTTTTTCTCAGCCTCGAGGATGAAACCGGAATCAGCAATGCGATCATCTCGCCCGACGTGATGGAGCAGAACCGTATTTTGATTCAGTCGGAAAAGTTTTTGCTGCTGGAAGGCGTGCTGCAAAATCAGGAGGGCGTGATTTCAGTAAAGGTCGATCGGCTTGCGCCCATGCGCGAGATCTACGCAGCGGAGACGGTGGATATCACCGATGCGGAGGTGCGGTCACACGATTTTCATTGACCAGCTAGTACTTAGTTGCATTGAAAAGCGGTCTATGCCATGATGGGGCATGAGCAAATACCCCACTGCCCTCACATTGACGACAGAAGACCGCTCCACGCTGGAGAGCTGGGTTCGTGCGGGT
>JBEKNL010000084.1:0-17652 GCA_049522855.1 Candidatus Korobacteraceae bacterium
GGTTCAGCTTCTCTGCTTCGTGCACGCTGGTTGTCAATCCTCAGCATGCCACTCGCTCCAGGCTCATCTTGTGTTGGAAACTGCCTCCTCCTTCAGGCTCATCTTGTATTGGAAAAGACTCCGGCTTGCGATTCTCTTCGCGGAAGAACTACACTGCCTTGCGCCCCGCCCGCCGCGCGTAAGATAAGAATGTGGTTTGACCGAGGTCTGCCGTGCCTGAGTTGCGCAAAGATCCAATTCTAGGAAGATGGGTAATCATTTCTACCGATCGCGCCAAACGCCCCACCGACTTCACCCGTGAGCCGGTGAAATTGAAGGGCGGATTTTGCCCGTTCTGCTACGGCAATGAAAGCAAGACGCCGCCCGAGGTGCTGGCGTATCGCCCCAACGGAGCGGCGCGCGACACGTCGGACTGGACGGTACGCGTGGTGCCCAACAAGTTTCCCGCCCTCGGAATCGAAGGCAGCCTGAACCGGCAGGCCGAAGGCATGTTCGACAAGATGAACGGCATTGGGGCGCACGAGGTCATCATCGAAACCCCGGACCACAACGCTACCTTGGCCACCATGCCGGACAAGCGCATTGAAGATGTTTTGTGGGCGTTCCGCGACCGCATCGTCGATCTGAAGAAGGACCGCCGCTTCAAGTACATCCTGATCTTCAAGAACCATGGGACGGCGGCGGGAGCAACCCTGGAGCATTCCCACGGGCAACTTATCGCGCTGCCCATCGTTCCCAAGTACGTCGCCGAGGAACTCGAAGGCTCGAAGCAATATTACATTTACAAAGAGCGCTGCGTTTTTTGTGACATCGTACGGCAGGAGACCGAGTCGGGAGTGCGCGTGGTTGCCGACAGCGACAGCTTCTTGACCGTCGCTCCCTACGCGCCCCGTTTCCCCTTCGAAACATGGATCATTCCCAAACAGCACGAATCTGCTTTTGAGAATTCGTCGTCGCAAGTTTATGAGGGGTTGGCTAAGGCCTTGAAGAACCTCCTGGTGCGCGCCGACCAGGTGCTCGATCATCCAGCGTATAACCTGGTGGTCCACACCGCCCCTGTCCAGGAGCCGGCCATGGACCATTATCACTGGCACGTCGAGTTCATGCCGAGGCTCACCAAGACAGCGGGCTTCGAGCGGGGAACGGGTTTCTACCAGAACCCCACGCCTCCCGAGGAAGCCGCTAAGTATCTGCGCGAAGCAAAAATTGAAACTCCGCCACCGACCGCGGCGGAGGGCAAGTAGTGTGCGAGGATCTGACGCCAGTCTAGAGCTCAGCAAGCGTCCCGAACCCCTCATGATGCAGTCCCTTTCTGCTCCACCTCTCCGACTTTCACGCTCGAAGGCTGCTTCTTCTCAGGCTGCGCTTTTTCGTAGGAAGCAGTGGAGGCATCCATCTGCCTCAGGTTGGCTGCGGCGCCGTGCAAAGCCGACAAGATCATCCTCGCCCGCCACTGCTCCAGCCGCTGCTGCGCCACATCGTGGATCAACTGCATGAACCCAATCTGGATCGCCGCTCCGTCCTCCAGATACGGCAACTCGAACTGAGCGTAAGGGTCGTCCTGGGAATGAGGCGTTAGAGTCGGAATCGCCTTCCAAAGCTAGCCTGTTCAGCACCTCATGATAGTCTGCCCATGCGTCCTCGATCCCCTGTGCGGCTTTGCGATACCAAAATGCCGCTTGAATGTAGTCCTGTGGAACCCCTTCGCCCTTCTTATAGCAGCAGCCGAGATTGTATGCAGCGCACGGTTCCCCCTGCTCAGCGGCCTTGCGCCACCAATACAGGGCCTCCGGGTCGTTCTTTGGTACACCGTCGCCTCTTACATAGCAGAAGCCGAGATTGAATTGAGCGTCCGTGTGACCCTGTTCGGCGGCCTTGTGCCACCAGAATGTGGCCTCAACATAGTCCTGCGGCACGCCTTTACCCACATAGTAAGCAACGCCAAAATAGAACTGTAAGGCGGCATGGTTCGGGTCAAGTTGAAGGCCACGCCGAAAACACTCAGTGGCCTCTCCATACTGGTGCCGATGCCAGAAGGCCCGGCCTTGCTTATGCCATTGCTCGGCTTCTGCTCTTGCAAGGAGGTCTTGCACTCCACGCCGGACCAGGGGGGAAGATACCCCAGCAGGAGAAAGCGCAGCAGACTGCGAAGGCACCAAGCCCGCTCTGTTGTCCTCTTCGTTGCTCATGCCTTCGCCTTCGCGCCTCAGCCCGCCTCAAACCGCGCGCGAGCCACTCGAATCCGCTCTCTCACGTCCTCGGCCATTTTGGAAAGCAGCTCGCTGCCCTCCGCACTGGCCGCGTCCACTTTGGCTTTTAGGCTGGCAATGTCGGAGTCAATCAAGCTGGCAATTTCCACCTCGATCTGGGAGAGCCTGGCTCCAATCTGCTTGATCTGCCGGATTACGCGCACCAAATCGGCAGCAACACCAACGCCTTTCACGGACTCAGGGCTGCTTTCGTATTCCTCTAGGATTCGCCTTAGCGCTGCGGCATCGCCCCGCTCATAAGCGGCGTTCGCTTCCTTCATGAGCTGTTCGCGCTTATGGCGATCCGCTTCATCAGTGGCATAGTCCGGGTGGATTCGCTTGGCTACCTCTTTGAAAAGCCTCTTCAATTCAGGCGAGGCTTTGAATCCCTCTCCCTTGGCGGCACCTTCCCGAACAGCGGACTTGGATTCCTCGGCCTGCGTCCGAGCTTCCGTAGCGGCAGAACGCGCCTCCTCCGTGCCCTCTTGTTCCGCGAGCCGCTCGGCGATCTTCGCGTTCCACTCGTCAAGCTCGGCGTAGAGTGTTCCGACCTGGCGGAGATACTGCCCTTCAAATGCTGCGAGTTCAGTCCGCAGATTCGTCAGGAATAGCTCGCGCTCGGCCAGCTCAGCCTGGAGCAGCGCCAATTCCTCGCGCTTCTTCGCAAGCTCTTCTTCTTCCGGCGATAATCGGTGAACGATTTCTGTGTGCGTCATTTGGCCTAAGTGATCGCGGTCCTGCCCGGCACCCTAAGAGCGGACGGCCTCAGATTAAGATGTGGGTACGCTCGCATTATAAGGCCGGGTGTCCCACTCAAGCCGCCTTTGCTTGGGCCTGCCCTGAGCTTGCCGAAGGGTGGGTGTTTTCGTTATGGAGGAAATCAACGACTCACTACACTAGAATTGCCGTATGAGGATCTTGCTGTTCAGCGGAAAAGGCGGCGTGGGCAAGACCAGCCTGGCTGCCGCCACCGGCCTGAAGCTGGCGCAACTGAAGTACCGCACGCTGGTGATGAGCATCGATCCGGCACACAGCCTGGCCGATGCTTTCGATCTCGACACCGACCTCTTCCACGTTCAAACCTCGGACCCCCTGCCGATCAATGATCTGCTTTCGATCCAGGAGCTGAACATCCAGAGAGAGATCAAGCGCCATTGGCAGGAAATCTCCTCCTATGTAAGCTCCGTGCTGCGCACCACGGGCATCAGCGGTGTAGAGGCGGAAGAACTGGCCATTCTGCCCGGCATGGAAGAGCTGAGCGCGATGATGTACATCAATCAGTACCGGCGCGAGCAGCGTTACGACATCATCGTGCTCGATGCCGCGCCCACCGCAGAATCCATGCGCTTCATCAGCATGCCGACAACGCTCGACTGGTACATGAAGCACATCTTCCCCTTCCAGCGTAATCTCCTCAAGGCGGTGCGGCCCATCGCCAACCGGGTGGCGCCGTTCGAGCTGCCGCCCGACGCCTACTTTGGCAACATCCGCGACCTATTCGGCAAGCTGGAAGGTGTGGACGCAATCATGGAGGACCCGCAGATTACCAGCGTGCGGCTGATCACCAATCCGGAGAAGATGGTGCTGCGGGAGACGCAACGGGCATTCGTGTACTTCTCACTGCATGGGCTCACCGTGGACGCAGTCATTGTGAATCGTGTGCTTCCACCGGAAGTTATGGATGCCTGGTTCAAGGAGTGGCACACCTCCCAGAATACGATGGTGCACGAAATCGAGGAGTACTTTGCGCCTGTCCCAGTAAAGAAGGTACCGCTGTTCGCGCATGAGGTCCTGGGCAAGCGGCGGCTAGAGGATCTCGCGCGGGTGCTGTATGCTGAGGACGAAGATCCGTCGGCCGTGACCCGAACCGAGAAACCTTACACTTTCGGGAAACAGAACGGCGTTTATGAGATTCGTATTCTTCTGCCTTTCGCCACCAAGGGCGAGGTTGAACTGTTTAAGAAAGGCGACGAACTCGTCGTGCAGATCGGTACTTTCCGCCGCCATATCGGGCTGCCGCGATCGATGGCAGCCCTGTTGCCATCCCGGGCGAAGCTGGAAAGCAAAGTCCTCACGGTCGAGATGAAGGAGATACCATGAAACAGCCACAGAAGAACCAGTCACCGACGAGTGAACAAGCCGTTTACGAGAACTGCCCCTGCCGCGAGCTCGTGGACACCGTACGGGAATTCCTGGGGGTTTCGCCCGCCGTCCGGCAGCACTTGGCAAACTCACGCGTCGAGTTCCTCAAGGCGATCCGGGAAGTCCTCAACGAGCGTATTGAGCACTTGTCGAGCCAGGGCCAGAAGGGTACGAAGGTCGCGGTTGAGTAAGCCGTCTCAGCAGGCGTAAAGGATGTACGTGTGCCGGCTGGGGACCGGGATCAGCAATTCTCCGTCTGCAGCAGGATGTGGAAACGACAGGCGGGTCGGCGGTGCAGCGCAAAAACGAAGGGGACGCTTGCGCGTCCCCCGGTTAAGGTCCAAGAAGAACTAGTGTTTCTTCTTCTTTGCGGCCTTCTTCTTTGCAGCCTTTTTTGTTGCCATGGTTTTCTATTCTCCCTTCCATTTGTCATGGAAACATTGCGACAAAAAATTCATCGCAATTTGTTAGTTGTATAGAGTTAATGAAAAAAATAGTCAAGCAAAAAAACGCGCAGCAATGTGCAGAACTCGGCTCCGCGGGAAGACGCTCACCGGCTCCGCTTCCCCCAGCAACTCTCACACTGACATCTTCACACTCGCGTCACCAACTCTGCGCATGCTTGGAAGGCGCATAAACACTGGCTATTTCAGCGTCCGTAAGATAACACCACTGAACGCGTCGTGCCAGGCATGCGCCATTATTCCCGGGACGAAGGCCCTTTCGCCGCCACGCCAGGAGCCCAAACATTAATCCATAAATTTCGCTCGGGCAGGGGTGCGGGGACGCCTTCATGGCCGCGCGACGCATTGAAGATGGCAGCCGAGAGCGGCACGACATTGACCGCCGCGATCGGGCAGGACGACGGCAATGCGGTGGGGCTGGCTGTGGAACGATAGCCGATCCGCCGTTACAAAACGTTACCAAAATCAGGGAGCCCATGAGCTCCCTTTTTCGTATCCCGCAAGTGAGTGCGAACGTGCGCGCGCTTTGCGCCGGGGAGCGCGGTAGTAGCATCGAATCGAGTGCCCATGAATTCCGTTCCTAGTTCCAAGCCGGCGCCCGCGGTGCAAACTTCAAACGTTTGTCGCTATTACCCGATGGGCGGCGGCCTTATTCGCGCGGTGGACGGTATTTCCCTCACCATCGAACGGGGCGAGTTTGTGGCGCTGCTTGGCCAATCAGGATCAGGTAAATCGACCTTACTGAACTTGCTGGCGGGACTTGACCGCCCCAGTTCCGGCTCGGTGCTTGTTCAGGGCCGTGACCTGGCAAAGATGTCGTCGGAAGAACTGGCGGCGTATCGCCGCAATGATGTGGGTATGGTCTTCCAGGCGTTTCACCTCATCCCGTCCATGACCATTACCGAAAATGTTGAGCTGCCCATGCGTTTCGCGGAAGTGGCCCGCACTGAGAGGGGGGAGCGCGTGCGCGAATCGCTGGAGCAGGTCGGGTTAGGCAAACGCTTGGAGCACCGGCCTTCGGAGCTATCGGGCGGCGAGCAGCAGCGGGTTTCGCTGGCGCGAGCGCTGGCCAATCGTCCGTCGCTTCTGCTGGCCGATGAGCCAACCGGAAATCTTGACAGCCGCACTGGGGAAGACATCCTGAACCTGATTCGCGACTTGAGCCTTTCGCTGGGAATGACGGTGGTCATGGTTACGCACGAACGCGCACTGGCCGAGCGCTTTGCGCAGCGGCTGGTCTTTCTCGCCGACGGCAAACTGCTATCGCAGGAGGTTGTGGCGTGAAGGGCTACGATCTGTTCGAACTCGCCGTGCGCAACCTGCGGCAATCCAAATTGCGCAACGGGTTAACCACCGTCGGAATTTCTGTCGGCGTGGCCTCGCTCGTCGCCATGCTGTCGCTGGGCGTGGGCTTGCAGCAGTTGGCGACCCGGCGTCTGGCCGGCTCAGGAATGTTCGACACCGTCTTCGTGACTTCCAAGCAGGACTTCCGCGGCTTCGACCGCGAGGACGACCAGAAGACCGAGCATCCGGAAGACGCGCCCGTGCTGGACGAACCGGCGCGCGACTCGATGACGCATTTGCAGTACGTCACCGAAGTCGAACCCGAGATTCGGGTGATGGGGGAGATTGTCTCGGGCGGGCAGACGCACTTCGGGTTCGTGACGGGATTGCCCATGTCGGCGCGTGAGAACGAGGCGTTCGACAATCTGCAGGGCAAGTTTTTCTCCGGCCCATCGGCGGAGGAAGTCATCCTGCTGAACGATTTTGCCAAGGAGATTGATCCCAAGAACCCTAAGGAGTTGATCGGCCAGGAAGTAACCCTGCGATATGGAGAACGCCAGGCGCTTGCGCCGGATTCAGAATCGGCGGGCCGGCCGCAGCTTTCCGGCGGGCCGGCCGGCGGAAACAATCCAACCTCAGGCGATGACTTCGGCTTCTCCGTCGTGCGCAAGACCCAGAAGTTGAAAGTGGTAGGCATCGTCGAAGAAGAGCCATATGGAGGAATGAGGACGGTTTCCCGTGGCCGTATTTTTCTGCCGGTCGATCTGACCGAAAAGCTCAATATGGCGCAGTTCACCGACATGCGCAGCTCCTTGCGCGGCGGTGGCGGCAAGACCTACATGACGCTCACGGTACGCGTGAAAGATCCTGCCAAGGTTGCGCAGGTGCAGGACGCCATTAACAAGATGGGCTTTCGCACGTTTTCGGTGCTGGATGCTACCAAGAGCTTGCGCCGCTTCTTCACCGTGCTCGATCTCTTCCTCGGGATATTTGGCTCGCTGGCGCTGGCCGTGGCAACGCTGGCCATTATCAATACGCTGGTGATGGCCGTGCTGGAACGGCGGCGCGAAATTGGCGTGATGAAGGCGATCGGAGCGAGCGATAGGGACGTGAAGCGCCTGTTCTTCGCGGAAGCCGGTGCGATGGGCTTCTTCGGCGGTGTGTTGGGCATCGCCCTGGGATTCGCGATCGGCAAAGCCATCAACGTGGGAACGGGAATCTACCTGCACCGGCATCAACTCCCAGCGGAGGCGGTGTGGATTATGCCGCCGTGGCTGATCGGCGCCGCCATCGCGTTCTCGATTGTGGTGAGCCTGCTCGCCGGGCTCTATCCCGCGAGCCGCGCCGCCAAGCTTGATCCGGTACAGACTTTGAAATACGAGTAGTTGTGAGGCAGAGAGAAACTGACCTTCTGTACAATGAAACGATGAAACGAGCCGAACCCAAGCCGAAACAGGTTCTGTCCACAAAAACGAAGCTTTCCGAGATTCGAGATGCGACAGGTAAGTTTGGAGGACAGTTTCGATCCGATACAAAACTCTCTGCGATTCGAAGTGCGGCGGGCACGGTCAGGACATCCTCTGCTCGGAGGAAAAATCCGAAAGCAACCAGGGTGGATCCCCGCGTAACCGAATACGCCAAGGTTCTGGCGCATGCTGTGGAAACCTTCGGCTCCCGGACCCGTGCCAATGCTTGGCTCAACCGGCCCAGCCGCATTTTCAACAACCAGAGTCCCCTTCAAATCCTGACGCAAGCTCCCGCTGCGGTCGAGGAAGAGTTGATTAGGATTGACGACGGCATCTTCTATTGACCGTTTACCGACTAACCCGAAGAAAGTACGCCTACGATCTTACCGGCAGCGGCGGCCGCCACGCGGGAGGGCGTTGTAACCGAAAAGGCACACCTGTTATCTACGCAGCACAGCATGCTTCTCTTGCCCTCACAGAAGTGCTAGTTCATCTTGAGCTGTCGGAAGTGCCGCCGGACTACGTGCTGGTGACAATTGAAATACCTGACGACGTTCCCGTAAGACGAGTTACGCCGGAGGAAGCTCTGGCCGTCTCAGCCAACCCGCCCGTTCCGGTCTTTCTCGTTCCCTCCGTGGTGGTCCCGCAAGAACTTAACGTCGTGATGTACCCGCAAGCAGCCGGGTTTAAGGCGAAGGTCATAAACGTAGAGCCATTCCGGATCGATGAACGCTTATTAGGCCTCGGGAAAGGTCAATAGGTTTAATTTTGAATAGCCGCTCGTCCGACGCTCCAAAAATCAAGGTGCTCATTGCTTGGTGGACAAGGCGAAAATCTCCACTGCGAACCAGTACTGTGCTCCGCGCGTCGGCAACCCTGCTCGTTCTGTGCCTTGCCCCTTTGCTGCACGCCCAAGGTCGCGCCGAGTGCTCGGTCATCAAATCAAGCATCCTCGGCCGGACGGTGCGCTACTGCGCATTTCTGCCGGACAGCTTCGATCGGGACAAAACGCGTCAGTATCCAGTGCTCTATTACCTCCACGGGCTCGGCGACAACGAGCAATCCCTGCTGAATTTCGGCGGCTGGGACGTGATCGCGGAACTGCGGCGCCAAGGTAAAGTTGGGGATTTCATCGTGCTCGCACCCAGCGGAGGACACATGTTCTACATCAATTCTGCCGATGGCAAGGCCCGCTACGAGGACTTCTTCATCAAGGAGTTCATACCGCAGATGGAGAAGAAGTACCGCGCCGAGGGTACTCGCGTTACCCGTGGCATTACCGGGGTTTCGATGGGCGGGTATGGAGCGTTGCGTCTGGCCTTCAAGTATCCGGACGAGTTTGCCGCGGTGAGCGCACAGATGCCGGCGCTGATTGCCGACGTGCCGAAGGACTTTACCGCTGGCGGGCCGGGCTCTCCCGGGTCCCTGATGGGCGATGCCTTTGGTTCGCCCTTTAGTCGCGCGTACTTCGAGCGCAACAATGTCTTCTACTTCGCGCGAAGCCATAGCGCCGCCAGCCTGAAGCGCATGAAGATCTACTTCAATGTCGGCAATAACGACGACTACGGTTTCGAACAGGGAGCGCAGCAGTTGGACCAACTGCTGAATAAGCGGGGCGTTCCCCACGAGTTCCACATCTATTCCGGGGGACACGACCCCCAGTTCGTCGTACGCCACTTTGGCGACGTGATCGAATGGCAATGGAAGACTATCGGGGCGAGGAAGTAGCCGCGTCAGGCAAAGCGAACCGATTCATTACGGAACATCTACCGCTCCCGGCGTCTTCAGCATGCGATCAACCGCGACCGCCAGTCCGAAGTAGAAGAACATGATCATCACCAGCGGATCGTCGCCCAGGCAATACTGCACCGTTGAAGGAACTAGGTAGCCGACAAAGGCGGCGAGCACGCCTGCCACGACTCCGGTCGCAAAGCGGCTATGCTCGCGCGTCTGCCGCAGCAGGCGAACCAGAAAAACAACATACGCCACGACGAACCATAACCACGCTGCCAGGGTAAGAAGGCCGCGCTCCACGGCGATCTGGATGTAATCGGAGTGGAAGTGATAGATCACGCGATACAGGGCGAAGCCGCGAATGTTCCACTCCTGCCAGTGATTGAAGATCGTATCCATGCCAACCCCGAACCATGGATGCTGCCGGATCAGGCGCACTCCGTCCTCCCACATCAATACCCGGAAATGCGTCCCCGCGTCGGCCGGACTGACCCAGTCCAACCTCCGGGTGTGGTGGATCCACAACGTCGCCAGGAGCACCAGCAAAACCAGGCCAGCGAATGCCCAGATGCTGGTCCCCTTCCTGCCCAGTAGCCAGAGCGCGACGACGCAACCGGCTGTCAGTCCCGCGAGGTCGGCCCGCGTTTGCGTAGCCAGCAGCGCTGCCGTCAGCGCCAGGAACACGATGGCGAGGATCGTCCGGATGCCCCATTTCTGAGGTTGCGTACTCAGCAACATGGCCCATGCCAGGCAGCCAAGTTGCATGAGCATCTCGGCGAAGACGATGTAGTGCCCCAGAGTGCCTTGCGCACGTCCTGGCTTGCCGCGGGCCAATTGGAGGTACGGAGTACCCAATCCGCTCTTCACAAATTGTTCGCCAGTGAGAAACGTTTCTCGCTTGTGGAAGGGTTCTCCTTGCAGATACTTGATGCGAAGCATGGTTCCCGACCGGCTCTGCACCACCTTGCTCAATTGCTCCGGAGTATGCACAGAGCGGCCGTTGACATGGGTAATGATGTCGCCTGCGTGAATACCCGCGCGATGCAAGTCCGCCGTCGGCGCGATGTACTTCACCTGCACTCCCACGCCGTAGGTGTATTGCCAAGCCGTGAAGGCTGCCGCCGCGAGCCCCGAAAGCAGTAACAACAACACCAAGATGCGCACCTGCGAGAGCCGTTGCAGGTTCTGTGCGACCACGGTTCCGGCCAGCACCAGGCACACGACTTTCAGGCGAGGCCAGCTCAGGTATGGATCGTGCGAGAGCGCAGTCGAAATTGCGCTCAAAACGATATAGGCCAAAAGCGGTGCGGAAAGAGCCTGCGGAAACGGGCGCTTGCGCTCGATCGCCAGCTTGGCGAGCCACAGGAAACCCGCAGCCATCCACGCGTGCCGCGCTCCTTTGATCGAGTGCGGCAGAAGGATGGCGAACAGAATCAGGAAGAAGAAGATCAGGCCTTCCAGCCACCGTACCCAACGTGCCGCTTCGGGGGATGGGACTGGGCCATTCGGCCGGCGTGCCACTTCGGTTATAAAAGCTTGCTGTCCGGGCACCATCGAGAAGCTTTCCAAGTTAATCAAGTAGCCTACACCAATGGCATAAAGCTTAGAAATACTGCTAGAGTAGGTGGGGCAGTTGTCCTCGCATCCCGGGTTCAATTTGGTTTCTTCGCCAATTCGCTAACGTCGTGCGGTATGCACCGGATTCCCAGGTGATAACGTCCAACTGTAAGCAACGGCAGTTACCGTGTTTGATCGTCGTTCCAAGCTTCTAAGCTCGGTCACCTTGATGCACGACCTGGGAGTGACTTGCGCCTCCTTCGTGGTCGCGTATCTGCTGCGCACTCTGCTGGTGCACTTCGACTTTTTCAGCCGGCGATTGCCGGGCATTTATCCCTTCAGCCATTATCTGCCGCTGCTGGCCGCCTTTCTGATTACGTGGGCGGCGGTCGGATATTTTTCCAGCTTCTACCGCGATCTCGAACTTAGCAGTCCCATCCAGCTCATTCTGAATATCGTCAGTCAACTCGGCGTTGTGCTGGTAGTGATTTATGCCGGTTTGTATCTATTTCGTCGCGTGGACGTGAGCCGGACCTATGTCCTGCTGATCGGCGCGGTGGATTTCGTCCTGCTCGTGATCGGCCGTGCGGTGACTTACTCGGGCGTTTCCTGGATGCGCGATCGGCTCAAGCGTTACCACTACTTGCTGATCGTCGGCTGTGGTCCGCGCGCCCGCGAAATGGCGGCCCTGATCGAGGAGAGTTGGGGCATGGGGCTGCGGCTGATTGGCTTTGTCGATCCCAACTCATCCGATGCTTCGCTCCAGGACCTGGGCGGTTACAGAGTTCATCCGCTAGACGATCTGGGCGGCATTCTGCAACAGGAGGTGGTGGACGAGATTATCCTTGCCGTGAACATGCAGGAGCTGGCTCGGCTGGAGCCGGTGATGCAGCACTGCGCTGATGTCGGAATGAGGACGCGGGTGCAACTGGAATTTTTGCCGGCCGCCTACTCGCGGATCTATCTCGAGAAGTTTCGCGACGTGCAACTGCTCAGCCTGTCGAGCGCGCCCGACAGCGAGTTGCGGCTGTTTTTCAAGCGTATCTTCGATGCGGCATTCTCCTTCGCAGTATTGATTGTGTTCTCGCCCTTGTTGCTTTGCATCGCGGCCATGATCCGGGTGACTTCGCCCGGTCCGGTGCTGTTTCGCCAAACCCGCTGCGGGCTGGGCGGCCGCCGCTTCATGTTGTACAAGTTCCGTTCCATGATCAACAACGCCGAACAGATGCGCGCCGAGCTTCACCAGTTGAACGAGCTTGACGGCCCCGTCTTCAAGATCAGCGACGATCCCCGCATCACCACGGTGGGACGGTGGCTGCGCCGCTTCAGCCTTGATGAGTTGCCGCAGCTTTGGAACATCCTGCGGGGCGACATGTCGTTCGTCGGACCGCGTCCCGCCGTTCCCGAAGAAGTAGAGCAGTATGAAGACTGGCAGCGGCGGCGTCTGCGCATGCGTCCCGGCCTGACTTGCACCTGGGTGCTGGAAGGCCGCAACCATGTCGATTTCAATCGCTGGATGCAGCTCGACCTCACCTACATCGATAATTGGTCGCTGTGGCTCGATTTCAAGATCTTCCTGCGCACCATTCCGATTGTTCTTTCGGGACGCGGTGCATACTGAGACTGCGGTCGCAAAGTTACGATAACGCCTGTTCACGCCAGCTATGTAAATATCTTTTGATTCTAATAACGCTGGGTGGTGTGCTTTTAGGTGATGCAAGGAACAGTTCCAAGTCGTGCTGACGCCCCCGCGGCGTTGCTGATGGCAGCGGCTTTCCTGACCTTCGGCTTGTTTGCGTTGTTTCGTCCCGAAAGCCTCAGATCGGCAATGGATCGCTTTGCCGACACATGGAAGAAAGACAGTTGGCACCCGTACAGGATGCCGGTCCCCGTTTTGCGATTGACAGTGGGAGGCGTGGGAATAGCGGGAGCAGCCCTGTTCTTTTACATCGGATACGTGGCGCTAACTCGGTAGCTGTCGTGAAGTCGCCATTTCGTAAGTAACTCGCCTAAACTGAAGCTTGCGCACACCCGCGCGCACTGGCTCAATGGTTTCTATCACCATCGTCACCTGGAATTCGGCGCAATACCTCGATGCGTGCTTCGCCTCGATCGACCAGCAGGACTACCGCGAACTCGAGGTAATCGTTGTGGACAACGCCTCGACCGATGGCACGCGAGAGCTGCTGCGTCAGGCCGAGCCGCGATGGCGGGTGATCTACAACGAGCGCAACGTGGGATTTGCCGCCGGGCAAAACCAGGCCATCCGCGCGGCAGGCGGAGATTGGGTGCTTTGCCTTAACCCTGACGTCGTGCTCAGTGCCGACTTCGTCAGGCAGATGGTGGCTGGAGCGGAGGCACATCCCGAGGTAGGCTCCATCTGCGGAAAATTGTTGCGCTGGGACCCGGTCGCGGAACAACACCGCAGCAACATCCTCGATTCCACAGGAATTTACTTCACCCGCAACATGCGCCATCTTGACCGCGGGGCTGAAGAGGCTGACCGCGGCCAGTATGATCGCCTGCAGTATGTCTTCGGCGCCAGTGGCGCGGCGGTGCTGTTCCGCCGCGACTTCATCCAGAGCGTGTCGGTGGAAGGCGAGTTCTTCGACGAGGACTTCTTCGCTTTTCGTGAAGACGGCGATCTGGCCTGGCGCGCGCAAGTGATGGGATGGAAGTGTCTGTACACGCCGGCGGCGGTAGCTTGGCATGTGCGCCGGGTCACGCCCGAGCGGCGAAAGGACTTGCCGCTGGTCATCAACTGGCATTCGGTGAAGAACCGGTTTCTTATGCGCGGCAAGAACGCCTCTGGATGGCTGTGCCGGCGGCTGTTTCTGCCGGTGGCGTGGCGCGATATGATGACCTTCGGCTACGCGCTGCTGCGCGATCGGCGAATGCTTTCGGCACTGGCTTATCCCTGGCGCGTACGCGCGAGCGTTCGCCGCAAGCGCGCCATCATTCAGTCCCGCCGCCGGGTTTCTGACCGCGATTTGCTATGGTGGTTTTGCAATACTCCGCGGGCGATAGACGCGGAGAAGGCGGTGGCCAGTAGCCAGTAGTCAGTAGCCAGTTTGGATGCTGCGGACCAACTGCTGTTTGCGAATAGCGAATAGCGAAAAGCGAACAGCGAAAAGCGGCCTTCATGAAAATCGCCATTGTCGGCACTCGCGGCATCCCCAACCGCTATGGCGGCTTCGAGCGCTTCGCCGAGCAGATCAGCTCGCGTTTTACCGACCAGGGGCACGAGGTCACCGTGTATTGCCGCAGGGCCTTCGTCCGGCCGGATGATGTGTACGACCGGCGCGTGCGCCGGGTGATTGTCCCCAGCCTTCATCAAAAGCACCTCGACACCTGGGTCAGCACTTTTTTCGCAGCCGTGCGCGTGGCCTTCAGCGACGCCGATGTCGTGCTGTTGTGCAACGTGGCCAACAGCCCGTTCGCCTACATCCCGCGGCTCTTCGGCAAGCCGGTGGTGCTCAACGTCGATGGCCTCGATCGCAAGCGCGAGAAGTGGAAGGGCCTGGGCGCGCAGGTGCTGCACTTGTGCGAGTGGATATCGTCGTTCAGCTCCACTCGCCTGGTGACCGACGCGCGTGCGATTCACGATTACTACCTCGCGAAATATGGCAGCGAGTCCACAGTCATCGGCTACGGCTGCGAGATGCCGGCGGGCGACGATAGCCTGAATGGCTTCAATCTGGAGTCAGGCCGTTACGTGCTGTATGTCAGCCGTCTTGAGCCGGAGAACAATCCCGATCTCGTGTTGCGCAGTTGGCGCAACGTCCGCAGCGACTGGCCTCTGGTCGTGGTGGGCGACAATCCCTACGATCGCGGCTACCTCGAGCGCATGAAATCCCTGGGCGATGAGCGCGTGCGCTTCACCGGCGCGATCTACGGCGATGGATATTGGGCATTGCAGAAGCATGCGGGCGTCTTTGTCTTTGCTTGCGAGATCGGCGGAGTCCATCCCGCGCTGATCGAAGCGATGGCTGCGAACAATGCGGTGCTCTATCTCGATACCCCAGAGAATGCCGAGACCGCGGGCGACGCCGGGATGAAGTATGAGAAGTCGGAAGACGACCTTACAGCGAAGTTGCAATCATTGCTCGACGACCCAGCCGCTCGCCAGCAACTAGCCGAACGCGCCAAGGAGCGAGCCGATGCGCTGTATCGCTGGGACGCGATTGCGGAGAAGTACGAGAAACTGTTCGAGGAACTCATCAGGAGCAGGAATGAGCGGCTGCCAGGTAAAAGATTACAATGATTGCAAGAACAGGGAGAACGGCTATGCAATTAAGGATTTCGCCCGATCTTGAGAAGCTCATCAAGAGGCGCCTCTCCAGTGGCGGCTACACGAGTGTTGAAGATGTATTGCGCCGTGCTCTTGAAGCCCAGGATGCCGAAGAAAGCTGGACCGATGATGAGCGGCGGGCGTTGTCGGCCCACATTGAGGAGGGCTATTTGCAGGCCGAACGTGGGGAGCTTATCGACGGCGCACAGGCCGAACGTGAAATCCAGGCTATGAAGGACGGTTGGCGCCGAGAGCATTCCTCCAAGCGATGAGCGGATATGCTCTCACGCCTCTTGCGAAAGCCGATATCTTCGACATTTGGTCTTACATCGCAAAGGAAAGCGAAGACGCCGCTGCCCGCGTAGAACAGGCGATTTACGATGCCTGCGCCTTTCTTGCCGAAGGACATTTGCGCGGCCACTCCCGCCCCGACCTCACTGCTCGCAATGTACGCTTCTGGACACTGACTCGGTATCCCAACTACACGGTTGTTTACCGGCCAGAGACAACTCCGCTTCAGGTTGTCGCTGTGCTTCACGGGAAACGAAACCTACGCCGCATTCTGAAAGAGCGACCGTGAATTCCTTCGCTACACGGGCGGTCGGGGTGAAGCTCCTTGCGCGACGGCGAAACCTGTAATATGTTGTGCGAAGGCAAACCGCCAGAAGGAGCCTTTGCACCATGGCGAACACACCTCTGTTGTACTGGCGCAAGAAGAACAAAGAAACGATTCCCGTCAATGTGCGCCCCTTCACTACGGAAGAGGAGTTCGAGCAGACGGTGTTTGATACGCCTGCGGTACTTGGGGATATCTATCTGTTGAAGCGGCAGGTCAGGGGCGGTGGCAAACCGGGTATTCCCGACATCATTGGCGTGGATGCGCAGGGAAAAGTATGCGTTGTCGAGATGAAAAATACATCGGTAGATGCGAGTGTGATTCCGCAGGTGCTGGGCTACGCAATTTGGGCTGAGTCTAGAGCTAGTTGCATAAATGCCTCAAGGTGATGATGAGGCAAGCACAATGAAAGAAGCCTTGATACACGCTCAGGATGCGGTCATAGCGTACCTGGACACGGCGGAAGTTCTGCAGCCAAGCATTGGTGCGCTCGATTTTCCAGCGCCGCCGATAGCGGCGTAGCTTGCGTTTGTCTTCAAAGCAACGCTGTTTTCTGGTGCGCAAGTAGGGAGCGATCAACTCCGTGCCTCGATCCCACAACCGCTGGCGCAGCCCATCCGAATCGTAACCGCGATCCGCAATCACACGGCGCAACCGCTTCCGCGGGCGGCCGCGTCCACCGCGCGGTACCCTTACCCGCGCCAGCGTGCTTTCCGCGAGCCGGAACTCGGAGATCTGCGCGGACGCAAGTTGCGCTCCGATAGGTATACCCTGGCCGTCGACCACCACCATGCACTTCGTACCTTTCCCGCGACGGGTTTTTCCGACTGCGCAGCCCCCTTTTTCGCCAGCACAAAGGTCGCGTCGAGAAAGGCCTCTTCCCAGTCGAGCAACTTTCGTTCATCCAACCGGGCCAGCAACGCTTGCCATGCCCGCAGCCACACCCCCTGCTCTTCCCACCGCCGCAGACGACGCCAGCAGGTGGAGCCATGGGGATATTCGCTTGGCAGGTCGCGCCACCGTGCGCCAACACGGAGAACCCAGAGAATGCCTTCGAAACAGCTGCGATTCGGTGCCCAAGGTCGGCCCCGTCCATCTTTCCGTCGCTGCGGTGCCGGGAACAAATCCTCAATCTGCTTCCACTGCTGGTCGGTCAGCATCATGACAACAGCTAATCTCAATCAGCAGCATCTCTTGAAGTACCAACTCTGAGTCAGAACCTATTTATGCAACCACTTCAAGTCCGGACGCGCTCAAGAATCTGTGGCTTCAGGCGAATGATCGCCCGGAAGAACTGGAGCCGGATTGGGATGACTACGATGTTCGGATTGTGGTGGTCGCTCCCAACTTTGACGGCAGCACATTAGAATATGTCAACAAGATTAGGTACTTCGTTGATCTTATCGAGGTGTCGAGGTGGTCACTGGAGGGCGATTCCTGGTTATTGGTGAACAAACTGGAGGCTCTATCCGCAAAGCGGGTAAAGCCGGTCTCGGGACTCATTACGTACGACAAAGCCTTCTATGAAGAAAACCATAATCCGCAGAACGTGGAAGGCTTCATGAAGTTGTGCGGCGCCATGACAAGATTCGCGCAAGAAAGGGGTTGGCCTGTCCAGCCGAAGTTCAACAAAGACTATTTTTGCTGCAAGGTTGGTTTCTTCAACGCATTTGGAGTCTTTTGGGAATCAGTCCGGTCGTACGCCTTATTTTTTGATTCGTTAGAAGAAATCATGGGTAAGCTCCGGCTCGGGTAGTTTGCCAAGTGAGTGATAGAGCGCGAGTTCCAGGATGCGGAAGGTGCGAAATCCATAGGATCTTCTCATGGTGACTTTGGCTTTGTTGTTCAG
>JBEKNL010000085.1:0-17530 GCA_049522855.1 Candidatus Korobacteraceae bacterium
CTTCAAACAAGGATTAAACGAGAGCTGAAAGGGCTGGTTTTGTTTCTCACCCATTGGGTCGAGCCTCCGTAGAGTTCGTTTTGCTCTCAAAGCCGCATGAATACTGGTGTTGGCTCGATCATGCAACCACTTACTCAGAGTTCAAAAAGGAAATGTGGGCTTACTCTCTTCCGTGGCCACCGGGCACCTTTTTTCTATTTGTCTTGCCTGTCAGGGATACGTCCATGCGCACGTCCACATGCGCACGTCCACATGCGCGGCGCTGCGCTCCCCGCGTCAGGAACGTGCCTTCCGGGAATATGTGGCTGGTCTCCCGGTCTCCCGAATAGTCTCCCGAAACTGCCGAATGAGGTAATATTGTGTCGTTTGGGATGCCTGAGAGCAGCACTAAGTTGTTGAGAACAGGTTGGAGGAGGTGAGTTAGGCCGATTTCAAGACCGCCTGTTTCAACCGCTCACACATCCCTCCGCACCTCTAATTTATCGAGTTTCCCGGCCACTTGCAAAAACTTCTGAACAGCCATGCGAAGGGTGGAGCACATGCCTTGGAGGGCCACGATTAGATCCAAAACAGCGGGACGAGGCCGAGCGCTCCGAGGGCCACCAGCAGGCAGATGCTCGCAATGCCCGTCTTGCGATCGGCAAAGGCGTACGCGTAGATTCCCTTGACGAAATTGTTGCTGGCGGCGGCAATCAAGATGGCTTCTGCCCCCAGCTTCAAAGCCGTGCTGGCGCCGGCGGTCTGGGTGATCCCCAGAATAAACGGATCCACGTCGGTCACGCCCATGATGGCGGCCAGAGTATTGATTCCGGCCCTACCCAGGTAGGCGACCGCCAACTGGGTAGCGGTGATCATGGCCAGAAAAAGAAAAGCAAACAGAAAGGCTGCCCGCAACTCCAGCGGGTTCTTTGGCTCGTATTCCCTGGCCACCTTGGCCTCAGTTTTATCCGGCCGGCGCGCCCAGATGAAGCCGCTCGCGATCGCCAATCCCGCCAATACAAGGAACGCCGGCGCCAACATTACCATCAGTTGGCGATTGAATAATCCCAGCAGTAGGATCAGCCGGAGATACATGACGCCGCAAGCCATCAAGATGCCGCCCGAGAACAGGTGCGGACGCTCCTCACGCGCCGCTCGGCGTGCCAGCACCACGGTTGTAATCGTCGAGGAGTACGCTCCTCCCAGCAGAGAAGCCAGCAGGATTCCGCCTCGCCCCTTGGTCACCTTCTGCAGTACGTAGCTCGCATAGGAGATCGCGCTAACCGCAACCACCACCAGCCACGTCTTGAAGGGATTGATATGGAACGGACCAAAATCACGATGGGGCAGAATAGGCAGAACGACGGCTGACAAGAGCAGGAACTTGGCAAAGGTAAGAATCTCTTCCCCTGGGATACGGCCGGCGAGTTCCTCGAGAAAGACCTTGAGCTCCAGCAGCAGCAAACTCGCCACGCTTAAGGCGGTCGCGATCCAAAAGTGGCCGTAATAGACGAGCGCGCCGACCAGGTAGGTTGTCAGGCCGGACATCTCCGTGGTGACCCCGGCAGCTACGGAAGCGGAAAGCTTGTGCCAGTAAGAAAGCAGAAGAAATGCGGCTATGACCAGGAATCCGAGGGTGACCGGGACCATTTGCGTCCCGGAAAGCAGCGCCATCGAATAGCCGATCAGCCCGATGAGCGGGAAGGTGCGCACTCCCCCAAAGCTGTAATGTCCGACTGCGGCTTTATGCTCCTCACGTTCCAGTCCGACCAGGAACGACAAGAAGAGCACCAGCAGGATCTGCACAGCTTCCGGCGGCAATGAGCGATAGAGTTCCACGGGTCAGCAAGGTCTCCGCCTGCTATTCAATGCCGGCCGGGGCGCATTGTAAAGCGAGGGCCGAATGCGGGCAGCGTCCTGGCAGGGAGCTGCTGGGCTTAATCCTCGACCAAAAACGGCAGGTTCGTTCTATATGCCATGAGTTTGGTAGGGTTGGATTTGTCAGTATGCGCCTGAAACCGGAGCACGCCGTCATCCAAGTTGGTGACCTGGGCTCGCTCGTAAGTATCTGCCTTGCTGTCGGGCCGGTATAGCGTGATGGTGGACATTCATCCTCCTTTTGATTGCTTAAACTCGATAAGATCAAACGCGCCTCATTGGGGAGTGGCATCGGGTTAGGGCAGAGCATTTTCAAGCTATCCGGACGAAATGTGTTGGCGATTCGACAACCGCAAGGACCCCATATCTGTTTCGTGACAACATGAAGGGAATACCCAACTCTGACACCCTCGAGTTCAAGGAACTCGCCGCAGCGGCATGAGTCTTTCTCTACAAGACTCTGCTATTAACTGGGTATCCGTAATGCACCACGTATTTAAGGAAGTCCTTCCCCCTAACTAACTGTTATTCCAATAGTATCCCCTGGCTGGTCAAGAATTAGAACTTGGCCCTTCATGTAGGAAATCCACTCTTCGAACGAATAATTCCTATACTGGACAGGGTATTGCATCACGGCGGCGTCGTAATACGCTTTGACTTGTTCGCGGCGCATTATTCCCCCGTTTAGCGCTTGTAGGGCCAAGAGTTGGCTCTTATATATCGACCACCACGTCTTGTCATACATGTAAGAAATCAACCCAGTCGCGATTACCTTAATTAAGGTCGGCTCGCGCTCGCTTTGTGGGTAGGCAGATATTGCAGTGTGAAAGCTGGTCTCGAATTCGGCCTGCAGGACACTGTTATAGGATTCACTCAGCGCCTTCCGTATATCAACTGCGGAAGCCCCCGTCGTTAGAGCGGTTGTAGCAACAGATTGCACCCCTGATTCCTGCCGTTGTTGCCCGCGCTGCTGCAACTTTACGAGGAGGAACAGTACACCAGCAGCAAATAATAGTCCGACGATAGATGCCCAATCGCTCGATATGTGGGGAACATAAGCCAGCAATTTCTTTACCAACTTCCAAGAGAGTATCGCAACAACAACGTCGAAAATCAGCTTGGCATGCTCTGCCCATTCCAGCCAAGTCCTAGTCGTGCGAAACCATCCCATAACACGCACCTCCACTAACCCGCACTAGCATTAGCCAACAGGCTGACAGAGGCATCGTATCGCGCTGGGCTGCCTTGAGTCGAGGACAATCCTGACGCGCGATCGTTCATTCCGCCTACACAGACTGCGGAAGAGTCTGGTGGGAGCCCCCTGCTTCAGCAGGGGGAAGCTGGACATTAGTCCAGCGGGGAAGGTCGTCGATCCTAAGATGGGCTTTAGCCCCGGGATTTCGCGATCCCGGCGCTAAAGCGCATGGACTGAAGGCGAGCTTTTCCCGGAGCGCTGAAGCGCTCCTTCCCCCGCATAAATGCGGGGACTCCCACCGAGTCCCCCATTCCCAAATTGAAACTAAGCCGACATTTTGTGCCACTACGGAACGCCAAAAGGCTTTTTTCCGTGCTCACGCGGTGCTATGGTTGAGCTACATTCGCAAAGTTGTCGCCAGGCCGAGCCTGGCAACCCGCTGAGAGACCGGTCAAGTTTCTCAGACAGTCATGTTTCTCCCAGGCGGCTGACGCGCTGTGTCCAGTTTGGAATTCTCCGGCGCGCCGCCATCCAAAAAGACCCCCGGGAAGGAAGCGCGTGCCAACGCTGCGTGCGCCAACGCTGCGTGTGCCAACGACGCGCGTGACAAAGACGCGCTGTGCTTTGCTATTCCTTCTTGCGTGCGGCGTCGCCTTGACAGGCTTGCCGGCGACTGCGCAGACACTGCTGACCACAATTCCGACGGGGTTGCACCCGGTGGCGCTGGCGCCGAATCCGGCAAACGGGAAGCTCTACGTCGCCAACCAGTACAGTGCCAACGTAACCGTGATCGATGAAACTACCTATGCCACCGCTACGATACCGGTAGGATCTTATCCCACTGACATAGCGGTCAATCCTGTGAGCAACCAGATTTACGTCGCCAACCAAAACAGCGCCACGGTCATGGTGATTGACGGGGTAACGAGTTCCACCGCTATAGTTGCCACGGGACGCTCTCCGGTAGCCTTGGCCATCAACTCGGTCACGAACTACATCTTTGTTGCCAATTACAACGACAACAGCGTTACTGCCATTAATGGGTCAAATAATTCGACCGTTACCATAGCTGTCGGCAACTACCCCATGGCGATAGCTCTTAACTCGTCGACCAACAAAATTTATGTTGCCAATCTGAACAGCAACACGGTAACGGTGATCGATGGCGTGACCGGCAACACTGCTACCGTCGCCGTCGGTAGCTTTCCTAGGGCTGTGGCCGTCAATCCGCTGACCAACAAGATTTATGTCGCGAATGCCACTTATTTCGCCGGCTCTACAGGAACCGTGACCGTGATCGATGGCGAAACCAACTCCACAACCGTCGTGCCTACGGGGCTATATCCCGACGCGCTGGCGATCAATCTTGCGACCAACCAAATCTACGTCGTCAATGCGGGCGACGGAACGGTAACCGCCATCGACGGCGCCACCAATTTCACCGAGACCATCCCTGTGGGCAGTTCTCCTGGTCTGGTGGCGGTCGACCCGGTTATCGACGCGATCTATGTCACCGACAATCTGCGGAACGGCAGCTTAACCATAATCGACGGCGCCACCGGTTCCACAACCACGGTCACAGTTTTTGGGTATCCCTATGCCGTGGCGGTTGATCCCGCAAATCATCACGTGTACACGGCGAATCTGACCGACAACTCGGTCGCGGTGATTGGCAACGCCGGGCCCCCCCCCGCCCACTGGACTGCAATTCGTTCCTGCCACTCCGTGCCGGGTTGTGGACACCCGTAAACCTAACGGGGAATTTGGCGGTCCGGCGATAAGTGGTGGCAGCTTCCGCGACTTTATTGTCCCTGACAATCTTAGCTGTGGCATCCCCGCGACCGCCGCCGCCTACTCGCTGAATGTCGCGGTCGTCCCGCACGGAGGATTGGGATATCTAACGGTGTGGCCCACCGGCGAGGTGCAGCCCGTGGTTTCCACCCTGAATTCGGTGGACGGCCGGATCAAGGCGAACGCCGCCATCGTGCCGGCAGGGACCAACGGCGCCATTCGTATCTACGCCAGCAACACCACCGATGTCGTGCTGGATATTGACGGGTACTTTCTCCCTGCGCCCGATCCCTCGGCTTATGCGTTCTTCCCGTTGACCCCATGCCGTGTGGCGGATACCCGCACGGCCAACGGTCCGCTGGGTGGACCGTACTTGTATGGCGGCCAGTAACGCGACTTCCCGGTGCTGGCTGCGACCTCGTGCGACATTCCCAATAGCGCGATCGCGTATTCGCTTAACTTCGCCGCCATACCGCGATTGGGTGCCCCGCTCGGTTACCTGACCGTGTGGCCGACGGGGCAAAGCCAGCCTCTGGTGTCCACGCTGAATGCGCTGACGGGCACCGTCACCGCAAATGCGGCGATCGTGCCGGCGGGCCAAAATGGGGAGATCAGCGTCTATCCCAGCAGCGACACCGACCTGGTGATTGACATCAACGGCTATTTCGCGCCGGCGGCGGCTGGCGGGCTTTCGCTGTATGCGACCGCGCCTTGTCGCGTACTCGACACCCGTAAGAGCTCGGGCGCCTTCAATGGCGAACTCACGGTGAATGTTGTGGGCGGTCCTTGCGGCCTGCCGGCAACCGCACAGGCCTATGTGTTTAACGCAGCCGTCGTTCCCCAAGGCCCATTGGGATATTTGACGCTGTGGCCCGATGGACAGCCGCGCCCGCTGGCCTCCACTCTGAACGCCTTGGACGGAGCCATCACTTCGAACATGGCCATTGTGCCCACCAGCAACGGCTATATCGATGCCTATGCCTCCGGCCTGACGCAACTGGTCCTGGACATCTCCAGCTACTTCGCGCCGTGAGCGTGCGGCGGCGTTCCTGCCGCATTCGTTCTGCTTCAATCAACAGCAAAGCCGCATGGCTGCAGAGCTCTCCGCTCTTGTCCCTCGATCGGGAGTGCGCAATGAGGAAGTTTGACTAAGCCATGCGGGTGGTAGAAAATACTTGAGATGCCAGCTTTCCGGGCATCTGCCTTCTTGCAACAGTGGGCCTGTGGCGCAGCTGGGAGCGCGCTTCCATGGCATGGAAGAGGTCGCCGGTTCGATCCCGGCCAGGTCCACCAAATCCCTCAACAGCTTTAGACAGGGCAGTGCTTGCCATCATGACGTTGGCGTCATGGCTTGTGTCATGACCTGCCCTTCTGCGACGCAGCGTTGCCAAAGCCGAACCCGCCTGGCGCCGTTTCAGCCCTCCATGCTGCGCGCCCATGGGCAATGCGTTGCCGATGCGGACGAGTGCGAACCCCTGTTGCCAAACGGCGCAGATGTCACCGCCTCTAGATGAACAGAGGGTGTCAGGCAGGCTGCAAACCAAACAAATCCTCGAGAGACTGGCCCCCGCGAACGGGCACTGTCCTAATTTGAAATTAGGACACTACCTGCGAACGAATATCCTTGACTTCACCGGTGCGGAAAATGTTTCTATGACTCGCGTGGTTTGTACGCATCCGGGAGAACTGGCGACTTCTGGTTGGCAAGTGAGGACTCGCACGAAAGAAAATCGCCACTTCGAAGTTGCCGAGGCTAAACGCCTCGCCAGTCGTCAGGGAATTGAATGGGCCGGATTCGCGCACAAACCTTGCGTCACCTGGGCGGCACGGCGCTTTGGGGCGGCGCGGCAGTCGATGAAGACGCTGAAGACGCTGAAGAGTTTGGCGTGGAAGGCTGCAATCAGAACGCAAGAAAGTAGAACGACAGAACTAGAACCTTGTGGTACGTTGCGCTACCGATCCTCATCGTGGTAGCGTGTGTCCTCCAACCGCAGGCCCGAGCCCAAATGACGTCGACGGGTATCGACTGCTCGCAGATTGGCGCCCTCCGCCTGTTGCAGCAAGACAACATGCGCGCCGGCTTGACTTTGATCGAATGCGGCGTCGTGCAAGGCGGTCGGCCTACCAGTTCAGGCGATGAAGTCACTGGCGACACGCCTTCTCCTCCCAACATCCTGGTTAGCAATCGCAGACTGCGGCGGACCCACCAGCTGCACCCATAGTGAAAGCATGGTGTACGCCAGCCCCAGGGCCGGCGATCACACCGTCGTTGTCAATTACAACGACCACAATGGTAACAACTACTCGGGTACGTCCTACTCCACCGATGGCGGCTCCACCTTCACCGAAATTCTGCCACCACCCTTTGCCAGCGGCCACGGGACTAACTACGGAGATCCCATCGTGGTTTACAACTCCAAGTTGGCCATGTGGTTTGGGGGCGACTTGGCGACCGGCTGCGGTGGTCAGGACGTGGGCATGTGGAAGTCCCCAGGGCCAGAACTGGACGGTCGTGGCGTGCGCCCATAACGGCGGCTCTGACGATCGCGAGTCCTTGTGGGTTGACAACTCCCCGTACAGCCGGGCATACGGCCGCATGTACGTTTCCTTCAACGACTTTAATCGGAACGGTGGCCTTTTCGTTAGCCACACCGACGATGGCGTAACCTGGAGCACGCCCGTCCAGATAGCCAGTGGCACACCCTTCATTCGTGACGTACAGATCACCGGCACCTTGCCCGGCTCAATTCCTCCGTCTGCCGGTTGGATGAGCCCCGTGTTTCTGGAAGGCATGGATGAGGGCAGCGGGGGTTTGAGCACCCGCCAGAACATCATGTATCGATCCACCGACGGGGGCGCCACCTGGACCTCGGCCACTCAGGGTCCCCGCTTCAATCCCGTGGGTGACGGTACCTGCGGCTACTTCGCAAAAGTCAATCCCATCTGGCGGCACATGGGCTGGGGAGAGCCGGCCGTTGGTCCGAACCACGTGATCCACTATGCCTACGCTGGCCAGGGACAAGCCCCCGGTGACACCGGGGACATCTATCATCTCTCGGACAAACAAGCCGAAAGTTGCGCCACAGCCGTGCATCGACGATTGGATCAGTCCCGCTCTGCGGGACGAAAGATGATAGCCCAGCGCTTCAGCGCTGCGTAGGGTGGAAATAAGACCGAGTCCTGTAGGGACGGCAGAGGTTGCGACACAGTCCCGAGGAGTGTGTGGCGGCACCGCTGAGTCCGCTAATTCCGTCCGGCTGCGCGCAGTTGCTCTTCGCTCGCGGGTGTCGCGGGGGCGGCCTCCTGTGCGCTCTCCAGCCTTCTACCTTCCGGGCTAAATCGGGGCAGGCGGACCAGTCCCCAATGGTGAAGCGCAAACTGGAGCGTCGTACCCATCACGCCCAGACCGTAGGTGACGCTACGACGAAAATTGATGGAAGACGCCTCTTCAAAGTACTTGGTCGGGCAGGAGACCTCGCCAATGCGAAATCCGAAGTGCACACATTGCGCCAGCATCTGGTTGTCGAACACAAAGTCAGGAGAATTTTCCAGCAGCGGCAGCTCGGTCAAGACTTTGCGGCTGAAGGCGCGATAGCCGGTGTGATACTCGGAGAGCTTTACGCCCAGGAACAGGTTCTCGAAGGCCGTCAGAAAGCGGTTGGAGATGTACTTGTACAGCGGCATGCCGCCACGCAGCGCCTGGCCACCGATGATTCGCGACCCCAGCACCACGTCATAGACATCGTAAGCCACCATGCTCGCCAGGGCGGTGGTGAGCAGCGGCGTGTACTGATAATCCGGATGGACCATGACCACGACGTCGGCGCCCGCGGCCAGAGCTTCGCGGTAGCAGGTCTGTTGGTTCCCGCCATAGCCAAGGTTGCGGTCGTGCTCAAACACCGTCAGCCCTAACCGCCGGGCCACTTCCACGGTTTCGTCTTTGCTGTAATCGTCCACCAGGATGCGGATGTCCACCAGGTCAGGTATCTCCTGGACCGTCGCTTCCAGGGTGCTCTCCGCGTTGTAGGCCGGCATGACCACCGCGACCCGTTTACCGTTGATCATCGGGGCTCTCTTAAGGCTTATCTCGCAACATCTGGTACATGATACCGCGCCCCCGGCCGTTTCCTCGCAGAAGGCCGGTGGTGGCCTCGCTGATGTCGGCGGGGGCGCTTGACTCTGCTAATCTGAAAAGCTCTCCATGCATTCTGCGCTCAACGTTGTTGCCGTGCTCTGCACGCTGCTGGCTCTGGCTGGCGCGGCTTATTTCGCGATGTGCATTGCGGCGGCCAAGCGCTTCCGGCGAGAGTGCTCCCGTCCTGGTCTTGGCGAAATGCGCTTCACTCCTCCGGTCAGTATCCTGAAGTCGCTGAAGGGGCTCGATCCCCACATGTACAACGCTTTGCGCAGCCATTGTTCGCTCGATTACCCGGAATACGAAGTGTTGTTTGGCGTGAGCGATGCTAACGATCCGGCGCTGGCGCTGGTCGAGAAGCTGCGTGACGAATTTCCGCAAGCGAAGCTGCGAGTTGTGCATTGCCCGCAGGCGCTCGGCCTCAATGGCAAAGTCAGCAATCTTGTCCAGATGCTGCCGCAGGCCCGCTACGAGCACATCATCATCAACGACAGCGACATCCTGGTTCCGCGTGACTATCTTGAGCGCGTGCTTGTGCCGTTCACGCAACCGGGAGTTGGCATGGTCACCGCGCTCTATCGCGGCCTTGCGGGCCGAACGCTGGGCTCGAAGCTCGAGGCGCTGGGGCTCAGCACCGACTTCAGCGGGGGCGTGCTGGTGGCCCGCGTTATGGAAGGTGGCATTCGTTTCGCACTCGGAGCGACCATCGCCACCACTAAAACCGTACTGCGCGAAATCGGCGGCTTGGAGCCACTGGCCGACTACCTCGGCGACGATTACGAACTGGGTACGCGCGCCTCCGCCGCGCGATATCAAGTCCGATTGGCCGACATCGTCGTTGAGACCGCGCTACCCGATTACGGTTTTCGCGAATTCTGGGCGCACCAGTTGCGCTGGGCACGCAACGTCAGAGACCGCCGCGGGGCGCAGTATCTTGGATTGATCGTGAGCTTTGGGTTGATTTGGGGTGTGCTCGCCGTGGTGTCGGCGCCTCGCGCGTGGTGGACATGGCTGGCCGTCGCCGTTACTGCCGCTCTCCGTTTGACATCAGCCGTGGTGGTTGGCCGGAGAGTTCTCGCGGATCCACAAGTTTTGCGAGATCTATGGCTTCTACCGCTGCGCGACCTGGTTGCGCTGGCAATTTGGTTGGTCAGCTACTTCGGAGATGAAGTGGAATGGCGCGGGATGCGCTTCAGGCTGCGCCACGGAAAGCTCGAACGAATTTAGCGGAGTTTAGTCGTGCCCGTGCGGCATGCTGTCAGTTAGGCAAGCTGACAGGACGCTGCTCGGGCGTAATTCTGCCTTCGTTGCCGAACTGGTAGGTCTCGCCGCGCCAGAAAAATGTCTTGCCAGAGAAACTGGCGACCCAGACGCCAAAACCCAGCAGATCGCGTAGAAGGTATAACCAGCACAGCCACAGGGAACGGCGGTCACGCATGATGCCCCATCCCACCGCCAGCGCCAGCAGCATGCGATTCAGCCAGGCCATCAGGAACAGTTCGAGCCCAGCGCGCAAATGATTGCTGTGGCCCAAGCCCAACAACAACGCCAGCAAGCCGAACGGAACCGCATAGGTGAGACCCGAGCCGACATGTCCCAGCGAACGGGAGAAGCGCGTGCTCTTCAGCCAACGCAATTGATCGCCCAGTGTCCTCGGCAGCGAGCGGCTGGCGAGCACGTGTCCCACTTTGTAATGCGACAACACAACCTCATAACCGGCCCCCGCGATGCGGTTGCCCAGCACGAAGTCATCGGAGTAAAAATACCCGGTCTCGCGAATGCCGCCAATAGCTTCTATCGCGTCGCGCCGCACCGCC
This sequence comes from Candidatus Korobacteraceae bacterium, assembly GCA_049522855.1. Taxonomy (GTDB): domain Bacteria; phylum Acidobacteriota; class Terriglobia; order Terriglobales; family Acidobacteriaceae; genus Bog-257. The sequence continues at coordinate 10,796 of JBEKNL010000085.1, forward strand.
ATGGCCGCACCAAGGGCAAACTTCATGCCGTCCACCATCTCGGCCACCAGAACGCCGGAAGGCATCTCGATCGACATTCCCAAGGCGTCGAGCTGCGACCAGAGACCGCGAGCGGGAATGCCCTGGTAAAGACAGGTCACCAATCCGACTTTCGGATTCAGCAAGGGCGGTATCACGTTGCGCAAGAAGTCGGGGCGAACCAGAACATCGCTGTCGCTGATAACCAGGAACTGGCCGGCGCAAGAAGCCATCATGTTGCTAAGGGAGTACACCTTGGCGCTCGGCCACGACGGCTCACCGGAAACGACGATTCGCGTCGGCACCTGCGGGTACTTGGCCTGCAGCTTATCGACCACGCTGAGCGCTTGGTCCTCGTAGTTGCGGACGCCAAAGACGATCGCGAACTCCGGGTAATCCTGCCGGAAGAAGCTCTCCAGGTTCTCCTCGAGCCTCGCTTCCCTGCCATGAAGCGGCTTCAGGATGGTTACTGCAGGCAGCTCCCACAGCGGCACGCCCAGTACTCGCTGCCGTTGGGTCCGGCAAGTCATCGCGTAACGGACGGCCGCAAACAAGACCATGCCGAGAAAGACGGTCGAGGTCAGCGATCCCATCAGGGCGATGGACCACAGCAATTGCCGCACCAGGTGCCACGCAGGAGCGGCGCCCGCCATCGCGAACAAGACTGGGTTTACGGGGTGTATCAAGTGTGCTTTCTCAGGCCGCTAGAGATCCGTTCCCGAGCGGCCACCGAAAACAAAGGCGGTTCCCTGCCCGGGCTTGGTCGAGTGCGGTCCCGCCAGAGCATTGATTGTAACGACTGCTTGCCAGGATGTCTCAATCTGCAGGGTAAAGGCTACTGTTTGTGCGGCACCAGCCGATTCATGAGAATCAGCTTTCCGCCGCTGCGCGCGAGCTGGTAGCTGCCGCACTGCTTAATGAAGAGCGGCACATTGTCTTCTTCGGCCCACAGAAACACGCGCTGCGGGCCTTTCCACAGGGCCTGGAGCGATGCGTCATCCTCGAAGATGGAGGGCGCATCCGGAAACAGCGCTCCATAATACATGTTGCCTTCATCGCGTGAGTTTACGATGTGGATGGGCTGACGCAGGTAGAAGTTTAAGGTGGAGGCATCCTCGTAAGTCCCATTGGCCACCAGTAGGTCCCCGGGCCGATACTCCTGCTCGATCGCGTCGGCAAGTTTTTTTGACGAAAGGATGGGAGAGAACATGACCAATCCCTGATGCACGGCGAAAAGTACGAACACCATCATGATGGTCAACACCCAGTTGCCGGCCTGGGCAAAATTGCTCCTCCGGTACAACACGTTCAGTAGAGTACCCACCAACAACGCAATCGAAAATATTGCCATTGGCGCTCGAAACAGTCCCAGCGCCCGCGGTGTGAGATCGAAAATGTGCCCTAGCGAAAGCGCGTATTCGTTCGGGCTCTTCTTGAGCAGGTCGGCCAAGTCGCTGCCGGCAGGCATGCTCTTGCTCTGCATCAGCAAGAACATTGCGATTGCGAAGATGACAACCGAAAGGACGAGCAGGGCCATCGACCCGATTCGCCCATTGCGCCGCAGCCGGGAAGCAGCGGGCGATTCGTCTTCCTGTTGCAGCCAGGCGCCGATCAGCAAAGCCAGTGCGGGCAGTGCAGGGATGGTGTAATACTCCTGGCGGGTGGAGAAGCTGAAGAACACCGGTATCGCCGTCGCCCAGATTGCGTATAGCAATAGCGCCCGTTGTCGTTGGTTCATGCCGCTGCGCCACTCTCTCCAGCGGTGCGGGACCTGTGCCAGCGACTGCAAGACGAATGCCGACCAGGGAAACAGCCACAACAGGATCAATCCCCAGAAAACTAACAGGGGCACAGTGTCGTAATCGCGTGGAATGCGCTTGTTCAAGTAACGCAGAAAGTGCTCATTGATGAAGTAGAACCAGAGGAAGCCTCGTGATTGCCCTGCGGGTGGATTCTCCAGCGCGGCCGCGATATGCCATGGGGCCGCAATCGCCAACAGAACCGTGACGCTCGAAAGCAGCCGCATGCGTAGCAGGTGCCTGAGATTTCCGGTCAGAAGCAGATACAGCCCGATAATTGCTGCCGGAAATATCACACCGATCAGCCCCTTGGTGAGCACATTCAGAGCTGCGGTCGCCGCCAATCCCCAGCACGAAAGGCGCGAAGGAGGCTCCTCGTCCAACGTTCGCAGAAAAAAGTCAAAACCAAGGATCAGCCACAACCCCACGAGTATGTCGGGAATGAGAATGCGGGTGAAGATGTACGGGCCGATCGAAACCGCGAGCACGACTGCCGCCCAAAAACCTGCGCGGTCTCCCAGGGTCCGTTTGCCCAGCGAGTAAGTAGCCAGCAGCAGCGCCAGCACTCCGAGCACGAGCGGCAACCGGGCTGCCCAGTCCCGCGCGCCGAACACCGTGTAGCTGGCCGCCATTCCCCAATAGATCAACGGCGCCTTTTCCAGGAAGCGCACCCCGTCAAGGTAGAGCGTGGTCCAGTCGTGGCGGACGATCAACTCGCGCGCCGCCTCAGCGTGGATCGAATCGGCGTCGTCCAGCAGCGGCGGCGAAAACAGACCCGGGATGTAAACGATGGCCCACAGCAGCACGATCCAAATCCAACGGCGTCGTGGCGAGGGCGAGTGGCGAGGGATTTCGTTCGAATCGGGGCCGGCAATTGCTGTTCGGGCTTGAGGAGAGGGCATTCTTCGTTCGACAGGACCCCATTATAAAGGAGCCACCACAACAGGTCCTGAGCGAAGTCGAAGGAACGGGGCACCCAGGTTTATGGGAAGTCCTAGGATGGGGCGCTCGGCAACTGTTTCCTCTCTGTTGGAATAATCTGAGATGCGATCAGCGCCAGTCTTGCGCACTGTGATAGATATGCAGGATTTCGACGGCTTCAGCTTTCACCGCGTAGACCACAACGTCGCCTACGCGCGATATCTCGGGGATGCAATCCGGCCGGCGCACCTGGCCTTCTTCTATCCTCATGCCAGACAGGCCAGTTGGAGGGCTATCCGCAGTGACACAGGCGGTCGGGTGGCCCAGGCAACCATCCTGAGCTTGCCCCACCCTCTAAATTCTAGGGTTGGCCGGCGCCGTGATGAGAACCTGGCTTGGCTTTTCCGGCGTGAGGCTTCGCAGCACTTGTTGCCCAATCCGAAAGCGCCTGCCACTGCGAGCAAACGCCACCCGCCTGCTTCACGCACACCTCGAAGGCGTACACCGGATGAATCTCCCAGCCGGAAAGCCGGTGCGGGTTGTCGGCGGGAGAGAAGCCCGGCTCGCCGCAAATCTTGTGGTCCGCGTCGTATATAAGCTGCCCCGACACGCGAACCAGCGTGGTGTGACCAACCTTGTCCAGATTGGTTTTTGTCCAGCTTGCGGGCCGGTAATGCGGGGTCATCTCGGCGCTGTTGCTCTGGCATTCGTCGGTAGTGGCTGACTGCGGTACCAGGGCAATGTGGATGTCATTGGAAGCTTCGTCGTCTTTGACGTCGCAATTCACGCCTTCGCCACTGGTGAGATCGGCATAGTGCGCTTCCAGCACGTAGCCGACGAACTGCACGGGCGTACCCTCGCCCAGACTCACGAAGCCGGAGCGGCTGGCCGGCATATTTTCCCCAGACCATTCCATGTATCCCGGGAGCGCTGCCACCTTGGCTTGTTTGCTGAGCAAGTCTGCTTGCGCAATCGACTGATAACTTGTGCCGGCGCAGAAATTATTCTTGGTTTGGTTCTGCAGCGCCGATCCACCCTGGCCTTTACCGGTCAGCCCGCATGAGCTATCGATGGGGTGCTGCACTTCGATTGCCTTGAACGGATGGCAAGTCATGGGGAACTTCTGCTGCCCCACGGCGACCGTGCCAAGTGCCATGGTGATTGCCACAAACCATTGCCACCTCATACACCCTCCTACGCGCCAGACCCGGCTGCGCTGCTTCTGTCGATTTTCTCCCCCAGGCGAGAACGGGCATCCGCAATCATACGCCGCAGAACGATTTATGAGATGAGTCGATGAGTTCTAGAGTTCCCGGTAGCCCCTCACAGGTGAAAATGGATATAGGGGTCCTTCGACTCGGTCGCCGCGGCGACCTCGCTCAGGATGACAGACAGAAACTCAGATCAAGCTCTAACGGGAAGAACGGAGCACGTCTTCATGGTCCAAAGGTGCTAAGGCTGGGGCCGGTAAAAGTTCCGGCGCAAAGCGGGGTAAATCTGGCTGCCGCCATGAGGCTCGTACCTTCTCGGCGAAAGCGTCGGCCTCTAAGGGCTGGCTAAAGTAGAACCCCTGAATTTCATCGCAATGGTGGTTTCGCAGGAAAGACATTTGTTCCTCGGTCTCCACGCCTTCGGCCAGCACCTTCAGGTTGAGGCTGTTTCCCATGCTGATCACCGCAGCTATGATCGCGGCGTCGCGTGGGTTGAGCGTCATGGCGTTTACAAACGAACGATCGATTTTCAATTTGCAGACGGGAAGATCTTGCAAATAACTAAGGCTGGAATATGCGGCCGCTGCGCGGGAACTGGGACCGGGGTTAATCAAGGCGAATATAAACTCGTCTCCTCCCACCTTAGCCACCGTGTCTTGCGCGCGGGTATGCTGGTGCAAACGTTCTCCGACTTGCTTCAGAAGAAGGTCGCCCACCGTGTGTCCCAGTGAGTCATTAATGGTTTTGAAGTTATCCAGATCGAGCCACAGTACGGCGACCCGTTCTTCGCGCCGGCGGGCATTGGCCAGCGCCTTGGCCAGCCGGTCTTCGAAAAGCACCCGATTGGGCAAACCGGTCAGGTCATCGTGATAGGCCAGGAACTGGACCCGCGCTTCGGCCGCCTTGCGTTCGCTGATGTCCTGCACCGTGCCTTCGAGACAGATACTCGTCCCCGCGCTGTCCGCCATGGCACCCACATTGATGGAAGTCGTTCGCGTTCCCCCGTCCTTGGTCTTGAACTCCACCTCGAAATCGCGCACCACCTTTTGCGCCAGGACCAGCTCGCGCAGTTCGTCTCGGCGTTTTAAGTCGACATAGATCTCGCCTGCGCCATGGACGTTGTTAAGAAAATCTTCGGGGGAATCATAACCAGCCAATCGGGCCAGGGCCGGATTCACCCTGAGAAACTCTCCCTCCGCATTGGTTTGAAAGATGCCCAGCACCGCGTTCTCGAAAATGCTACGGTACTTCTGTTCTGCGTTCCGCAGTGCCTGCTCCGCCAGTTTCCGCGGAGTAATGTCCTGCTTGATGGCGACGTAGTGGCTGATGGCGCCGGCAGCGGAGCGCACTGGCGCCACCGTCATTTCCTCGGTGTAGAGACTGCCATCTTTTTTGCGGTTGACGACTTCCCCCCGCCAGACCGTTCCGGCGGCGATGGTGTTCCACAAAGCCTCATAAAACGCGGCATCCTGCTTGTCGGAACGCCAAAGGCTGGGATCCTTTCCCATCGCCTCCGCGGCCGTGTACCCGGTCATTTGCGTGAAAGCGGAGTTCACCCACAGGATGGTGCCTTGGCTGTCGGTCAGCACGACCGCGTTGGCCGCTTCTTCCAGGGCGGCCGCCAGCAGGCGAAGCCGCTCCTCCGCCCGCTTGCGCTCGTCGATGTCCATCGCGATTCCCGAGATCTTCAGCAGCCGGCCCTGCTGGTCAAAGAAGCCCCGTCCCTTCACCCAAATCCAGCGCACCGTGCCATCGCGCCAGGACGGCAACGGCACCTTCGATACCACGCTCAACAGCCAGGGATTTCCTATAAATGGCGACTATGGCAACGCCTTTATGAAGGTCTCGGTTGGCGGCGGGCTCGCGGTTGCCGACTACTTCACCATGTACAACACAGTGCAGGAATCAGACAGCGATGAAGACTTGGGCTCGGGCGGAGCCATGATCTTGCCCGATCTCACCGACAGCCAAGGTCGAGTGCATCACTTGGCCGTGGGAGCGGGGAAGGACACCAACATCTACGTGGTTGATCGCGACAACATGGGGAAGTTCAATCCCAATAATGACAGCGCCATCTACCAGGAGATCGATGGGGCGCTGCCCGGGGGCGTGTGGGCCATGCCCGCGTACTTCAACAACACCGTTTATTACGGTTCGGTGGGAAGCCCGCTGAAGGCGTTCGGCATTTCCAACGCGAAACTTTCCACCTCGCCGAGCAGCCAGACGGCAACGTCGTTCACCTATCCCGGAACCACGCCCAGCGTATCCGCCAACGGAACCTCCAATGGAATCGTTTGGGCAATCGAGAACACCAGCCCGGCGGTGCTGCATGCCTACGACGCCACCAATCTTTCGCACGAGCTGTACAACAGCAACCAGGCTGGATCGCGCGACCAGTTTGGACCGGGCAACAAATTCATCACTCCCCTGATCGTGAACGGCAAAGTGTTTGTCGGCACACAGACGGGAGTGGCCATGTTCGGACTGCTGCACTAACGGAGGAATATTCAGTCTTTGACTAAGACCGGGGATAACGTACTCCGAGATAAGAGCCAGGAGCAGCGATGTTGCGAACCAAGTCTTTTCTAATCGAAGAATGAGCCTGAAGGAAGCCTGAGCGGGTGGCCGAGGAAAGCTCCTTTCAGGGTTTGAATTTAAAAAACAGTCTAGTACTTAGTTGCGTAGATTAGCGTAAGATAAATGGGGATGCACATTGCGAATCTCGCGTTTCGTCCACTCGAAGGGCGTGGCGGTTTTGTTGTATGCGGCTATGAATCGGTCAATCG
>JBEKNL010000086.1:0-17476 GCA_049522855.1 Candidatus Korobacteraceae bacterium
TTTTGTTTCTCACCCATTGGGTCGAGCCTCCGTAGAGTTCGTTTTGCTCTCAAAGCCGCATGAATACTGGTGTTGGCTCGATCATACAACCACTTACTCAGAGTTCAAAAAGGAAATGTGGGGTTAGAGCATTTGAGCACCCAGCCCATTGCCTCACGCCCCGCCGGTCTCACCTGACGACAGAGCCTTCAGAATCCCCGCGCCATTGGGGCTACCCCATCCACTGCACGCGTCCCATCCGTGACCAGCTTTGTAGTCGCCGTTATTACCGGAGGTGATGTCGTTGAACGTTCCCGCCGCGAGAGCAACCTTCTGGTACAGGCTCGGATTGAGATAGCCAACCGGCGTGCCCATCATTTGATTGAACAGCGCAACTAGGCCACGGCCGGTAGAGCCTCCCGAATTTGCCGACGCTTCCCTCGTACCAGGCAAATGCCAAGGTGCCGCCGTGCTGCTGCGCGGTCTCGGCTGGCGTAGCTATGCGAATGCGGGCAGGCCGCTCGGGAAGCGAGACGATTTGCTGGTCAACGATGATCTTCTCGATCTGCTTCAGCCCTCCTGGTAAAACGGGAGAATGGCGTCGCCCACGAGCTGTTGTTTCTTCAACTCGCGGATCACGTCGCGGTAGTCACTCGATGGCAGGTGCCGCTCTTTGGCAATCTTCAGCGCGACGGACTTCATCTCGCCCTGGATCTCGATAAACGCCTGGTGCGCCATGGTGGCGAGCTGCGCCGGCGGAATGTCGATGCCGTAATTCTCCATGTCGAGCGCATAGTGTTCGGGTGGGAGGCGAAAATCGTCTCGCGCCTTGGGCAACACCGTGGCGCGGACCCACGCGTCATAGTCGGTAAGTTGCGTCTTCAGCTTGGCAAACGGCTCTTCCCATCCCGTGAGTTTGTACTTCTGCATGAGCGCGGCAATTCCATTCAGATAGTTGGAATTGCGGGCCATCTCGGTTTCGATCTCAACTCGCGCGGGATAGATCACGCCCGGCTTGGCCATCTGCTCGCTGATGCGCTGCTTCAGGATCTCGGTGATCGCAGTGTAGCCGGGCTCCAGTCCGGCATATTCGCGGATGCGCACCACGGCAGCAGGCCGGCGTTCGGAGGGCGTCTGCTCGTCGAGCAAAACCTGGAGCCCGCCGAAGACCATCTGGCTGGCGTTGAAGAAGGGCACTTCGTGGGCGCGCTGGAAATCCTGGCGCTTGAAGGTGAGGTTGACCCTGCGGATCATGATCTGCAGGTCCTCGGCGACGTCCTCCTGCTGCTTTTCCGCCGCCGCGCTCTTCAGCTTGGCCAGCACCGCCTCGGTTTCCTGCCGCTCCTGGTCCTCATTGGCCAGCGTGGGCTGGGAAGCCTTGGTGTCGAACTGACTCAACCCCTGCTGCGTGCCAAACTCGGGACGGTACTTGAAGACAACGTCGATCAGCATGTTGGCGTATTGGTTGCTGGTGGCGATCCAACTGCGATCGGCAGGCTGGGTTTGCGCGAAGGCCGGCAGGCCGAAGGCGGCAGCGCATAAGAGTGAGATCAGTGTGCGTAACAAAAGGTCCTCCGGGCGAAAGAAGAGAAACCGTAAAAGTATAGATGGGATTTTGGGTAGGCGAAAGGCGCAGGCTGGGTTGAGGAAACTTGAAGCCATCTCATAAATGCCGTTCGGCCCAAAGCGAGGTACCTCAGGGGCTAAAGCCCAGTCCGTAACGGGCCAATTGCGGCACGGCTGAAGCCGTGCCCTGATACAAACCGATTTATGAGATAGCTTCTCGTTAGGTGCCGTTCCTGCGGGGCGAGGCAGACCATCTAGTCGCTCCGACGGCGCTTCTTCGGGAACTTCCCGCCCACCCTGGAGCTAGCGTTTCGATGGAGAGGCCAGGCTGAGCCACGCAATGATGGCGGCAAATTTCTCATCCTGCGACCACGGAGAGCCGTGCGGCCGACCAAGCTCGGTAACGCGGCGCAAAAGTGCATCCGGTCTTAGTTGAAAAGTTTCAGCCGCTTGACCCAGGAGTTCACGCTCCTTGACGCAAATCGTGGCCAAGTGGCAGCGGGCACTGGCGTGAAGGACCGCTTCTCGAAAGAGTTCTCCATCGGCGGTGTGAATCAGTGCATGCGACGCGAGAATTTTGTCGAGCGCGGGAAGCTGCTTTGCTGAAGCAAGGAGCAGGGCAGCTCGGCTGAGTTTGAAACCCTGCTTCTGCATATCAGCCTGAATTTCGTGGATTGCACGATAAGCAAGGTCTCTCGACTCCTTCCGTACACGCGAAATGAATTCGCTCGCTTTATCCCGCGGCAGTTCCGCCGCAGTGTGGTAAGGCTGCCGAAACTGGTAGGTAAAAGCCTTGACGAGGTGGGGTCGTGCATGCGCGAGGACGCAAGGTGCCCCATCCTCCACGGCGACCGCAACCAGCGCAGCCCACCCCGAATGCACTCGAAAACCAAGCGCTGCCTGCTTCATTGAATTTTCCGCGGTGGCAGAAGGGTTGAAGATATCACAATAAATCAGGCACGGGATGGGTAAGTCCCGTGCCTGTACGCGTGCCCCACGCTATTGCTGCCCAGGAGAGAAACTTCTAGTCGTTGGCCGAGACGTTGTCGCGGCGGACATGCTCGTGTTCGTGCTCGCAGGTCAGCGGACATTCGCCCAGAATCGGGCGGCAGGATGGGTCTTGCCCCACCTCGACCATCTGCCCCGGGACCTTGATCTCCGCGAACTGCTCGGCTTCGGTCGAGTGCTTCAGCGCCGACAGCGACGACTTGCCGCTGGCGATGACCTGCGTGACCTCGTCGAAGTAGCCGGTGCCGACGAAGCGCTGGTGCTTGACCGCGGAATATCCGTGGCTGTACTCACGAGCGAATTCCTTCTCCTGCACCCGCGAATAAGCCGTCATGCCCGTATCTTTGTAGGCGCGCGCCAGCTCGAACATGCCAAGGTTCAGCACGTGGAAGCCGGCCAGCGTAATGAACTGAAACTTGTAGCCCATTTCGGCCAGCGCAGGCTGGAAGCGCGCGATGGTGGCGTCGTCCAGCTTCTTCTTCCAATTGAACGACGGCGAACAGTTGTAGGCCAGCATCTTGCCCGGATACTTGGCATGGATAGAGTCGGCGAAGCGCTCCGCTTCCTTCAGGTTCGGCTCTGAGGTTTCGCACCAGATCAGGTCGGAGTACGGCGCATACGCCAGGCCGCGCGCGATGGCTGAGTCGAGACCGCCATGGATGCCGAAGAAGCCCTCGGAGGTGCGCTCGCCGTTCAGGAAGATGTGATCGTAAGGATCGATGTCGCTGGTCAGCAAATGCGCGCTGTTGGCATCGGTGCGAGCCAGGACAAGCGTCGGAACGCCCAGCACATCGGCCGCAAGCCGGGCCGCCACCAGCTTCTGCACGGCCTCCGTGGTGGGAACCAGCACTTTGCCACCGAGGTGTCCGCACTTCTTGGCGGAAGACAGTTGATCTTCGAAGTGCACGCAGGCCGCACCGGCTTCGATCATCGCCTTCATCAACTCGAAGGCGTTCAGGGTGCCGCCGAAGCCAGCTTCCGCGTCGGCGATGAGCGGCGCAAACCAGTTGATGCCGTTCTTGCCTTCGGAATGGTGGATCTGGTCGGCGCGGGTGAGCGCATTGTTGAGGCGGCGAACGAGATTGGGCACCGAGTCGGCCGGGTAAAGGCTCTGGTCGGGATACATCTGGCCGGCGTTGTTGGCGTCGGCGGCGCACTGCCAGCCACTCACGTAAATGGCTTTCAGTCCGGCCGATACCATCTGCACCGCCTGGTTGCCGCTCATGGCGCCCAGGGCGGCGACGTACTTGTCGCTGTTCAACATCTCCCACAGGCGTTCGGCGCCGACCCGGGCGAGGGTGTGTTCGATGGGAAGCGTGCCGCGCAAGCGCACAACATCTTCCGCGGAATAGGGCCGGGTCACCCCATTCCAGCGCGGATCGGTCTTCCAGGATTTTGCCAGTTCAGCCGCAGTTTGATGCGCCGCCATTTTGGTGATCTCCTCTCGGGTCCGGGTAAAGCGGGGTCTAAGCAACCCCTAATGCAATGTTGAGTGTTCAATTAGGCGAACACTTATTCCGTATGATGTACAAACCATAAACCGCTTGGGGTGCGCCGGCAAGCATGATGTTCACAATGCTGAACATAAATTCACCCTTTTGCACCCTAGCTTTCCGATTCCCATAAAGGGAAGCAGGTGGCGTACTCGCGGTTTAGATTGCTGGCCTGACTCCAAGCTAGGCGCGGCCGATGGCATTTGTCTGTCACATAACGCTCACTCCAGAGTTGGAGTGGCCGACCTAGGCGGCTTCATAAGCTGCCGTGGAAAGACCCTGGGGAACCTTTTGGTGGAAGCCCCCTGCTTTAGCAGAGGGAGCTGGACCGGCGCTAAAGCGCTGATCAAAGCGGAAATTTTTCCGGAGCGCTGAAGCGCTCCTTCCCCCGCATAAATGCGGGGGCTTCCACCAAGGAGTACACTCCACAGGTTTTTGCATCGGCGTTTTCCGCAGCCGGTTCAGGCATAACTCGGCTATGGTCGCGATTCGGAACTCGTATTCACCATGTCGCACAACTGTTAGACTGGTGCCATGGCACGTCCAATCGAGAGTCCTTCCACCGCGGTGGAGCGCACCCTGCTGATCCTGGAAGCTGCCGGCCAGCGCGAGGGGGGCATGTCGAACGCCGATTTCAGCCGCAAGCTCAAAATCCCCAAGAGCTCAGCCAGCTACATTCTGCGCACCCTGGAGCAGCATGGCTATCTGCGCCGCGACCTGGAAGATGGCAAATACCGGCTGGGCATGAAGGTGCTGAGCCTGTCGCGGGCTGCGCTGAGCGGGGTGGATATACGCCAAGCGGCGCTGCCCATCATGAAACACCTGGTCGATCAAATTCACATCACCACGCACCTGGCCATTCTCGACCACGGCGAGGCGGTGTACGTGGAGAAGGTGGAGGCGCCCAGCTTCATCAAGATGGACACCTGGATTGGCCGCCGCATGGAAGTCCATTCCACCGCGGTAGGCAAGGCGCTGCTGGCGTACCTCGATTCCGAGCAGAGGGACGCGATCATCCGCCAACGCGGACTGAAGAAACTGACCCCGCACACCATCATCAGCGTGCCCAAGCTGATGAAAGAGTTCGAGCGCGTACGCCAGTTGGGGTATTCGGTGGACGACGAGGAGAACAGTCTGGGTGCGCGCTGTGTGGGAGCACCCATCTTTAACAGCCGAGGTGGGGTGGAGGCGAGCATCGGCTCGACCGGAACCATCCACGCGGTGCCGCGTGACGCCGTGCCTCGACTGGCGGAGATGGTGAAAGATGCAGCCCGCCGTATCTCGCACCAGATCGGCTATCGCGGGTCGTATCCGCCAGCGGCGGTGTAGAGATCAATGTCCTGCAGGAAGGTGTGTGGGCGGCATAGGGAAAGGCCCTCGACTCGCACGCCGCGGCCATCTATAGTTTGATCGACACGGCCAAGCGGAACGGCCTGAATCCAGAAGCCTACCTGCGAGAAGTGTTGCCGCGCATTGCCGAACTGCGGCCTTGGAATATCGCCATGGAAAGTGCAACTGCTTCCCAACAGTCCTAACTAAAGATGACCAAACGCGCAGCGACGCACCGAAGGAGCGATAACGCGAAGATGTTCTTCCTCGCGGTTCTGGTGTGCGCTCTTTGCCTGAACGCTGGTTCGCAAGAAACAAAGCCGCGGTACGTGACTGGAATTACCATCATCGGCGCCGGGGCGCCCTGCCCGCTCTTCGTCGGCGGCGTGCACAAAGACTCCCCGGCTGCCAAAGCCGGCATAAAGGCGGGCGACCTTCTTGTCGCCGTGGATGGGCATACCGTCGCCGCCGCGCAGGATGCAGTACAGGCTCTCTTTTCCACCAGTGCAACACCGGTGACGCTGCAATTGGTAAGAGAGGAGAAGCCTTACACGGTGACCGTCCAACGCGAAGAGCTTGCGGTTGTTTTGCGAAAAGACGGCTGGAAAGCGGTGGAAGGCGGCTTCCTGGTGAAATCAGATGCCACGGACACAGAAGTAAAATATCTTCTTGCTGTCGAGAAAGCTGTGGAAGGAGCTCACGACCGTCTAATCGCATTCCCCGGCCACTATCCTGAGAACAAACAGCTCTACTATCCCGGCTTTGAGGCGTTTCTCTGGGGCAAGGGAAGTCAGGTGACGGTGGGCGGCATCGAGGACGGCCCGGCATCCCGTGCCGGGGTTGGCTGGGGCGACCGAATCGTTGCGGTTAATGGTGTGGACCCGCGCGGCAAGTCTGTAGCGCAAGTTGAGTCGCTGCTCGCCAGTCCGAAACCCGTCACCATGACGCTCATCATCGAACGAGCAGGCGAACGGAAGATCTTCTCATTCGAGCTCGCGCAGGCCACCACCGTTCTGCGCGACAACCAGCGGCAAATCATCAAGGGCAAGATGATTCCACTCTGGGTGCCGGAGAAGTATCTACATTGCTTCTAAGGTAGTTTCTTTCAGTGCGTGAACGGACCAATCCGCCGTCAAAGAATTTCTAAGACACCCTTTCGTGAACACTTAACTAGATATGCGCCTCTGTCAACACGGCCTACTCCGTTCGTTTACCTTGCTAACAGCTCCTCCACTGTCTCCGGCGCCAAGGCGAGCGGGCGTTCATCCACGCGAAGAAACCAACGGTCACACACGACATTGCGGCAGAAAGAGCGGCTCCTCAGCAGCGACCGCCCGCAGATCTCGCGCACCGATTGCGGGATGAACTGGGCCAGCGACTCCAGGGTGTTCCGCTTCTGACGTAGCCTGGCATTCAAAAGCTCGCGATAGAGTTCCAATCGGCTGGCGCTGTAATCGCCCTGGGCGGAGACGATGCTGTGGGCGGCAATCAGTCCTGACTCGATAGCAGGCCGTATTCCTTCGCCGCTTTCTGGATACGCCAAGCCGGCGGCGTCCCCGATTAACAGAACCGCGTCATCCAGAATTGCCCGTTCCGAGTGGCCAAAGAGCCAGTAAGCGTGTCCCAAAATACCTTTGCCGGGCACTTCGACGTTTCTGCTTCGCTGGAGAAAGCGAAGGAATTCGTCACAATGTTGGGAGAGGCCGTGGTTATCCATGCGGCCGATGCCGACGGTGAGGACATCCTGTTTGCGGAAACACCATCCGTAGCCGCGCAGGTCGCGGCAAAAATAAAGCTCAGGCAGTTCGCCGGCGATGCGGGAGCTGGCCGCTTGCGCGGCGGGCATCTCGAATTCGATTTCGCGGGCGACGACCGAGGGCGCGGAAGCTTTGTTGCCGAGGAAGCGGGACACCGGGCAAAAGTGTCCTCCGGCGCCAACTACAAGTCGCGCCTTGATGTCGCCGTTGACGATCCATCCATCCCCGGTTCGCACTATCGAGTCGAAGGGGACGCCTTCGCGTATGCGCGCGCCACAGCGGCGCAGCAGATATTCGTCAAACTCGCTGCGCAGGATACCGTAGCTGATGGTCCGACCGTAGTGGATGTCAACCTGCGGTTCGTCGATGCAGCTCAGGCGAAAGCCGGTGATCGGCTGCAGAACGCGTTCCGGCGCGTAAGACTCGGCATCGATGCCCAGCGCTTCGAGTACCAGCGGCGTGATCCATCCACCGCAAAGTTTGTTGCGCGGGAAGGTGCTGCGGTCGATCAGCAGCGTGTCGAGCCCCGATTGCCGCAGTCCCCAGGCGCAGGAGGATCCCGCCGGTCCGCCGCCGACAATTAAGACATCGCAGGAGTCCATAATTCGTCGTCTGCCCTATCTTGATCCTGGCTAATGGTGGTGTACAGACGGGTGCGCGTCGAGGGAACTGACGGGCAGCGAACTCCCGTAAACACGACCTGGAACAATTGCAGGGTGCCAACCCGGAAGGCAGCAATGGACCCGGCAAGATAGAGCCGCCACATGCGCGCAAAATTCGTCCCGTGACGATCCACGACGGTGTCATAAGCGCGATCGAATCTGCTCAGCCAGTGTTCGATGGTTTTGGCGTAGTGCGGACGCAGGTCCTCGACGTCGAGAACGTAGAAGGGCGCCGGCTCCAGAACCTCCATCGCCTCGCGGAGGGTGGGTGCGTAGGCGCCGGGAAATACTCGCTTTCGAATCCAGACACTGAACGGCAGGCTGCGGCAGCGCCCGATGAAATGCAGCAGTCCCCGGCCCTGGTCGCCGATGGTACGTTGAATCACCCGACCCAACTCGGGGTAATGTTCGCGGCCCACGTGCTCCAACATGCCGACGGACACAAATACATCGTAGCGGCCCGTGATATTGCGGTAATCGTCCTCCACAAACTCAACCATGGACGAAAGGCCTTTCTGTTCGGCCACTTCCCGGGCCACTCGAATCTGCTCATGGGAGATGTTGAAGGCCTTCACCTTCACGCCATAGTGTTCGGCCATATACATGGCCAGTGCGCCCCAGCCACACCCGGCTTCGACCACCGTCTCTCCCGGCCGGAGCCATAACTTCCGGCAAACCAGGTCGAGCTTGGCGTTCTGGGCCTCTTCCAGCGAAGTGTCTTGGTTGGGGAAGTAAGCGCAGGTGTACACCATAAGCTCATCCAGCCAGAGCTGGTAAAACGCGGTGGGAAGATCGTAATGATGGTGAACATTGCGCGAGGAGCCATAGCGGCTATTGGCCTGCGCCCAGGCGAGCCACTTGGACATCAGTCGCCAGCGCCAGTTCCGCACCACGCGGGATGACGGGTAAATGGACTCGAGGACACGGACCAGATCGCCCTCAACTTCAATTCGGCCGTCGGAGTAGGCATCCCCAAAGACGACCTCGGGATTCATCGCCAGCCCGGCCAGGGTAGCGCGGTCGGCTATGCGGATAGTGCCAATCGGCGACGAGGTCGTGCTGGGCCGGTCTTCGACGTGGGGAAGAGCCAGAGATATGGGGGCCGCACCCACGGCCCTGCGCACCGCCTTCAGCAGGGAGCGATCGATCCAGGAGGAATTATTCAGGGTCACAGTGTCCTCCATTCAATACCGTAACAACCCGAGGGATGAGATACAGCTAATCCTTGGATGAGCAAAGTCGTGGCGAGGAGAACCGGTCGTGATGGCATCGAACAGCCGGGCAATAAAAGCAGGAGAGCGGTCGCCGAGCGACGGGGTTACTGTTGACATGATCTCTGCCTCGAGCAACAAAACTCATCGCAGTGAGCTGACTCAGGTAAATACTAACATTGGCGCCGTGGCTCGCGTCACGGGAAAGTGTCCTGAAATAGCGGTGGCTACCGGGAAGAGTTCAAGCGGGATTTTGGCATTCAACCGGTGTCAGCTAGGGCGGAGTTATAGCAACTGGTCTATCGGGGCGCTAAACCTGTTTGCGGGCTGGTTTTACCATGCCCTCGCGCTCCAGGGACTCCTGAATGCCGGTCCACACCCGGGGACTGGGGTCTTCCATTGGAACCAGCAGCTTGGCGGCCTCCGCGATATAGCGCAAGTCGGCAATCAGGTCGGAACAGATGTGACAGCTTGCGAGGTGCTGCTGCTCCTCAGCGCTGCCGCCCCCGTCAATGATGTAAGGCAGAACCTTTTGAAACTCCGCGCACGTCATGAATGCTCTCCCCAAGGAATCCGGATGAATGGGTTGCTTTCTATCGTCGCTTCTCCAAGCGTTGGCCTACCATTGCTGGAACCATCGCTGTAGGATTCCCTGCATCTCGCCCTGAGAAATGCCCTCTTCCCTCATCTTCTACCGTTTATCGTTTTCCAGCCCTTTCCGCCTGGCTCAGCTTCAGAAGGTCACGCAGTTTCATTCTTGCCTTGTGGAGCTGAGATTTGCTATTGCCGATGGAACAGCCCATCATCTCTGCAATTTCGTTGTGTTCGTAACCTTCGACATCATGCAGCACGAAGATGATGCGGTATCCCGGTGGCAGACTCTCGATGGAGCGCTCCAGGTTGACCCGATCGATGGCTCCGATCAGGGCATGGTCGCGGGCGCCGATGTCCTTTCTGGGACCATCTTCGCTCTGCGGCTCCAAGGTCTCCTCCAGCGAAACTTCGGGCAGCCCCTTCTTGCGCAGGTGCATGAGCACCACGTTCACCGCCAGGCGATGCAGCCAGGTGGAGAACGCCGATTCCCCGCGAAAGGTAGCGATCTTGCGAAACAACTGCAGGAAAGCTTCCTGGGTTAGATCTTCCGCTTCCGCTGTGTTGCCGACCATGCGCAGGCACAGCGAATACACCCGGCGCTTGTGCAAACCGTACAAAGCCTCGAAGCATTCGGAGTCGCCCTGTTTGGCGCGGCCAATCGCTTCCTGCTCGGAGATGCCGTTGGCCAGAATTTTCTTAGCGGTCGTCAAATAGGTGTACTCAGTCTGCTGTTCAATTCGATGCCGGCACGGCAGCAGTTTGTTGCCTGCGGCACCGGCGGTGCCAGGGGATTTCTGCGGCGGGTCCTCACCTAAGCATTTAGCGGTTGTACACCGGCAGCGGGCCCCGCAGGTCCTGCCAGACCTGGTCGCAAACCTTCACCACGTCCTCAGGCAGCGGGCCATCTTCCCCAGCGGCCAGGTTCTGGTTGAGCTGTTCCATGCTGGAGGCGCCGAGGATGATGCAATCGGCGGCGGTGTGATGCAGCAGCCAGTTCAGTGATAGGCTGACCATCGACCTTTCCGCGGATTGGGCGATTTGTTTCAGCCGCTCGACCGCTTGAAAATACTGTTCGTGCCAGTAGCGGTCCTGATACAGCTTGTTGTTGTCAAAGCGCGTACCCGGGATGACTTGCGACTGCCGGTGCTTGCCGGTGAGCAGACCGCCAGCCAGCGGGTTGTAAACCACGGTCGAGACGCCGAACTGCTGGCGCATGGGAAGGTATTCCTGCTCGATGCCGCGCGCCAGCAGGTTGTACATGGGCTGCGAGATGTACGGAACGTGCCAGCCGCGGTCCTTCGCGAGGCAAAGCATCTGCACCACTTCCCAACCAGCATAGTTTGACGATGCCGGGTAGCGCACCTTGCCTTGCTTGACCAGTGACTCCATTGCTTCCATGGACTCTTCGACCGGTACCTTATGGTCGGGCGCGTGAAAGTAGTAGAGGTCGAGGTAGTCGGTGCCTAAACGCGCAAGACTCTCGTCGATAGCACGCAAGATGGCCTTACGCGAAAGTCCCTGTTGATCGGGTGCTTCGCCCATCTTGAAGAACACTTTGCTGGCGAGGACAAGTTTGTCGCGCTGGCCTTTGATCGCGTTCCCAAGCAGAGTTTCCGCCACGCCATATTGGTATATGTTCGCGGTGTCGAAGAAGTTGATCCCGGCTTCGATGCAGCGGTTGACGATCTGGGTCGCCCCGGCTTGATCGAGCGGCTTGCCCAGGGTCATGGTCCCAAAACAAAAGCGGGAAACTTCCAGGTCGGTGTGCTTGAGCTTGAGGTAAGGAATGGTCATGATTTCTCGCTTGCGTAAGAAGCTCGGGTAGAGCGGTGCCTTGCCCGGGTTATTTCGTGATCACCTCACGCTTTGAAAGGGCACGGCTTCAGCCGTGCCGTAGGCCCAGGGCTTAACCACCCCAACACGCGCAAAAGCGGCGCGCGTTGGGGGCCCGGTACGCCCTGGGCTAAAAGCAATTCCGCCCCTGCGGGGCTACATTCTGCGTAATCGTTCCACCGTGCCAACTCAAAACGACTTCTCACGCACGCTCCGAAGCCCCACTCTCGACGCCAAGTAACAGCACAGCCGAAGCCGTGCCAGTTCAGAGATTTCCGTCGTCAGGTGCCGAAACTGGTGAATATTCCTTGCTTACAGCACGGCCGTCTCATGCAACATTTCGCCCCGCACGAAACGTGCCGGACTGAGTACTTCAATGTTGTCCACTACATTCGTAGTGCCGCGAAGGACCAAGTCAGCCAGGATCTTTCCCGTCGCCGGGGCATGCATAACGCCGTGTCCGCTGAAACCGTTGGCACAGTAGAAGCCGCGCACCTCGGGAACAGGCCCCAGAATCGCGTGGTGATCGGGCGACATCTCGTACAGTCCTGCCCACGCGCGTTTCGGGTTGACGGCCAGGTTCTCAAAGCAGGGCACCCGGTCGGCGGCGCGCGTCAGCACCTTCTCGATGAAGGACGGATCGAAGTCTGTCTTGTAGCCGGGTGTTTCTTCGGGGTCGTTCCATGCCAGCAGAAATCCCAGGCTCTCCGGCCGGAAGTGAAAACCGTTGGTCATGTCAACCACCATGGGAATGGTGTGCAGGACGCCGTCGAAAGGTTCGGTCGGAATCAACATGCGGCGCAGCGGTTCCACGGGCAGCTTCACGCCGGCCAGGGCTGCAACGTCGGCTGCCCAGGGGCCGGCTGCGTTGACCACCACGCGCGTGCTGACCGGCCCACGCGTGGTTTCTATCCGGCTGATTCCTTCGCCATCGCAATGGACGGCAGTGACCTCTGTCGAACGCCAGAGCGCGGCGCCTTGCTCGCAAGCCCGAGCGGTGAATCCGATCATCACGCTGTAGGGATCGACGAATCCGTCAGTCGCGCAGAAGCTTCCGCCCAGGATGTCGTCGGCGCGCAGTTGCGGGACCATCGCCACGATCTCGTCACGCGTCAGCATCCTCACTTCGGTGAGTCCCAACGATTGTTGCAGCCGCTGGTTGGTCCGCAAATACTCCAGATGCGCCGGTTTCGTGGCGACGAACAAGTAGCCCTGGGCGCGGTATTCCGAAGGATGGCCCAATCGTTCTTCGAAATTCGCATAGAAAGGAATGGAATAGAGCGACATCTGTATGTTGGGCGCGGTGGCAAACTGCGCGCGCACGCCTCCCATGCTCTTGCCCGTGGAACCTTTGCCCTGATGGGATTCGCGCTCAATCATCAGAACCGTGCGGCAACCAGCTTCGGTAAGATGCCACGCAATACTGGAGCCTACAATGCCGCCACCGATAATCACCACTTCCGCCGTTTGCATTCCGCTGGCCTCGACCGATGCGAATATTG
This sequence comes from Candidatus Korobacteraceae bacterium, assembly GCA_049522855.1. GTDB lineage: Bacteria > Acidobacteriota > Terriglobia > Terriglobales > Acidobacteriaceae > Bog-257. Next base: position 12,935 of record JBEKNL010000086.1, read on the forward strand.
TAGTCCGTGACTGCCTTACATGATTGCAAAGGGGGCATGGTCTGGTTCGTGCATCATAGAGTGGGAGCAGAGTGGGAGCAGGCCGCGAATGCCCATTCGGTTCCGCACTCCCGTCACACTCCCTCGTGATCTTGCTCACAGACCCAATGTTTTCTCCAGCCTAGCCTTACTTATCGGGGTCCCCCATATCGCGGGTCCGTGCGTTGAGGCGCGCCTGCACTCGCACAAAGGATTCGTCATGCCTATTGTTAACTCCTCCTCCCAAGCCGTGGTTCGCGAGTTCAGCCTGGAAGAACTGGAACAGGCCGCCCGCTTGATGCGCGGCTACGACCTGGTTGCGCTGTGCGCCGCCGGCTCCGGCCACTCCGGAGGCACGCTCTCCATGATGGAAATCGTTGCGGCCTTGTACTTAAAGGTCGCCAACCACGATCCCAACCATCCGGAATGGAAGGAGCGCGATCGCATCATCTGGTCGGCCGGACATAAAGCCCCCGCTTTGTATCTTGGCCTCGCCTTCGCCGGATATTTTCCCGTCGAAGACATCATTACCTTGCGCAAGCTGTATTCGCCATTCCAGGGACATCCGCACCGGTTGAAGCTGCCGGGTGTCGAGGTCTCCAGCGGATCGTTGGGACAGGGCCTCAGCATTGCGGTCGGCATGGCCCTGGCCGGCAAACTCGACGGCGGCAAGCATTCGGTGTTCTGCATTATGGGCGACGGCGAGCAGCAGGAAGGCAATATCTGGGAAGCGGCCATGGAGGCAGCGCACTACAAGCTCGACAATCTGGTTGCCATCATTGACCGCAACCACTTGCAGATTGACGGCTGGGTCAAGGACGTGATGAACGTCGAGCCGCTGGACGAGCGCTATCGCAGCTTTGGCTGGGAAGTGATTGAGATTGACGGTCACGACATGACGCAAGTGCTGGACGGTTTGCAGAAGGCGAAGAACAATCCGGTCTCCGGCAAGCCCACTCTGGTTCTTGCCAACACGGTGAAGGGCAAGGGCGTCAGCTTCATGGAGAACATTGCCGGATGGCACGGCAAAGCTCCCAGCTATGACGAGATGGTAAAGGCCCTGGAAGAACTCGGGCTGAAACAGACCATCGCTTACGACGCGCTGCTGAAGAAAGCGAATGAGTATCAGAAGGAAGTGGAGGCGACGCTGACCGCCAAAACGCCGAGCTTCTCGCACGAATACTGGTGGAACACTAGCAGCCAGATGAAAGTCAAGATGGAACCCACGCGCAAGGGCTTCGGGCGATCGCTGCAGAACAACGGCGATGACGAGCGAGTAGTCTGCCTCGGCCTCGACATTTCCGGCTCCATCACTATTAGCGATTTCTATTCTGGCAAACCGGAACGCAAGAGTCGCTGGATCAGCATGGGCATCGCGGAACAGTCGGCGACCGCTGCCGCCGCGGGACTGGCGCGGGAAGGGAAGTTGCCGGTCTTCGGGACCTATGGCACGTTTGCTGCGGCCCGCAATCTGGACCAGATCCGAGTCTCCATCTGCTACGGAAATTTCAATGTATTGATCGCCGGCGCTCACGGCGGTGTTTCGGTCGGACCCGATGGCGCCACCCACCAGGCGCTGGAAGACTTGTTCGCCATGTGCGGCCTGCCGAACATGTCGGTGGTGGTGCCCTGCGACGCCATCGAGACCCGCAAGGCGACCGACTATTTGCTGCTCCAGCATGTCGGGCCCAAGTACATCCGTTTCGCGCGCGAAGCCACCCCGATTGTCACCCGCGAGAACACCCCATTCGTGTTTGGAGTGGCGAACGTGAGCCGTCTCCGCCGCGAATCGCCGGAAATGATTGACGCGTTCGAAACTGTGCTTGCTCCCAATTACGAAAACGAGCACGAAGATCTCAGCATTATCGCCTGCGGGCCGATGGTGCCCGAGGCCATGCGCGCGGCCTGGATCCTGAAGCAGGAGTTCGGTTACGAAACTCGCGTGGTCAACATGCACACCATGAAGCCGATTGATGAAACGGCCATCGTGCGGGCGGCCAAGGAGACGGGCGTAGTTGTAACCGCCGAGGAGCACCAGATTGGCGCCCTGGCGTGGCGCGTGAGCGGCGTAATCACGGAAAGTCCCGAGCTTTTGGGAACACCGGTCATTACGGGCGCCATCGGCGTAAAGGACCGCTTCGGCGATTCCGGCGCGCCGTGGGAACTGATTAAGGAGTTCGAAGTCAGCGCCGAGCACATCGCGCAGAAGGCGGTGGAGTTGGTCGCCATTGCCAGGATGAAAAAGGAAGAAGAGCGCTTGCAACTGGCGCACTAAAGGCGGTTCTTGAGTTGGTGTGTACCCGATAGAGCAGGTCTTCAGAGTGTCTGTGTGAGCAAAGTCTGGTATTCGCCGTTGAATGGAGTTGCAGGTAATCCAGCGCCGTAGGCGCGGAATAGTTTAGCCCAGCACGTAGCCGAAGGCGGAGTGCTGGGTAGCGTGGGGAGTAGATCTGAGTCCCTTTAGGGACGGCACAGTTTCTTGAAATTGTGGCGAGCCGAGCTAGTTAAGCGCGCCGCCCACGACCGTGTGTAGCACCTCGCCGGCGGAAGAGAACACCACGACATCGGCATCGGCGCCAGGTTGCAACAGGCCCTTTCGATGTTCAATACCCAGCACTCGTGCGGGATTCAGCGTGGCCATGCGGATGCTGTCTTGAAAACTCACTTTCGCAAAACTCATCATGTTCCGGACGGCGCGATCCAGCGTCAGAACGCTGCCGGCAAGTTTCCCGTGTGACTCGCAGCGGTTGTCGCGTACCTGCACCTCAAACGATCCCAGCCGGTAAGTCCCGTCGGGCATGCCAGTCGCGCTGATGCCGTCAGTGATCAGCACCGCGCCATCCACTCCCTTGCAGCGCACGAACAGGTCAACAACGATCGGAGCCACGTGGATTCCATCAGCAATGATGTCGGCCGTTAGCCTGCGGTCGGTGAGAATCGCGCCCAACAATCCTGGATCGCGATGATCGAACCTGCGCATGGCGTTGAAGGTGTGCGTAGCGTGCCGAACTCCGGCTTGGATGCCGGCGATCGCCTGCACCAGGGTGGCGTTGGAGTGCCCGACGCTGACACACACTCCGCGACGAGAGGCATCGACGATGAGGTCCAGCGCACCCTCCAACTCAGGCGCAATAGTGAGCACCCGGATGCGACCTGCGGCTGCGTCCCACATCTGGTTGAAAGCTTCGCTCGAGGCTGGCTGTAGATAGATAGCAGGATGGACCCCTCGCCGGGCATGGCTGAGGAACGGGCCTTCCAGATGAATCCCCAGCGGCTGCGCGCGAGTGGAATCTCTGCCGCCGTCACCGTCCGCGCGTTCCGCCGCTCTGGCCAAATCTTCGAGAGACTTCAGCGTTTGATCCAGCGGGGCGGTGACGGTCGTCGGACAATAACTGGTGACGCCGTGCCGCACCATCAATCGCTCGATGGCCGCAAGACTCTCATCGCAGCCTTCCATGACGTCGTGCCCAGCGCCACCGTGCACATGCATGTCAATCAGCCCGGGCGTCAGGATGGAATCGCCGAGGTCCACGACTCGCTCCTGAGATGGAATCGACACCGCATCTCTGTTGCCAACGGCCGCTATGATTCCGCGGTCCATCACGAGTGCGGCATCCTCGATGCGCTCAAGCGGAGTAAGCAGTTGCCGGGCTAATAGAATGGTCGACAAGGTATTGGCTTCGATCCTTCAGCGATATGTCTGAGGTTTGAGTGTACGACGCAGCGCGCCATTACCAAAGATGAAGTGTGCGTGGAGTTCGGCAGTGCAGCACCGGCGGCAGCTCTGTTATAATCAGGTTCTGGCGCTGGCGCTTGGCTCATCTGCATCAGCCAAGGGATTGAGGCGCCTGCACTGTGTCGCATTGTTGACGCAGTTCCTTCCATGTCGGGGAGTGGCTCAGCCTGGTAGAGCACCTGGTTCGGGACCAGGGGGTCGGAGGTTCAAATCCTCTCTCCCCGACCAATCTTTTCAATAAGATACAGCCGTTTTGAAATCCACAAAAATCTCACTGTAGGCAAATTTGTAACAGTGAATTCCTCCAAGTTCAACGCTCCGCTTTCCCAAAAGAGCATTAGCAATTTGAAACGCCGCGGATTTTTTGGAGAACGACTACGAGGGACACAGCAGCGGCTCAATATTGACTATACGTTCCGCGGACTGAAATTAGGAGCTTTTGCGAATCGTAGCCGACGCCGTCCTCAAGAACGATTTTCGACGTTCTCGATGTCGGAAACCTTCTTTGAGGGATCACCTTTGATAAGGAGCAATCGGCATTCTTTCCTCTGGGGATGATTTCTTCCTAATCGGATGTGTCTCCAACGATCGCCCGGAAACGTGTTCCGAACCCGACAGCGTCGCTAGGCCTCAAACTGACGCCTACTAGTACTACTGTGTTATAAGAAGCCTCGCAGGCAGCAGGGACACCTGGGCAGGGAGCGGGCCAGGTGGGTGGCGATCAGGCGGCGCAGGGTGGCAATCGAGGATGAATTATGCCGTTCGGTCCGCACCGGCAGCGCCGCGGG
>JBEKNL010000087.1:0-17469 GCA_049522855.1 Candidatus Korobacteraceae bacterium
TACCCGCACGAACCCAGCTCTCCAGCGTGGAGCGGTCTTCTGTCGTCAATGTGAGGGCAGTGGGGTATTTGCTCATGCCCCATCATGGCATAGACCGCTTTTCAATGCAACTAAGTACTAGTAAAACGCTACCAGCGCGCCCGGGGATGGGTCCTGTCGTAAACTTCCAGCACCGGTCTTGTGGTGAGTTAGGCGTAGCGCTGGATAGTAGAAAGCCGCTCGTGACCGAGCAGTTCCTGGATGGCGGGCGGATCCGCGCCTTCTTCCAACATGTGAGTTCCCTCAATGAAGAGCGCGCGCGAGCCTAGCCCCTCCATCGAGAGCAAAACGTCCCCTTCGCGGGGGACGCTGCGCGGCCTCGATTGGCTCAATTTCCTGCTCGCCGACGTGCAGACGGGGGTGGGGCCGTTCGTCGCGATTTATTTCGCCGGCTACTGGTGGAACGAAGAGCGCGTCGGGCTCGCGCTCACGGTCGGCGGGATCGCAGGAATTCTCACGCAGACGCCGGCCGGCGCGCTGGTTGACTTCCTCCGATCGAAGCGAGCGCTGGTCGGTGTGGCCGTGGCCGCGCTGGCTGCGGGAGCGCTCCTGATCGCACTGTTTCCGTCGTTCTGGCCCGTCCTGGCCGCCCAGGTCTTGATTGGCGGCACATCCAGCGTCTTCATCCCAGCCATCTGCGCGATGTCGCTCGGGATCGTCGGACGTGCCGCATTCGACACCCGCCAGGGTCGCAATCAGACATTCAACTCGGCAGGGAACGTGACTGCCGCCCTGTCGATGGGCCTCCTCGGCTACCTCGTTTCCAACCGGAGCATCTTCTTCTTCGTCGTGGCCCTCGCGGTCCCCACGATTTTCGTCCTGCTTCTGATCAGGCCGGACGAGATTGACTACGAGGTCGCGCGGGGCGCAAATGACGGCGAGAAAGCCGGCAAAGCGGAAAGCGTCCGGGTGCTATTCCGGGATCGCCCGCTGGTCCTCTTCCTGGTCTGCGCCGTGATGTTCCATTTTGCGAATGCGGCGATGCTGCCCCTGCTCGGCGAGTTGCTGGCAAAGGGTCAGGGGCGCAGTTCCATGCTCTTTATGTCGGCGTGCGTGGTAACGACCCAGTTTGTCATCACGCTGATCGCGTCCTGGTCGGGACGCAAGGCCGGAACGTGGGGTCGAAAGCCCCTTCTGCTGATCGCGTTCGCCGCACTTCCGATTCGCGGTGTTCTTTACACCCTCACGGCCAATACGGCATTGCTCGTGGCCATCCAGGTTATGGACGGCGTCGGGGCGGGGATCTTCGGCGTTGTGTCCGTGCTCGTGATCGCCGATCTGACGCGCGGCACCGGCCGATTCAATCTCACGCTGGGAGCCATCAGCGCTGCGGTTGGCATCGGCGCGGCTCTCAGTCAGGTCATCGCCGGCAGCATCGTTCACCACGCAGGCTATCGCACTGGCTTTCTATTTCTCGCAGGGGTGGCGTCGGCAGCGTTGGCTATTCTCTATTTCTTCATGCCAGAGACGCGCAACACACGATTGGCAACGGAGTAACACGCGCAACGCGTGCCCGTCAGATCTGATGGCTCCCGTGCCAAGGGCTATCCGGAATGTTGGCTCTCAGTTGACGACAACAGGGCTTTGCGTGAGTTGAGGCGGCCGTAGGGACAGGCGCGGGCCGCTCGCGAACCACCCCTTTCCTTTCGATTAGTAATGAGAAGCCGGCTTGTAGGAAATGTTCTTCGCACCAGCTGCCGATTGCGGTTGCATCACGGGCAACCATTCCATCTGCTCACCTTGCGTCTCAATTACAATCGAATTTCCCGAGCTGGAGAAATACTTTCGAAAGGATAGCGGATGAACAGGAAAGCCAGTGCCGACGCCACGCGCTGTGTGCATTCCGGCGAAGAGCGGCACGGCCAAGCGGCGCCCTTGACCACGCCTATCGCGCAAACCGCGGTCTTCGTTCTTCCCGATGTCAAAGCGCTGCGCCGCTACGCCGAGGGCGATCGCGACTTGTATCTTTATTCGCGCTATGGCAACCCCACGGTCGCGGCCGCCGAAGAGAAGATTGCCGCGCTGGAAGGAGCCGAAGCCGCAGTCGCCACCTCCAGCGGCATGGCCGCGCAACTGGTTGCGGCCCTGATCACCTGCCAGGCGGGCGACGAGATCGTCTCCATGCTCGACATCTATGGCGGAACGCTGAAGTTGTTCGAGCAGGTGCTGCCGCGCTGCGGCATCAAGACGCGCTTCATCCCGTATCACGACATCGGGAATGCTGATCGCTACTTCAGCCGCAAGACGCGAATGCTCTTTCTGGAGACGCCCACCAATCCGACGGTGCGCTGCGTCGATCTGGCCACGCTGGCCGAAGTGGGCCGCAAGCACAAGGCTTGCGTGGTGGCCGACAACACCTTCGCCACGCCGGTGCTGCAAAAGCCGCTGGAGTTGGGGGCCGACATCGTCATCCATTCGGCGACCAAGTATCTGGGCGGTCACAGCGATCTCACCGCCGGTGTGCTGGCCGGTTCGAAGCAGTGGATGGAGGCCGCGCGCCAGACGATGATCCTCACCGGCGGATGCCTCGATCCGGGCTGCGCCTACCTGCTGCTGCGGGGGCTGAAGACGCTGCACGTGCGAGTGGAGCGCGCCTGCCGCAATGCCGCGCAAATTGCCGAGGCGCTCGAAGCCCATCCCAAAGTCGCGCGCGTGTACTATCCCGGCCTGGAAAGTCACGAGGCGCATCAGTTGGCGCGCCGCCAGATGAAAGACTTCGGGATGATGGTGTCGTTCGACATTCGCGGCGGCGAACGCGCCGCCGAGCGCTTCATTGACCGCTTGCAGCTCTGGTATCTGGCGGCTAGCCTGGGAGGGGTAGAATCCACGGTGTCGTATCCCGTGCTGTCGTCGCACGTCGGACTGGGCGCCAAGCGACTGCGCTTGCTTGGGGTGTCGCCGTCAACCATCCGGCTTTCTGTGGGAATCGAGGACGGCGGCGACTTGATCTCTGATTTGAAACAGGCATTGTCCCGCGCCTGAGCCAAACCGCGGCCACCGCAGTATCGCCATCCCCCCGTTCAGTCAACAATCCTCTTTAAGCGTTGGCAACGGCCACTCTCAAATATTTTCCACAATCCGATTATCTTTTGTATTGATATTTTGTTTAGACATGATAAATTTCTCTCAGTTAGGAAATTGCTATGAGAGATCGATTCAAACGATACCGTGTGGCCATCCTGTTGGGCAGTTCACGGCTGCGCAAACTGGTGGCGAAGCGCGAAAAACTTAACCTGGAGATCGAACGGGTCTCCGAGCTCATCATTGCCAATGCGAATTTTCTCCCCGACGAGGAAAAGGCGGACCAGCTTCTGCAGTTGGAGCAGTTGGTGGCCGACCCTCCTGGCTTTACCGATTCGGTGCGCAAGGTTCTCCGGGCGAATCGGGGACAAGCCGCCACTGCGATCGCCGTCCGGGAGATGCTGGCAAAGGCTGGATTCAATTTGAGTGCCTACACCAATCCGCTGGCTTCGATCCACACCATTTTGAAGCGTCTGGCGGAGCGCGGCGAGGTCACCACCAGCATGAACGATGGGCAGGTGTACTATCGCTGGAAAGCGGACGCGCCTCGAAAGGGATCGGGCTTCGACGGGGAAGTCTGACGACTTTGGGATCAAATACAAACCGCGCAAGACACGATCCAAGTTTCGGCGTCCGTTGACCCTGAATTTCAGCGAGTAGTAACATCGCAATCACCCGCTGACGGCGGTGAGAGAGGGCTGTTTCGAAGGAATGAGAAATTTTCGCGGCGTGGTTTCGGTGGCCCTCCTGGCAGGCCTGGTGTTCGGCACCGGATGCGAGACCGATCACCCCAAACCGGCCGCCACTTCCATCCCCGCTCAAGCCAAAGCTCCCGAGATCGCCGGTCCCGTCGACCCACCGGCTGATCCTAAGTCCAAAATCCAGCCACAGGTGAATAATCCGAAGCCCGATCCGGCCGAGGCGCTGATCGCGCAGGCGGAAAAGCAATACGCAGCCGGACAGGCCAACTATCGAGCGGACCATCTGGAGGCTGCCAAACAGAACTTTGATCAGGCGTTCAACACCCTGCTGTCCAGCAATCTCGACATCCGCAACGATGAACGGCTGGAACGCGAATTCGACAAGATCGTCGAGGCCGTACACGAGCTTGAAATGGCGGCGCTGAAGCAGGGCGACGGCTTCACCGAACCGCGCTCCGAACCAGCGCCCATCGACGAAGCCAACGACATCACCTTTCCCGTCGATCCCAACATCAAGGCAACAGCCGAGGCCGAGATCAAGACCACCAAGTCTGACTTGCCGCTGGTGCTCAACGACCAGGTGGCGATGTTTATCAATTACTTCTCCAGCCCCAGAGGGCGGGCTACGCTGGAGCACGCGTGGGCCCGCTCAGGCCGTTACCGCGAGATGGTCGCGCGGATTTTCAAGGAGGAGGGCGTTCCCCAGGACCTGATCTACCTGGCGCAAGCGGAGTCGGGATTTCAGCCGCTGGCGCTTTCGCGGGCGGGCGCGCGAGGCATGTGGCAGTTCATGGCTGGCTCGGGCGCGCTGTACGGCCTGGAACGGAACTGGTGGGTGGATGACCGCCAGGATCCAGAAAAGGCGACCCGTGCCGCGGCCCGCCATCTAAAGGACCTCTACAAGCAGTTTGGCGACTGGTATCTGGCCATGGCGGCCTACAACTCAGGCGCCAGCACGGTGCAGCACGCCGTGGAACGCACCGGCTATGCCGATTTCTGGGAGCTATACCGGCGCGGCGTGCTGCCCCAGGAGACCCGCAACTACGTGCCCATCATCCTGGCCGAGACCATCATGGCCAAGAATCCGGAGCAGTATGGGCTGCAGCGCGTCGCACCTGACCCGGCGCCGCAGATGGACCAGGTGACCATCGACTACCCCGTGGACTTGCGTCTGGTAGCCGAGTGCGTGGATACGTCGGTGAACTACCTCCAGGAGTTGAACCCCAGCCTGCTGCGGATGACCACTCCCAAGGACCAGAGCTTTGCGCTCAATCTCCCAGTCGGGTCGCGCGAAAAATACGAGAATGCCATGACCGCGATACCGCCTGACATGCGGACGTGGTGGCGCTATCACCATGTCGAATATGGGGATACCCTGGCATCGATCGCCCACAAATATTACACGTCGTCCTCGTCGATCGCGGAAGCCAATGGCTTAACTGCCGACGAGGTCAAGGTAGGCTCGAAGCTCATCATTCCGGTTGCTCCAGGGCGCTCGAACACCGAAACTGCGTCCTATTCGCGCCACGCTACGCATTACAAAGTGCGCAAGGGAGACACCCTGTATTCCATCGCCGACGATTTCGAGGTTCCGGTCGATAAGTTACGGAAATGGAACCATCTACGGGGAACGGCGGTGGTTCCAGGACGAATGCTGCTTATCTACAAGCCGCTGGCTGGCGGCAGTTCAGAAGAGGCGTCATCGGATAGGGGTAGCGTTCCGGTCAAAGCCGCCAAGACAGGCAAGTCCGCATCCACGCCGTCGAGCCCTGCGGCTGCCAAGTACCACAAAGTTCAGAAAGGCGAGACCCTGAGCAGCATCGCCGAATCGAATCACACCTCCGTGGCCGCTCTGAAGCGCGATAACCCCAAGCTGGCCGCCAATCTGCGCGCCGGCGAGGTGCTGGTCATTCGCAAGTAGGCAGTGGCCGTTGTGTTTCTCCTTTGCCATTCGCCATCATTTTCCAATTTGCTCTCTTCCCTTTGCGCGGATGTTCTGTTACAACAAGCCCGTTACGATTTTTTGGGGCGGCGCGATCATGACCGGATCGGGGGTCCTGCCGTGCTATAATCGCGGGCCTATTGCGGCAGTATTTTTTCTGGTATAAATCTGAATTAAGCCTTACGAGCTGCCTCCGTTTAGTTCTGCGGAGTCGAGCAAAATCAGGAGGACACATGACTTTTTTCGATGAGACGCTCTACGGTCGAGACGACGAAATGGATGATTACGGAGACGGCTCCTACGGCGATTCCCTCGAAGACGAGGAATACGAAGAGGAAGAGGAAGAAGAAGAGGAACCGGAATCCGTTTCCGTAGTAGTGGAAGAGGTTGACGTGGAGGAAGCGGAGCCGGAAATCACCACGGAATCACGGGCGCCAGTCGCGGGTCAGCCGCGGGAGAGCGCTCCCAAGAAGTCCGCCAAGAAAGCGCCTAAGAAGGCAGCGAAAAAGGCGGTGAAGAAGGCTGCCAAGAAGGCAGCGAAAAAGGCGGTGAAGAAAGCCGCCAAGAAGCCGGCCAAGAAGGCTGCCAAGAAGGCGGCGAAGAAGTCAGCCAAGAAAGCCGCGAAGAAACCGGCCAAGAAGTCCGCCAAGAAAGCCGCCAAGAAGTCTTCGGGCGGAGCGAAAAAGAAAGCCGCCAAGAAGGGCCGCAAACGCCGCTGAGCTAAACTCTCCAACCCTAGGGCCGCGGCATGTCCCGCGGCCTTTTTTGCTGCTCAAAACAGCAAGGGGCATTGCAGGTGGTACTGCATAACCCATCTGGGCCGCGCCTGATCGCGGGCCAACTTCCCTTGGAGCGGAGTTGCGAGCGCACATCGCCCAGCGACGCAGAACACACTCGCTTGGTTAATATCGCACGTTGAAGCGTGACCTTGGTCCCTGCATTTTGCGCGCCCTGAAACTACGATAAGGGCGTTGTACTCACTCGATGGTCGCGCCGTCTTCGTTGTCGGGCGAACCAGACCCCCTGTTCCGCCCGATGCCTAACGGCGCGACCTTTTTTTGTCGGAATTGCCAGCTTTGTCGCATCGGCGCCCAGCCAACCGCCCCCTCAACTGCCCGTATTTGGCGGGGGAAAAGATCCGCAGGCTGTGTTTTTTGCCCGCACGGGTGGTCTCGCGACCGCGAACCACCGGTTCTACTTCACAGCGATGTGTGATGCTAATCACCGCGTCTTCGAGCCGAACTCTGGCATAAGAACACAATGAAGCATGTGGGTAACGGTTCTAACATCCTCAATGCGTCGCCGGAATTGAAGAGTTCTCTGGAAGGGCTCGGTCAAGCGCAACAAATTCCAGCCGGAGATGTCCTGTTCGAGACCAGCGATGAAAACCTCGGCGTATTCCTGGTACGCAAGGGAAAAGTATGTCTTCGAGTCGAGGGCTTGCCTCGATTGGATCGAGTATTTCCGCCGGGGTCGGTGCTGGGCTTGCCAGCAACATTCGCCGGAAGTCCATACAGCCTTACGGCCATCGCTGTCACCAACTCTGTAGTTCTACGCGTAACACGCGAGGAATTCCTTCGTCTAATGCGGGAACAACCCGTACTCTGCCAGCAAGCCACGGACATGCTCAGCCGGGAGGTGTGCTTCATCCAGGCGGCGGTAGGGCAGCGGATGCAGTCACTGGCCTCGTTCAGAGCAGACTGTCAACCGGCAGCCGTGCGGAAGGTGCCAGCCGTGCGGAAGGTGCAATCTTCTCGAGCCCGCTGAGCACCATCGGTTGCGACTAGAACTCATTGACCGCTTCACGCCCGATCAGCAGTTCTTCATCGCGTGGGGACAGTTCCGCGGAGACGCGACCAGGCCGGAAACGCAGCGGCTCATGGTGCAGGGTGACCCCCACCCGGTGGCCAAGTTTCGCGTGATTGGTCCGCTGTCCAACTTTCCGCCGTTCGCCAGCGCATTTTCCTGCAAGCCGGATTCTGCCATGGTGCGTCCGGCCGCTGAGCGCTGTGTGGTCTGGTAGCCGGTCATCGTCTGCCGCGACTGAAGGTTCACCGCCAGCCAATTGCATTACAATGGAGGGCCGAAGCGGCGCTGCAACTGGAACCGGCCGGTCCATGCCGAAACTCACGAAACTCCCTGCGGCACGTCGAATGGGCATACCGGCCCCCGCGAGAGTCAGCAGTTTAGTTGCGTTAAAAGAGGAGCGAACTACATGCGCGTAGCCCTGAAGGTGGCGCTCGGAATTCTTTGTCTCACCGCCCTGGCTTCAGCCCAGACCGCCGAGGAACTGGTCGCCAAGAATATTCAAGCCCATGGCGGCCTGGAAAAAATCAAGGCGGTAAATACCATCCGCATGACCGGCAAGATTTACGTTGCCGGCTTTTACGCCGGGATCGAGGTGGAAAAAAAGCGCGGCAATTTGCTGCGCCAAGGCGTCACCCTCCAAGGCATGACCCAGGTCCAGGCTTACGATGCCGCGACTGGTTGGCAGATTCAACCCTTCGGCGGCCGCAAGGACCCGGAGTTAATGGGCGAAGACGATACGCGCGACTTGGTGGAAGAGTCCGACATCGATGGACCGCTGGTCGATTACCAGGCCAAGGGCAACAAAGTTGAGTATCTCGGCCACGACACGGTTGATGGGGACGACGTTTACGAACTCAAGGTCACCCTGAAAAACGCGGACATCATTTATTACTACCTCGATCCCGACACCTATCTGGAAATCAAGCGGGAAAAGCAGCAGTTCATCCGCGGTTCGGTGCATGAAAGCGACGAGCTCCTGGGATCCTACAAACAGGTGGCGGGCGTTTACTATCCTTACTCCATTGAGGTGGGCGCGAAGAACGATCCCAGCCAGCACGTAGTTATCACCGTAGAAAACATTGAAGTCAACGTTCCCATCAACGATGCGCAGTTCAAGATGCCGGTCCCGAAGAAATGACGATACAGGTAGATATCACCTGCTATTGGGCTACACGATCTTCGAATAAGAGGATTTGAGCGAAATGATTGCTGCTTCCTGGGTTAACAAAACCGTACGAGTTCTGTCTTTGCCGGGCGCATTTTTGTCGTTGTGCGCGATCACGGCGGTGGCACAAACACCCGTCAAGTTCGATTCCTCGACCATCTCCGGCTTGTCTGCCCGCAATATTGGCTCCGCCAGGATGAGTGGGCGCATCGCCGCTGTGGATGCGATCTACGACAAAGGCCGGCTGACGGTCTTTGCTGCCTCGGCCAGCGGCGGCGTGTGGAAGTCGATCAACGGCGGCACCACCTTCAAGTCGGTGTTCGACAAGCCTGACGTGCAGTCGATCGGGGCCGTCACCATCGACCCCTCCAATCCGCGCATCGTGTGGGTGGGCACCGGTGAGGCTTGGACTCGGAACAGCGTCTCGGTGGGCGACGGCATTTACAAATCGACGGACGGCGGCGAGAACTGGACCAATGTCGGGCTGAAAGATTCCGAGCACATCGCCCGCATCCTGGTGGACCCGAAGGATTCCAACACCGTTTACGCGTGTGCCACCGGCCATCTTTGGAATGACAATACCGAGCGCGGCGTTTACAAGACCAGTGATGGCGGAAAAACGTGGCGTAAAGTATTAGCGGGCAGCAACGCTTCGACCGGCTGCGGTATGTTGTCCATGAGCCCGCTGGAACCGAATACGATCTTCGCCTCGATGTGGGATTTTCGCCGCCAGGGTTGGACCTTCCGCTCCGGCGGTCCGGGCAGCGGCCTCTACAAGTCCAGCGACGGGGGCGAGCACTGGACGGAACTTACCGACGCCAATAGCCAGGGCCTTCCCGCGAAACCTTACGGCCGCATCGCGCTGGCGGTGGCGCCAGCCAAGCCGCAGGTCGTCTATGCCATGATCGAATCGGCAAACAGCGCACTCTTCCGCTCCGACGACGGCGGCAAGACGTGGGCCAAGATGGATGCCAGCCAGTTCATGGTGTGGCGCCCGTTTTACTTTGCCAACCTCATCGTCGATCCCAAGGATGAGAACAAGATTTTCAAGCCTGATCTCATGCTGTTGCTCAGCGTGAATGGCGGTCGCAGCTTCAGTCCGGTTTCCAGCGCAGCGCATGGCGACTTTCACACGGTTTGGATCGATCCTGTGAATACCAACATCGTGTATTCGGGCGATGACGGTGGCTTGTGGCGCAGTGAGGACGGCGGCACGCGATGGAAGCACCAGATGAATCTGCCGGTCTCGCAGTTCTATCACGTCAGCGTGGACAATGCGGACCCGTATCACGTCTATGGCGGCTTGCAGGACAACAGCGCGTGGGTGGGCGATTCGTCCTATCCCGGTGGCGTCAGCAACTCACGCTGGGAAAACATGTACAACGGTGACGGCTTCTGGATGTTTGAGGACCCCGCCGACCCGGCTTACATCTATGCGGAATTGCAGGGCGGCGCCATAGGCCGGGTGAATCGCTACTCTCATGAAACCCGCGTCATCACGCCCTATCCCGAATATGGCGAGAAGAAACTGCGCTTCAACTGGAACACCCCCATCGCCATGAGTCCCAACGAAAAGGGAACGATCTACATGGGCGCGCAGTTCCTGTTCCGTTCGCGCGATCACGGACAATCCTGGGAGCGCATCTCGGCTGACCTGACCACCAACGATCCCGAGAAGCAGAAGCAGGAAGAGTCCGGCGGCGTCACCGTGGATAACTCTGCCGCCGAAATGCACACTACGATCTACTCCATCAGCGAGTCGCCCAAGAATGGGAACATCATCTGGGTTGGCACCGACGACGGAAACTTGCAGATCACGCGCAATGGCGGAAAGACCTGGACGAACGTTGTTGGCAACGTCGGCGTGGCGAAATACTCGTGGGTATCCACGGTCGCGGCCAGCCGCTTCGACGAAGGTACCGCTTACGTGACCTTTGATCGTCATACCTTCGGCGACATGCAGCCGTACGTTTACAAGACCACCGACTACGGCAAGAGCTGGACGTCTTTGCCAGCGCAGGACAACGGCGTGCGCGGCTACGCTCACGTCATCACGGAAGATACGGTCAGCCGGAACATCCTGTTTCTGGGCACTGAATTCGGCCTGTGGATCTCGGTCGATGGTGGCAACAAGTGGGCGCAGTACAAAGGTAGCGACTTCCCGGCGGTTGCGGTGCGCGACATCGTCGTGCAGCCGCGCGAGTCCGATCTGGTGCTGGCTACCCACGGCCGCGGCATCTGGATCATCGACGACATTTCGCCCTTGCGTGCTTTGACTCCCGACCTGATGCCGAAAACCGCGGCGTTCATCACCAGCAGGCCGGCTACGCAGTACATCGACGCCAATGCCGGGTGGCCGGAGGGCGACGAGACCTTCATCGGTCCCAGCCGTCCGACGGACGCGCTCATCACTTACTACCAGCGAAGCCGTCACATTTACGGCGACATGAAGATCGAAGTCTTCGACCAGCAGGGCAAGTTGCTCGATACCATCAGCGGCAGCAAGCATCGTGGTCTGAACCGCGCCACCTGGTCGATGCGGCTGAAATCCCCGACCATTCCTCCGGCGGCGTCCGCAGCATTTGGCGCGCTACAAGGACCGCTTGTCGTGCCGGGCACCTACACCGTGAAAATGACCAAAGGCGATGAGGTGTACACCACCGAGCTGAAGGTCGTCGAAGATCCGCGTACCAAGTACACGATGGCGGAGCGCCAGGCCCAATTTGATCTGACCATGAAGCTCTACAACATGCTGGCTCACATGAGCTGGGCGGTCGATTCGATCATCGCAATTCGCGATGCCGCCAGCCAACGGGCCGGCACACTGCCGGCAAACGATCCCTTGCGCAAGCGTCTCACCCAGCTTGCCGCTTCAGCGGACAAGATCCGTTCGGAGATTGTAGCTACCAAGGAAGGCGGCGCCATCACCGGCGAGGAACGGCTGCGCGAATTCCTGACCACGGTTTATGGCGACGTGAATGGCTACAACGGGCCGCCGACCGCTGCGCAGGTTGATCGCACTGAAGTATTGGGCCGCGAGCTGGAGGACGTTATCAAGAAGGTCCAGAAGCAGCTCGTGGACCAACTGCCCTCCCTCAACAGCGCGCTGGAACAGAAGAAACTGGAACCCATTCAAGCCCTCAGCGAAGCGGACTGGCAGAAGCAGCATCAGGAAGCACCGCCGCCGCCTAAAGTAGCGGGCCTGCAAATGCGCGAGCGCGATTGAACTGACAAGCCGTGTTTTCTGCAGAAAAGGAACGCTCCAAGCGATCCAACGCATTGGATTGCGAATCCTGCGTAACGCAAATTCTTGGGATGCTGAACATCGCGCCACCCTTCCTGTGGCAATCCGTTCTGAAAGTCGTCCCCGGAAGAAACCAACTGAATAACGCTGTGGCCAAACTCTCGTTGACATTCGCCTTTTATTCGCTAACAATATAAGCGGAGGTGCGCGCCCAGCCATGGCTCTCACACGCCGTCAGAAACAGGTGTACGACTTTATCTCCGCATTCGTGGACCGGCACGGCTATTCGCCATCGTTCGAGGAGATCGCCGAGGGACTCGGCCTCAGCTCGCTGGCGACCGTGCACAAGCACATCACCAACCTGGAGCAGAAGGGATTGTTGCGCCGCGACTACAATCGCAGCCGCTCTATCGATCTGCTGAAACCGCGGGGACGCATGAAGCAGTCGCTGGCGGTGGCTGCGGCAGCGGCGGCGGAGAGCGGTATGAGTCTGCCGCTGATGGGACGCATCGCCGCTGGCCGTCCGCTGGAGGCGATGGAGAACCCCGAGTCCATTTCGCTGGCCGACTTCACCCGCTCCAAAGACGTGTATGTGCTACAGGTGAAGGGAGAGAGCATGCAGGACGAGCACATCGTGGATGGCGACTATGTTCTGGTGGAGAAGACCAACGTCGCCCGCGATGGCGAGATCGTGGTCGCCCTGGTGAATGGCAGCGATGCCACCTTGAAACGAATCTACGTTGAGGGCAACAAAATTCGCCTGCAACCTTCCAACGCCGCCATGCCGCCCATCATGGTTCCCGCCGCTGTGGTGCAAGTGCAGGGCAGAGTGATTGGAGTATTGAGGAAATACTGAAGAGAGCTTAACGTTCCTTCCCCCGCACGAATGCGGGGGCTCCCACCCAGCTAACCTGCTTCCTGCTGCTTTTTTGACCTTCGGGTCTCCGCCAGCAGGGTCATGCTGTGCATCAGGTTTTGCATGGTGACGATGCCGACCAGCCGTTGCTGATCGACCACGGGAATCATGCTGAGTCCGCGGCCGCCGAGCTTGCGGAAGGCCGACGCCAGCGAGTCACTGCCTTGCGCAATTTCGAAGGCGCGCACCATCGCCGTCTGCACGTATCCGTTGCCGCCGACGCGTAACGCCTGAACGATGCGCTGCTTGCTGATGACCCCGATCATGTCGCTGCCGCGGACGACCGGAAAGTCGTCTTGCAAAGTGTGTACCGCTTTCTGCAGCGCGTCCTCCAGGGTATCGGCCGGCGAGAGCGTGGAGAAGCCGGTCAGCATGACATCTTCCATGCGCACGCTCTCCAGCACCGACTGAAAGACGACCGAGCGATCTTCCAGTTGCGCCCCAACGAAGAGGAAGAAGCCAATCACCATCAACCAGGTGTTCCATACTCCGAGAAAGATCAAAAGCATGGCGAACGCTTGCCCGATGGCAACGGCGCGGCGGGTAGCGCGTACATAATCCATGCGTTCAGCAAGAAGCGCTCGCAGTATGCGTCCGCCATCCATGGGATAGGCAGGCAGCAGATTGAAGCCGCCCAGGAACACATTTCCCCAGAACAAACTGCGCGGCAGATTATTGGCGTGAACGAAGGGCTGCGCCCACAGGTGCACTTGCGGCAGAAACGCCAGGATGAATGCACCGGAGATTGCGGCGATCACCAGGTTGACTACGGGACCAGCGGCGGAAATGCGGATATCGCGAGCGGAGTCGGCATTGTGCTGTCCCACGTCTTCCATCAGGGTGACTCCACCGATGGGAAGCAGGATGATGGATCGCACGGCCACACCGTTGTGGTTGGCCACGACTGCGTGTCCCAGTTCATGCAGTACAACGCAGCCGAAGATGATCCCAACCAGCGCCAGACCGCGCATTGCGCCCGCGGCGCCCATGGTCACCGATTGGGTGAACCACACAAACGCCAGCAGAAACACAAAGGTGAGGTGGATGCGGATGTCCACTCCGAACAATCGCCCTGCGGGAATTGACCAACTTCTCATGGTTCCGCGTCAGCCTCCAATTTCATTCTATACACTCTAAGAGATGCGCATCATCGCCGGACAGTTTCGGAGCCGCCGCCTGCGTTCGCTGCCGGGTCTCGATCTGCGGCCCACCAGCGACCGGCTGCGGGAGACCCTATTCGATGTGCTGGCCGCCGCAGGCAATCTGCAGGGCAGCGTATGGCTCGATCTGTACGCCGGGACGGGGGCGGTTGGGATCGAGGCGCTGAGTCGCGGGGCGCGTCAGGTGTATTTTGTGGAACCCGTGAAAAAACATGCGCGCCTGCTGCGGGAAAATCTGGATCCGCTTGCCATGCCCGATGCATTTGAATTGCACGAGCGCGAGGTCGCGCAAGCGCTGCCACTTTTGGAGAGTACGGGCGTGGTCTGCGACTACTGCTTTCTCGATCCGCCTTATCGCATGCGCGGCAGCTACGAGCGCACGCTCGGTTATTTGTCGCAATCGCGGCTGCTGCAGCCGGCAAGCCTTGTCATTGCTGAGCACGAAAAGAAGTTTGACCCCGGGGAACGCTTCGGCGCGCTGGTGCGTTCGCGGCGACTCGATCAGGGCGATGCATCGCTGAGCTTTTACAGGCTGGCGTGAGGTCAGGCGTTACTCCACGTACCGTCGAGGCACGCGTTTGGTGAGATTGCACAACGTCTCGTAGACCACGGTGCCCTCCCAGCGCGCCAGGTCGCGCGCCGTGATCTCCTGCGCGCCGCTGCGGCCGATGAGTGTTACCTCGTCGCCAATTGCGGCGCCCGCAATGTGAGTGACATCCACCAAGGTCAGGTCCATCGAGATGCGCCCGCGTATGGGCGCGCGCTGCCCGCGCAGCAGTACTTCACCGTTGCCGAAGAGCCTGCGCGAAAGTCCGTCACCATAACCGACGGAAACCGTGGCGATGCGTGCCGGCGCCGTCGTTTTATAGGCGCCGTTGTATCCCAGCGCCTGACCGGCGGGGACGTCACGAACCGCGATGACGTGCGTCTTCCAGGCTAATACCGGCCGCAGCGGCAATGGAGGCGCTGTCGCCGGCGAACCATCGCGGTAGCACGGTTGCTGCTCGTATCCGTAGAGCGCCAGGCCGGGCCGCACAAAATTGTGCCAGCTATCGGGACGCTCGATGGCCGCGCTGGTATTGGCGAGATGGCGCAACCGGGGACGCAGACCGTATGCCGCGAGCGTCTGCAGCGCAGCGTTGAAGCGCTCGATTTGCCGCTGAGTGGCCTCGTCATCGAGCACCTCCGACGAGGCAAGATGGCTGAATACGCCTTCCAACTCGATCTGCGGCAGGCGCTGGATGCCCTCGGCGAACGACTCCAGATCAGCCAGAGGAAGTCCCAGACGCGCCATGCCGGTATCGATCTTCAGATGGATCGCAATCCGCGAAGTGGGCCGCTGACGAGTGGCCGCCTGGGCCAGCGCCTCCGCATCTTGCAAACGGAACACCGCAGGCGTAAGCGAATGGCGCAAGGCGTCTTCTTCCTCTCCCCGATAGACGCCGCACATCACCAACACACGTCCCGTGATGCCGGTGTCGCGCAAGATGACTCCCTCGTCGGTAGAGGTCACTCCGAACCACTTTGCGCCTTCCTGCTCGAGCGCCAGCGCACACTCCTGCGCGCCATGTCCGTAGGCGTCGCACTTCACCACCGCGCAGATGGCGACATCGGGGCCCACATGCCTTTGCAATACCCGGAAATTGTGACGCAAGGCGGGAAGAGAAACTTCAGCCCAATTAGGCCGGGTTTCGACACGAGAAGATGTAAAGGTTGTAGCCACCTGACTTCGATCATACAAGCCAGCAGCGGCGACTCGCCAGCCGCCCAGGGTTTACTGAATAGTTCCGGGGATAGTCAAAGCTATGAGAGCTATGCCCGCGGTCCTCTTTAGGGCCAACCTACAACTTTCGGGTAGTTCAACTATTGATTACAGGTGACTAAAAACCTATCTTTGGCTGTTACATTCGTGGTATAAACCAAAATTCAAGCTCGCCTCCGTTCCGGAGAGGCGCAGTAAGTCGCTCTCGAAGTTGAATTCGGGCCCCCTGGAAAAGCAGAGCGGAATCGCAACGCGTTCTAAGCAACTATGATCAACGTCATCATCGCTGACCATCAAGCAATCTTTCGCGCCGGGATAGCCAAGGTATTGGCGGTGGAGGAAGACATTCGTATTGTTGGTCAGCCGCAGTCACCCGAGCAGTTGCTGAACTCGCTGCCCAAGCTGCGCTCGCATGTCCTGATTCTCTCAACCAGTTTTCTGCCTTCACTACCCGAGATTCAAGAGATTGCTGCGGAGCATCGCATCGCAGTGCTCATATTGGCGGAAAACGCCGAGCGCGCATCGGACTTCATGCGCATGGGAGTGCAGGGCGTCATCTACCGTTCGGCCTGCGGCAACGTCGCCATCGAAGCGGTGCGGCGGCTCTCACGGGGCCAGTCGTTTCTGCAAAGTCCCAACCCGGCAGATGCGGATGTCAGCGAGGACCTGGTCGGCGCACGGGTGCGAGACCGCCTCACCGACAGAGAACTGCGGATTACTGCCGCGGTGGTGCAGGGATACAAGAACCGCGAAATCGCCTTGCAGCTCTACACCAGCGAACAGATGATCAAGAACGCTTTGCGCAACATCTTCGACAAAATTGGGGTCTCCGACCGATTGGAATTGGCGCTGTTTGTAGTTCACCACCGGATTCTGGCGCAGGCGACGGCCTCGGTGGCGGTGGTGCCGGCGCGTCCCCGGCTGTCGCAAAGTGTTAGCGAGCGTCGCACCGTCCCGTCTGAGTCATCCTCCATCCACTGAAGGCCTCCCAATTTCACCCTTGTGGTTTTCGCACGCCGGGAGAATACTGCCTGCTCCGCGCCCGCCCCGTGCTGCCCGGGGAGAATAGGATCGCGCAACTGGGAACGTGCTGAACTCAAACAGCATTCATTGCGTGAGTTCGCTGGTCTTCAGCAGCTCGTTGACGATCGTGACCAGTTCCTCAGGGTTGACCGGCTTTTCCAGGTACAGGTCAGCCAGCGGTTCAGCAGCCTGGAAGGCCTCGGCTACATAAGCCGACACCACCACCACCGGCATGGTGGAATTCATTTTGGCGGCCTGCACGATGGCGCGACCGTTGGAGTCGCCCAGTCGCCAATCCGTGACCACGGCGTCGTAGCGGTTGAGTTTCAGCTTCTCAATGGCTTCGTGGGCGGAGGTGGCGGGGGTCACTTGGTGTCCGGCGGCCTGGAGAATGGCACACTTTAGCGTGACAATGTGCGGCTCGTCATCGACACAGAGGATTTTCGCCATGAGGATTGCCCGTGGACATTCAGCCTGAGGGATATCGAACTGGTGGACCTATGCCAATGCCCTAATTCCTAACTTGCCCGCTATTGTGAGCATGGTTGTCCCGGTTGTCAAATGGCAGTCTTTTCCAATACAAGATGAGCCTGAAGGAGGAGGCAGTTTCCAACACAAGATGAGCCTGGAGCGAGTGGCATGCTGAGGATTGACAACCAGCGTGCACGAAGCAGAGAAGCTGAACCT
>JBEKNL010000088.1:0-17158 GCA_049522855.1 Candidatus Korobacteraceae bacterium
CGATTGACCGATTCATAGCCGCATACAACAAAACCGCCACGCCCTTCGAGTGGACGAAACGCGAGATTCGCAATGTGCATCCCCATTTATCTTACGCTAATCTACGCAACTAAGTACTAGTAGGACGGCTCAACGCTCCGGTAATGCCGTCGGTCGTTGGAGCCATTCTTTTCTGTTCCCTAATAAATTTCTTCGTTGCGGATCGGTGGGTATACACAACCACTTGATATCGACAAGCACTGATTCCCCAATGCAGTTTCTCTTCCCGCAAAGCGGGTCCGCCGGAAACTATATAATCAGCTTTTCCATGGGAGCTTCGACTATCGCTACTCGGGCACGGCCATCCCACTCCAAATTCATCTTTCGCGCAGTTGTGGGAGTGTTGGTCCTCCTCCTGATCGTCTTCCTCGCCTTCGACTTCTGGTTTTATCGGGCGGTTCGGGCGGCGCTGCCGCAGGTGGATGGCACGATTCGCCTTTCCGGCCTGGCGAGTCCCGTCGTCGTGACCTACGACGCGCTTGGCGTTCCCAACATCACCGCCGCCAACCTGCCAGACCTGTTCTTTGCCCAGGGTTACGTCACCGCCCAGGACCGCCTGTGGCAGATGGACATAACCCGGCGCTACGCTTCCGGCGACCTGGCTGCCGTTCTGGGGCCGGAGTACGTCAAGCTCGATCGCGAGCATCGCATCCTTGGCCTGCGACAGGTCGCGGAAAAAAACGCGGCCAACATGGAGGTGGCCCAGCGCGCCCACTTCGAAGCCTATGCCGCCGGGGTGAACGCTTACATCGCGCAGCACCAGAAAACCCTGCCGCTGGAATTTCGCTTCCTCACCTATTTTCCTCACGTCTGGACGGTGGAAGATTCGGTGCTGGTTGGGTTGTCGATGACCGAATTTCTGAACAATGGTCTGTACAAGGACGAGTTGCAGAAAGAGAAAATTCTGGCCAAGCTGGGGCCGGAATTGACTGCCGACCTGTTCGTGAATTCTTCCTGGCGCGATCATCCACCGGGAGCTGACACGACTTCCCTCGAAAACGAGATTCCAGCCGAGACGACTCCCGATGAGGAAGAAGATCCGGCGCCAAGGAAGAAAAGCAGCCACGTTACGCCAGAAGAAAAGCAGGTCCCTCGGCTCGGTCGCCGCGGCGACCTCGCTCGGGATGACAAGAATAATGGGGCACCCTACGGCGCGCCTAAAGGCGCGCCCGTTCCGCCCGAAGGCGCACTCGTTCCGCCTGAAGCCGCGCATGTTCAAAGCGAAGGTGTGGAAGACAGCCTCCATCCCGGCTCCAACAATTGGGTGGTCTCGGGCGCGCACACCGCCTCGGGAAAGCCGCTGCTCTCAAACGACATGCACCTCGACCTGCACATTCCCAATGTCTGGTACGAGGCGCATCTTACGGCGGGAGACTTCGACGTTGCCGGCGTGACCTTGCCTGGCGTGCCCTTTGTCATTGCCGGGCACAATCGCTTCATCGCGTGGGGCTTCACCAATCTCGGTCCCAACGTAGAAGACCTTTACATCGAGAAGTTCAACGACAAGGGCGAATACCTGACGCCGCAAGGTTGGGTGCGGCCCGAGCATCGCAAGGAAGTCATCCGCGTGAAGGGCAAGCCTGAGGTGAATGTGGATGTCGAGGTGACCCGGCACGGGCCGATCATCAGCGACATTATTCCGGGCGAGAAGCGCAGGCTGGCTCTCAAGTGGATCATTTACGACTCGCAGGCGGCGGGCGCTCCATTCTTTGCCGTGGATTCGGCGAAAAACTGGCAGGACTTCCGTGCGGCGTTCTCGCATTTTGCCGCGCCGGGTCAGAATGTCGTCTATGCGGATGTGGAGGGGCACATCGGCTACCAGGCAACCGGTTTGATTCCCATCCGGGCGGCCGGCGACGGTTCGGTTCCCGTGCCCGGCGACGACGACTCGCACGAGTGGACCGGATATGTTGCTTACAACAAGCTTCCCAACGTGTACGATCCCGCTTCGGGGATCATCGCCACGGCCAACGGGCGCATTACGCCAGATGGATATCCCTACACACTGAGCATCGAGTGGGGCTCTCCGTATCGCACGGAGCGCATCTACAAGCTGCTAAATGCAAAAAAGAAACTCACTCCGCCCGACATGCTGGCCATCCAGACCGACATTGTTTCGGCGCTCGATCGCTTCTGCGCCGAGCGCTTCGTGTACGCCGTCGATCACGTATCCACGGCATCACGGCGCGCCAAATCGGCTGCCGACCTGATGCGAAATTGGGACGGCACCATGACCACGGACTCGGCGGCGGCGACAGTCGTGTACTTCTCGCGCAAGAAGCTGGAGGAATTGCTGCTCAAGCCAAAGTTGGGGGATGACTGGAAACAATACACAGGCTTACTCGAAGCGCACCCAAAATGGTTCATGAGCACCGTGTGGCTCGAGAACATATTGTCTCATCAACCTGCGCGCTGGCTGCCAGAGGGCTACGCCAACTACGACGCGCTACTGACAGCCGCGGTGGAGGGAGCCGTAAGCGATGCGGAAGCGCCGCATGCGCTTGCGACGTGGAGGTGGGGACGGGTCCATCGCGTGGACATCAAGCATCCCTTCTGGAGCAATTTTCCCATCCTCAAACGCGCCGCAGGTCCCGGGCCGCAGCCCCTCTCGGGGGATGGTGAAACCGTGAAGCAGGTCAGTGCGCACTTCGGTCCGTCCGAACGCCTCACGGTTGACTTCTCAGACCTCGACAACTCGACCTTGAACATCGTGAATGGCCAATCCGGAAATATCTTCGACGAGCATTACAACGATCAATGGAACGCCTACTACCACGGTACAACGTTCTCGTTGCCCTTCTCGGCGGCATCGGTGCAGCGAGCGGGTGTGCATCACCTGAAACTGGAGCCGTAGAGGCAGGGGCTAGGGGTTAGGTTCCAGGAATGGCTTTAGCCGGTGTATTAACTGATAGCCGACGGGGCTGAAGGCTTCCTTCCCTACTGGTCCACTTGCACCACGTCGTAAAGCGCCCCGGCGAATACGACCTGCGTTTTCTGGGGCATGTCGGTAGTGGTGTCGTAGATCACCTGGTATCCTCCCTCGATCACATATACCGTGTTTCGGTTGGCAATCGCCAGCATGCCCGTCACGGCCCCTTTGGGCGGCAGGGGCGCGTCCGCGGTGTTGTTGGCGACATTAACCACAGACAGACATCCGGTGGTCTGATTGCTGCAGGTGCGGGCGCCAATGTAGAGCTTGTTGTTGGCGGACAGCGCCATGGTGCTGTGATAACCGTCGCCGATCGCCACTGAGTTAGCGGTCAGACGCGCCATGGTGCTGACGTTCACCGTATCGTAGGTCCCCGCCGGGCCTGGATTTCCCGCCACGTACAATGTTCCGCTGTTGAGCAGGCCAACGCTGGCGCCTCCGACCGGTACGGTCGCCTTGATGGTTTGTGACGGAATGTCGAGCTGCTGTACCGATGCACCCGAAGTCGATCCGCACTCAACTCCGCAACTGATCACATAAGCGGTATTGCTGTCGCTGGTGAAGAACGCGTTGACCGGCCTGGCGAAACCGGGAATTTCCACCGGACTGGGCGTAGTGGCGCTCAAGTTGATCAGGAAAACCGAGTCCGAATCGTCCGCGAATACCAGCAGAACCTGCCCGCTGGGACTGAGGGCAATATAGCGTGCTGAAGGAACGGCATAGGTCGCCGTTATGGTGAACGAGGAGACAGTGATGACCTGGACAGCGCCAGGCCGTGCGCCCGTGACAGGCACGTTCCGCACGGGTGCGTACACTTTAGTACCGTCCGTGGAGAAAAGCGCCATATCAGCAAAATCAGGAAGACCTACGCTGCCGCTGACCGTCTCGGTGGCATTATCCACGAAGTCGAGTACATTGCCAGTCTGGTCATAAACCAATGTCGTGGTCCGGTCGGGACTCACCACCTCAAAGGTCAATGCGGATCCCACCGTTATCGTCACGGGAACACCGGGCACGATCTGGCCGTAAGCGTTGACGGTTTGCGCGGTCAAGGGCGTCGTGTCGTTTTGGGTATCCATGATTTGCAAGTTACCGGAATAGGTATTGCTGACGAAAGCGCGATGCTGCGCCAGACTGGACGGCGTAGTTGAACTCCCGCCGCCGCAAGACGTAATGAAAACCACGATTAGTAAGGTGAGGACGAGGACTGGAAGCCGCTTCAAGCGTTTACCCCGGACGTCATGACGATTTGAGATGATCTATTGGAATTCGCTGAATTATAACAGAGCGTGGCCTGACCCGCGGGTGCTCCGGTGATGGCGAATTCGCGCCATTTGCGGTAAAGTTCAATCAAGCCGGGCCTTACAGCCTCCACCATCTCCATGACTACGGACCTCATTTCGCGTTTGCAGAAGGGCGCTGTCTTATGCGATGGCGCCATGGGCACACTGCTGTATTCCAAAGGTATCTTCATCAACCGCTGCTACGACGAGCTCAACCTCTCGCAGCCCGACCTGATCCGCGGGATCCATCAGGAATATCTCCAGGCCGGGGCGGACATCATTGAAACAAACACCTTTGGCGCGAATTCGTTTCGCTTGTCCAAGCACGGATGTGTGGATAAGCTGGCCGATGTCAATCGCCTGGGTGCACGCCTGGCGCGGGAGGCGGCGAAGAGTTTCGACGCCTTGGTCGCCGGCGCCGTCGGACCGCTGGGAGTCCGTATCGAGCCTCTGGGCAAGATCTCGCTCCAGGAAGCCCGAGCGGCCTTTCACCAGCAGATTGCAGCCCTGAACGAAGAAGGCGTCGATCTGGTCATACTGGAAACCTTCGGATACCTGGAAGAACTGCATCAGGCCATACTAGCTGCTCGCGATGTGAACCCCAAGTTGGCGGTGGTGGCGCAAGTCACCATCGACGAAGATGGCAACTGCCTGGATGGATCGGCCCCCGAGCACTATGCTCCGCAAATCGAAGCCTGGGGCGCCGATGTGGTGGGATGCAACTGTAGCGTCGGCCCGGTCGCCATGCTGGACGCCCTGGAGCGGGTACGCGCCGTCACTACCGCGCCGCTCTCGGCCCAACCCAACGCCGGCATGCCGCGCTCGGTGGAAGGCCGCAACATCTATCTCTGCTCGCCCGAGTACATGGCGGAGTACGCCCGAAGGTTTGTGGATGTCGGGGTGCGCCTTATCGGCGGTTGCTGCGGCACCACGCCCGATCACATCCACGTCATGAAAGCCTTCCTGCGCGCCGTCTCCGGCGGCGCCACCGCGCGAAAGTCGGCTCCAGCTCCCAAGGCCCAGCCGGTCGAGGTGCCGCCGCTCCGCGAACGTTCGCAGATGGGCCGCAAGATCGCCGACGGCGAGTTCATCACTATGGTGGAGATCGTTCCGCCGAGGGGCACCGATGGAAGCCGCGAGATCGAAGGAGCGCGCTTCTTGAAATCGGTTGGGGTGGACGGCGTCAATATCCCCGACAGCCCGCGCGCCTCGGCGCGCATGAGCAACCAGGCGCTGTGCCTGCTCGTTCAGCAGCAGGTCGGGATCGAGGCCATCCTGCACTACACCTGCCGTGACCGCAACGTGCTGGGGATCCAGTCGGACTTGCTGGGCGCAAGCGCAGTCGGCATCCGCAACCTGATCTGCATCACCGGCGATCCGCCGAAGATGGGCGACTACCCCGACGCCACGGCGGTGTTCGATGTGGACGCCATCGGTCTGGTCAACATTGTCCACAACCTGAATCGCGGGCTGGACATCGGCGGCAATCCCACGGGCGCTTCGACCAGGTTCGTCATTGCCGTGGGCGCCAATCCCGGCAGCCCCAACATTGACGAGGAAATCCGCCGCTTTGAGTATAAAGTTGAGGCCGGCGCGGAGCTGGCCGTCACCCAGCCCGTGTTCGATGTTCGCCTGCTGGAAGAGTTCCTGCGCAAGGTCGAGCACTGCCGCATCCCGGTAGTTGCAGGCATCTGGCCGCTCACCAGCACCCGTAATGCCGAGTTCATGAAAAATGAGCTGCGGGTTTCCATCCCCGACGAGATCTTCGTGCGCATGGCGAAGGCCACCACCGTCGATGCCGCCCGCGCCGAAGGCGTGGCCATTGCCCGCGACATGCTCGCCGCCGTCCGCCACATGGTGCAGGGCGCACAGATTGCCGCGCCCTTCGGCAGGTATTCTTGCGCTGTCGATGTCTTAGAGGCTTTAGGCGGGAACGGCACGAGCAAACGTGCCGCTGTTTAATCCGTGGCATGGCGCCGACCGGGTCTGGCCTTTCTACTAAGAAAATATTTCCTGCCGCAGTTCGATTGACTCCAAATTTTTACGTTCACCGAAACCGTTCTGCACTAGAATTGTTCCAGGAGCTTGACCTTGCCCAAGTTTGAAGAGTCTCTCCAACGGCTGGAAAAAATCGTGACCGAACTCGAGAAGGGGGATGTCTCCCTCGATCACGCGCTGGAGCTTTTCGATGAGGGCATGAAACTCTCCAGTTCCTGCCGCAAGGAACTGGAGGAAGCCGAAGGCAAAGTGGAAATCCTGCTGAAGCGAAACGGCAAGCTGCATCCGGAGGCCTTCGAAGCCGCAACCCAAGCGGGCGACGCTGCGAAATAGCGGCCGCCCTGGTTCCCAACGTTCTGTCCCGCGCCGCGTAGTGTGGGGTACTTGTTCTTATTGGATGGCAATCGCTGTCCCTTCCGCCACTCGAAAAGGGGTTTGCCATGCGGCCTATCAATGTTGTTCTCGCTCACCACGATGCAGTTGCGGCCGACCGCCTGGCTGCGTCCCTCGGTAAACAGTTCCGCAACCTCGCCATTGCAAAATCTGACGGGGAAATTGCTTCTGCGGTGGCGCGCCTGCGCGCTCCATTCGCGGTCGTGGACTTGGAGCTGGTTGACTTCCCCAGACTGAAGTCTCTCTGCTCGCAGTTTCCCGCAACCGCTTTCGTGTGCATCCATCGTCTGGCGGACGATCGCATGTGGTCCGATGCCTTGGCCATGGGCGCGGTGGATTGCTGTCACTCCAGCGACCTGCACGGCATTCTGCTGGCCTCGGAGCGCTACGTGGTGCTCACTCGGTCGCGGGCTGTGGCGGCGTGAATGCGTCCCAGAATGGCCTGAGAAAGATTATGGAGCGCAGACCTTGCCGCGCAGACTGGCCGGTGCCAGCAGCCTGAAATCTGCCAAGTTGAACGTATAGATACGGTCCACGGAACACTTAGCCGCACAGCCCAGCAGTAGCACGTCATAAATCTTCGCCCCGCTCCATCCTCCGTCCTTCATGACGGTGAGTGCTCCCAAGTAATCCGTCTTGCTGACCGGTACGGTTTCAAAATGAGGCAGGAGATTGTCGGTCACAATACGCGCCGCCTCCATGGGATGAATGCGCGGCTCCACTGGCAGGCGTGTCAGCGATGCGTATACCTCAGCAATCGAATGGGTGCTGATGAACCCCTTGTCCCGCCCCGTGGCCACTCGCCGCAATGCAGGGAAAGCTTGTTGATGGTGGGGATGACTCTGTGATGAAGCCGCCACCAAGACTGTGGTATCGAAAAAAATATCCATTACGGCTTAAGAACGGTTTGCATCCGTTCCTCGCGAACATCGTCCAATACCCGTTCCCAATTCGCGCCGGGTTCAGCCGCCCCTTGATGGATCCAAAGTCCGTCCACCTGGATCATCGACGGTTTCTGCATCAACGGGCGCAGCAAAATACCGCCAGGCTGTTCCACCGCCTCAAGTTCCATCTCAAACGCAAGACCCAGTCTTTTTCGCAGGGGTTTGGGAAAGACGACGCGACCCGCTTTGTCTATCCGGAGCTTCATACCATAGATTATGCCATTTGCCATGCTTTATGGCAATCTAGTTCTCCCGGAGGATCGAGGCCTCACGCCACCGCAGGAGCAGTGCGCTTCGCCACCCTCGCTGCGGCCTTCTCCTGTTTTTGCGCATCCGCGATTAGCCTGCGCAAAATTCGCATTCCGCGGTCCACGTGCTTCTCTTGCAGCAGGAAGGGCGGCAAAAAGCGCAACACGGTGTCCTGGGTGACGTTGATCAGCAGGCCTTTGGCGAGCGCCCCTTCCAGGACCGGCTTGCCGGGGACGGTCAACTGCAGCGCCTGAATCGCGCCCACACCGCGGACTTCCACCGCGATGTCGAACTTGTCCACCAGTTCGCGCAGCTTCTGCGAGAAGTACCCCCCGACGCGACGCACCTGCTCCAGCAGGTTTTCGTCCTCCAGGATCGCGAGATACTCTAAGGCGACGCGGCAGGTCAGCGGGCCCCCGCCGAAAGTCGTCCCGTGCTTGCCCGGAGTGATGTGCTGCGCGAAGCGCTCCTTGGCGAGAAACGCCCCCAGCGGCAGTCCGCCGGCGATGGGCTTGGCAATGCAAACTACGTCGGGCACGACGCCGAAATGCTGGAAGGCGAAGAGCTGTCCGGTACGCCCGAGTCCGCATTGGATTTCGTCGAAGATGAGCGCGGCCTGGTGCTGGTCGGCCAACTGGCGGCACGCCTGCAAAAATTCGGACGACGATTCTTGAATGCCACCCTCGCCCTGGATGGGCTCCAGCACGATACCGCAAACCTTGTCGTCCATCGCATTGCGCAACGCCTCCACATCGTTGCGCGGCACGAAGCGCACGCCTTCCAGCATGGGATCGAAGTCCTGGCGATACTTTGCCTGGCCGGTGAGCGCGAGCGCCCCCATGGTGCGTCCGTGAAAGGAATTCTCCAGCGCGATCAGAATGCACTTTTCCGGGCCTCCCGTGGCGTGGCCCGCAGCGCGCACCAGCTTCAACGCGCCTTCAATCGCCTCGGTGCCGCTGTTGGAGAAAAAGGCGCGATCCAATCCCGACTTCGTACACAGCTTTTCGGCCAGCAAGCCCTGGTACTCGTTGTAGTAGAGGTTGGAAACGTGGATCACCTTCGCTGCCTGGTCGCGGATGGCCTTCACGATGCGCGGGTGGGCATGGCCGAGCGCGTTAACGCCCAGCCCGGAGAGGAAGTCGAGATATCGCCTGCCGTCAACGTCGTAAACGTACACTCCCTTTCCGCGCGCGATGGCAAGCGGATAGCGAGCGTAGGTGTTCAGCAGGTATTTCTGTTCCAGCGCAACAATTTCTTCATACGTCAGCACGATGATGACCCCGCAAAGGTTTCATTGTAACGCGAGCAAAGATGGCCTCGCCGGGAGACTGGAGGTGCGGAATCTTGCGCAGGTGCCAGCGAACAAGTTGTGTGACCAATCTCACAGAGGATTGCTCGCACGGCTCGATACACTTGGGGATATGGTGATCGAAAAGCAGTTCCGCGAACGCGCCCGGAGCGAACTTCGCGAAATCCGCAATCAGGTCCTGAGCCTGGCCCGCGATCGCGACATTTACTGGAAGCTGGAACGCGATGTCATTGAGCGCAACCCTGAGCTTCACGGCGTCCGCAATGCCTTCCTCGATATGGTAAGAGCCGCCTACGCGGACGCCATGGCGGCCCGCGTCCTTCGACTGCTCGATGCGGACAATACCGATCTGTCCTTGCGACGGGTACTGACCCAGCTTGAGGACTACCCCCATCTGTTGCACGACAAGGTGAGCGCACGCGAGTTTGCCGACGATCGTGCAGAGTTAGACCGGGCCGCGACCAATCTGAAGCAGGTCTTGAACCCGCATTTTGGCCATCACGAGCGCACCCTGTCGGCCCTGGCATCTACGCATCGCGAACTCGACCAGGCGATTGACGCCATCATCTCCACCCTGAAGACCTATTACTGGATCATCGCGGACGCCTACCTCGATTTCGAGGTGAGCTATCCCGAGGACCCATTAGCGATCTTCCGTTTCCCCTGGATCAAGCCGGAGTTGGTGAGCTGACTATCGCGCCGCGATCAGAGCCACCGAGACCAGCGCGCCCACGATGCCTGCGTTCTGCGTGGCCGACATGCGCTCCTTCAAGAAGATCCGCGCAAGGATCACTGTGCTGGCGGGATAAAGCGACGACAACACCGAAGTGACGTCGAGACGTCCGTGTTGGGTGGCGGCGATGAAAAGCGCATTCGCAGAGGTGTCGAGTATCCCCGAAAACACAATCGGAACCAGGGCCGGACGTAGAGGCCGCCTGTCGCCGGCTGAAAAAATCCCGATCAGCAGCATGAGCAGTGTGGAGGCAATACGCGCCGCCACCAGCGGCCAGAAGACGGCGTGATGGCCGGCTTGTTTACAGGCGATGAAGAACAAGCCGAACAGCACTCCGGCCAACACGGCCAGCCCCAGACCACGATGGGTGTCGATTTCACCATCTGGGCGCGCGATCAGCCAGATGCTGATCAGCGCCAGCACAAAGCCCACAAGCTGAATCCGGTCGGGCATTCCTTCGGTGTATATGCCGGCCAGCACCGGCAACACTCCCGTAATGACCGCAGCGACCGGCGCGACGATGCCCATGCGTCCGATGGCAAGCGCCCGGTACAGCGCTGCGACGCCCACGGCTCCGGTGATGCCGGCGGCTGCTCCCCACAATAATGTTGCACGCGGCGGGACCGCCTCACCAGTAATCCAGACCAACAGCAGCATGAGCAGCAAGCCGCACGCATGCGCGCCCGCGACCACGCGAAACACATTGGCGCGCTTGGTGGCAATGCCGCCGGCGAAATCGCCTGCGCCCCAGACGACAGCAGTGCCCAGGCTGAGACCAGCGCCGGTTAAAGTTCCAGACGTCATTGTTTAAGGTAGGCTACTTCGTCGCGGCGCTTGGCTCGCGCAGCACAATCGGGTTCTGATCGTAGGGCACGATGGTCACGTTGAGGTCCTTGCGAGCGCCGAACTGCTGCTCAGTTACGGGAAACGCCACCAGCACAGTTCCCTTTTGCTCGGCGCCGGGCATGATCTTGGTCTCCACCGTCAAGGGTTGCGTCGCATGTTCGCGAAGGTCCGGGTAGGCGCCGAAGTAACGGTCGTAATCGGAAGGCGACGCGGCGTCATCGGACTGATCGCCCTGGTCGGTCTTGAGGTTAGCGCTGATGGACTTGATGTAGAGCGCCTTGTCGCCCACATTGCGCAGCGTGACTTGGAGAGCAACCATGGTGTTGGTCATGTCGGCAGGCTGGCTGGCGTATACCGCATCGATGCCGCCCTGCGCCACCGGCTTGGAGCGTTCCAGGAACGCGATCACGCCTACCACGATGCCAACGATAGCGAGTGCGATGATGACTGGCACGGCGGGAGGCAGGCTGCGTTTGGCGCTGTCGAATTCCTCCGTGATGGGAACATGTCCAGCGTCGTATTGCGGTTTGAGCGCTTTGGGCGGAATTTCATTCTGGGCCATGGCTTCCTCCGTCAACTATTAGGCCACCGATGCTTCATCGCTTGGCGAAATTCTTTTTCCGGCAGGGTGTTCAGCACGTCCTTCGCAGTGAGCCATGCGCGGCGTGCCTGAAGGATACCGTACTTGATCTTTTCGAAGTGTGAGGTGTGGTGCGCGTCGGTGTTGATCACGATCTTTACTCCGCGTTCCCGTGCCATGCGCAGGTGCACGTCATTCAAGTCGAGCCGGTCGGGATACGCGTTCAGCTCCATCGCGACTTTGTTCTTCAGTGCGGTCTTCAGGATCGCATCCATGTCAAACGGATAGGCATCACGCCGCAGTAGCAGGCGTCCCGTTGGATGCCCGAGGATCGAGACGTTCTTATTGCTCAACGCGCGCAATAGACGGTCGGTCATCTGTTGCGGCTCCTGGTTGAACGCCGAATGTACGCTGGCCACCACAACATCCATCTGCTCCAGCACCGAGTCGGAAAGATCGAGCGCGCCATCGGCCAGGATATCCACTTCGATGCCTGCCATGATGGTGA
Organism: Candidatus Korobacteraceae bacterium; assembly: GCA_049522855.1. Taxonomy (GTDB): domain Bacteria; phylum Acidobacteriota; class Terriglobia; order Terriglobales; family Acidobacteriaceae; genus Bog-257. The sequence goes on from JBEKNL010000088.1 coordinate 11,812, forward strand.
TGCCATCCGTCTGCTGGTTGGCGGCACGAATACGGGCGATGTGTTGCTGGGCGCGCTTGTCGTCAAGGCCGTTGGCGAAGGCCAGATTTTTCGAGTGATCGGTTATGGCAATGTACTGGTAGCCACGCGCTTTTGCCGCCGCCGCCATCTCGTCAATCGTGCACTTCCCGTCGGTTTCGACGGTGTGCATGTGTACCTCGCCACGCAGGTCTTGCACCCTGATCAGGTAAGGAAGCTCGTGCTTCTCGGCGGCTTCGATCTCGCCGCAATTTTCGCGCAGCTCCGGCGGGATGCAGTCAAGCTTGAGCTTGCCATAAATCTCGTCCTCGGTGGCGCCGGCGACGCGCTTGTTATTGTCGAGGCGAAACAGCCCGTACTCGCTGAGCGTGAATCCCATTTTGAGCGCGCGTTGGCGCAGCGAAACATTATGGTTCTTGGAGCCGGTGAAGTACTGCATGGCCGCGCCATAGGATTCCGGCGGCAAGGTGCGCACGTCCACCTGCATTCCGCTACGCAATTTGAAGCTGACTTTATTGTCGCCCTTGGCCAGCACTTCCACGATTCCGGGAAAGCGCAGGATTTCTTCGATCAGCCCAGCGCGCTGCTCATCGTCAACGCAGCACGGTCCGGTGATCAGCACGTCGAGGTCGCCGACCGTCTCCCGCCCGCGGCGCAGCGAACCGGCGGGCGTGATCTTTTCGATTCCTTTGATGTGCCGCAGATGCTCGGTCAGCTTCTGCGCGGTGCGGTCGGCTTCATCGAGCAGGAAGCGCCCCGAAATGCGGCGGTAATCCTCAATGGCTTTCAGGATTTTCTGCTCGCTCTTTTCGCTCAGACGCGGCAGCGTACGCAGTTTGCCTTCGCGCGCCAGCTTCTCCACGCTCGCGAGATCGCTGACCTGGAAGGCACTCCAAAGCAGCGCGATGGTTTTCGGTCCCAGCCCCTGGATCTTCAGCAGCTCCAGCATCGACGGCCGGTACTTCACGAGCAAGTCCTGGTGCGGACCAAGTTTGCCGCTGCGGCACAACTCCTGGATGTTCGCCGCCATACCTTTGCCGATGCCGGGAATCTCCAACAGCTTCTTGGGCTCGTCGATCAGTCCCGAAACCTGCTGAGGCAGTCCTTCGATGACCTCGGCCGCACGACGATAGGAACGGATGCGGAAAGAGTCGTCGCCATTGATCTCCATGAGATCGGCGGTTTCATAAAAGACGTTGGCGATGGCCTTGTTGTCCACGCAAGAGCACCCGAGAGGAATTGTAACGTGGAGAAACGATATGCGCTGCGGTTCGGCCGGCACTCGGAACGGTTCCATGATTTGGTGTGCTTATTTGTACGGGTAGTGCGGGCCTTCAAGAACACCGAATGCGTCGCTCTCCAGGACCCTGCGAATTGTGATGCCGGCTTGCAATGCGGTCGGTGACGGGTCAACTAGACAGTCCAACAGAATTGTATTGCGCGCCCGACAAGACCTGCGCGCTCAAGAAAAAACCCAGCCTCGTGGCTGGGTTTCATGAAGTCAGAGCAAGGACCCTACTGGACCCTCGTCACGTTGCCTGCTTGCGGACCCTTCTGGCCCTCGACGATCTCGAACTCGACCTGGTCGCCTTCCTGCAAGCTCTTGTAGCCTTCAATGTTGATCGCACTATAGTGCACGAACACATCCGAACTACCATCCTCGCGGCCTATAAAACCAAAACCTTTCGCGTTGTTGAACCACTTGACGGTTCCCTTCAGTCTCACTTTCTTCTTCCTCCTGGCAGAGCCCATCAGCATCCCCACCCCGAGGATGCCGGTCTTGAATTGCGTCAATCAGGTTGAGCCCAGAAGCCAAAGTCGATGGAGGAGTTCTTCCTAGATCACATCTGGCCAGTTGGATTGGCCTGTTCAACGGCGTACTTTAAGCTTGCTCCCGTGTGCTGGTGTTGTCAAGAGAGTATATAGACTGAAGTCCCGTTTCGAGAGCGGTTTTGAGCGTCCGAGCTCCGCGCCAGCAAACGCCTTGACGAGTATCTCACTCCAGCGATGACCCGCTGCGGAGACTTTCCGCCAGCCACAGAACGGAGGCGATCGTCTTGCCATCGCGAATCTCGCCCGACCGGACCATCGCCAGCGCCCGAAACAAAGGCGTCAGACGGCACTCGATGGATTCATCCTCTTCAGGCTGTGCATCGCCGGGCTTCAGGCCGCGGGCGAGGTAAACCGTCATGGTCTCGTCCAGAAAGCCCGGGCTGGGATAAAAGAACAGAGCCTGCGTCCACTTGGCGGCGCGATATCCAGTCTCCTCTAGCAGTTCGCGCTTGGCCCCGGCCAGGACCTTTTCCCCGGGATCGATGCGGCCAGCAGGCAGTTCCCAAAGATAATCCTCGGCCGCATAACGGTATTGGCGCTCCAGCAGAACGCGCGGCTCCGGGCCGCTATCGTCCACCGCGAGAATTATGGCCGAGCCGGAATGCCGCACCACGTCGCGGCACGCAACAATTCCGCCAGGCTCGCGCACACGGTCGGAACTGACGCTGAAGGCGGGCCCTTTGAAGACGGTTTTCGACGAGAGGACCTCGACCTTCGTTGCCGAACGGGACGGAGTTTTCGATTTGCGGCTGCTGGTTGGCTTTTCCGACGCGTGCTTTCTTGACGGCATGGTCTCACCACTATAAGGCAGTTGTCGCGAGTTTTCGTAACGGCTGCTTGAACCGCGCGAAATCTGCTATTCTGCCCGCCGTGCCTAAACAATCTCCCTCTCGTCCCCTGACGATCAGCATCGTGGGGCCAGGAAACTTGGGAACGGCGTTGGCGTTGACGTTGCCGTCCGCAGGCTACGTGGTGAAGTTCATTGCCGCTCGCCCCAAGAGCATCGCCAGTCGTGAGACGACAGGCTTGGCGCGAAGAGTGCAGGCGCGACTGGTCGCGCTGGGCAAAGAGCCTCTCGACAGCGACCTGATCTGGATCACCATACCCGATGACGCGATAGCCGCCACGGCTCTGCGACTTGCGCGAACTCAGGACTGGCGGGGAAAGATCGTCTTCCACTCCAGTGGCGCCCTGACCAGCGACGATCTGGCCCCGCTGCGTGAGCAGGGAGCCAAGGTCGCGTCAGTGCATCCCGGCATGACCTTTGTGCGAGGTCCCGCGCCGCAGATGCGGGGAGTAGCGTTTGCGCTCGAGGGAGATCCGGCTGCCGTCCGTGTGGCTAAACGAATCGTGCAGGACTTGGGCGGTACAACGTACGCGATCGACAAGCGCAACAAGGTGCTGTATCACGCTTTCGGCAGTTTTGCCTCGCCTCTGGTGATCGCCTTGATGGCTTCGCTGGAGCGCGTGGCGCAAGCCGCTGGGATCAGGTCTGACGACGTCAAGGCCATGATGGTTCCGCTGCTGGTGCAGACGCTGCGAAATTACTTGCAGCACGACGCCGCTTCGGCTTTCAGCGGTCCTTTGGTGCGCGGCGATGTCGCTACGGTTCGCCGACACCTGGAGGAGTTGAAGGCAGTTCCCGAGGCACGCGCGGTGTACATCGCGTTGGCGAACGCCGCAGTAAAGAATCTGCCGGTGAAAAATCGTAAGGCGATGGAGCGGGAGTTGAAGAGTCCGCGGTGAGTATTGGCGGCGAATGCGGCACTGAACCTGAATAATTCATCTGTTTCGGTAACGCAGCAAGCTTTGAAGGGGCCACGGCTTCACAGGCTGCGGAACAACTCTGGGGAGCCTCTTGGTGGAAGCCCCCCTGCTTTAGCAGGGGGAGCTGGACTTTAGTCCAGCGGGAAAGGAGTCGATTTTGAAATGGGCTTTAGCCCCGGGATTTCCCATTCGCGTCGGACCACCCATGCGCCAAGAACCAGGAACTCCGGCCCGGTCAGCGACCAGAAACGAATGTTCAGCCAGGGCAAGATTGCTATTAAAACTCCGGCCAAAAGCAGGTACCGCTCGTGCTCGCGACAGCGATAGCGAAAGAACTGCAGCCCGGTCCAGAGAATTCCCACTGCTCCCGGTCGTTTGCTGGGCACTGCATCGTCAGCCGCCTCTACTGCACGCCGAAGGCGATGTGGAAACTGGGTTGGTTTCTGCGGGATTTTCTCTATGACCCCGAACTGTTGAGCCAGGACGAGGTCGACGAGCGGGCTCTGCGCGGCCTAGTCGGAGTCGTGAAGATCAGCCACACCGTGGTCAACGGCATCTCGCTGGTGAACTTCGACGGCTTCGCCCCAGCCAGCCAGTGGGAAGAGCTGGCTACCGCTATCCCTGTCCTGCCGGCAGCCAAGGATAACGGCACGCGGAAAGAAAGGGTGTCGTGATGAATTACAGCTACACCCAGATCTCTCAGTACCTGACCTGCCCTCGCCGTTACCGCCATCGCTACCTCGATGGCTGGCAGGAAAAAGATGTTCGCGCTGCTATGCTTTTCGGCCGCTGCTTCGAGCAGGCGGTGGCGGCTTTGTTCCGTCGCGAAGATCCGGCGGCAGTGCTGTTCGAACAGTGGGCGCCGTGTAAGAACCTCGAGCTGGCCTACTCGGGAAACGACACCTGGGACCACATGCTCCAGCAAGGCGTTCAGTTGCTCGAGCGCTTCACCCAGGACGGCCGCGTCCAGGTTCACCAGCCGCACAGCCATCAACAGATCCGATTCACACGTACGTTGAATTCTGGCAACAGCTTTGTCGCCTTTGTCGATGCGGTCGGCGAACTGGACAGCACACCCTGTGTGCTGGAGTGGAAGACCGCCTCCGCCCGCTATCCTGAGGAGCCGGACGGCATTGCCGCCCTGGACCCGCAACTGGTCTGTTATTCCTGGATGGCCGGCATCAATGATGTCGCTCAGGTCGTCTTCGTTCGTAAGCGCACGGTTGAAGTCCAGTACCTGCGGGCCACCATCACCGACCAACAGCGGCAGGAGTTCGAGACCCTGGTGGATGACACAGTCCGCAGGATTGAGTCTGGACTGTTCCTGCCGCAAAGCGGCATCCGCTTCCCCCAGAATCCGTGCACCACGTGTCCCTTTCTCGGGCTCTGTCTTGATCAGCGCGATCTGGTTGAGGCTGGGCTGATCCGCAAGCCGGGAGTCGATCTTGGTCTGTTTGACGAACTTGGCTACTAGGTATCCGCCCATGCCGCCTAAGCTGAATCGCCGTCGCGGTCTGGAGGTCCTGAGCAGGATCGACGCGATCTTGGCCTGGGAGGCACGGCACGAGAACGAGCGCGATACCAGATTCGTGGAACTGGGCAAGTATCTGTGCGAGGTGCGGGCCGGCCAGTACTGGCGGCTGGAGAACCTGAAGTCGTTCGATGAGTTCCTGGAGCGGCGGTTCCCGGAGTCCAGAAGGAAAGCGTACTACCTGATGTCGATTCACGA
>JBEKNL010000089.1:0-20454 GCA_049522855.1 Candidatus Korobacteraceae bacterium
TGTGAGGGGTCGCTCTTGCCGGGGCGCAGGTCCAGTTCCGTTCCCTTCGACCAACTGCCCAAGCCTCCTTTGAACATCGTTATCGAGTCGTTGTAGTAATTCGCTACTACCAGCGTCTTGCCATCATTCGAAATAGCCACGCCGGCGGCGCAAGGCTGCACGAAAACCATGCTGTTTATCGGGACTAATCCGTCGTTGGGCACGGCAAGGCCAAGGCCCGCTCGGTGGCCCAAGGCAAGCTCCGTTCCGGGCTGCTCTACCCAAGTTCCGTCGGCGCTCAGAGCAATGATGTGGACATTGTCACCGGCCTTGTCAAAGGGGAAGTCACCCATGCCTCCGGACACGTAAAAAGCCTTGCCGGATGGATCGAAGACAATTCCGTTGTAGGTATTTGGGACCTGCACCACTTGCTTCTTGACCGGCGTGTGCTTCGAAATGTCGTAGATGAACACGTACTCTTTCGAGTCCGACCATTTAAAGCCGGCGCTGTCGGTGTTGTAGACGCGGTTGTACCCGCTAGTCAGAACCAGCAGGGTCTTGCCATCGGGACTCACCACAGTGGTGACCGCCTGCCCCGCCAGCCAGGCTGGATTGTCGGGCAAATCGGGGTTCATCGGTTCGAAGCGGGAATCTTGGGGCGCCAGCGGCGTAATCTGTTGGCCCAGGTTGGGCAGAGTCTGCGCCGGGGGCGCGTCAATCGGGGGCGCGTTCGATGCATTGATCGGGTAGCTGTTGCCGGTATGGTTGTCGGCGCTCAGCGGAGCGGGAGCTGGCGGCGCTGGTGAGCCCCCGCAGCCTGCCAGGAGCGTCAGGGCAAGAACCACGAACAGCAGCCATACAACGGTACCCTTATTCATAATAGCCGTGAGTCCTTTCTCACAACCATTTCATGGTTGCGGCAACCGCTTGGCAGTGGCATCAGCCCCTTCCTGAACGAACCGGCCCCACATCCTTCGCCGAGCTACGCAGCCGAACCCGCCACTGGCTGGCGCCGGAAATCAGCCGCTTACACCACGGGCCGCTATGGCTCGACATTTGTTTGGTTTGTGAACATCAGTAGGAATTCACGCAGTGGATAAAATCTAGCTGCGCCATTTTTCCAATGCCGCACGCGAACACCGGCCAGTTTGTACTGGTAATGGGGTTCCAGTTCGTATTGGTGCCAGAGTCTACGGAATTGTTTCCAGAATTATATTGCCCTATATAAATGGACTGCTGTGCATTATTCGTAATAAGTGCTGGATAAAGTTGCGCCAAAGACGAGTCCAACGGACCTTGCATGGAATAGGCTTCCGAAAAAGTGTAATAGTCACTGAACTGCCCCGGCATAGCGGCGAGGTCATAGTTCAAGGAACGATAATCGGTGGGTGTAAATGTAGCTCTCGTAAATGTAAAGACCTTAAAGGCAGGGCCATTGCCAAAGCAAGGGGCGATGGAAGGGGTTATATCAAGCACATCATCAGATGACATGATACGAAATTCGTCCCTATGAGTATGCGCAGCCAGAGTCAGAGTTATAACGCCCGGATACTTCGAAAGTATTCCCAGAAACCTTGCCTGATAATCCTGCACCCACATCATCGTGGCAGATATGAGGTACCCGTTGCTATCGAAATTTGAGGGAGTTGTGGCAGTTGACACTGTATTTGCACCGGGAGGTACATGCATTAAGAGCCAAACTTTCTTGCCACCAGCTTGGGCTGAAGCGAGGGTTGAATCAAGCCAGTAAAGTTCAGCAGATACTGCACTGTCGTCGGCTGGGACACCAAGCGAAAATAAGACGGTATTGAGTCCTATCACCCTCAAATTCGTTCCACGCAGGTCGGCAGAATAATATCCTGCACTCGTGAAGGTATTAAGAAATGCGTGATGGTTTACGGTGCCATTCAAAAAGTCGGTGTAAAACAGCTCCGCCGTATTGGAAAGAAAGGTGCTGTCCGGTCCATTGCCTGTGTATGAATCGGTATTTCCAAGAGCGAACACGACGGGAATGTTTCCGGCCGACGACCTCACCTGCTGCATGACAAAGGCCGCCGTCTTGTCGCTAAAGGCCTGCATGGCGGCAACGTCGCTGCTCCCGCAATATTGGTAAAACTGGTTTGAAAAGTTATGGCCAAGAAGGTCGCCGGTATAAATAATGACCGGACTCGCTCCCAAGTTTTGCCTTATGCTTGAGAGTGCAAGCACAAGCAAAGGGTAGTTGGTATCGCTATTCCATGCCGGAAGCGCTGTGATGCTCGACGTCTCAAAAATACTGGCCCACCCGCTGGCGTCCGCTGCGACAAGGCGCGGACAAAGGGATGGGTCATAAAATGGATTGAAATGCACATCCGAGAAAACCACCGCTGTGAAGCTGGTGGGAGCCGGGGGCGTGGTCCCATTACCGCACCCGCCACTCAGCCAGATATTGACCAACACAAGAAGAAATATGTAGCGGGAAGGTTGTAGCATGGAAGCTTCTCCCGTTGCTGAGGGATGCAAGGCACTTTCGAAATCCTAGCCACGAACGCAGCCCGACTAAGTCTTGATTCCTTTTGACGAAGTTATAGCCGGCATTGACCCGTTACTCTGAGGCCCGTCGCAACGTCGAAATGTCTCCATAGACGTAAGGATGATGGTAGCTGCCGCTGCACACGTGACGATTTGCGACCGCGGGCGGTATGTTGCGCATAGTGTTGCTCTTGACGGTCTGCCGGGCGGCCGGCTCTCCCCGAACGATCTGATCTGATATGATATTGCCGTCTTTGCAGGCGGAACTGGCCTCGCTAATCAACTCATGCTGATGTCCATGCATGAAATCCTATGACCGGCAAGTGGCTCGGCGTCTGTGATGTCAAGTATGTTTCCGCACGAAAGTAACCACCTGTAGCGGGTGCAAGGTAGGAAAAGGCGGAACAATCGGGCCAGGTCCCTGACAACTGCGACAAGCCCCATTTGGAGAGCCGGTCGGCGACCCCGCTACAACTCTCAATGTTTGTACAGCTCTGTTGACGTCCTGAGAAAAGCGGATCCCTCATTCGGGCTCAGTCGCGTTCGCTTCCTCGCCCTCCTTCGTGATGACAGATGAAGGGGCTCTCCCCGGTGCAGCTCAAGCCGCGCCCCTTCGAAGCTAGGCAAAGACGAAAGCCCCGCCCAGTCCCGCTCAGGGATGGGTATTCCCCTCGACTGCTAAGTGCGGGCATCTTGAGCAGGGCACGGCTAAGACGCAGCACTCGGCAGCATTCGCCAAGGCGAACGCAGATGCCATCGGAAAGAAGCTCCGCCTCCACTGAAACCGTTTGAGCCTTGCGTGATGCGCCACACAGCGTTAACCCGCATGGCTCCCTTCTGCGATCCCTTCACACTGGCGAGAATCGCCGGACACAGTTCGATCACGATCACACAGCGGTACCGTTATCCCCAGGCCGATGCGGTCAAGGCAGCATTCTCGAAATTCGGCAGCCGTGAAGAAGTGGTCACCGATGGGGGTCACCACGAAAAACAGCTTCCTCCGCTGCCGCAAGAGCAACAGCAGGTAAGTATCACGGCTGCATGAGGTTAGATGGTGAGCGCGGAAGGAATCGAACCTTCAACCTACTGATTAAGAGTCGGGTTTACAAGCAGAATCAAAAACTCGCGCGACTGCACCGTGCAGTCTGGTACTCGCCCGAAGCAAGCGGCCCTAAAGAGTACCCTTTACGCAGCACGGGTTCCGAAGGTGGAGCGATGGATCGGACTCAGTATAACAGAGGTCGCCGAACCGTAATCTCCTGAGATGGAACAGTTGGGCAAAGCCATTCGTCACATAACAAGACGATCGAAAGACGGCCCGGCAGAGCACTCTCCTCTTGCCATTCTGGCAGCGCTCGGTCCCATTCCCTGTCCCAGATCTATCGTGGGTATCCACCACATGGGCACAGCCGCCCATGTTCCGGGAACAGACCTCTATGCGTTGGCTTGCTTCTCGGCGAAGTCTCCCACGATGGGCAGCTTGAACATCTGGTGCTGATACGCCTTGACCACCAGCAGCACCCATAGCGCAAATTCAGCGAGTCCCAGCAGCCCCCAGATGGGAAACATGATCAGCGGCAGAGCATAACTGAGGAACGACAAGCAAACGTGCAGCACAATCAGCGCGGCGGCTGTAAACAAGCACTGGAACGAGTGAAAACGGACGAAGCGATTGCGATTGTAGGGCTCAATCAACAGAAATATGATAGCCGGGATGATGGTGAAGTAAGCCAGCATGCCTGCTACGTTCTCTGCGATTGGCGCCCCTGCCGAAGCAGCAGGAGCTGTGTAACCGGCGGATGGGGCTGGTGCCGGAGCAGGCGACGCACCTGCACCGCTGGCCTGACCCGCGGCCTTCCCGCAGTTGGGACAGAATGCTGCATTGTCTGCCATTTGAGTACCGCAGGACGCACAAAATGCCATAACGACCTCCTGAGTTGTCGAACCGGTGAGCCTTTCCCTACGCGAGCATGACACAAGCCCAGCGCGGGTACCCCCAAAAAGGCCTCTATTTCGGGCGAACAATAACAGAGTCCCGGCTGGAACGCAAAGCAATAATAGCCGCACTACCGTTGTGGGAAACCAAAAGCGGAAAGAGGCGGAGGCACAGACAAGGACGCTTTGCGAGAAAGGCTGCGACTCGTCGCTCGAGGCGGCTGTTGCTCAACACGACATCCGAAGGGTTGAGCGAAGGGCAAAAGGCGAGCAGCGGCTCCTACGCCCCGCAACACTTCTTATATTTTTTTCCGCTGCCACACGGACAAGGATCGTTGCGCCCGACCTTCTCGCCGCGGACCACTTGCTGCACGGTTCCCGCCTCGCCGGCGCCCGCCATGCGTGCTTGTTCCAACTCGCGGCGCTTGCGGCGCTGGAAGGCTTCTTCCATGTCGTCCATCGAGGTAGTCGCGCGATTGCGCCGGGAGCCAGTGCTGAACGCCGCGATTGCCTGTTCGTTGCTGTCGAAATCTCCCGCGGAAATCGCGTGCTGCGGAACCGGGCGGGACGGCGCTTCGATCACCTGCATCAGGTACAAGTAGCGGACCGTCTCCTCTTCGAAGCGCTCCATCATGGCTTCGAACATATCGAACGACTCGCGCTTGTATTCCACCAGCGGATCGTGCTGGGCATAGCCGCGCAATCCGATCCCCTCTCGCAGGTGGTCCATGCTGAGCAGGTGGTCTTTCCACTGCTGGTCGATCACGCTCAACATGATGATGCGCTCGTGATGGCGCATGGCATCGGGGCTGATCAGCGTCTCCTTGGCCTCATAACGCTCTTTCAGCTTGTCGAAGATGGTATCGCCGAGTTCCTGCCGGTTCAGCGTTTCCGCCTGGATACCCTCGGCTGCGATGTCCACCCCAAAGCGGGTGAACACCTGGTTCTTCAGGCTCTTGATGTCCCAGTCTTCGGCGTGTGTTTCCTTCGCTGCGTACTTATCGAGCAGCCCGCCGAGGATGTCCCGGACGTAATCCTCAAGGATGAGCTCTTTTTGGTCGATGCCTTCCAGCAACTGCCGGCGCAATCCGTAAACCGCCTGGCGCTGCTTGTTCATCACATCGTCGTATTCGAGCAGATGCTTACGGGCTTCGAAGTTCTGGCCCTCAACCGCCTTCTGCGCGGCCTCAATGCGGCGCGTGATCAGCCTCGATTCGATGGGTACGCCTTCTTCCATGCCCAGCCGCTGCAGCAGATTCGACACCCACTCCTTGGCGAAGATGCGCATCAGGTCATCTTCCAGCGACAGAAAGAAACGCGATGCGCCGGGATCGCCCTGGCGGCCAGCGCGGCCACGCAACTGATTGTCGATACGCCGCGCCTCGTGGCGTTCTGTGCCAAAGATAAACAGGCCGCCCAGCGAAACAACCTCATCATGCTCGGCGTCGGTGACTTCTTTATGGCGGGCGTTGATCTCGTTCCACTGCGCCGTGGGGACCTGATACTCGTTGCCACCGTAATAAAAATAGGAGAGGTTCGGATCGTCGGGCTTGGCCGTGACTTCGCCTGCTACGACCTTGAGAGGCTGCGCCAGTCCCTTCTTGATGCACTCCTGCTTGGAAATGAACTCGGAATTGCCGCCCAGCAGAATGTCCGTGCCGCGGCCGGCCATGTTGGTGGCAATCGTAATTGCGCCCTTGCGGCCTGCCTGGGCAACGATCTCAGCTTCCTTCTCGTGGTACTTGGCATTCAGCACCACGTGCTTGATGCCCTTTTTCTTCAGCAGGTCCGACAAACGCTCTGACTTTTCAACCGAAGTCGTGCCCACTAGAATGGGCTGCCCTATTTCGGCGAGCCTCTGGATCTCATCGGCCGAAGCGAAAAACTTTTCCTTCTCAGTGCGGTACACGACGTCGGAGTTTTCGATGCGCACCAAAACCTTGTTGGTCGGAATAACAACCACTTCGAGCTTGTAGATCTTGTCGAACTCGGGCGCTTCCGTTTCCGCCGTGCCGGTCATGCCGGCCAGCTTCTTGTACATGCGGAAGTAATTCTGGAAGGTGACGGTGGCGAGCGTCTGATTTTCGCGCTCGATCTTCACGCCTTCCTTGGCCTCCACCGCCTGATGCAATCCATCGGACCAGCGCCGGCCCGGCATCAGGCGCCCGGTGAACTCATCCACGATAAGTACTTCCCCATCTTTCACCACGTACTCGACGTCGCGGCGATAAAGCGCGTGCGCCTTAATTGCGGTATCCACGTGGTGCTTCAGGTCCCAGTTCTCGGGATCGGCGATGTTACCGATGCCCAGCAGGCGCTCAACCTTTTCCCAGCCCACGTCCGTAACGGTAATGGTGCGGTGCTTTTCGTCCACCACGAAATCGCCGGTAAGGACTTTGTCTTCGCCGAGGCCCTTTTCGATCTCTTCACCTAGCTCCAGTTGAGGAATGATGCGGTTCACGCGGTAATACTTGTCGGTGGACTCCTCGCTCTGACCGCTGATGATGAGCGGGGTACGCGCTTCGTCGATCAGGATCGAATCCACTTCGTCAACGATGGAATAGTTGTGCCCACGCTGCACGCAGTCGGCGAGGTCGAACTTCATGTTGTCGCGCAGGTAGTCGAAGCCGAACTCGTTGTTGGTGCCGTAGGTAACGTCGGCGGCATAGGCTTCGCGCCGCTCGCGATCGTCGAGATCGTGAACGATGACCCCGACCGTCAGGCCGAGGAAGGTGTAAAGCTTGCCCATCCACTCCGAGTCGCGCTTGGCCAGGTAGTCGTTGACCGTGACCACGTGGACGCCGCGCCCGGAAAGCGCATTCAGGTAAACCGGCAAAGTGGCAACCAGCGTTTTACCTTCGCCGGTCTTCATTTCGGCGATCTTGCCCTGGTGCAGCACCACGCCGCCGACCAGCTGCACGTCGAAGTGCCGCATCTTCAGCACGCGCCAACCCGCCTCGCGTGCCACCGCAAACGCCTCAGGAAGGACCTCGTCCAGCACCTGTTTCAGCTCACGGTCCTTCTCGTCGGGGTCCTCGACTGCATCCACACGCTCGCGGATGCGCTGGCGGAACTCTGCTGTCTTGGCCTTCAGCTGTTCATCGCTGAGCTGCCTCGTCTCGGGCTCAAGCGCGTTGATGCGCTCCACCAGCGGCATAATCCGCTTGATTTCCCGTTCGTTGCTGGTGCCGAAAACCTTGGCGATAAGCTTGTTGATCAACGCTGTGTTCCTTGAAAGGGACCTGCTTGGACTTTGCCGCGATGGGCCTGGACAGGCCCATCCACCACACTCTACCCACGTAGAAGGCTAACACATTGGATGTCCCCGAGAAGGCATGGTCGCAGGATTGGAAGCGGGAGATGCAAGCGAAAAGTAGAATGGCGCCACCGATAGAAAAGGCGCGACTGTTGGGCCGCGCCTTTTCTTGCTCATGATGCGCCAGGTCACTGCTGCTTGTTGACTGGCTTGCGCATCTTGTTCTGGGGATTTGGCTTCATGGGCGCACCTTCGGCGCCGGTAATCTCATTGGCTAAAGCGTCGGCGTGATAGATCTTACGGAGCGACTCGAGGATTGCCCGCGAATCCACTTCCACCGAGCGCGCCACTTGGTCGCTGTACTCGAAGTCCCACGGCAGCGATTCGATGTTGCCATCGAAGATGATCCCCACCACTTCGGCGTTCTTATTGATGACCGGACTGCCGGAGTTACCGCCGATGATATCGGGGGTGGAAACCGTATTGAACGGTGTGTTGAGGTCAATCGACGGCTTGGCTTTCAGCCAGCTCTCGGGAAGCTGGTACGGCGTCTTGCTGCCATGCTCAGCGGCATGTTTGTAAGCTCCGCCCATGGTCGTAAACCACGGCACGGTCTTGCCGTTCAGCTTGTAGCCTTCCACGGGGCCGTAGCTGAGACGCAGCGTGAAGGTCGCGTCGGGAGGAACTTTGAGCCCATCCTTGGCGAACAGGGCCTTGCCGATGTACCCGCCATCACGGCGCAGGACCGATTGCACTTCATCTTCATCGCGCTGGTGGATGGCGACAGCGTCCGGCTCGATTTGGCGCATGAGGACGATCAAGGGATCGTTGCTGACTTCCACCGCAGCCTCTCCACCTTCGTAAAGTTGTTTGCGAACGGCCACATCGTCGAGCTTGGTTCCGTCAATCAGCTCCTTGGCGCGCTCGTCCGGAGTCTTACCAGCCAAGGCTTTCTTCACGTCGGCATTGTCGGCGCCAAGGACGTCCTGCATTTCGGCCAGACTCTCGGCCAGCAAAGCCCGCTCCAGGGATTTGTAAGTGGGGGCGGTGGAGAACAATCGCTGCTCCAGCGTAGGCAAGGCGGAGTCCTGGAAACCGCGGATCCGCTGGTTGCTTGGCTTCTGCTTTTGCTCGGCCGCCCGAACGATGTCGCGGGCATAGCGGGCGAGGTCGCCGCGAAAACCACCCAGGTTATCCAGATAGCCCAAGGGCTTGTAAATCTGCTTCTGAACATTGACAGCCTTGGCAATTTCAGCCCAAGGGTCGCCGAATTCAGCCTTGAGCTTGGGGTCGGAATTGACAAAGTCGCGCAGCGCCTTCTCACCGGCCGCCTTCTTGCCCATCAGATCCTTATCGCGCAATCCGCCCTCATAACCGGTGACGGCCTTAAAGGCGTTCTGCAATCCGAAAAAGTCGCTTTCGGCCTCGCGGGCATTCTCTTCCGACACTGCACTGAACATTTGCAGCATGGCGATGCGACGCGTGTACGAGTTGAGCTGCAGGGGATATTGGTAATCGCGCAGGAAGCCGAGCTGGTCCACGGTAAGCAAACGGCCAGTCCGTCCAGGATGGCCCGAAACAAAAACCAGGTCACCTTCCTTTACGCCCACCGGTGACCACTTCAGGTAATCGTGGATCTTGGCCGGCTCTCCGTTTTCATAGGCACGAAAGAACGAAATATCGAGATCGTAGCGGGGATATTCGAAGTTGTCGGGATCGCCTCCGAAAAATGCGATCTCGAACTCCGGCGCAAAGACCAGGCGAATGTCATCGTACTTCTTGTATTTGTAGAGGTTGTACATGGCGCCCGAATACAGGGTGACCACATCGCACCGCACGTCGCCGGTGGAGCAGTCCTTTTCCAGCGACGACATTTCTTCGCGCTGCGCCTTGCCGGCATCGGCGGTTGACATGCCGGGCTTGACCGCGGCATTCACCTGGGTAGTAACGTCCTGAATGTTTTCCAGTACGATAAATTCCACGCCGGGACACTTCGGCTCTTCCGCCCTTGTCGGCGCGTAGAACCCATTCTTCATGTAGTCCTTGCCATTGGTGGAAAGATCGTGGACGCACTCCTGTGCGATGTGATGGTTGGTAAAGATCAGTCCGTCGGGAGATACAAAAGAAGACGAGCCGTTGGGAGCGCGAGCGGAGGAAAGCCGCACGTGGTCAAGCCAGGCCTGGTCGGGGGCAAAGCCGTATTTGGCCTGGACTTTGTCCTTGGGAAAAGCGTTAAACAACCACATGCCTTCGTCGGCGCAGGCGAAATTGCCCAAGCCGAGCGTAAGGACGCATAGCAGCAGAACGAAACGTTTAATCATGATGACTCCGAACGCGGGAACCCGCGTGAATGAGTTATTGTCCGGTACAGGGAACTCCGGATGGGAAAAGCAAACTCTTAACTATAACTCGCGAGGAAGCGGAAACAAACCGGCAGTGGGCCAGGCTTCGATCCAGCCCACTGCTATCACTCTGAGGTGTGACAACAACACCACGCACAGTTGCGACGAAGCAGCAGCCCAGGCTCATTGTTTGATGCCTTGCTTGCTTTGCCGATAATGGACGATTCCGGAAGCTCCGGAGTATAAAAGTAAGTTGCCCTTCAGCGCGGCTTTTCGCCCTGTCAACCGCGCCATCCAACCTTGGTATCTTTCAGGGCGGTGCAGTGAACCGCAAGAGGTATTCATGTCCACGACGGCGCACGGCGGCAAGGGCCTGGAAGGCATTACCGCTGCCAATTCGGGCATTTGTTTCATCGACGGCGATCAAGGCGTCCTTGCTTATCGCGGCATCGACATCCACGAACTGGCCGATCAGTCGAACTTCGAGGAAATCTGCTATCTGCTGTGGTTTGGACATCTGCCAAATCGCGCCGAATTGCAGGAGTTGAAGCTGGGCCTGGCACGCGAGCGCAAACTGGATGCCTCCGTCATCAGCCTGCTGCGGCAGGCTCCCAAACACGCGCTGCCCATGGACGTTCTGCGCACCACCGTTTCGGCCCTGTCGTATTACGATCCCGAAGAGAAGGTGAACGATCACGAAGCCAACGTGCGCAAGGCGATTCGACTGACGGCTCAACTAGCGTACGTGGTTGCTGCCTACGATCGCATCCGCAAAGGCAAGCCGCTGATCGAGCCCGACCGCTCGCTGTCCCATGCGGGCAATTTTCTCTACATGCTGAACGGCGAAATCCCGAGTGCGATGGCAGAGCGTGCCTTCGACATCGCCCTTATCCTGCACGCCGACCATGAGTTGAACGCCTCGACCTTCGCGGCGCGCGTGGTGGCAGCGACTTTGAGCGACATGCACTCCGCCGTCACCGCCGCCATTGGAGCGCTTAAGGGACCGCTGCACGGCGGCGCCAACGAGGCGGTCTTCCGCATCCTCGAAGCCGTGGACGCATCTGGGGCCGATCCGGTCGATTACGTGAAAGGGATGCTGGCGCAGAAGAAGAAGGTCCCCGGATTCGGGCATCGCGTGTATCACACGGAAGATCCGCGAGCCACGCATCTACGGACGATGTCGCGCGATCTCGGGCAGTCCAGCGGCGACACCAAGTGGTTTGAAATTTCGCGCAAGATCGAGCAGTTCATCGTCACCGATCGCAAGCTCAACGCGAACGTCGATTTTTACTCCGCTTCCACCTATCACACGCTCGGGATCGACATTGATCTGTTCACTCCGGTGTTTGCCGTGTCGCGCGTCTCCGGCTGGACGGCGCACGTGATCGAACAACTCAATGACAATCGCTTGATTCGCCCGCGCGCCGAGTATCAAGGGCCACTCTATCCGAATAGATACGTGCCGATGGAGGAGCGGTAGGGGCAGTAGCCAGTTGTCAGTTGCCAGTTGTCAGTCTGAAGGTCGAGGCCAAACCAACGAGTCCGGCTTGCGGGAACTATTTCGCGCCGGGTTTTTTCTTGCTTTGGGAGACCAGCATATCCAGCCTGCGCCCATGGTCTGAGGTTTCAATCAACTTAGCGAGCCGCTTGCCTCGCGTTTCTTCCCGCTTCGCGCTAATCACCCACCAGCTCGCCGTTCGTCGATAACCGGGAGGTTGGGCTTGGAAGAACTCCCACGCCTTCGCGTGCCCCCGAAACCGTTTCTCCTGCGCACCCTCCAGTTTGCAGGTGCTTCTCTCATACGAATACTGCATCGCCTTCCGCTCGTCGCGTCCTGCGAATGCCTTGAGGCCCGGGGGCATCATGCGTCCAACCCGCTTCAGTTCGCCAACGCGCTTGATGTTTACCGCGCTCCAAAAACTCTTTGGTTTTCGCGGGGTGAAGCGGTGGGTGTAGCTGACATCATCCACGGCCTTCTTTATTCCGTCGATCCAGCCGAAACAGAGCGCTTCATCCACGGCCTCCGGATAACTGATGCCGACCTTGCTCGACTTTTTCTTGTAGAACCCAACCCAAAGCTCGTGGATCTTGCCGTGATTCGATGCCAACCATTCTCGCAAGTCAGACGCCGATTGGAAGAACGCAATTTTCATGGCAAGCTCCGTCGGGCCGGACGTGGAAACTGAAGGGCGTTAACCTCTTGCCCGAATCCCTACTTCCCCGCCCCGAATCTAACTAAACCGTTAGAATAGAGCCAGAAATGCATCGGGTCTACCTCGACAACAACGCCACCACTCCGCTTCTTTCCGAAGTGTTTGAGGCCATGCGTCCCTACTTCTTCGAGAAGTTCGGCAACGCGTCGTCCATTCATCAGCAGGGACAGCAGGCGCGCTCCGCGGTGGAGCACGCGCGCGAGCAGGTTGCGGAGTTGCTGAACTGCCGCCCGGCGGAGATCGTCTTCACCAGCGGCGGTACCGAGGGCGACAACCTGGCGCTGTTTGGCTTAGTGAAGCCGGGCGATCACATCATCACCTCCGCCGTAGAGCATCACGCGGTCCTAAATGCGTGCAAGCGGCTCGAAGAGATGGGTTGCGCGGTGACCTACTTGCCGGTGGACGGCCGGGCGCTGGTCGATCCCGATGATGTGCGGCGCGCGCTGCGTCCCGGGACCAAGCTCATCAGCATCATCCTGGCGAACAATGAAACCGGTGTGCTGCAGCCGGTGAGCGAGATTGGCAAGATTGCGACTGAAGCTGACGTGTACTTCCACACCGACGCCGTGCAGGCTGCCGGCAAAGTGCCGCTCGATGTGAAGCAGATTGGCTGCGATCTGCTGACCATCACCGGCCATAAGATGCACGGCCCGCAAGGCGCGGGGGCGCTGTTCGTGCGCCGTGGGACCTTGCTGCAACCGATGATGTATGGCGGGCGCCACGAGCGTTCGCGCCGGGCTGGAACGGAGAACCTGCCAGGCATCGTCGGGCTGGGCAAAGCGGTGGAGATTGCTCGCGAAGGATTTGCAGACGGCAGCGTCGAGCGAATGGCCGGGCTGCGTGACCGGCTGGAGCGTGGGATCGTCGAGACTGTCGAGCAAATCGGCGTGAACAGTATCGGTGCGCCGCGTGTCCCTAATACGACCAACATTTACTTCGATTGCATCGAAGGCGAGGCCATGGTGATCGCGCTCGATCTTAAGGGGCTGTCAGTTTCGACCGGAGCTGCGTGTTCCTCCGGCGCAATCGAACCTTCGCACGTGCTGACTGCGATGGGACTCTCGCCAGACCGCGCGCGCGCCAGCATCCGCTTCAGCCTCGGCAAGCAGAACATGGCAGACGATGTGGATTTCGCCCTATCGTTGGTGCCGGAAGTTGTGTCGCGGCTGAGGGAGCTGAGTCCAGTGTGGAAGAAAGCCGTCAGCCCTCAAACATCGGCTCTGAGCTAAATCGCTGGTCGCTCTTCGCCAAAACCGAGGGGTCGGTCCCTGGAGTTTCGGTAGAATTGCTATCTATTGGGGAATCGGGAACAAAATCGTCAGTTTCGGGCGGCGGTACGCGAAATTGAGCGGATTCTCGGTCGCGAGCTGACGGATACAGAATGGGAGCGGCTGCACAGGGAGATAAGCAAGCAGGACTACTCGTTTAAGGTGATCATTGAAATCGGCGTGGGAATGTTTGGATAATCTCTTATGAGAACAGTTGCGCTCGACGTTCGGCAGTATTTCAGGCCTGTTACAGGTCAGCGTCCCTGGCGTGCGCGCCTTGGCGTGGGAAGTTTCCTAACTATCGACTTTGGTCATCGGATTAAAGAGGACCATCACTTTCACGGGGAATGGTACCTCTGGATATTTCAGGCTAACTGGGTCCTCCTTCACGGTGATCGCAAGATTGCTGATTCCGATTCGGCGCGACAGGCGATAGAGGTTGCAGTCCAACGGCTCGAAAGCTGCGAACTGACCAACGTCAACTTTGATCCTCAAGCGTCCGTCACGGAGTTCATCTTTAGCGGGTTCCACTTGATCGTTTCTCCGGCGGATTACCTCGAAGATCCTGATGACAGAGACAAGTACTGGCTGTTCTTTATGCCTGACAAGACAGTCTTGACGGTTGGTCCGGGCGGAGTAGAAGTGGGACCATCCGATCGATAAAAGATGCCGACAACTCACACCATCGCCGTGGCCATGTCCGGAGGAGTGGACTCCTCCGCCGTTGCAGCATTGCTCTGCGAGCAGGGCTACAACGTCGTCGGCCTCACGCTGCAGTTGTGGAACCAGCGCCGCCTGGCCGGCCACGAGGGCATGCCGGAGTCAGTGCAGGGACGCTGCTGCTCCATCGACGACGTTTACGACGCGCGCCGCGTCGCCGAGACCCTCGGCATTCCGTACTACGTCGTCAATCAGGAACAGCGCTTTGAGGACGACGTCGTGCGTCCGTTCGTCTCGGAGTATCTTTCCGGGCGCACGCCCATCCCGTGCAGTCTGTGCAATAACCATCTGAAGTTCGATCAGCTACTGATCACCGCGCGGCAGATCGGGGCGGACCTGCTGGCCACCGGACACTACGCGCGCAACGAGTTTGACGAACGCACCGGACGCTGGGTGTTGAAGCGCCCTGCCGACCGGGCCAAGGACCAAACTTATTTTCTCTTCGGCCTGACGCAGGAGCAGTTGAGCCGCACCCGGTTTCCGCTCGGCGAGATGCGCAAGCCCGAGGTGCGCGAGGAGGCCAGGCGCGCCGGACTTCGGCTGTTCGAAAAGCCCGACTCGCAGGAGATTTGCTTCATTCCGGGCGGCGACTATAAGAAGTTCCTCGACGCCTATCTTGCGGAGCAGGGCGAAGAGTTTCCCGACACCGCTGGCGAGTTGGTCACCACGACCGGCGAGGTTGTCGGGACCCACGGCGGCATTCACAACTTCACCGTGGGCCAGCGCAAGGGACTCGGCGTCGCTACGGGTTCGCCCCTGTACGTGTTGGAAATTCGCGGCGACCAGCACCAGGTCGTGGTGGGCAGTGGCGACGAGTTGTTCTCGCCGACGTTGCGCGCCAAGGCAGTGAACTGGATCGCGATTGACGATCTGCGCGAGCCGATGCGTGTGCAGGCTAAGATTCGTCATCGCCATGAAGCCGCGGATGCGGTCATCGAGAAGAGTGGCCACGACGAAGTGCTGGCGACGTTTGACCAGCCGCAGCGCGCCATCACTCCCGGCCAGGCGGTGGTGTTCTATGACGGCGACGTGGTTGTGGGCGGGGGCTGGATAACCTAGGCCGATTGACGCTAGGGTATCGCTTCTTCCAGGATCAGGCAGGTCTCGCGCTGATGACCACACCTCCTCCAGACCTCCGATTCTGCCTGTTACAATCAAGGTGCAGGGCGTCTGCCTGCGCCTTTTCTCACCCATGAAATGTCCATTCTGCGGCTTTGAAAACGACAAAGTGGTGGATTCGCGCGAAAGCAAGGAAGGCGAATCCATTCGCCGCCGCCGCGAATGCCTGAAGTGCGAGAAGCGCTTCACCACCTATGAGCGGATTGACGAGATCCCCTACATGGTGGTCAAGAAAGACGGGCGGCGTGAAAAGTTCGAGCGTCAAAAAGTGTTGAATGGGCTGCTGCGGGCCTGCGAGAAGCGGCCTGTCTCCATGAGTAAATTGGAGCAGATTGTCAATGATGCCGAGGGCTTCGTGGTGGACTCGCCCGATCGCGAGCGCAAGACCAGCGAGGTCGGCGAACTGATCATGAATCGCCTGAAGCGCCTTGACAAGGTCGCCTACGTGCGTTTCGCCTCGGTTTATCTCGACTTCAAAGACGTGCGCGAGTTCATGGCTGAGTTGAAGGAACTGCTCGACACCAAGGACAACACGTCCGCCAAAGCCAAGTCCGGAGACTGATTCCGGCAGTTAGATGGCAAGCAATGTCCCATAAAGTCACGTTGATACCCGGCGATGGCATCGGGCCCGAGGTGGTGAACGCGACCGTCCGGATCTTGGAAGCTACCGGCGTCAAGTTCGAGTGGGAAAGCTTCGCGGCCGGCGCCGAAGCCTTCGAAAAGTACCAGGAGTACATCCCCAAAGAACTCACAGAGTCCATCGAGCGCACCCATGTTGGCCTGAAAGGCCCGGTGACGACGCCCATCGGTGGCGGCTTTTCCAGCATCAATGTCGCCTTGCGCAGGCAATTTGAGCTGTTCGCCAACTTCCGGCCCATCATCAATCTTCCCGGAGTGCCGACGCGCTATCCTGGCGTGGACCTGATTGTGGTCCGTGAAAATACCGAGGGACTGTACTCGGGCATCGAGCACGAAGTCGTGCCGGGTGTGGTGGAGAGCCTGAAGATCATCACCGAGAAGGCTTCCACGCGCATTGCCCGGTTTGCCTTCGAGTACGCGCGGCGCGAGCATCGCAAGAAGATCCACGCCATCCACAAGGCCAACATCATGAAGCTGTCGGACGGCTTGTTCATCCGCTGTTCGCGCAATATCTCGAAGGAGTATCCCGAGATCACCTACGGCGAACACATCGTGGACAACACCTGCATGCAACTGGTCATGAATCCCTACCAGTACGATATGTTGCTGCTGGAAAATCTTTATGGTGACATCATCTCTGATCTGTGCGCAGCGTTCGTCGGCGGACTGGGCTTGGTGCCGGGCGCGAACTTCGGACACGAGTGTGCCATCTTCGAAGCGGTGCACGGCTCGGCGCCCGACATCGCCGGCAAAGACATCGCCAATCCGACCGCCGTGCTGCGGTCGGGCATTCTGATGCTGCGCCACCTGGGTGAAGAGAACGCCGCCAACCACATCCGCCTGGCGCTGGAGAAGGTTTACACCGAGAGGAAGCACATTACCCGCGACGTGGGCGGCGCCGCCGGAACCAGTGAGTTCGCCGACGCCATGATTGAGATGCTGCACGCTATTCCGCCGCCCCAAGCGGAGTTCCAGGAAGTGCAGACGTAGTTTGCGGCGTTGCCCAGCAGTTGCCTCTTTGTGGATCGCAGCCCGCTCCTCAGCAGCCGGTTTGGTACAATGTTGACACGAGCGCCGCATGAGGATCGGGCGTTCGCCGCAGCTTTGAGCCGCACCTCCTACTGAACTCGACATGAACATCCGCTCCACCAGTGACCCGTCACTTTGCGTGGACGCAACGTTTGACAGGAGCTAGTTCTGACGTCGCGACCTGGTCTGATTACTTACAATCCGGCGCACCATCGTTTCGCCGTATTTCTCGCGTGCGCCACTTTTCTATTGATCGTTGCGGGTGCCCTCGTCACCAGCCATGATGCCGGCTTGTCCGTCCCGGATTGGCCTACTTCTTTTGGTTCGCTCTACAAGATTCCTCCTATGGTCGGCGGAGTGCAGTACGAGCACACCCACCGCATGATCGCGGAGTTCACCGGCCTGCTGATCATCGTCATGGCGGTTTGGACCCAGCGTGTCGAAAAGCGCCGATGGATGCGCATCCTGGGTTGGACGGCGCTGGCGGCTGTCGTCGGCCAGGGGATTCTCGGCGGCATCACGGTGCTGGATCTTCTGCCTTGGGCCGTCTCCACGGCGCATGCCACGCTCGCGCAGATGATCTTCTGTATCGTGATTGCGATGGCCCTGTTCACCAGCCGAAGCTGGCTGCAGGACGAGCCGCCGATTCCCGAACGCGATCTCGCGCCCAGCACACCAACTCTCGCGACATTAGCGGCGGCTTGCGTGTGGGTGCAATTGATTCTCGGCGCCGCCTTCCGCCATTCCGGCATTAAGCTTCTGCCGCACCTTGTCGGCGCGTGTGTCGTCACTGCCGTGCTCTGCTGGATGATCGTTCGCCTCCTGACGCGCTATGGCAACGTTAATCACTTGCGCAAACCTGCCCAATTGCTGCTGGCCCTGTTGATGGTCCAGCTCGGACTCGGCTTCGCTGCATATCTGATTCGCCTGCAGTGGATGATGGACGCACCCCAACCGATTACCGGCATTGTGATCAGCACGGTGTCGCACGTCGCTGGCGGCGCGCTGGTATTGGCCACCTGCGTGGTGCTTGCCATCCAGACCCGGCGCATGATCAACGTCCACGCTGAGGAAGCAGCGATCCAGTCCGCATCACGAAAGGCGATCCCCGCATGAGCAGCGCCACCCAGCCGCTGGCTGTGCCACGCGAAGGATTTGCCGCGCTCGCGCGCGACTATTCCGTCCTGATCAAAGCGCGGATCACCACGCTCATCGTGATGACCGCCTGGGCTGGCGCATATTTTGCAGCCGCCAAGTCCGGCGCGTCGTTGCTCTCGTGGACGCTGCTGCACGCGCTGATCGGCATCGGCCTGGTCAGCGGAGGCACCGCCGCCATCAACGAAGTGGTTGAGCGCGACCTCGATGCGCTGATGCGCCGCACCTCCGGGCGTCCGCTGGTCACCGGCAGCATGGGCCTGATGCACGCGTCCGTGGTCGCCTTCGGCATGACCATCGGTGGCGTGCTCTATCTGTGGGTGACCACCAACTGGCTCACCGCCGCGCTGACAGCGCTCACCTCGATTAGCTATCTCACGGTGTACACGCCGATGAAGCGCGTGCACCCCATCTGCACGTTTCTCGGCGCCTTTCCCGGCGCCATGCCTTCGGTGCTGGGCTGGACGGCGATTCGCGGCCGCCTCGACCCGGAAGCCTTCGTGCTGTTCGCGATCCTGTTTTTCTGGCAGTTCCCGCATTTTCATTCCATCGCGTGGCTCTACCGCGAGGACTACGAGAACGCGCGCATCCGCATGTTGCCCGTCGTGGAGAGTGACGGCCGCTCCACCGCTTTGGCCATCATGATGTACGCCCTCGCACTTGTGCCGGTATCGCTCGCGCCCACCCTGATGGGAATGGCGGGATGGACCTACTTCGCCGGCGCGCTGTTGCTCGGCGGCGGCATGCTGTGGTTCAGCCTGCGCATGTGGACGATGAAGCTCACTCCCGCCGCTCCTGCGTCGAAGCCGCGCGCGCGTCACGTGCTGCAAGCTTCGGTGATTTACCTTCCGCTGCTGTTCGCGCTGATGATGCTCAATCGCGCGTAACTGCGAGCGGCCAGCTATCAGCTGTCGGCTATCAGCTATCGGCGCTCTATCATTCCCTCCTTGCTTGTCTGACAACTGACAACTGGCCCCTGACCCCTAGCCCCTGACCCCTGTTTCTTGTCATCCTGAGCGAGGAGCGTAGCGACGAGTCGAAGGACCCCTATAGCGCCAACGAGACCACGCTTTGACTGACCCCTAGCCCCTGACCCCTGTTTCTTGTCATCCTGAGCGAGCGGAGCGAGTCGAAGGATCTGCGGTTGTCCTTACTGACAACTGGCTACTGACTACTGCCAACTGTTTCTTGTCATCCTGAGCGAGGACGCGTTCGCCATGGCGGACGCGTCCAAGTCGAAGGACCCCTATAGCGGCACGAACGCGGTGTTCACTGTCTGCTGAGTGACCGCCGCTTCACCAGCGCCTCGGGCGCGCAAGATGATAGCCCACCGTTTCAACGGGGTCCCCAACTCGCGCCGCTGTTGCGCGAGTTGGGGTGGTTGAACCGTGGGTGGGCGTGAGAAAGAGGGTCGAGTCCCCCGGGGACGGCACAGGATTTTGTCTTGGCGTTTGCGCGGTACCGGGGGGTCGTGGTCCATCAACTAGGTGCCATGATGGCAGCCTGATCCTTCTGAACCAACCCAGGGTCAACGAGAGCCTTGTGCACCCGAATTCCGTGCTTTCTCGACAACTCCTGTGCATCACGCTGAATTCGCTCCGGGAGAGCCTCTGGACTTATGGCGACATCTCGCTTCTTTGCACGCGCCATCTCGAAAAAGTAACGCTCTGCGATGAGGTCGGCCATCAAGACTTGAGCGGCCAAAGTCTTCTTGTGACGCAGATTCTCGCCTAAGTAATGTCGAATTGATGGGAAGTTCGCGTAGATCGTGATCTTGCCCGTTTCCCGACTGTATGATGTTCGCTGCAAGGGTTCTGGATCATCCTGGTCGAAATAGGGTTCTCCATTGAACATCCCACGCCCTTTGGGGCGTTCTTGTTCCTCCTCCATGCGCGTTTTGACTTCAAGGAGCGCGAGGGTGGTTTCGGTCTCCGCTGTGACCATGGCTGTGACTTCCGGCTCGTCTCCCCAAACCTCGACTTCGTACTCAGCAACTTGGCGACGAGCGTCCGTTAACTTGACGGCGATTTCCTCCGGCTCGACGTGGACACTCTCATGGTCACTCTTCACTCTTATCGTGCTACCTCCCTGCACGACCTTGACATAGACTCGCAATGTGGCGCGACGTGTCCTGTTCGTCCTGACGGTCAGTGTCTCGGGGCGAAAGACTAGTACTTAGTTGCATTGAAAAGCGGTCTATGCCATGATGGGGCATGAGCAAATACCCCACTGCCCTCACATTGACGACAGAAGACCGCTCCACGCTGGAGAGCTGGGTTCGTGCGGGT
>JBEKNL010000090.1:0-16953 GCA_049522855.1 Candidatus Korobacteraceae bacterium
CTTCGCTGTGCACCTCACGATACCCAACGCAAAACTCGGGGCCGAGTGGATCGCTACTCCCTTCTCGTAAGAATTTTGCATTCTCTGCTTCATGCCGGGTTATCCCGGCGCACCGACATGGCCATTTCTCCCCAAGTATCCGAAGAATTGGCAAGAACGCCATGTCCAGTCTGTACATCTGCTGTGATGGGTGCCGCGCGATTCTATATTTGCAGGGCTGAGTCGAGGCAGCTGCTCTGAGCGGAGAAATGACGGTCGCCTCGGGGCGCTTAATGGAGCATTCCATTATGACCAGGAGATCCGACTTTTGGGTGCACTCTCGCGTTATGCATCCCCCAATCTCTTTGCACGACGACAAAAAGGAAAGCTGTGGTCAGACCAAACAGCAGCCATCCATTCAGCGCCTCCAGCGCCCCCATGAGTTGCCAGTGCTTTTCCAGATTCAGCTCCGCGTGCCCGTAGCTGGTTATCGCGTTCAGCGAATAGAGCATTGCGGACCTGTTGTCGGGTAGAGCGCCGAGAAGCCGGTAGGCCACGCCCCAGATACTAGCCTCGGTCGCGTGCAGAAAAGTCGCCAACAAGGTCATGGAACCTATGACAGTAAGGAAAACAGTCCGGGGATGACGGTGATGGATAGTGGGGCCAGAAACCCGAAGAGCTGTTTGCATCATGAGTCCGAGGCCCGAGACGTGGATGAGCACGGTCAGTACGATTAATGGCAAACCCCATGCCCAGTTGGCACGCCAACCGGCATGGTTATCCACCACGGATGTGAAAACCCCTTGCGCAATTCTCATCGAGACCATCATCAGTGTTTACCCGGTTGGGAGACGAATTGTCCGAAGGTGTTATGAAAAGACTGCTGCACGACGACACACAGAGCAGCCCGTGAGAGCTGCCCCTGTGAGTTCACGACTGAGGTTCGAGCTCGCTCGGACGCCGCGTGGCACAACTGAAATTGTGACCGTCGGCCTATTAAGAAAGTCGCGCCCTAACCCTTAATGCAACGCCGTCCAGGTGTTGTCTGGATTAAATTCGGTCAACGACTTTGCTACATCGGTAGTATCTTTGCCAAGATCTTTTTCGCAGACCACTCTATCCTGGCTGACGATGAACGTCTTGATACCCGTATCCCCATACTTCGCCGGGTACGCAACATAGGCGAATCCCCCGGTCATCTTCCCATTAGCGACATAAGATTTCGCGCCGCCCTTAGCAGCGGGACCCTGCATTTCCAGCCGCCGGAAATAATAGCCAAAGAAGGGCTGCGCGGAGGACTGCTTGATTTGCAGTCCTTCTTCGGTGGCAAATGCGACCAATGGACCAAGCGGGCTTGCAG
The DNA here is from genome assembly GCA_049522855.1 of Candidatus Korobacteraceae bacterium. Taxonomy (GTDB): domain Bacteria; phylum Acidobacteriota; class Terriglobia; order Terriglobales; family Acidobacteriaceae; genus Bog-257. Next base: position 1,340 of record JBEKNL010000090.1, read on the forward strand.
GAGTACCTTCCGGGGATTGCCAGTACAAACCGTTCTGCCGGCCGGCATCGCTGATGAATTTCTGAGCGTACTGCTTTACGCCGTCATGCCGTTGCGAAAAATACTCGGCTTGGGCATCTGCTAGCGCCCCGCAGACATCGATGGCCACGATCTCGTCGCGGCCTATGCGACGCGCAAGGATCTCCTCTTTACCTGCGGCGGCGTCGAAATACCAATGGCTGGCGGCATTCTTCAGCGGGATTGGAAATGCCTGGTTGTCTGCGCCGACCAGGAGCAATTCGCTACCGTCGCTCAGTTTGCGCCAGCGGTTCATCACCTGGTAGGCCTGCACAAATCCGTCAAGTGAAGCTCTGTCCTCAGCGGCATTCCCAGTGTAGATAACCTCCTTAGTCCCGGGGCCAAAGAGGGCCAGAACCGTCTCTTGATTGCCCGATTTAGCTGCTTCGAAAAGGCCTTTGCCGGCATCATCTGGCGAAGCGAAGGTTTTCGGGGAGGCCTGGGCAGGAGGCTGTTCCTTCTGGTTACATGCCCAAATCGAAAAAAGCATTGCGGCAGCCACCATTAGCCGCAAGAAACGCAACCCTAAACTCGCGCGATTGCGAACTAAGTCGAACATTGTGATCCTCCGATGGTTCTGGTTTCTCGCGCTGCTTGACTTCGATCTTTAACTTTAACGACGGCCGCCCCAGCCGCCACCACCGCCACGGCCGCCCCAGCCACCACCACCGCCACGGCTGCCCCAGCCTCGGGCGCTCGCAGACCTGGATCCCCAGCCGGAGTCGCCAGAGTGGCTGCCCCAGCCGCTGAATGCCGACGAGCCGCCGCTATGGGACTCCGATCCACCACTGCCTCCCCAGCCGTGTGCAGCATCAGAAGAACCCGCCTTCTGCCACCCACTGCCAGTATTCTTGTAGGCATTGCCGTTCGCGGTCGCATACTTGTTACCATTTGAGCTCTCGGCTGTCCCAACGGTTCCATTGGCGTCCGAGTAATGCTGCGTGTCGACAGTCTGGCCGTTCTTCGAGGCCGTTGAGCTTCCCCAGTTCGAATAGGCGTTGGAACCTTGATGGGTTGCGCCATAGGCCCCCGTGTATGGGTTGTAAGCCTGCCCTACCTTTTGAGTGCCGTACGCTGTCGAGGTTGACGCGCCGCGCGCGTAAGTGCCTGTCGAGGGGTTATAGCCAGAGGAGGCGTGGGCGCTGCCGTAGGCCCCGTAAGCGGAGGCAGTGGTGCCGTAGTAACCGCCATGCCAGGCGCTGTTTCCGTAGTAGGCTCCGCCGTGGTAGACCGCGGCGCCACCGTACCAATTGCAATTCCAACTACTATATCCCCAACCGCAGCAGCCTCCGCTCATCATTGCCCCGACCGCCATTCCAGCTCCAAAGGAAAGCACGCTTGCGGCCACCATATCTCCGGTGCTGTAGGCTGGAACAACATAGGGCGTGCCATAAATAACAGTCGGGTTGTATTGCGGGACATACACAATCTGCGGGTTGGTCGGCTGAATGACGATAGTCTGCGGTGACTGCTGGACAACGGTGATCTGCGAGCCCGACTTTAGATTGCCAGCGGCCTTCGCCTTCGCACGCAAGGTTTGGATAGCTGTCATGAGTTCGGCCTGCTGGTTGTGGTAGTCCTCGCCCAGTTGCGATGTCCACGCGAGGTTCTGAGCCATGTTGTTGAGTACGGATGGAAACTGGGTGAGCGCTTTGACGCTTGGATCCCAGGTTTGTTTATCAACCGCCGTCGCGAGTGCGTTTCCGGTAAGCGTCTTATTCTGCTGCACCCAGTAGTTAGCTATCGCCACCTGGTCGGGAAAGGTTGCCGCACTAAGAATCTGTGCCACTAGCGCATCGGGATAGAGCGCGATGGGCGCGACGACGCTCTGCAGCTCGTCGGCTGTTGCCGGCACGCCCTGTCCCGGATAATTGGGAGCCGTGCTGCCAGCGGGTGAGGGTTCCGCACCCTGATAAGCCATGCTGGTGGCGGCCCCAGGACCGATGGTAAAGACCAAGAGGATGCTTAAACCAAGGGAGAGTCCCCCCGTCGCCCGTTTTACGACGCCCATTTAGTTCCTCCTTACAAACAATTGCCTCGCCGACTGATTGGGCCGGGCGAAGTTACGCACCATCTGCACGCATCGCATCGTCCTTGGGCGACCGATGGGCCAACAGGTGCACCGCGTGGGATTCATCCACACGAAGAATGGCTTTCAATCCTTCTTAGCCCCAGGTATGGAGGGGACAGAGTGCATTGACCCGCCCCGCCCCACATTACCCGGAGTGCCATTACACCGAATCGCTCTTAACAGCACACGTTGTCACTCGGCCGCCAAGTTCACGCGCGTAGCTGCTTCGTGCCACGCCTTCTGCTCCTCGGCACTCATCGGTGCTGGCTTAAGGTTTACCGTCAGCTTGTCGATGGTGCCATTGAAAGCGAACGGTACCTGGTAGTCGTTGTCGTCCACCGGTGTGCGGGTGTCGATGCCGACGTCGAAGGTCTCGTCAATAGACATAAGGAACGGAATGGTATGTGGCATGGTTTTGCTGGCCACTTGCTTGCCGTCAACCGACAGCACGCCGCTGCCACCCTTGCCAAAGCCGGGTCCGTCGTACTTGAAGTCAAACACAATTGTGTGCGTGCCAGGCGCGAGCACCTCCTGGCCTTCCCAGCGGAATCGCTCCAAGTCAACCAGGTTATAGGTGAAGATTGGTTTGCCCTTGAGCAAGTAGAGGCCGTAACCCCCAAAGCGACCACCCAAGGTGACGAGCATACCCTCGCCGCCGCCCTGCGGGATCTCCACATCGGCGGTGATGGTGTAGGACTTGTTCAAGATGCTGGGCGCGTCGCTGACCGGCACACCGGCCAACTGACCTGTGTAGGTGAAGAGTGTTCTGCCGGCGGTCGCGCTCGGTCGCGGCGTAACGATGCGCGGGAGGACGGAGTTATCCAACGGAAACACGTTGTATTTCGTCGCCTCCACCAAGAACAGCTCCTGGAGATCGCGCAGCTTGTCGGGATATTTGGCAGAGAGGTCATTGTACTCAGAATAATCGTCGTTGAGGTTGTAAAGCTCCCACTTGTAGCCGTTCACCACATCCGGCAGTTTGGCCGTGCCCAACAGCCACGGGGGAGCAGGCGGAGGCGTGGCAGCGATCCAACCGTCGTGGTAGATCGCTCGGTTGCCGAACATCTCGAAATACTGCGTCTTGCGAGTGGACGGGGCATTCACGTTCGCCTTGTCGAAGGTGTACGCCATACTCACGCCCTCGATCGGCTTTTGGGCTACGCCGTTCACCATCAGCGGCTGCGGGATGCCTGCGGCTTCGAGGATGGTCGGCACGATGTCGATCATGTGGTGGAACTGGCTGCGGATGCCGCCAGCATCCTTGATGTGTCCCGGCCACGCGATTACCATGCCCTGGCGAGTACCGCCGAAGAACGACGCCACCTGCTTGGTCCACTTGAACGGCGTGTCGAAAGCCCAGGACCAGGCGACCGACATATGCGGATAGGTGGCTTCCGAGCCCCAGGCATCATAGAACTTCATCTGGTCTGCAATCGGGATGTCGAGAATGCCGTTATATGCAGTCATTTGGTTGGGCGTGCCGACCAGTGTGCCTTCGGCGCTGGTGCCGTTGTCGCCGCTGATATAGATGATCAGCGTGTTGTCAAGCTTGCCCATGTCGTCGACCGCCTGGATCACACGGCCAATCTCGTTGTCGGTGTAGGCCACGTAGGCGGCAAACACCTCCGCCTCGTGGGCAATCAGCTTCTTATTATCGGCGGGGAGCGTGTCCCACTTCGGCAATACATCCGGCCAAGGGGTTAGCTGAGTACCCGGAGGGATCACACCGAGCCGCTTCTGGTTGGCGAAAATCTGTTCGCGCAATTGGTTCCAGCCCATATCAAACTTGCCTTTGAACTTGTCGATCCACTCCTTGGTGGGCTGGTGTGGCGAGTGGGTACCGCCGGGCACGTAATAGACAAAGAACGGTTTGTCGGGCGCGGCCGCGTTCAGCTCGCGCATGTACTTGATGGCCTCGTCTGCCATATCGGTGGTGAGGTTGTAGCCGGGTTTTCCGACCCAAGGGAAGACTTGCGTCGTGTTCCTAAAAAGGTAGGGCGTCCACTGATCTGTTTCCCCGCCCATGAAGCCGTAAAAATACTCGAAGCCCATCCCGATGGGCCATTGGTCAAAAGGCCCTGCCGTGCTGTATTGGTAAGTGGGGGTGTTGTGGTTCTTGCCAAACCACGACGTAGCGTAGCCGTTCTCCTTCAGAATCTCGCCGATGGTGGCACTCTCTGGACCGATGACGGAATCGTAGCCCGGGTAGCCGGTGGACATTTCACCAATCACGCCGAAACCCACCGAGTGGTGGTTGCGACCGGTGATCAGCGCCGCCCGCGTCGGTGAGCAAAGGGCGGTGGAGTGGAACTGCGTATAGCGCAGCCCCATTTTCGCGATCCGGTCCATCGCCGGCGTCGGAATGACGCCGCCGAATGTGCCGCTCACGCCGTAGCCCTGGTCGTCAGTCATGATCAACAGCACGTTAGGCGCGCCCTTCGGCGGCACCACTTGGGCTGGCCAGTATGGTTTAGAGTCAGTGGCGTTCATGTTGATTACCCCGCCGAAGGCGGGTGGTGGCGGCGGGAGATACTTTCCGTCGATGCTGGTCGTGGCGCTAGGTGAACCCGGCACGCCCGTAGTTTGTTGGGCCATTCCAGGAATAGCGGCCAAAGAAAAAACAACCCGGCCAGCGCAAGTTCAGGCCGAATGGGTAGCTGGGTTATTCCGCTTAAGATTTTCATGCTTCCTCCCGTAGAAGGCTCTCCAGGACTGAACGATCCTGAGTGGGCTAATTTCACCACGAAGCTGGAAGCTTGACACCTGTCACTTGCGACAGTTACGAGGGCGGCGCTTGACGTTCCCCAACGAAAGTTGCCGGACACAAAGGATGGCGGAACGTTCGCGTTTCCTCCTTACACGGCGTTAACCGTCGTGAACAGGTCAGCATGACGGTACCCGTCACAATCAAGCATGAAAAGAGCGCCAAATTAGTGCCGCTGTTCCAATGAGTTACGGCTCTTTTCAAGGGAGCACATCTCGTAACCTATTTGACCTGACAGAATGCTCAGCTAAGCCTTCGCTCGTCACACGGCCAGAAACCGGCATGTCGGAGATTACTCCCGGGAAGTGGGCCAGCATCCGGCAACCGCATTGGCACCGCCACTTGGACGTAAAATGCCCAACCCGTGCTGTTGAAGAACTCCACCAGGTCGCGGCCACAAGGACGGAACGCCGACTTCTCGTCCAAGTGGAAAGTACTTCAGTGGAAGCCGTGAACACTAGGGCGTTTCCCAGTACCATGTGGCGAAACTTCCTAGAACAGGACTTCTGGGGACTTAAGGTTCTCGCGGTCCGAAAGTTGAAGTGGCAATAATGGCTACTGCAGCCTCGCGTACTCGGCCTTGGCTTGTTTGTAGATGGGAATGTCGGGGTCGGCGTCTTTCCAGAGAGTGAGGAAATCCTGATACGCAGCTTTGGCCTTGGCGGGGTCGCCCTGCATGACGTAAGCGCGTGCCAGGCCGAGGCGGGCCAGCGCTCCCCAGGAAAAGTTCGCCACCAGTCCTCGGCGGTCAATGAACTTCTGAAATTCCGCTGCCGCCGCGTCACCGTCCTGGAGCATGAGATAAGCTTCCCCGCGCAAATACACTGGGCATAGCAGTACAGCGAGGTTCGTGGGTTGGCCAAGTTCGATGGTGCTCGCCGCCTGCAATAGTTCGACGGCCCGTTTGGGGTCTTTGCGCTGCAAGGCAACAGCCGCTCGGATCGTGGGCAGCCAATACCTCTGGACCAGCGTGTCCACAGGAAAAGTCCTGTCGAGTTCGGCAGTCACCTTTTCAGCCCCTGCGGTATTACCTGCCCGCGCCAAGGCCAGTGCCGCCATCGCCCGCACATAGCGATTCGGGACCAACCTTACTGCGGCATCGGCACCGGCCCGTGCCTGCTCCAGACTGCCTGATTCCACCTCACGCAGCGCCGCTGCTGCCTGATACGCTGCGGCAGTCTCTTTGGCATCGTTGTGCTGGGCTGAATCCATCGCCCGCCGCGTTAGCTCGCGTGCATTTTTCAGCTTCCCGTACCAGGCTTCCGTGTCAGCTTGCGCGGTCAGCAGCACGTCTTCCGTACCCGGTTTTCCCATGGCGGCCGAGACCAACTGCGTCATCTGCGCCGTATCACTCCTCAGAAAAGCCAACAGGTAGCGGTTCTGGAGCAGGGACTCACTCTCAAGTTTGCGCTCGCTCGCCTGCTTGTACGCTGCCTCCGCCTCGTCCAGTCGGTTGAGGCTCGCGTAGGAGTTGCCGAGATTAGCGTAGTTAAACTCGTTATTCGGCTCCAAACGCACCGCCTCGCGGGCCTCTTCCAATGCTTTTTCCCAGTTTCCAAGAAGGCCACTAACGAACCCGAGGCCCACGCTAGGCCAGAAGTCCCTCGGGTAGGTCTGCTGCCACAGTTCGTAGACCTGTGCTGCCTTCTCCAGCTCTCCGGTCGCCAACACATAGTAGGTTGTCTCGATGAAGATCCGCTCTCGTTCACTCACCTTTTCGCGTAGCCCGTACGCCTTGCTTGCATTCTCCGCCGCCCGGCCCTCTTCGCCGAGGTTAATGTAGACCGCCGCCATGAGCGTGTAGGGCATAGCAAAACTTGGGTCGAGTTCGACCGCCCGCTTGTAGAGGGGCAGAGCGGCCGCGTCCCCTTTTGCAAAGTGCGTCTTCCAGGCGAGGCTGTAGGCTTTCAGGGCCTCCAGTGAGGGCGTGGTCGCCTGCTCGACGGGCGTGGCGTACCTCTGTACCGAGCTGAGCGACTCGCCCAGCTTGCTCCGCACGCTGACTGCCGCAGCATCCAGGGCCCTGAGCACCGATTCCTTGCCGGCGGCCTGCTCCTGCGCCTCCGCCAGGATGTCGCCGGTCGCACAGTTCACCGCTTTCAGGCCAATCACGTACTGGCTGCCCAACCCGGCGATCGAGCCGGTCAGCATGGCCTTGGCGCCCATGCGCTGGCAGACCTCGCGCGCCACGTCGGGCGTCAACCGGTCACCCGCCGGGCGGCCCATCAGCTTCAATGTCTCGTTCACCTTGCGCTCGGAAATCAGATCGAGAAAGGGCGATTGCTCAAGCTGTACCGAGAGTCCCTGCTTCAGCGTGTCATCGAAAACCGGATCGCCTGTACTGTTCGCGAAATCAGCGAGAACGATGGTGTCCTTGTCGGTCAGTGGCTTGGCTTGATGCGAGCGATAGTAAAGCCCACCCGCGATGAGCGCCGCGCACAGCAGAGCGAGAAACGCAATCCTCCAAAGCTTGCTACCTTGAGCCGTAGGAGCTTGTGGCACGGATGCTGCGACTGCAGTTACTGCAGAACTGCGTCCGCTATCGGAGTCCCGCTTCAGCCGTTGCAGGTCCGTGCGCATTTCCGCAGCGTGCTGGTAGCGCAGATTGCGGTCCTTCTCCAGAGCCTTATTGATGATCCGTTCCAATTCGGGTGGGAGGTCGGGATTCAGCCGCACGGCTGACGTGGGTGCCCCGTCCAGAATGGCTTTGGAGATGACTCCCGAACTTTCCCCACGGAACGGCTGCGCACCCGTCGCCATTTCGTACAAAACCACACCAAATGAGAACAAGTCTGTTCGGCCATCGAGTTCTTTGGCTCGTACTTGCTCGGGCGACATGTACGCCACCGTCCCAACCGCAGAACCGGGGCTGGTTAGGTTCCGTTTGTCCGTCGTCTCCGTCATCGTGTCGGCGGCCGCAATCTTGCTCGACGAACCGGCCGTGGGCGCGACCTTCGCCAGTCCGAAATCTAGTATCTTGGCGTGGCCGCGCTTGGTGACTAAGATGTTGCCGGGTTTGATGTCGCGGTGGACGATCCCTTTGGCGTGGGCCGCATCGAGCGCGTCGGCAATCTCAATCGCGAGGCCGAGTAGAACCTCGGTCTCGACAGCCTTTCCCGCTATGCGATGTTTCAGTGTTACGCCGTCAAGGAACTCCATGGCGATGAAGGGCTTACCGCCTTGCTGCCCGATTTCATAGATGGTGCAAATGTTGGGATGGTTCAGGGCAGAGGCAGCCTGCGCCTCGCGCTCGAAGCGAGCCAATGCTTGAGGGTCTCTAATTACTTCATCCGGCAGAAACTTCAGTGCGACAAACCGGTGCAGGCTGACGTCTTCAGCCTTGTAGACGACGCCCATGCCACCTCCGCCGAGTTTCTCAACGATGCGGTAGTGGGAGATGACCTGGTCGATCATTAAAGGAGTTGTGGCCTTGGGGTCACCTCATCTTACGGGCGCTGCATCTGCCAGTCAATAAACAACAGCCGCTGGCAAAGGAAGTATGGAACCCAGATGAATACCGCAATTCCTGAACGCAGACCCACAACCGAGAAGATCTCTGGCCTGATCGAGCGCGTCACCTTTCACAGCGACGAAAACGGCTTCTGTGTGCTTCGGGTAAGAGTCAGAGGGCACCGCGACGAGCTAACGGTCCTTGGATCGCCACCTCTCTATTCGCTGGACTGGTCCTGCGGCCCAAGCCCGCCGCAGGAAAGAACTTCCGTGGCGGCGCGCTGGCCGCTAGCGATGGCACCGTGTACCGTCCCGTTGTGTCCGCTGAAATCCGTCGCTTCTCCAGCAAAGAACAGGGTATTGCGAACCGGTGCAGCTAGTCTGCGCGCAGCTTCCTTACTATCGGCGAGAGCGTAACTGTAGGCACCCCGGCAATAGGGATCGGACTGCCAGTCGTGTACAAAATACTCTTGCACCAAGTCACGCAAGGTTTCCAGGGGTACTGTGAAGACGTGGTGCAAGGCCTCCAACCCCCGCTCCATGATGGCCGCATCTCCGCGACCGGAGAGCTGCTCAGCACGGACTCCGCCGGACCAGCCAGTCAACATGGCGCTCCCCGCCGACACGGATAACCACCACGTCGGGAACAATTCTTCTGGAGATGACAAGAAACACATGTCTGGCATGGGCGATCGCACCAGCTTGGGGTCCTTCCAGAAGCAATGGCGGAAGCACAGGACCAGCCGGATCGCGGCTCCCATCTCCAACTGCTTGAGTGCATCGGCCTTTTCGGTCAGCTCTGGCCGAAAGCAGACGGCGCCGCTAGTTCCAAGTGGTGCCTGCAGAACGCCGAGAGGCAAAGTGATAACGGCAGCGTCTGCACAAATACTGGCGGGCTGCTGTAGGTCGAGCGATGGGGCCTTCACCTCCACCATGCTTGGATTCCAAGTTATCTCGGTAACGACGGTGTTCAGTCGCACGGTGAGGAGGTCTGGTTTGCTGGCGGCCACAAGCGCTCCAACCAGACCCTCGTATCCATGGGCGAAACGGAAGCCGCGGTGTCCTTGGATTTCGCGGTCGCTCCGATGCCACCGCGCGAGCGCATGAGCGCTGATGCGCTTTGCGTTACATGCGTGGAAGCTCTCGACATATGTGGCAGCTTCGATCCTCATGTACTGAGGCAGGTGGCCACAATCGTGTTCAAGGAACTCCTGGAATGATTGATCCGGTGCAGACTCATCAATCCTGCGAAAGATACTGTCGATTAGATCCCAGGAGCCACTCGCGGGTGCCAGCCTTGCTTGCTCCAGACGCCATTGGTTTGGAGTCAGTTCTTGAGTCTGCAGGTCAGCGTGCTCCACGATCTGCCACACCTCCCGAGGCAGACCATGGATGAATTCTGCCCCTAGTTCCACCGGTGCGTTTGCCAGGGAGGGATGCACGGTCCAGATGCGCCCGCCGACACGGCTCCGCGCTTCGAGAATCGTTACCCGGAGACCTGCCTCGCAGAGCGCCTGCGCGCATGCGAGTCCAGCAACTCCAGCTCCGATTACCACAACCTCGGTAATCTGTTTGGACATGCCTGCTCCGCAACCTAAGAAATGAGTTCTCGATGAAGTGTCTTCGCTAGGATACCTGCAAAAGGGAATGGGTGAACAGCCGATCCCAGTTCCGGTCGGATACCAAAAGACGTTCACCCTCGACAATCACAGCTAGCAACGGGAGGTCTCAAGGCTCAACTTCGAAATTCAGGTTTAGGTGAGGCGGATTTGTAACCCGAGTGCGTGTCCCAGCTTTGACTCCAGTGGCGAAGCTCCACTTGCCGGTTGTGCTGGTGATTTCTTCGGCGACTCACTCCGTCAGGTGATGGGCCTCCACGACGCGCTCTTCTAGTCCGGACTACGCCCATTTGACAGCTTCCTAAACTATGGCAAGGTTGATCGCCAGGCAACTCCGCATGGACAAGGCGCAAATGCCAGCTCTTGATCTATGATCTGTCTACACAAGTTCCGCAATTGATTTGCTGAGTTCATTGCCTCGGAGCACAACATGAGCCGGGTCTTAGTCATTGGAAGTGACAGCCAAGTGAACCGGGAGATAGGCAGTGCACTCTCTGCCACCGGCTTCCCCATGGAATACTCGGCAGGGCACGCCGATGCCCTGCAGCGGTTGCGCAGGTGATCGTTCGGGGTCGTAATCACCAGTCCCGACAGTACTGTCGAGGAAGACTTGGCGCTACTGGAGGAGATGCGCGCCATCCGGCCGGGGGTAAAGAGCATCGTCCTGGCTCGTCACAGCACTCCGGAGGAAGTCATTGCTGCCCTGCGTGCCCGAGTGTTCGCCTGTTTCACACCTCCCTTTGACCCGGGCGAGATCGCGAACCTGGCCTGCAGCGCAGCCTCCGACAGCCAAGGGCGAGACGACATACAAATTCTGTCGGCCAGGCCTGGCTGGGTATCAGTTCGCGTAAATTGTCGCCTCATCACAGCTGAGCGTCTCATGACGTTTGTGAACGAGTTGAGTGCTCGATTACCTGAGGACGCGCGGCAGGAAATGATGCAGGCGTTTCGAGAGATTTTGCTAAACGCAATGGAACACGGCACGGCATTTAATCCCGAGCAGGTGGTTGAGGTTACCGCCGTTCGCACTGCAAGAGCCATGGTGTTCTACGTTCGTGACCCCGGGGCTGGCTTCCGCCGCGAATCACTTACCCATGCGGCTATTGCAAATCCGGATGACGATCCCGCGGCCCACATCGTGCAGCGCGAAGCAGAAGGAATGCGCCCGGGGGGATACGGTCTTCTTCTGGCCGGTGGCACTGTGGATGAGTTGATTTACAGTGATATCGGTAACGAGGTGCTGCTCATCAAGTATGTGGATTCAGCTTCGCTGCAGGCGGGATAGATCCTGACGGCGTTATCGTTGGCGTCTGTTTGGACGCCGCGGGCCGTTACTCGGGCAGAGTACCGATCGTCACCCAATTTGTTGCAGGCACTCCTTCTAGTTGAAGCCGAGATTTCAGATAAGCGGCTTCGGGATGCCCCCAACCGGAATCTCCGGTTGTCACGCCTGTATGTTCAAATGTCACAGACAAACCGCCGTCCGAGGGTTTGAAATTCTCATGGCTGCCAGGGGGAGACGCGTGTCACTTCTTTCCATTCGCTCTCCGCACTGAAATTACCTTGATCAAGTGATTCCAGAACAATGAACTGGACCGCCGGGAGGCTTCCACGTGAGCATGAAAGCGAGCATTCGGCAGGTTGAGGGCGTTACCATCCTAGACCTCAGTGGACGTATCAAACTAGGCGAGGGCAGCTCGCTTTTGCGCGACATCGTCAAGGACTTACTGAGCAGGGGACAGAAAAACATCCTATTGAATTTGGGCGACATTAGTTACATCGACAGCTCGGGCATCGGAGAGCTGGTCAGCGCCTTCACCTCTGTACGCAACCAGGGCGGCGAATTGAAACTGCTGCACCTAACCAAGAAAGTGCACGATCTGCTGCAGATCACCAAGCTCTACACTGTCTTCGACGTGAAAGACGACGAAGCGGCGGCCATCGGGGCATTTGTTTAGTCCCGAGGTAAGTGTCGGGTGGCCCGTTTTCCAAGCGGCATGGCGGGAGTGCTCCAACGGTGTGGGAAGGCTGCCACATCCAGACGTGGCAACTAACCAGCCAAGTTGAGCCGCAGAGGCGCGATTACCTTATGACAAGGGTCTTCCGGCACAAGGCAGCAGCAGCCAAATGGATTGACTTGCTTACACTCTGCCCCTACCATCAAGTGCAAACCCAGTTCTGTCAATCTGTCTAATGATAGGCACGACGGTCTCTCACTACCGCATACTGGAAAAGCTTGGCGGTGGTGGTATGGGAGTGGTGTACAAAGCCGAGGACATACGCCTCAGCCGCTTCGTAGCGCTCAAGTTTCTCCCTTTGAATGTTGCGCACGATCCCAACGCCCTGGCCCGCTTCCGCCGCGAAGCACGGGCCGCCTCTGCGCTGAACCATCCCAACATCTGCACTGTTCACGACATCGGCGAGCAGAACGGAAACGCTTTCATTGTGATGGAAGCGTTGGACGGCGTAACGCTCAAGCATTACATCGCGGGCAAACCCATGGAGCCGGGGCTGATCGTCGCCTTGGGGATCGAGATTGCCGACGCCCTGGACGCTGCCCATGCCGCGGGCATCATCCACCGCGATATCAAGCCGGCCAACATCTTCGTCACCAAACGGCGGCACGCCAAGATACTGGACTTCGGATTAGCCAAGCTGACGACTGCTCAAGAAGTGTCCGACAGCTCTGAGACTGCGATCGTGTCGCCGGACGAGCAGTACCTCAGCAGCCCGGGCGCGATGACGGGAACGGTAGCGTATATGTCCCCCGAACAGGTACGGGCGCAGGAGGTGGATGCGCGTACGGATCTGTTCTCGTTTGGGGCGGTGCTGTATGAGATGGCTACGGGTCAGATGCCGTTTCGGGGCAGCAGTTCAGGGGAGATCTGCGGGGCGATTCTGCACGAACAACCTGGGCCCCCGTCCCAGCTGAGCCCGGCCCTCCCAGAACGGTTGGAGGAGATCATCCAACGAGCCCTGGAAAAGAAACGCGAACTGCGCTACCAGCACGCCTCGGAGATGAGGGCCGAGTTGGAGCGCTTGAAGCGCGACTGGGACGCGTCGTCGAGCAGTGCAAGCGCACCTGGCAAGTGGTTTTCCCTGTCTTCGGGCTCTTCTTCGTCCTCGGCTTCCTCGGCTGCCGTGCAAGCTGCGCCGATACCTTCGCAGAAACGCACCGCCACCGCCACGATGGAGCGAAGGTGGAAACTACTGCTGCCGGTCTTGTCGGTAGCTCTACTTGTGGCCGCCATGATCGCGTGGTTTTTCTACCGGCACTCCACGCGCAATTCCTCGCAGGCGGGAAAAAACACGATCGTCCTCGCCGATTTCACCAATACGACCGGCGAGACCGTCTTCGACGGGACATTGAAGCAGGCGCTAACCATTCAACTGGAGCAATCTCCTTATTTAAAGATGCTTTCGGAGCAGAAGGTCCGGTCTACGCTCAAGCTCATGGACAAGCCGCCGGACACTCGCCTGAGCAACGAAACTGCTCGTGAAGTATGCCAGCGCAGCAACAGCAATGGTGTAATCAGCGGTTCGATCGACAGCGTAGGCAACCACTATCTAATCAGCCTACGTGCAATCGATTGCCAGAGCGGCGACACGCTGGCCAGCGCCAAAGCGGAAGCTGATAGCCGCGACGCGGTACTGCGGCACCTGGGAGACGCCGGCGACGAGTTACGCGGGAAGCTGGGTGAGTCACTCGCCTCGGTGCAGCGCTACAACAAACCGCTGGATCAGGCGACAACGTCCTCGCTGGAGGCGCTTCAGGCATTTTCCGAAGGCCGCCACATGCAGTGGCTAAAGGGGGACTCGGCATCTATCCCGTTTCATAAGCGCGCCGTGGAACTCGATCCGAATTTCGCTCGCGCATACGCGGCCCTGGGGATGGCCCAGAATAACCTTGGCGAGTACAGCGCGGCGACGGAAAGTTTCACCAAGGCCTTCCAGCTGCGTGACCGCGTTAGCGATCGCGAGCGCTTCTACATCGAAGCCGCCTACTACACCTTCGCGACCGGCGAGCTGTTGAAGGGCGTTGAAACCTATCGGCAATGGAGTGCGGTTTACCCGGAAGACTTCATTCCGTATGCCAACTTGCCGCTGGATCTGGAACCGCTGGGCGAGTACGAGAAGGCTGTCGAGTCGGCCCGGCAGGCTATCCGATTGAATCCTGATTCTGGTGCTGCTTACGGCGCGCTTGTGAGCGGTTATGTCTACTTTGAGCGGCTGGACGAAGCCAAGGCCACGTACGAACAGGCAATCGCCAGGCACCCCGACATTGAATTCCTCCACATGCAGCGTTATTACATCGGTTTCCTGGAGCAGGACGAAGCTGCCATGCTGAAGCAGGTCGCCTGGGCTGCGGGAAAACCGGGTGAGGAATCGCAGTTGGGTTGGGCGGAGGCGCAGACTGCCACCTACCACGGAGAACTAACCAAAGCTCGTAACCTCTCGCAAACGGCGCAGCTGCAAGCAAAGGCTGCCGATAACCCGGAACAGGCGGCGTTGATCACGGCGCTCTTTGCAGGTATCGAAGCCGAGTTCGGCAATCCGGGGGTCGCGCGACAGCAGGCTTCAGCAGCGCTGGTCCTGAATGCCGGCAGGGATGAGATGATTGCCGCCGGATTAGCGCTGGGGCGCGCAGGAGATGCTTTTCAGGCACAGAAGTTCGCCGACAAGCTGAACCAGCAGTTCCCGCTGGATACAATCATCCAACTTTACTGGTTACCCACGATCCGGGCGTCCATCGCGCTGCGGCGAGGCGACCCGCAGCACGCCCTCGCCGCATTGGAAGTCGCAGTGCCTTACGAATTGGGAAATCAGGGATATGGTCTGCTGTACCCGGTTTATTTGCGTGGAATGGCGTACCTGCAGGCGAAACAGGGCGAACGGGCTGCAGCAGAATTCAACAAGATACTAACGCGTCGCGGTCTGATGAAGAATTCTCCCCTGGTAACCTTGGCGCAACTGCAATTGGGCCGCGCACAGGTAATGAGCGGCGAGACCGCGGCAGCGCGCAAGAGCTATGAGGACTTCTTCGCTAATTGGAAGAACGCGGATCCCGATATTTCCGTCCTGCTCCAGGCGAAAGCCGAGTACGGCAAGCTGCAATGAAGATCACGCTAGATCCGTAATCTCATGTGCGGTCCAGAAACCGGCTTGTGGGAGATTACTCCCGAGAAGTCGGCCAGTGTTTACAAATTCAATCCACCTGGACGTAAAACGCCCAACCCGTGTTGTTGAAGAAGTCCACCAAGTCGCGGCCACAAGGACGGAACGGCGACTACGCGTCCAAGTGAGACGACATCGCACTTCAACTGAGTGTCGCCGCATCACTCAAACCGTTCGTCCCCGCCACGCCTGTATTAAGGTACATTCGCAGCGTACCTTACCAGCTTCAGTTCCTGAGGCGAGAAATCGCTGTACTGGCCGGAGTTGATTGCCCGCAGCCGGGCCTCCGGCGGCATGCCACGCAGCGCGCGGATCACATTCTGCACCTCCGGACGCATCGCCGGAAGTTGGCGCGTAGTAGAAGTCGGACGGTAGCTCGCCGCGCTCCCAGTCGCGGAAGCATTTCTCGAGTTTGGCGGCCTCGTAACATAGGTCGCTTCATTGAGGGTCAATGAATTCGAGTTGGGAGCGGCCTGGG
>JBEKNL010000091.1:0-16901 GCA_049522855.1 Candidatus Korobacteraceae bacterium
CGCTGGTGGGCCGGCGCGCTACAGCTTGCAGATGAGCCTGCTCTTCCGGTGTCAGCGTAACCGTGTGTGCCTTCATGGGCACAGTATACGCAGTACGCTAACTTATGCAACTAGATACTAGTTTGAGTTTCAAGACTTTGCTTCAATCGGGACTTCGACGAAGCGCTCGCGCGCCATCTCAGCCCCGTACGCGAGGCAGGCCATGATGTCGGCTTCTTCCAGTTGCGGATAGTCTTGCAGGATCTCCGCATTGGTGGCGCCCTGCGCAAGAAAATCAAGCACAAGGGAGACCCAAATGCGGTGACCGCGAATGCATGGCTTTCCGAAACACACTTTCGGGTCAATCGTGATTCGCTGGAGCAGTTCTTCGTTGGTCATAGCTGACGCCTTGATCTAAAGCATAGCATTGAGAAGCAAGACTGGAAGTTTCTGATGTACTTATCCGGGTGGAGCACCGGTTCAGGAGTGCTGAAACACACGCCTGTTGTATTCCGCGCGGTTTGTTTAGAATTGCGCCGTACTCATTTCAACGTAACGATATTCGTGTTTCCTTGGAGGAGGCCTCTCGTGACTCGCCTATTGCGTCATTCCTGTGTCCTTGCAATCGCCCTAGTCTGCTTTTCTACCGTCGCGTCAGCCGACCTGAAGATCAAGACCCGCACGACGGTGATGGGTCACTCCACCGAGAGCACGGTGTACATCAAGGGAGGCCGCCAGCGCACCGAGACCAGCTTCGGAGGTCACGGCGGCGGGGTCAGCATCATCCAATGCGACCAGAAGCGCATGATCACTGTCACCGGCAATCAATGCATGGTGATCCCGATGGGCGGCGGGGAGTCGTCTTGTCCCGCGACGCCGAACATGGGAGCCATGGCGCGGGAGATGGCCGGAGGCGAGTCCACGCCTACTCGTAAGGGCGGCGTTGTGACCATCACCCGTACTTCCACCGATACTGGCGAGCGCCAGGACATGTTCGGCTACAAGGCGCGCCACATCAAGAGCGTCATGGCGATGGAGTCCAGCCCCGACGCCTGCAACCAGTCGCACATGAAGATGGAAATGGATGGCTGGTACGCCGGTCTGTCGGTGGGTTTCTCTTGTTCCGACGAGTCGTACCGCGCTTTGGCCTGCGGCGGCCCCGGCGCGAAGCGCGATTGTAGGGACCGCATCGTGATGAAGGGCGGCGGTGGCGGCGCGCTGGGTTACCCGCTTAAGCAAACCATGACCATGACGTCGGGCCAGGGAACATTCACCACCACGACCGAAGTGGTGGAACTGACTAACACAAGCCTGGATGCGCCGCTGTTCGACATGCCGCCCGGCTGCAAGGTCATGGACATGTCCGCCATGATGGGCGGCGCTCCGCCAATAGCGCATTCGGAGACGGCGCCTGAGCCGGCGGCGGCTCCGACCAAGCCCGCAGCAACTCCGCCTGCGCCGCCCCCCGCGCCTGTTGCTGCGCCCAAGACTGCTGGCGTAGTGCGCATCGGCGTGGTCAAGATTAAGGACATGAGCGGCCAGTCGTTGCCGACCGACAACCTGCGCCTCAACCTGATCAACGAGATCGCCCGCCACCAACATGAAGCCGTTCCGCTGGACACCGAAGGGCCGCATCCCGCCGTAGAGAGCGAGGCCCGCTCTAAGCAGTGTGACTACATCCTCTACACCGTTCCCACACAGGTGAAGGAGCCTAACAGCGGCGGTCTGCCACCGGCTTCTCTGCCCAAAGGAGTGGTGCTGGATCCGGCCAAGTTCGAGGCCTTGACTCACGTGACCTTGTACAAGGTGGGCAAACCGCTCCCCGAACTCAAGGAACTACCTCTGGCGGCTGACGCCGGTCAGTTCGCCGTTGACGCGGTCATGACTACGTTCGTAATGGAGTCCGACAGGGTCGATCAGCAGATTGCCGAGGATGCCCATCCCAAGCCGGCTTCAAAGTCTTCCAAGGTACCGGCGAAGCCTGGGACAACTAGCACGAAGCCGCACTGAGCCGCTCTATTTTTGTCATCACGAGCGGGCTTTAGCCCGCGAGGGATCTGCTTTTGACGGCGCTTTGCACGTATAAAAGGAAAGCAGATGCCTCGCTGCGCTCGTCATGACAACTCGATAGGCTAGTTGGAAGGGATAAAGTTCAGCCCGCGAGGGATCTGCGGTTTCTGCGGGCACAACACTTTTCGCGACGACCTCGACTCCTGCTGCAACCGGTCGGCGCATCGCAATCACCGCAATCCCTCGATGACTCTCTTGATCCGCTCGAACGCCCAGAAGATATCCTCGCGCGTAATTACCAACGGAGGCGCGATGCGGATGACGTATTCGTGGGTTTCTTTGCACAAGATTCCCAGCTCCTTCAGCGCCTCGCAGTAGGGCCGTGCTGCAACGTCCAGTTCAATTCCGATCCACAAGCCTTTGCCGCGGACCTCGCGTAGGTGCGGGCTCTTCAGCGTTTTCAGCTTGGTGAGGAAGTAGTCGCCGAGTTCGGCAGAGCGTTGAATCAGGTTTTCCGCCACCAGCAGGCGCAGCGCGGCGCGAGCAATTGCGCACGCCAGCGGATTACCGCCGAAGGTGCTGCCGTGGTCGCCCGGGTGGAACACGCCGAGCACTTCCTTCGACGCCAGCACCGCGGATACCGGGTAGAAACCGCCTGACAACGCCTTGCCCACAATCACGACATCGGGAGTAATGCCTTCGTGCATGTAGGCGAAGAGCTTGCCAGTGCGGCCCAGACCCGACTGAATTTCGTCGGCTATCAGGAGCACGCGATTCTCGCGGCAGATGGCGGCGGCCTCCTTCAGAAATCCTGCAGGCGGAAAAATGATGCCGGCCTCTCCCTGAATGGGTTCCACCAGGAAGGCGCAGGTGTTGGGCGTGATCGCGTCGCGTAGAGCATCTGCGTCACCGAAGGGGATGACCTTGAATCCTGGCGTGAACGGTCCGAAGCCGTCGCGGTACTGCTCGTCGGTCGAGAAGCTGACGATAGTCACCGTGCGCCCATGAAAGTTGTTAGCGCAAACAATAATTTCGGCTTTGCCGTCAGGAATGCCTTTGAGCTTGTAGCCCCACTTGCGGGCGGCCTTCACGGCGGTCTCCACCGCCTCCGCCCCCGAGTTCATGGGCAGTGCCATCTCGAAACCGGTCAGGTCGTGGAGTTCCTGGTACAGCAGGGGCAACTGATCGTTGCGAAAGGCGCGGGATGTCAGCGTCACTCGGCGCGCCTGCTCGATCATGGCCTTCAGGATTTTGGGATGGCAGTGTCCCTGGTTGAGAGCGGAGTACGAAGCCAGGCAATCGAGATAGCGATTCCCTTCCACGTCATAAACCCAGACCCCTTCGGCGTGTTCGATAACAACGTCGAGAGGACGGTAGTTGTGGGCGCCGTATTGATCTTCGAGTTCGATCAGTTCGCTACTCCGCGACTGTTCGATGATTTGCATAAAGTCCCCCTCACTTCCTGATGTCATTTCTGCGTTACCGGCTTCATGGGTGACCCACCGCGTTGGTGAGACTTTGAAATAGGACACTTCCCCAACTGTTCCCTGCTACAGCGGGAATGACCGCGATCACGTACCCAGAAGCAAAGCTACCCAGAAAACCGGAAAGTCCCTGACCGAGAGCTGCATGGATCAGTCCATTGAACAGACCGAATCCCAATGCGCCGGGCGTGAGCCATCCATGGCTTTCATGTCCGACAATACGGTTCAATCGGTTGGCAAAGAACACGCCGTAGAGAGCTTCGAAAAAGCCCCACGCCGTCACGGTAGCGGCAATCCCTACGAGGTTTAGGGGAAACGTCGCAGCCAGGGAAAGCCGCACAGCCAAGTGACGGCGCAACGGCACCCAGACAGCTTGGCCCATCTGCAAAGAGAGCGCTAGGTCATAAATGATGGCGAAGAGTAAGGCAATTGCCACTGACTTGAGAACACCGCGTGAGCTGAAGCCGTAATTCGACAGCCGTTCGCGTCGAATTGCTATTAAGAGCAATACCGCTAACCCTTCCGCTGTAAATTGGAACATTGCGAGAGCAAAAACCTCTCGCATCCCGCCCAGACGTCTAAGAGCAGGGGTGATCGCGGGAATGTTGAAGCCGCAGATCAATGTGACGCTGACTGCAATCGCAAGGTCCACCGCCGCGGAAGAGCGCGTCGCGGTCATGATTCAATACCTTGAACGATGCTCACGGTTCCTCGCCCCTTATCCATCCCAAAGCATCGTTAAAAGCGCCATGCGCACATACAGCCCGTTCGCTGCCTGCCGGAAATACAGAGCGCGAGGATCGTCATCCACTTTTTTGTCCAGCTCCACGGTCCGTGGCAAGGGATGAAGAATCATGGCATTGGACCTCATATGCTGTAGCACGGTGGAGTCGATGGCATAGCGCAGGGACCCCCTGAGCCGGTCGGGGCGGATACGCGTCTGGTAAACGACGTCCACTTCCCCGACCACGCGGTTGATGTCCGACTCCAACTCATAGCTGACGCCATGCCGGTCGAGGTACTGCAGGATGTCGGGTTTCATCTGCAGTTCGGGCGGGCTCACGAAGAAGACCTTCACCCGTTCGAATTTCGCCAGCAGATAAGCCAGGGAACGCACGGTGCGGCCGCGATCAAGTTCCCCAATGAAGGCCACGCTCAGTCCATCGAGCGGACGCTCGCGGTAAATCGTGTACAGATCGAGCAAGGCTTGCGTGGGATGCTGGCCGCCCGCGCCGTCACCAGCATTAATGATCGGCACCGGCGAGACCTTGGCTGCGCGGCCCGCTCCGCCCGTCTCATGGTGACGAATCACGATGACGTCGCAATAGCTGCCAATGATGCGGATGGAGTCCTCCACCTGTTCGGCCTCGATCTCGGAAGAAAAAGAACGAGCGTGTTCGGTGGAGAGCACGCGTCCGCCCAGCCGGTGCATGGCCGCTTCAAAGCAGAAGCGCGTCCGGGTGGACGGCTGATAGAACAAGCTCGCGAGAATTCGATTCTGATAGTCCAGCGTTCCGCCGCGCGCGACAATTCGCTCCATCAGCCGCGACCGGTCGAACAGCTCCATCAATAATGGAACCGTGAATTGTTGCGACTCGACAACGTGCTTCAAACTCATACGGGAACGTCCTGGCTTTGCTTCCAGCAGTCTAGTGGTTCGGTCTGTCGTTAGCATGGCTTACCGGATAACCGGCACCTCAAGTTCCTGTTTTAGCGGCCCAGTCTTGCTGCGTGGTCCTGCGTCCGCCACGATGTGCGTACCCGCGGAGCCTTGCACGGCGTCGCACAAACGCTCATACGAGGTAATCACGGCTTCCCTGCCTCCGTTATGCAGGAAGCGCAACACCGATTCCACTTTTGGCCCCATGTTTCCTGGAGGGAAGTGGCCGTCGCGCAGATGCTCTTCCAACTGCGCCGCGGTGACGTAAGTGAGCGGCGTCTGGTTCGGCTTCTTATAGTTCAGAAAAACATATTCCGTATCCGTAGAGATCGCGAACAGGTCCACTTTCAACCGAGAAGCCAGCAACGCGGAAGCACGGTCTTTGTCAATGACCGCTTCCACGCCTTGCAGGCGGCCGTTCACGCGCATCACGGGAATGCCTCCGCCCCCGGTGGACACCACCAGCACTCCGCGATCGACCAACGCGCGAATGACATCCAGTTCCAGGATCTCGATGGGCTCCGGCGAGGGAACGACGCGCCGATAGCCGCGGGCGGCATCCTCGACAATCTGCCATCCCAGCAGGCGCTTTTTCTCGTCGGCATCGGCCCGCGAATAAAAAGGCCCGATCGGCTTGGACGGATGTTGCATGGCAGGGTCATCGGGCGAGACGAGGGCTTGGGTCACCAGGCTCGCGACCGGAACCTCCATGCCGGCTGCGGCAAGCTCGTTCTCTAGCGACTGGGCGAGCAGATAACCGATCTCGCCTTGACTGGCGGCGCCGCAAACATCCAGCGTCTGTCCATACACCACGTCGGAAGCGCGCTCCGAGCGCAGCAACTGTGCTCCCACCTGCGGTCCGTTCCCATGCGTGATCACCAGGTTGTATCCGAGGCGGATGATCCCGACAATTGCCTGGGCCGTGCGGCGAGTGTTGGCCAACTGCTCGGCAATCGTGCCCTTTTCTCCGGCACGAATGAGAGAGTTGCCACCCACCGCGACTAGCGCAGTCTTTGCCATAAGGTCCTACAAATGTGATTCGCCATTCGCTCCTCGCTCTTCGCCAGAGGTTTCTGGGCTCCTGAGCGAAGAGCGAACAGCGAACAGCGGTCTTCCTACTTCACCAACTCCAACCTTGATTCACGAGCCGTCTCGCGTTCCGCGGCCTTGTTCTCCTTCATCAGTTCCAGCATGATTGCCTTTTGGGCATGCAGCCGGTTCTCGGCCTGCTGGAAGACGAACGAACGCGGCGAATCGATTACCTCGTCCGTGACCTCATCGCCTCGATGCGCCGGCAGACAATGCATGAAGATGGCATCGGGTTTGGCCTTGGCGAACAACTTGGCGTTTACCTGATACGGCTGGAAGATGGTGCGCCTCGCTGCCGCCTCCGCTTCCTGGCTCATGCTTGTCCACACATCGGTGTAAACGACGTCGGCGCCGAGAACCGCAAGGTTGGGATCGTTGGTGACAGTGCAGCTTGCGTCGGTCGCGACGCAGCGTTCGACCGCCCAGGCAACGGCCTGGCGGCCAGGCTCGTATCCCGGTGGCGTGGCTATCCACACCTCCGCACCTAATTGCGCGCCCGCAAATAGCAGCGAGTGCGCCACATTGTTACCGTCGCCGATGTAGGCCACCTTCAGTCCGGCAATTCGGCCTTTGACCTCGAGCATGGTCAGGTAGTCCGCCATGGCCTGGCAGGGATGACTGTAATCGGTGAGTCCGTTGATGACCGGGATGCTGGCGTGCCGCGCCATGTCCACGACGATGTCGTGGGCGAAGGTCCGGATCATGATCCCCTGCACCATGCGCTCCAGGTTCTTGGCGACGTCGTAGACCGACTCCCGCTTACCCAGACTGATCTCGGCCGGCGAAAGATACAGCGGATGCCCGCCCAGTTGCTGGATGCCCACGTCGAAGGTCACGCGCGTGCGCAGCGACGGCTTTTCGAAGATCATGGCCAGCGTCTTGCCCTTCAGGACGCCGGTATAGGCGCCCGGGCAGGCTTTGAGCTGGCAGGCAAGATGAAGAAATTGCCCGATCTCTTGCGGCGAGAAGTCGCGAATCGAGAGGAAATCTTTTTGCAGCATGCTACCTCCCAACTTCCGCCAGCGCCGGCTTGTAGGTTTGGGTGAATTGCTCCAGCATCGTGGTGATCGCGGGCTTGCCGATTTCCTCGACGGCGTAGGTCACGCGCACGCTGGGTTTGTCCAGCTTGATGGTGCGCGCCAGGTCGATGGGCGTCGCCACCAGTACCAAATCGCAGGGTACGCGCTTGATCGTCTCTTCCAGTTCGTGCCGCTGGATATCGCTGTATCCCATAGCCGGCAAGACTCTCCAGAGATGGGAAAACTTCTCGAAGGTCTTCTGGATGGAGCCCACGGCATAGGGACGAGGATCGACCAACGTGGCCGCATTGTAGCGATTGGCGGCGACCACGCCAGCTCCGTAAGGCATTTCTCCGTGGGTAAGCGTGGGGCCATCTTCGATCACCAGCACCCGCTTGCCCCTAACGGCCTCGGGATCGGCAACGGTCACGTTGCAGGCTGTCTCGATGACCTGCGCTTTGGGATTGTGCAAGGCGATATTCTGCCGCACGGTTTTGATTCCGTCGGGATCGGCGGTGTCAACCTTGTTGATGATGAGCACGTGCGCGCTGCGGAAGTTCACCTCGCCGGGGTAGTATGCCAGCTCGTGTCCCGCGCGATGTGGATCGAGCACAACGATGGCAAGATCGGGACGATAGAACGACGTGTCGTTGTTACCGCCGTCCCACAGGACAACATCGCCCTCCTTCTCCGCCTGGCGCAGGATTTCCTCGTAATCGACCCCGGCATAGACCGTGGTGCCCTCAATAATGTGAGGTTCGTATTCCTCACGCTCTTCGATGGTGCAGCGATTCTTGTCGAGGTCGGCCAGCGAAGCGAAGCGTTGCGTACGCTCCGCGGCAAGATCGCCGTAAGGCATGGGATGACGGACCACGACGGGGTTCCAGCCGAGCTTGCGAAGTACGGTGGCAATCCGCCGCGAGACCGGGCTCTTGCCGCATCCGGTGCGGACCGCGCAGACCGAGATGACCGGCACTTTGGCAACCAGTTGCGTGCGTTCGACGCCCAACAGCCAGAAATCGGCGCCTGCGGCGACGGCGCGCGAGGCCAGGTGCATCAGCGTCGGATAAGCGACATCGCTGTAAGAGAAGACCACCACATCGACGAGTTCATCGTGGATGATCTCTTCCATCTTGTTCTCTTCCAGGATGGGAATGCCATCGGGATAGAAATCGCCCGCCAATTGCACGGGATAACGGCGGCCAGCGATGTCGGGAATTTGGGTTGCAGTGAAAGCTACGACGTGAAATTCAGGATTGTTTCGAAAAACTACGTTGAAGTTGTGGAAGTCTCGTCCAGCGGCTCCCAGGATAAGCACTCTTTGCATAGTGCATAAAAAGCGTCATTAGACCCATGAGGTGGGGACACTTTTCTCCTTATTGACATGGTGAACCAAGCACGAACTTCGCGCTGTGAGGGCGGTCACAGAGCAGTGAGACGTCGATGGTAGTGGACTTGGGTACTCACGCGCCTCCACCAGCAGGCCTCATCGGTAGGTTTTGCCGGACCGAATGAGAATAGCCGAGATCGCCGCCGCCTTAATCTTGTGATCTACGGCAAAAATAATGCGGTAGGGCCCCACGCGCTTGCGATAGCGCCCCTTCCATTCGCGGCCTTTTAGGGCCTTAACATCGCCGGCGAAGGGATTCTCCTGCATCTCATCGATAGCGTGCTCGATGCGCGTTTGACGGTCGCGGGGAAGGCGTTTCAAGTCCTTCTCGGCAGCTGCGGAAAGCTCAACGGCCCAGGTCATGTTTTACCGTGCGCCACGGCTTTGAGCGGCCGGCTTTGAGTTGTCCTTCGCCTCGGCGCACTTTTGCGGCCTCGCTTTTTGTGAGCACGTCACCCACATCCACTAACCGCTTGGGCCGCATTGCCAGGCGTCCGCGCTCAACCGTCACTTCGACGAAATCCCCTTCCTGAAGCTGCAGGGCCTCGAAAACTCGCTTAGGGATTACAACCTGGCGCCGCTGACCAATACGGCTTACTGTTGCTGACGGCGCTGAGTTTCTGACTGTCATACATTCAGCATAGCGGACACACGGAAACTGTCAAGCCGCCGGGCCCCACCCAAGGAAATCTTCGGTGGCGCCCTTTTCTGCTAGAATGCAGGCATGCCAGCAAACAAGCAAATTGCCGCGCTTTCCGTCAGGATGCCCGCACCCGAGCTGCGTCGCATCAAGAGCCTGGCCGCCAGTCGTGGCGTGACCTTGCAAGAAGCCGTCCATCAAGCTCTTGAGGTCTGGGCTTCCCACCTCCAGCCAGCCGTTGCACTGCCCTTGGACGCGCTGCAAGGTTCTCTCGCCCGGCTCGACGTTGAGAAGTTGATGCGACAGGAGCGCAAAGCCGAACTTGCGAAAGACCGAGGCAGGTCGTAGATGGGCGACTTGGTTCTGGACGCGTGGGCGGTCATGGTGTGGCTGAAAGGTCAACAGCCGGCGGCCGGCCAGATGCGCAGGTTACTGGAGGCCGCCGACCGCCGCGAACGCAGGCTCTCGATGAGCATCGTGAATCTCGGCGAGGTCTTCTATCTTTGCGTGAAGGCCCGCGACCTGGCCTATGGGCGGCGGGTCTTGGAAACCCTGCATCCGCGGGTGATGACCATCTCGGCCCATGACGAGTTGGTCATGCTGGCCGCCACCCTCAAGGCCCGGCACGCCATTTCTTACGCCGACGGTTTCGCCGCGGCCACGGCCCTTCTCCAGGATGCGCCGCTGGTGACGGGCGATCCAGAAATGAGGACCATGGCTGCCGCAGAAAACGCGCTGCAACTGGAGTGGATTGGCCGCTAGGCGGCTGGCGGCCGGTTGGATTTTGCGCAATCGTTCCACTGCACCGACTCAGCACGAGTTCTTACACACGCCCCAAAGCCCCACTCGTCCATCCCGACGCCAACCGGCGGCCAATAGCAAAAGGGCGGCACGCAGCCGCCCTTGCAAAACAGCACCGCCCTCCACTTACGGCTTCTTCTTGGGCGCCGTCTTGCCCTTTCCGTAACTCGTTTCCACCGTAGCGCCGATAGTGGCCAGCATCTGTTTGGCGGGGTCGGCGTACTTGCCGGCAGGCGCCAGTTCCAGATACTTATTGAAAGCTTCGGCGGTGCCTGCGGGCGCGACCATCTTGTCGCCCTTGACCGTGGCTTTGCCCATCAGGTCCACGCCTTTCCAGTAGTAGGCATCGGCGCGGGTAGGATCGGCCTGCAGCGCCTGGTCGAACGCTGCGATGGCTTCGTCAACCTTGCCGGTGTTGGTGAGCACAGCGCCTTCGTTGAAATAATAGGTTCCCGCATTGGCCGGATCATTCTGCACGGCAGTAGCCCACTCCGCCACGGCTTTGTCGGTCTGGCCCGATTTGGCGTACGCGTCGGCAAGTCCACTGTGGTAGGGGCCGGTGGTGGGTTTGAGCGCAATTGCCTTTTGATAAGACTCAATGGCCTCTGGATACTTCTTGGCCCCGATTTGGGCCTCGCCTAAGTTTCCCCAAATCACATCTTGCGTGGGATCGGCTTGAGAGGCTTGCTGCAAAATGCTAATGGCTTGGTCATAATTGCCAGCCGTTTCCAGTTGCTTCGCCTGTGCCAACTGCACGTTCAGACCCTTAATTTTCTCGTTTTGCTTCTGGGTGTCCGCAATCTTTTTCTGCCGCTCCTCAGAGATGCCAGCCTTCTGCTCCGCCTGCGCGATGTCCTTGGCCAAGTCGAAATCTACTACTCGCTCATCGCCTCCGACAGGTACTTGACTGAAAAAGTCGATCACCTTGCCGTCTTTGATCAAACTGAACTTGTAGGTACCAATAGGGACCCCGATGGAAAAATATTCGCCTTTCGCATTGGTCTTCAGATCGACCTTCCTGCCGGTCTCGGCACTGAAGATCTCCACCGTAGCGCCTTCGATCGGCTTGCCCCTCTGGTCTTTGGCCACGCCCTTAACGGTGCCCGTCTGCGCCCAAACCGGGGCCGCGCAGATCGCGACCAGGAATGTCAGCAATATAACGAGGGAAACATGCTTCTTCATTTTTCCTCCAACCTATGAAACGGAATGATGACTGCTTCAGTTCCAGCAACGGTAACTAACTTCGACACTGAGTCGCTGTTTGCGACGCATAAGAAATAGGATCAACGGCCCCGGCCGTTGCGAAGGCCTTCCGCCGCAACACGCAACTCTCGCAAATGCCGCAGGCCCGATCTTCCGCACCGTAGCATGACCAAGTTAAATCGAAGGGAGCGTTCAATTCAAGGCCAAGCGTCACAATCTGGGCCTTTCGTAATGCGATCAACGGCGTTTCGACCCGAATTCTTCCCTCTTTGGTGCCCCTGCGAATCACTTCATTGAACGCCTGGTAGAACTCAGGACGGCAATCGGGATAGCCGGAGCTGTCCTGCTGCACCGCTCCAATGTAAATCCGGGCCGCGCCCAGCACTTCTGCCCAGCTCACCGCCGCCGACAGGAAGTGGGCATTGCGAAAAGGAACATAGGTAACCGGAATGTGCAGACCGATCTGGGGGCCGGCATCGGGAATCGAGATCTTGTCGTCGGTGAGCGCGGAGCCTCCAATCGCATGAAAGAACGGGGTGCGAACGGCGAGGCGCTGGCCAATCTGTAAGCGGTCGCAAATCGCCTGAAACGCGGCCAGTTCCCGGCGCTCAGTGCGTTGCCCGTAACTGATGTGAAGCGCAGCGGTCGCGTTGGCTCCGAAGTCGCGCACGGCGAGAGCCGCACAGACGCAGGAGTCCATCCCTCCGCTGAGCGCCACCACTACCTGTGCCTGCTCGTGCATACTAATTCCGGGTCTCTAAACGCCCTTCCGTTCGGGCTCCCAAATGAACTTGTGAATCTGCAACCCCAGACGCGCGTTCAGTCCATCCGCCAGCATCCATTCGGCCACGTGCTGCGGGTCAACCATGCAATGCGAAGCGTCGCGGCTTCCGGATGCCTCCTTGCGAAACGCCGGGGACAAAATCACCGTGCCGACGCGCGAATTCAGCCCGTGCTGCCGGATGAAGTCGCGCGCGAATTCATAGTCCTGACGGCTGGCGATGACAAACTTCACTTCATCCTGGCGGCCCATGGCATCAAGGTTTTCGATGCGAAACGTATCGCCCTCGCCGGAGTCAGGACATTTTACGTCCACAATCTTGACCACCGCAGCGGGAACGCCCTCCAAGGGGCGTTCGCCACTGGTCTCCAGCAGAACGGTGTACCCGACGGCCAGGAGCCGGCCCATCAGGGCGATCACTTCGTGTTCCTGCAGTAGCGGCTCGCCGCCGGTGATCTCGACCAGCCCGCCCTCCGGCGAGAGACGATGCACCTCAGCTTCGATCTCCTCGAGACTCATGCGGTGGCCACCCTTGAAGGTGTATTCGCTATCGCACCAGGTGCAGCGCAGATTGCATCCTGTCAGCCGCACAAACACGGAGGGCAGGCCGGTGTAGGAAGACTCACCCTGCAGCGATTTGTAAATCTCGATGATCTGCATGGCTGATTGCGGCACCCTGAGCGGTCTGCTTTGAAAGGGCACGGCTTCAGCCGTGCCGATACTCTTAAATCAGGGGCTTTAGCCCCGGCTATTCGCTGTACCGCGCGGTGGTCGTGTCGGTCTCCCAAATGGTGACGTCCTTCACCCGGACCCGGCCATTGCTGGCCTGTTTCAGCCGCGAGTTGGTCTCATCGTAGAAATACTTGGCCAGGTTCTCCGCCGAAGGATTGATGGTGGTGAAGGGCTCCAGCTCATTCATCATCTGGTGGTCGAGATAGTTCATCACCGGGCGCAGAACGTCCTTCAGGTCCTTGAAGTCCAGCAGCAGCCCGGCGTGGTCCAAGGTCTCGCCGCTGAGGGTGACGCGAACCCGGTAGTTGTGTCCGTGGGGCTTCTCGCACTTGCCGTGATAGTTGCGCAAGTAATGTCCCGCGGAAAAGGTGTCTTCGACAGTGACTTCGAACATGGTCTCCCCACCCCGTCGAACGCAAAAGCGGCGTTCGATGGGGACCCCGGTTCCTCCACCCCATTTCGCGCAAAAGCGGCGCGAACTGGGGACCCCGGTTCCGGCCGCAATACCGCAAATAGGCGGGTTACGGTGAACCTCTTATTTTAGCGTGTTTGGACGCAAGAAAGGCCCCCGAGTCTTTTCCGGTAGTGGACTAATTACACGGAATTAGCCCACTACCTCTTTTCCAATGCAACCATAATGGGCTAGTGGAAACCAAGAATGGCGCCGTGATCCGCAAGCAAATGGAACGCCATCCCCGATGATTGCACGACTTGGACGCATGTGATTACAATGTAATTACCAGGAGGGCTTGGCAATGCGGACGGAACTGGTGCGCATCGGAAATTCCCGCGGAATCCGAATTCCCAAACCGATCATCGAGCAATGTGGCTTCGGCGAACAGGTGGAACTGCGCGTGGAAAACCATCGTCTCATCGTTTCTCCCCAACGCGCGCCACGCCAGGGTTGGGAAGAAACATTTCGCGCAGCGGGCCCGGCGGTGGAAGACGAATTGCTGTTGGAAGGCGCCGGTGCGAATGAGTTCGATCGCAAGGAATGGAAGTGGTGAGCGATCCCCGACTCGATGAGGTCTGGCTGGTGTCCCTGGATCCAACGCGCGGGGCCGAGATGCAAAAGACGAGGCCTTGCGTGGTGGTTTCGCCAGATGAGATGAACCGGCACCTTCGGACCGTCATTGTGGCTCCTATGACCACCAGTGAAAGACGATACCCTACCCGAGTTCCACTAACCTTTCGTGGCAACCCCGGCGAAGTCGCCCTGGATCAACTGCGCACCGTGGACCGGCAGCGGATGCTGAAAAAGGTTGGCAACATCTCGCCCAGCGCAGCCCAGACCGTGTCTTCCGTGCTGGTCGAAATGTTTGCCCGGAGATAGTTTCAAGGGAAGCATCCCCGGTGACGAGCCCCGTTTTCCCTGAACCGCACCCAGACTCTGCGCGTATAACCACCTGGCTGGGCCCGCGTCCAACTTCCGGGTGATCTGCTGCGCATGGTTCTCCGCGACCTCATTCGCGATGTATTCCAAACACTCTGGGCGCACAAACTGCGCACCGCGCTCACCATGTTCGGCATCGCCTGGGGCGTCATCTCGATTGTCCTGATGGTGGCAGCAGGCGAGGGCTTGCGCGTTGGCCAGGCCAAGGTCTCGCAGAATTTCGGCCGCGACCTGATGATCATCTTCGCCGGACGCACCAGCCTGCAGGCCGGTGGCACCCGCGCCGGGCGGCGGATTGAGTTCGAAGATACGGACCTCGACAGGGTGGCGCAGGAAAGTCCCGACTGCCAATGGATCTTGCCCGAAGTCGGCCAGAACGACGTCCGCATCCACAGCAACTTCAATGCCAGCGCGCAGATGGTCACGGGCTCGTATCCGGCGTTCGCCGACATCCGCAGCGTCGCCATTGGCGAGGGACGCTTCTACGACTGGAACGACGTCGCGGAGGAACGGCGGGTCGCGTTTCTCGGCACCGAGGTCAAGAAACAGTTGTTTGCGGGGCGGAATGCCATCGGTGAAACCATTTATCTGGACGACATTCCGTACAAAGTCATCGGCGTGATGAAGGCCAAGGACCAGGACAGCAGCTACGATGGCTTCGATGTGAACAAGATTTTTGTGCCCTATCCCGCCATGCACAATGACTTCCCCAACAAGCCGCCGGCCAAATCCCACGGCCTCGATCGCCTGCTGGTAACGCCCAAGTCCGTGGCACAGCACGAATCTTGTAAGGGCGAGGTATTGGCGTCGCTCGGCCGAATCCATACCTTCGATCCCCACGATAAGGAAGCCGCCAACGTATGGGACACCATCGAAGAGGCGCAGGCCTTCCAGACCATGACCGACGGCATGAAATACTTCCTGGGAGCAGTGGGGCTCACCACACTTTTCCTCGGCGGACTCGGGGTGATGAACGTAATGCTGGTGGCGGTGCGCGAGCGCACGCGCGAGATCGGAGTGCGCAAAGCCGTCGGGGCGCAATCGCACAACATCATGATGCAGTTCTTCGTCGAGACCATCATCGTGGTCTTCGTGAGCGGAGGCCTGGGCATGGGAATCTCTTTCGGCATTTGCGCCCTGTTTAACCTGCTGCCCATGCCACAGTACTTCGCCGGACTGCTGCCAACGTGGCGATCGGGGCTGCTGTCGGTGGGTTTGCTGGGGCTGATTGCGGTGCTGGCCGCAATGTATCCAGCGCGCCAGGCGGCCTCCATCGATCCCATCGAGGCTTTGCGTTACGAGGCGGGCGGCTAATGCTCAGCATGATGAAGGAAATCCTGCAGGAATCGTGGACGGCGCTGGCGCGCAGCCGCACCCGCAGTCTGCTGACCATGCTCGGCATCGTCTGGGGGATTGTCGCGGTCACCTTGCTCATCGCCTATGGCAGCGGCTTTCGCACCGTGCTGGTGAACGCTTTCAACGCGTTTGGCAAGAGCACCGTCGTCGCGTGGCCCGCACAGACGAGCGAGCAGCCCGGCGGCCAGCGGGCCGGCAAGAAGGTCAAGTTCGAACTGGCGGACCTGGAAGCGGTTCGCAGTGAAGCCAATATGGTGAAGCACGCCTGCCTGGAGACGGTGAAATGGCAGCCCATCGCCTTTGGCGATCGCCTGGTCAACACCGCGACCCGCGGAGTGTGCCCGGAATACGGCGAAATGCGCAACGAGAACGCGGTCGAGGGGCGATGGCTAAATTCCAGCGACGAAGTGGAGCGCCGCCGCGTGGTCTTCCTAGGCTATCGCGTGAAGGACCAGCTTTTCAGCGGGCGCAATGCCATCGGGGAAACCGTCGAGACCGCTGGCGTGCGCTTCACCGTGGTCGGAGTGATGGACCGCAAGCTGCAGCTCTCCAATTATTTCACCAGCGACGATCGTTCAGTGTTCATTCCGTTCTCGGCGGCAGGCGATCTGTGGAACACGCGCTATGCGCAGGTGATGGTGTTCACGCCGATAGCGCCGCAATTCGAGAAGAAGGCCAAAGCCCAGGTGCTGGCGGCCATTGCCGAGCGCCAGGGATTCTCCGCCACCGATGACAAAGCCATCCAGATGTTCGGACGCGAGGAGTTTCGGCCGGTCATTGACGGGCTCACCATCGGCCTGCAAGTGCTGCTGATGTTCATCGGCGCGCTGACCCTCGGCATTGGCGGAGTAGGCGTAATGAACATCATGCTGGTGTCGGTGGACGGGCGCATTCGCGAGATCGGGCTGCGGCGCGCCTTGGGCGCTCGCAAGTGGCACATCCGCTTTCAATTTCTCGCCGAGACCATGCTGCTGATGCTGCTGGGCGGCGTCATTGGCATCGCGCTGTCGTACGTGCTCTCGGCTGTGATTCCCACGTTGCCCATGCTCGGCCCGCTGTTCGAAGACACTTCCGGCAAGGGCGACATTCACCTGCGCGTCTCGGCAATGGCGGTGATGGGTTCAGCGATTTCGCTGCTGATCGTCGGCGTGTTGAGCGGCATGGTGCCGGCCCTGCGCGCCTCGAAGCTCGACCCGGTAGAGGCGCTAAGGTACGAGTAGCTGTGGCTGGCGGCAGAGTCCTCTAGAGCATTTTCAATGTTATCGTAGACCATATCCGCAATGAGAGAACCAAGCTAAAGCGTTGTCGGCGGTAATAGCTCGCAGGGCTTCTGCGATGGCGCCTTCCAGAGCTTCTGCGGTTCG
>JBEKNL010000092.1:0-16578 GCA_049522855.1 Candidatus Korobacteraceae bacterium
CGCCCCGACTGGCGGGAGAAATCCGGTTGGCGGTTGTTCATCGCCCTCAACGTACTGCCCCGTATTCATCAGCGCCAGGAAAATCAGGACAAGGTATCTAGTTTATAACACAGTAGTACTAGGAAGCTTAAGCGCTTGCCCGCAGCCGAGATTGGGTGTAAAATATCACTCCGCGAGCCGTAATACTCCATTGTCTATTTCGATGCGAACCAACTTTGTTCGCAAGCGGCAAGTGGGACCACATCCACTATCTCTGCCTGACTGCGCCCAAGTACGGCAATGATGATCCGTATGCAGACACAATCCTGAAGGACTGGGAAGACTGGTTCTGCAGGATGTGCCACGATTACGAATCACTGAATGCACGGCCTCTGTACGCATGCCAGATCTCGGTTTCAACCCACGCCCCCATGGGCATGGCGACTATCGCCACCCCAGATGGACGGCTGGCCGGGACCACGTTTGCGGATGCGTCCCTGTCGGCGTATCCCGGCACAGACCGCAACGGCCCCTATGCGCTGTTCGAATCGGCGACGGTCTGGGACCACTCCATGTCGCAGAACTCACAGATGAACCTGAAACTTCACCCAACCGCTGTGGGAGGCATGCAGGGGTGCAAGAAGTTGTTGGCACTAACTCAGGCTTACATGCGTAAGGGCGGTTTCCATATCCAGTACAACGTCGTGGACAGCAAAATGCTCCGCGACGCGCAGCAGAACCCGGACAACTACCGCGACCTGATGGTCCGCGTTGCCGGTTTCACGCAGTACTGGGTCGAGATCGGCAAGCCAATCCAGGACGAAGTGATTGCCAGGACCGAATACGAGGGGGTGTGAAACCATGAACACCGTGATGCAACACATAGACTGCCGCAACTTCGCCGCCTTGGATGTGGCCAAAGGTATCTGCCATCGCACGAAGGAGTTGGTTCTGGCGGATGCGGAGCACTGCGAGCATTTTGTCGCCACGCAGAAATGTAAGTTCTGCGATCACTTCGTCGAAGGCGAGCAATACCTGGGTGCCTGCAATGCAGTTTCCAGCAAGCCGATGACGTATCCCGATCTGATTACAGTCACTTGCGAGATGTTCACGGGGGCTGCCGCGAAGGCGTAGGCAACGGGGAGGCCCGAGATTCTTGATCTGAAGGTGGGCTTGGCGAAGGTCCGAACGTGTAGTTGATAATTGTTGGTGAGCGGCACATGCATGAAGGTGTAAGCAGAGGCCTGATTTTCGATATCCAAGGCCACTCCATTCACGACGGACCAGGCACGCGCACGCTGGTCTTCCTGAGCGGATGTCCGCTTCGCTGTGCCTGGTGTTCAAACCCGGAAGGCCTCGTATTGCGGCAGCAGCTCATGTACAAGCCGCGGCTCTGCAAGGACTGCCCGGCGCGCTGCGTGCCCGGCTGTCCTAAGGGTGCGGCGCGGGGGTCGGGGAATGGCGGTGCGCGCATCCTCTTCGATAGCATGCTATGCGGCAGCTGCGACACGATGGAGTGCGTCAAAGTCTGCTACATGGGAGCGCTGAAGACAGTGGCAGATGGTATGCAGTTGACGAACTGATGCGGCTTTTCAACCGCGATCGCTGTTATTGGGGGCCGGAAGGCGGTATCACCTTAACCGGAGGCGAGCCGCTTCTGCAGCAGGAGTTCGTTCTCAATCTGCTCGCGCGCTGCCACGAGGCTTGCATCGCAGCTTGCGTCGAAACCAGTGCCTATGTTCCTCGAACCGTATTACAGGCCGCGTTGCCGTATATCCAATGGCTGTTTATCGACATTAAGCACATGGATTCCGGCAGGCACAGGGAAGGCACAGGCGTGCCGAACCAACTCATTCTCGACAACCTTCGTTGGATCAGGCACACAAACTGGCCGGGACGGCTCGTGGTACGAACGCCGGTTGTTCCGGGCTTCAACGATACTGTCGCCAACGCGGAGGCAACCGCTGAGTTCCTGGCCGAGATTGGTCTGAGCGAGATCAACCTCCTGCCGTTCCACCGTCTGGGAGCCTCCAAGTATGAGCAACTGGGCATGAGTTACGAATATGCGGAGCAGGCCGCTGTGGGTCAAGAAGGTCTTGATGCTATGGCTGCGGTGTATCGTGAAAAGGGTATAAGCTGCCACCTGGGCGCGGACACGCCATTTTAGCTGTGCGCCTCGGCGCCCACAAGAGAAGGTACAAATTGTCATCCACCTGTTTCCCCGTCATCATTTATGATAAGAGTGCCCCCGGGAGGCAAACGGTGGCGTAGTCTCCACATTTCCCGGCATTACTGCTGGCGCGCTTGTCGCACTGGGATCACTGCTCTTAGTGGCCAGCGGCAATGAGCCTCCGGAAGAAGGCACACATGTCCCGGATTCGTTTCATCTTCTGCTGCGGGCTGCTGGCGCTTTTCGCCACCAGCGCGGCTGCGGCGAACAGTATCGTCAAGATCCGCATAGATGACACCATTCAGCCGATTACCGCCGAGTACATTGACCGCGCCATTGAACATGCTCGCCAGACCAATGCCGATGCCGTGCTGATCGAACTGAGCACGCCCGGGGGTCTGCTGGATTCCACTCGCACCATCATCCAGACCATACTGGCTTCGCCGGTTCCTATCATCATCTACGTTGCTCCCAGCGGGGCGCGAGCGGCCTCCGCGGGCTTCTTCATCCTCGAAGCTGCCGACGTTGCGGCGATGGCTCCGGGAACCAATGCTGGTGCGGCGCATCCCGTCACCCTCGGTGGCGAAAAAATGGACGACACCATGAAGGCCAAGGTCGAGAATGACTCGGCCGCTTTCATGCGCTCCTACGTCGGGCCTCGGGGACGCAACGTGCAACTGGCGGAGACCGCGGTGCGCGAGTCGAAGTCGTGGACCGACCAGGAAGCTTTGCAGCAGCACCTCATCGACGTGGTCGCTCGCGATCAGAACGACTTGCTCCATCAGCTCGACGGCCGCACCATCAAGCGCTTCGATGGCAAGACGGCGAAGTTGCATCTCGCCGGCGACTCGGTCGACGAATTGCCCATGACGCTGAAGCAACGAATCCTGAACTTCCTGCTCGATCCCAATATTGCCTTCCTGGTGCTGGCGGTCGGCGCACTCGCCCTCTACGCCGAGTTCAATCACCCAGGTGCGATCGTGCCCGGAGTGGTGGGGGTGGTTTTTATCCTGCTGGCGCTGTTCGCGCTCAACCTGCTGCCCACGCGTTACGCTTCGTTAACCCTCATCCTTGCCGCGTTCGTACTGTTTGCCTTGGAAGCCAAATTTGCAACCCATGGCGTCCTCGGCCTCGGCGGGATAGCTCTGCTCACGATCGGTGGGCTCCTGCTGGTGGATGGCCCCATTCCGCAAATGCGAGTGCAGTTATGGACGGCGCTCGGGGTCAGCGTGCCGCTCGGTCTGATCACGGTGTTTCTGATGACGATTGCCCTCCGGGCGCGACGCAGCAAAGTCGTGACCGGCCTGCAAGGCATGATCGGCGCGGTGGGTGAAGCCCGCACCGACATCGATCCGGAAGGGAAGGTCTTTGTCCAGGGCGAGCTGTGGAACGCGCACGCCCGGGCACGGGTCGGCCTCGGCGAACACGTCGTGGTGCGCAAGGTCGACGGTCTCGAGTTGGAAGTGGAAAAGCGGTAGTCAGTAGCCAGTAGCCAGCTATCAGCAGTTCCCGTACTCCGGCAGTTTAGGCGGCCCCCCAGCGTTTTGCCTGATAGCTGAGTGCTGATGGCTGGGTGCTGTTACCAAGTTAGGTAACTCATCCAATTAGGCCTACAATCTTCCCTAGTACACGTTCTACACTTCTTAATAGCTGGAGGCATCCCGTGCCCGGTATAGCTGGTATTGTTGTCATCGTCATTGTCGCTCTCTACATCATCAACTCGATCAAAATCTTGGCCGAGTATGAGCGTGGTGTTATTTTCCGCCTCGGGCGCCTGCTTGGAACGCCCAAGGGCCCAGGCATTATCCTCGTCTTCGCGCCGATCGATCGCATCGTGCGGGTTTCGCTGCGGCAGGAAGCGCTGGAAGTTCCGCCGCAGGATATCATTACCCGCGACAACGTCACGCTGAAGGTGAACGCAGTCATCTTCCTGCGCGTGGTCGATTCCAACAAAGCCGTGGTCGCGGTGTCGAATTACATGTATCAGACGTCGCAGTTTGCACAGACCACTCTGCGTTCGGTGCTGGGTGAAGTCGAGCTCGACGAGTTGCTGGCCCACCGCGAAAAGATCAATTTGCGGTTGCAGTCCATTCTGGATCAGCACACCGATCCTTGGGGAGTGAAGGTGACCAACGTCGAGGTCAAGCAGGTGGACCTGCCGGAGACCATGACGCGCGCCATGGCCAAGCAGGCCGAGGCCGAACGCGAGAAACGCTCCAAGATCATTCACGCCGAGGGCGAGTTTGCCGCGGCCCAGCGCCTGATTGACGCCGCGCACTTGCTCGCTATGGAGCCCACCAGCATCCAGTTGCGATATCTGCAAACGTTGACTGAAATTGGAGTGGAGAAGAATACCACCATCATCTTCCCGGTGCCGGTGGACTTGCTGGCCGGACTGCTGAACCGGGTGCAAGCGGCCCCGGCGAAAACCGCAAGCTCCGGGCCGCCGGAGAAATAACGAGGAACATGAGGACCATGGCTTCTGACGACACTGAAATAACCTTGGGCATGGGAAAACTGCTGGGGCTATTCTTTCTGCTGGCAGCCATTTGCGGGGTCTTTTTTTCGATTGGCTACTCGCTGGGCAAGAATACGGGGCGCGAACAGGCGCTGAATGATCAACCGGCGACGGCTGCGACGGAGCCGGCGGCGATTGCCTCGGGAAGCAGTCAGAACAAGCCTTCGGCTGTAGTGGCGGTGAGAGCAGAGGCCGGGCCGGCGCCGCAGGAGCAGTTCGCAACCTCCAATCCGCAAAGCAATCTTACTTTCTACAAAGCGGTGCAACAGACGGGAGACGGTACGCCATCGTCGCCCAAGGAAACGCCATCTGCTGCTCCGGCGAACGCCACGACAGCCCCGGAATCGGCGCCCGTGACCACGGCGAAGAGTGCAACCCCGCCGAGTGCGGCTAGCTCCAGCCCCGCTCCCCAAGTGACCCGCCCAGCTCCCGTGACCGGCCCAGGGACAATCGTCGTGCAGATCGCTGCGATTTCCCGGGAAGACGACGCGGTCGCACTCGCGGGTGCGCTGCGCAAGAAAAACTACAACGTCTTTGTGGTGAACAATCCCATCACCAACGACAAGCTCTACCACGTGCAGGTTGGCCCGTTTACCTCCATCCAGGACGCCGAGGCGATGAAGGCGAAGCTGACCGGCGAGGGCTACAACCCGATTCTGAAGCGCTAGCTCTGGAGCCAGCAGTCGCACCCCGCTGTTCATCGGAAGCCCCGCCAGCCTTCCCGACGTTCCCCGCGCTCCTCAGAAAAAGAAACGCCGAAGCTAGCAGCTCCGGCGTTAAGCGCTATCTGGCAATCGGACTACATCTTTAGGCGACGGCGCATTACGGCAGCAAATCCTAAGACGCCGGAGCCGAGTAACAGCAGCGACGAAGGCTCAGGAACAGAACCGGTGCTCTCCCCATAGGGGATTGGCAGGCAGCATAAGTGTGTTCCCAAATGTGAATTAGTTCCCATTGCAGGAAGCCTCGCATGGTACGAAAAACGTGGAATGTCCCGATCCGGTCTTGTAGCCTGAAACCGCTCTAAACCGCCGCGCAGGTTGTGCCGATAACCCCTACGTGCAGACTCGCAACGAGGACGTAAAACTCCAGCAGCGCTGCGGCGGGGCGACAAGGGGGACCTCCCTCTTGGAGTTTGCCCTGGTTGCACCCATGGTTTTCCTCCTGCTATTTGGCGTGTTCGACTTCACGCGTCTGTTTTACGTTGAGATGACGCTGCAGAACGCGGTGCGCACGGCGGGACGTTACGGTGTCACAGGAAACCACCTTTCTGATCCGAACCATCCGGGCCAGAACCTATCGCGCGTGAGTTCGATGATTCAAGTTGCGCAGCGGGCGGCTATCGGTCTTGATGTCTCCAACATGCAAATCTCCAGCACCGGTGGGGGAAAAGGCAGCGCAGGCGGTCCGCAAGACACGTTAACAGTCTCCCTG
Source organism: Candidatus Korobacteraceae bacterium (assembly GCA_049522855.1). Lineage (GTDB taxonomy): Bacteria > Acidobacteriota > Terriglobia > Terriglobales > Acidobacteriaceae > Bog-257. The sequence goes on from JBEKNL010000092.1 coordinate 6,102, forward strand.
ACCACCAAGCTGAAACTCATGACACCTATCGTTGCCCGGTTCTTCAACAACGGTACTTATACATTTACGGTCGCCGTCAGCTTCAAAAATGAGGCCTTCCCACCGGGCAATACCACTTAGCGGAGCGAATCAAGATGGCAGCACCAGGCCGCGATCACGCCATGCGCAACCCGCAAAGGGCGAACGACTCTGGGCAGGCGCTTGTGGAATTTGCCATATCGGCAACCCTGATGCTCACCCTGGTGTTTGCGGTGGTGGATTTCAGTCGTGCCATCTTCATTAAGGAAGTAATCACAAATTTGACCGGGGAAGGGTCGAGCATGGCTTCCCGCGGCTCCACGCTTTCCGATACCGCCGCCGCCGTGGTTGCAGCATCGGCGCCGCTTAACCTGAGTCTCAATGGGAGAGTGATCGTTTCGTCAGTTTTCAACAACAACAATCAACTTCAGCTCACAGGACAAGTATCACAAGGTGCCATGGGAGCGAGTAGCCAAATCGGAAGTAAGATTGGTGGCACAGCCATCCTTCCATCCTTGGTCACTCCCCAACTCAACCAGACGGTTTATGTGACGGAGGTCTTCTACAAATACAAGCCGATCACGCCGGTCGGCAAGTTTTTGGTCGGAATCGTATTGCCATCACAGTCCTACGACGTGGCGTACTACTGATAAGGAGCCGAGGGAGTGAAACTCTTCAGTCGCAATCGGAGCCGGGAGAACGAGCGCGGGCAGGTCGTTCTCCTGGTAGCCGTATGCTTCACTGTTATGCTGCTGTTCATGGCTTTGGCGATTGATGTGGGATTCGCTTATGTGACGAAAGCGAAGCTGTCCAAGGCTGTGGACGCCGCCTGCCTCACAGCTATGAGAAACCTTGCCCAAGGCCAAACAACAGCCAGGAATCTGGCAATAAATTCATTCAACGGGAACTATAAAGCGTCCGGTCTTGACAAGAATCCACCCACGGTGACCGTAAGTTTTTCTACGGATTCCTATGGCCAAACCCTGGTCAATGTCAACGGCGCAGCCACCATCCGAACCTTCTTCATGCGAATGTTGCCCAATCGGCAGACCCTTTCAGTCAGCGATAGCGCCCAGGCGACACGCGGTAAGCTGGTGATGTCGCTGGTGTTAGATCGCTCAGGTTCGATGGCTAGTAATGGCGGATCGACAGCGCTTCCTCCCGCGGTCACGACGTTCATAAACTACTTCGACAACAGCAACGACGAGGTCGCAATGATCAGCTTCGCCTCCAATGCGACCATAGACGTGTCGATCGGCTACAACTTCATCACTCCGATTACAACTGCAGTCAATGCCATGAAAAGTAAGTTCTCCGGCGGTACCTTTGGTCCCGGCGGCCTCACTGACGCGAAGGCCCAGAACGACAGCGTTGCCGTGCTGCCCGGACAAAACGTGGTCAAGGTTGTGGTCTATTTCACCGACGGATATGTCAATACCATCCAGGACAAGCTGTCTTGCTCTGGAACGCTCACTCTTTATAATTACGGAGGATACGACTCCGGTAGTTCGGTCGACGCTTTCAGTCCTACCACCGGAACTTCTCTTGCGACCTACGACGGGGTTTCCAGTTGGACACCCTCGACCACTTGTTTGAAGAATGTGACTAAGTTCACTTCCGCAATTAACGGGCAGCTAAAGTCCCTGAATCGTACCAACGTCACCGCGGACGCCAAATATCGGGCCCTTCAAACCGCGACCACCATGCGCACTGAGAATCCCGGCATGTATGTCTACTCCATCGGGTTGGGGACGAGTGTCGATCAGGCTTTCCTGCAACAGATCGCTAACGACCCAGCCAGCTCGACTTACGATCCGAACCAGCCGGTGGGAGAGGCGGTATTTGCCTCCAACTGCCCATCCAGCCAGTGCAGCGCTGAATTGCAGCAAGTCTTTCAGACTATCGCCGCTAAGATTCTCCTCCGTCTAACGCAATAAACCAGTACCGCGCTCAGAACGGCCCTCACAAGATGAGGTTCTGACCATGCCGTCCAGAACGTCGTGGGGAGAATCAGCGCTTGGTTCTTAGCTCACTTTGCGAGCCGGATTTTTACTTTCTTGCAGAACCTCTCGTGTGGCTATGCGAGCGTCGCCGGGCCCACCTTGACCATCGCGATCAAAATGCGCGGCTGCCTTTTCGGCACACTCCATCGACGAAACGGAGATTACCCTCGCTTCGCCGGTGATCAGCCGCGCCGAACGCTCGTAGGTGAGATAGCTCCACGCCCACTGGAGCATCACCAGGACACGATTGCGGAAGCCGATTAGGAACAGGATGTGGATGAACAGCCACGACAGCCAGGCCAGGAAGCCGGAGATGTGCACCTTGCCGAATTGTGCGACAGCGGCCGCGCGGCCAATGGTCGCTAGAGAACCCTTGTCCACATAATGAAAATCTTCGCGCGAGCGTCCGGCCAGGTCAGCGGCAACCTGACGCGCCACGCATTTGCCCTGCTGCATGGCCACCGGAGCGATGCCAGGCAGCGGCTTGCCCGCTGCATCGTTCATGCTGGCAAGATCGCCGATGACGAAGACCTCGCGATGTCCGGAGATGCTCAGGTCGGGTTCGACCAGCACCCGTCCGGCGCGATCGACCGGGGCGCCAAGCGCCGCCCCAAGCGGGGAGGCCGATACTCCAGCGGCCCATAGCACGGCTGCCGCAGGTACCACTTCCTGGCCGATGCTAACCTCGCCCGGGCGTATGTCCGTCACCGCGGAGTTGGTGCGCACCTCGACGCCGAGATGTTGCAGTTGCTTCACGGCACTCTGGCGCAGATCGTCGGGATAGGCGCTCAGCACCGAGGGTCCGGCTTCGACCAGCAGAACGCGGGTCTTCGCCGGTTGGATGTTGCGGAAATCTTCGGGCAGAGATTTGCGCGCGATCTCGGCCAGGGTTCCCGCCAGCTCAACCCCCGTAGGCCCCGCGCCTACCACCACGAAATTCAGCGGCCGATGATGGCCAGTCAACGCTGCTTCGCGTTCTGCCAGTTCGTATGCCAGCAGAATACGGCGGCGCATTTCCAGAGCATCTTCTATGGTCTTCAATCCCGGAGCGAACGGCTCCCATTTGTCGTGCCCGAAGTAGGCGTGGGTTGCGCCAGCGGCAACCACAAGGTAGTCGTAGGGAAGCTCGAATCCATGCAGCTTGAGGATGCGCCGCTCGAGGTCGAAGCCGAGCACGTCCCCCAACAGAACTTCCACATTCTCCTGCTTGGCGAGGATCTCGCGAATCGGCGCCGCGATCTCTGCCGGCGACAATCCTGCCGTCGCCACCTGATAGAGCAAAGGTTGAAAGGTGTGATGGTTCTTGCGGTCTACCAGGGTGATCTGGACAGGCAGACGCGCCAAGAATTTAGCGGCCTCCAACCCGCCAAATCCGCCTCCCACAACGATGACGTGCGGACATGATTTCCCGGCCATGGCTCTACCGGATGAGATGCGTAGCTATGCTTCAAGGGAGCAACGTCTAATATCGAGCTAAGACAATCGAAATCCTAATCAATGGAATAGCCAGCCACTCGCCAGTGACCATCCTTCTCCAGTTCGAGGAGAACCGTCTCGATCGCCACTTTCTTGTGCTCGAAACTGGTGTTATATAGTATGAGGACATACTCTCCCTCCGGAAGTCGCGGCATTTGCCTTTTGTATTCCACGGATTTCAGCTGTCGGGAGCGCACCACGCCCAGGGGGGTGCGCGTCGCCCGTAGCTTTTGTTCAAAATTACCCTGGGTGATGATAGCTTTCAACCTGGATGAGGCCTGCCACCAACCCCGCGCGTAAGCATCGAAGTCCATAAACTTCAACCAGTCGGCGGCGGCCTGTTCGGCAGCTTGCGTCTTGTCCTGGGGGAATGCCACGGTCGTAAGAGCGAGGCAAAGTATCAGGATCGAATAGGAACAGCGCTTCATGACGTTCTCCTTGTGCAATCCACGAATGATTGTGCGCTAGTGGCGGATCAATGCGCAATGGTTTCTGGCGGTGGCGGTCGCGCCGATTTGCTATGGTAGATTAGTGAGTGTGGGCCCGTAGCTCAGTTGGTAGAGCAACGCACTTTTAATGCCTTCTGCGTCGTACGCGCCCACTTGCATCAATCCGCACCACCCCGCAAAGACCAATATCGACAGGGCTATCCAATATACCTCCTCTGCACCAATCCGCACGATTCCGCACCTGTATCAAAACCCAACTGACACCAGAACTGACACCGAAAAAGGATGATGGTGGGGCGCACTTCGACCTTGATTTCACGCGGAGGTTGCGTGGAAGTTTTTTGCCCCTTTTTGAGAGTGTCTACAGATATTCTGCTCACGGTGGCTGCGCAGAAAGCGACGCCCATCCCAACAAAACGCGGCTCAGATTACAAAATGGTTGTGAGCCTACCTCGTTGAGGTTACACTCTCCGGCACACGGATGTTGGGGTCTTTAACGCAGCTAAGGGCGCTTGTGTTTTCTGGCTTGCGGTCGGTGGCGAGGCCCCCTCAATAACGCTCGATCATTTCACCGAACTTTTCGTAAGGAGAACAACGATGGCAACTGACGACAACACGAAGACTCCACCTCCAACCGATCTAAGCCGACGCAACATGATCAAGGGCGCAGGTGCATTGGCGGCAGCGGCTGGCCTTGCCGCCGTACTCGTTTTCGTATTCATAGCATTCTTTGGCCTAACCATCGCCTCGGCGCAGGAGCAGCCGAGTTCCGAGGCGGACATCAAGGCAGCCCTCTTCGGCGGCGTTCCCATGGGGCGCTGGAAGGAAGGGCTCCTATTCCAAGGCATCGCACCAATGCCGTGGCTGAAGAGCGCCGCGAACTGGTTTCCGCGCACCGAGGCCGTCCAACCCGACGAGATGCGCATTATCTTCATGGGAACCGCACCGTTTATCCGTCCGGGTCAGATGAACACCTCAATTCTGGTCCAGCTGGGCAACGGCGAGAACTTCATTTTCGACCTCGGCGAAGGGTCGGTCGCGAATTACATCGCCTCGGGCTTTGCGCTGAACGAGTTCGACAAGGTCTTTATCACGCACCTCCACATCGACCACTTCGGCTCACTGCCGTACATGTACGAATTCGGTGGATGGGCTGGGCGTTGGGACAAGGTCTTCAATGTGTATGGCCCGTCGGGGCGCACGCCGGAGTTCGGCACCGCCGCGATGGTCAAAGGCATGAAGCAGATGCTGGCGTGGCATGACGACGCCTTCAGCGTGTTCCCCGTCGGGAAGGGCCACGACATCGAGGTCCATGAGTTCGACTTCCGCGACAATGGCGGAGTCATCTACAACAAGGACGGCGTGCGCATAATCCATTGGCAGCGCTCGCACGCCAAGGACGGTGCGTCGGGCTATCGCCTCGATTGGCACGGCCTCTCCTTCGTGTGGACCGGCGACGGCCGGCCAAGCGACCTCGACATCAAATACGCGAAGGGCGTGGACGTTTACGTCACCGAGGCGCAGACCGAACTCTGCGAGATCAGCTCCGGTGTGCAGGGCGTGCCGCCGTTCCTCGCGCGTTACACCGTCGACACGCACCACACGCCAGCGTACGCGGCGGGCTACCTGGCCAACCAGATCCAACCCCGGCTGTTCATGACGACGCACATGCCCTTCGACCCCTACCTCAACGAGGAGACGGTGGCCGAGGTGCGCACACACTATCAGGGCCCGTACCACTTCGGAGCGCCCGACGGGGTTGTCGTCAACGTGACCAAGGACAAGATCTGGGTGCGAGAAGGCATAATCCCCAAGTTCCCCAACTCACGAGCGCCCCAGTTCGACTTCTCCAAGGGACAACTCGTAGTTCCGCATCCGACCACCTCGCGTCAGGAGATCCAAGAGCCCTTCGTGCGCGAGCACGAGATCGATCCGAACCTGTACTACCCGAAGGACTACCACCCCGGGTTGCTGCCGGTGTGGCCCGTGTCAACCGACCTCGTGGTTCCGATACAAACTTTGCCGCCAGCCATGCTAAACAGCATGGGTGAGGCGTGGCGCCAAAAGGAGGCGAACCTGGAGGTGCTGAAGAAGGAGGCGGCAGCGAAAGAGGCCGCGGCGAAAGAGACAGCGAAGTGATTCGCGCCTGAACCACGCGGGCCGCTTCTCGGTTAGCCCGAGTCCGAAAGTCTAGCCGGGCTCGGGCGCGACCGATTTTGCAGTCGTTCATCAACTACAACTTCAAGCACGCCTACGTGAAATCACCAGAGGCAGCGAGGGATGCGGACGTAATGTCCGTTACTCTCGTCGAATCGGACAGCGGTCGAATCCAACTTTCGGCAGCAATCGGAAGTCAGATGTGATGTCCGAGATCGAGCCGATTCGGTAAGGGAACTACCTAAGGAGATGAAAAACAAAGGAATGTGCCATGAAAAGAACAGAGCTCTCAGTAAAGAACTTTGAAGTCGCGGCGATGGCTCACGCGCAAGGCTACGACCTCGTCATCAACAATGGCCGAGTCATCGATCCAGAATCGAAGCTCAATGCCGTTCGCAGCGTCGGAATTTGTGGAGGGAAGATCGCCGCCATTTCCGACACGCCGCTTTCAGGAAAGAAGACGATCGATGGTAAGGGCCTGGTCGTTGCACCCGGGTTCATCGATCTCCATTCGCACACGGTCCTGACGCTGGCCGGTGCCCGGATGCAGGCGGCAGATGGCGTGACGACCGCCCTTGAGGTGGAAAACGGGGTTCTACCCGTGGGCAAGACCTATGATCTGGTTGAGAAGCAAGGACGGCCAGTGAACTTCGGTTTTTCGGCGTCCTGGGTGTATGCTCGGGGTATTGTCGTGCAGGGTGCTTCAATAGAGCACTTCACACCCATGGATTGGATGGGGGTGCTCCAACGAACCAATTGGCAAGGGTATTTCCCACCGGAAAAGTCCAAACAGGTACTCAATCTCATCGATCAGGGCCTTCGCGAGGGCGGCCTGGGAGCGGGCGCGGCCGTGGGCTACATGCCTGACGCGAACCACGAAGAGTTGTATGACATCGCGAAGCTGACAAGAAAGTATGGTGACAGCCCGACGTTCGTTCACATCCGATATCTCGAACCCTATGGGCCGAATAGCAATGTCGAGGGGCATGAAGAGGTGATCGCTGTCGGGGCGATGACTGGCGCTCACATGCACATCTGCCACCTCAACAGCACAGCGACCAGAAATATTCCGGAGATGATTGCCGCTGTAGAAGAAGCACGTCGGGTGGGAGTCAACATTACCTGGGAGGCATACCCCTACGGCGCGGGGAGCACTGTAATCGGGGCTGCCTATCTGAGACCGGAGCATCTTGCGGACTTGGGAATAAAGTCCACCGACATTCTTTATCTCAAGACCGGCGAGCGGGTTGCCACGAACGAGCGGCTTGCCCAGTTGCAGAAAGAAGACCCCAGCGGATTCGTATTGGTTTACTTTCTGAATGAGGATGACCCGAAGGATAAGGCGCTGCTCGATCAGGCCGTTGTCCACCCCGATTCGGCCATTGCAACGGACGCCATGCCCTGGCAGGTCGGGGCTGACATGATTCGGACCGACGTATGGCCGCTCCCGGCAGATGCGATGGCAAACCCACGGTCGGCGGGAACTTACGCGCGAATCCTAGGTCGATACGTGCGGACAGGAAAACTCTCCATGATGGATGCGATCACGAAGATGTCGCTTATCCCTGCCCAGATTCTGGAACCCAGCGTCCCACAGATGAAAAACAAGGGAAGGATCAAGGTTGGGGCTGACTCGGACATCACCATCTTTGACGCGGCAACCGTCATCGATCGTGCAACCTACCAGAAGCCGAATCAGACCTCGGCTGGGATTCGTTACGTCATCGTGAACGGCGTGCCTGTCGTCTTTGAGGGTGAACTGATTCCCGATGCCAAACCCGGTCAACCCATTCGGCGACCTAGCGTTGTCGAAGGGACGAAATGAAAACCCAGCCAGCGTCGAAAAGTCGCAAGCGTGACCTTCGATTTACCGTTCCCGCGCCGGCTCTGGAAGCGTTGTGGGAGACGATGCGTAAGCTGCCGGGCTGTTTACCCGGCCAAATGAATGGTCTACAGGACCGACGCGCCACGATGGCGAGCGGTGCTGCAGGTGGTGGGCAGGCGAGTGGACATTTCTCTGCAAGACGAGTGGGGCGAGCGTCCGCCGCGAACACAGATCGTGGCCATTGGAGCAGCCGGCAGTATCGACGAGAGTCTGTTGCAAGCAGCATTCGCCGCTTGCATTTCTGGCGCTGGCGCGGTCAGATAAGCGCACCCGAAAGCAGGCGCACCAGCCAACTCTTCAGGGAAAGCGACTCTAATGCCGCTGCTCGCGACTGCTCTGAGGCGGAAGGTCACATGCCTAGAAACGTCGCGTTTGCACAGCAGCGCGTTTTGCCGGTTTTATTGTTGTGGATTCTGCTCCCGATTGTCTGCGGAACGGCGTCGGTTGTAGCCCAGGCACCATCAACTCATTCTGCTGCGGCTTCAGCAAGCAAAACTCCTACCCAGTCCGCTACGTCTGGGTTGCCACTGAACTTCGAGCGCCACACCGGAGACCTCGATGCAATGGTGAAAGCTCGGAACATTCGGGCGCTCGTTCTCTACAGTCATTCCAGCTTCTTCTACGTGAACGGCAAGCCAGAAGGCATTTATTACGAAGCATTGCGCGACTTCGAGCAGTTCGTCAATCAGAAGTTGCATACGGGCAAGCAACACGTGGGGGTCACGTTCATCCCGGTTCGCCCCGATCAACTCGAATCGTATTTGATTGAGGGAGTTGGTGACCTGATTGCTTATCCAGTAACCGTGACTCCGGAGCGCGAACAGAAGGTCGCATTCTCGCTTCCCCTTGAAACCGGCGTGAAACAGATCCTCGTGACCGGGAAAAACTTCGGTCCGGTCTCCTCGTTGCAGGACCTGGGCGGGAAGAAGGTGTTCGTTAATTCGGTTACCACGTACTACGGGAATTTGGAAAAGGTCAACAATTCATTAGCCAAGCAAGGCAAGCCGGCCATCCTAATTCAAAGTACCGGGAAGAACTTGATGGACGAAGACCTGCTGGAAATGGTGAACGCAGGCATACTCCCTGCCACAGTCACTATCACGCAGCGCGCCAAGCTCTGGGCCAGCGTGTTTCACGACATTACTCCTCAACCCAATATCGTCATCGCTGACGAAGGAAATTTGGCGTGGGCGATGCGCAAGGACAATCCGAAGCTCAAAGAATTGGTGGATGAATGGGTCAAGACCCACGCCGCCGGAACATCCTTCGGCAACACTCTCATACGGCGCTATATCCAGAGCAACCAGTGGGTCACGAATCCAACTAGCCAAGAAGAAATCAAGAAATTCAACGAGCTCGCGAACTTTTTCAAGACCTACTCGTCGCAATATGGCTTCGATTACCTGATGGTGATGGCTCAGGGCTATCAGGAGTCCATGCTCAACCAAGCGGCGCGAAACGGTAGTGCGGTAGGAATCATGCAGGTAAAGCCTTCGACGGCAGCGGCACCACCCATCAGCATTCCGAACGTAATGACTTCCGAAAACAACATCCACGCAGGCGTTAAAGTTCTGCGCCAGATCGCGGACAAGTATTTCAGCGACCCGAAAATTGATGCGCAAAACCGCCTGCTGTTGACTTTCGCGTCGTATAACGCGGGTCCAAACCGCATCGCAGATCTTCGGAAGCAAGCAGCGGCGCAAGAACTCGATCCCAACAAGTGGTTCGGTAACGTCGAGTTGCTTGTGTCGCAAAGGGTGGGACAGACGACGGTCCAGTATGTCAGCAATATCTACAAGTATTACGTCGCCTACAAGCTCGTCGTCGAACAAGGACAATCGCTTCAATGAGACAAGCGGTAGGGCTGAGTGCTGCCCACAACATCCGTTACGACGGTTGCTACACAGACTAAGATCAAGACCCAGATACAGATTGAGATGAAGTGTTAGACCATACCCTCCCCCCTCCGATACGGTCACACCTGCACGGTTACGCAGTGTAGGGGAGGGGGGTATCCGAGTGCTGTCCGATTCGCTGCAGCACAGGTCTACGCAATTCCTGCTGCACGGTGTGTAGTGGCCTCCCAGTCATTGGTAGCCCACCTGTGTGCGAGATGGAACCAAGTGCTCGGTTGGCTGAACTGCATGGAAACGCTGCGCAAAGCCGTGTGATTCCTCCGCCAATCAACCCGTAAGGCGACGAAACCTGCTGAATTGGCGCGGCTCTGAGTGTCCCATATATGTGCCTACACTGTATGGAACACAGCTAGCAGCACCCATCCACCCTGAGAGCCTCGTCCCCTGTGCTGTGTTGGGCTGTTCTCACCTGTTCACTGCACAAGGTGCAGGCTTATGGATGCTGATTCCGTAGTCGCGGTAGGGACGATCATTGCTGATCGCCCCCCGCTCGGATCCGTACGTGCGCTGTCTAGCGCATACGGCTCTTATCTCGGATGAGTGGCGGCAAAGCGTTGCACAGGGTAGGGATGG
>JBEKNL010000093.1:0-16374 GCA_049522855.1 Candidatus Korobacteraceae bacterium
CCCACATTCCCACCGCCTCGACGACTGCTAGACTGTTTTTTAAATTCAAACCCTGAAAGGAGCTTTCCTCGGCCACCCGCTCAGGCTTCCTTCAGGCTCATTCTTCGATTAGAAAAGACTACCCGGAGCTATTCGGTGCCCGCTGCGGGACCGGTCGCGCTTTGGGCAATTTCTGGCTTGCCGGCAGCCGCGCCTTGCACCGGTGGCTTCCGCTGGCGCTTGCGCTGGGCCAGCTTCTTGCGGTTGTAATCGTTGATCACCCGTGCCACGTAAGCGTGGGTCTCGTGGTAAGGCGGCACGCCCTTGTACTGCTGGACGCGTTGCGGACCAGCATTGTACGCAGCCAGCGCTTTGACCATATCGTTGTTGTAAAGCAGCAGCAGTTCGCGAAGGTAACGCGCTCCACCATCGACATTCTCCGCCGGATCGAAGCTGTTCTTCACTCCCAGCTTGCCGGCGGTACCAGGCATGAGTTGCATCAATCCCTGCGCGCCTTTGCGCGAGATTGCGCGCGGATTGTTGCCGCTCTCGGCCCGGATGACGCTGGCAATGAAGTCGGCGTCCACCTGGCTACGCGTGCTGGCCTCGCTGACGATGGCGCTCAAGTCCACCGGCGCCTGCGACGTGACCGCTTGCGGTTCGGGCGGCGCCGGCTCAAAGTTCTCGATCTGGGCGCTGGGCACGTCGACATATCCACTGCTCGGTTCCGCGCTCAGGTACAGGCGCGTGGTGTCGCCGACCACCTCATGACGTTCGTGGCGAATGCTGAAACCGTTGCGCAAGTTGGCAATTTCGGCAGCGTACATCTGCGACGCCATCAGCAAGCCCAAGAAACCGAGTTGTAAGAACTTACGCATTCACGCTCGCTGTATTGGCGTCGAGTACCTGTTCGATGGCCGCCGCCACTCCGCTTTGGTCATTATGCAGGGTGATGGTCCAGCCGTTCTGCTTCAAGTCGTCCGATGCATTTCCCATGATGACCGGATGGCCGGAGAAGGTCAACATCTCGATGTCATTGTAATTGTCGCCGATGGCCATTACCTCGGAGCGATCGATGCCGCGATAATTGGCCCAACGCTCCAGCGCGTGCCCCTTCGAGCAACCCGCGTTGAGGATGTCAACGATGCACAAGTTGCGCACATCATATTGCGTGCGCAGCATGGTGAAATCCCGGGCGAAATCGCAGGACAGCAGCGCTTGCTGCGCCTGCTGCATCAGTTCGACCGGGCCGCAGAACATCGCCTGGATGGGGTCTTCCGTTAGCGCCTGTGCAATTGGACTGACGTATTCGATATAGGGCGCATTCTTCTCCATCCAGCGCTGGATGACGTCGTACAAACGCTCGCGATTTTCGCACACAATTGCTCCCATGCCTTCACGGTCGAAGGTGAGGACCATGTGGTTGCGATACTCGGCCATGTGCTGGCAAAGCTTGATGGCCGTTTCCTTGGGCAACAGGTCCTGGTGGAATAGCTCTCCGCGCGTGGAACGGGTCACCGCCCCATTCGAACTCATCAGCCACAGGTCGAAGCCCAGCGACTCCGCCATGGGCAAGGCGAATCGGTGCCTGCGTCCCGTAACCAGCACGATTTCAATGCCGGCTTCATGGGCCCGGCGCAACGCCTTCCGATTGGCTTCAGAGATCTGGACATTGGAGTCCAGCAGGGTGCCATCCAGGTCGATGGCGATGAGGCGTATGGAGCGCGGCACGATGTCTCATTCTAGCAGCAGCCAGCATTGCTCATTGCTTGCTTCCCGCCCCCAGACGTAAAGTAAAGGAACGATGGAATTACGCAAGGACCCTATTACGCGCTCCTGGGTCATTTGTGGCGACGAGCCCGAAGCTAGCCCTGCGCCTGACTCCTTCTGCCCCTTCTGCCCCGAGTCCGGCCTGCCGCTGCAGGTGGTCGCTACCGCGCCGACCGTGAATGGCACTCCCTGGTCGGCGCGCGCCGTGGTCCATCCTCATCCGCTGTATGGCATCGATGGCGATCCGGGTCGAGTGGGCAACGGTCTCTACGATAAAATGCGCCCGGTTGGCGCCCACGAAGTGATTGTCGAAAATGCCCGCCACGACCGGCATTTGTGGAATGCCGACGACCGCGAAATCGAGGAATACCTGGCGCTCTGCGCCCAGCGTATTCAGGACCTGAAGGGCGATGTCCGCTTCAAATACGTCAGCGTCTTCAAGAATTTCGGTGCCCAGTCGGGGCAGGAGTTTGACCATCCTACCTCGGAGGTCGTGGCCACTACCTTTGTTCCGCGGCGCGTTCTGTACGAGTTGCGGGCGGCGCGGCAACACTACCAGGTGAAGGAGCGCTGCGTCTTTTGCGACATTCTGCGGCAGGAGCAGGAACAGAAGCTGCGCGTCATCGAAGTCCGCGGCGACTACATCGCCTGCTGTCCTTACGCTCCGCGTGTGCCGTACGAAACCTGGGTCGCTCCCCACACCCACGAAGCCTACTTCGAGCGCATGGCGCTGAAGTCCGGAGCCATGCGCGACCTGGCGGCCCTGCTGCGGCGCACCCTTTACCGCATTCGCACCATCGCCGATGGCTTCCACATGGTGCTACATACTTCGCCCAACACCATGCACCGCTCGGAGACGCTCGGGTTTTGGAAGACCATACAGGACGACTACCACTGGCACATCGAGATCTTGCCCATCCTCGCCGCCAAGGCAAAGTCGTACACCTTCAAAGAGGTGTATTACTCGCCTGTCAGCTCGGAGACGGCGGCGGCCATGCTGCGCGAGCGGCCGACGGAGCGGTAGCCGCGCCCGGACTAGAATATTCTTCGGTAGCGACCCACGTATGACCATCCGCCGCGTCAAGACCTATACCGGACAGACCGGCTACGTTTACCAGTACTACTTCGTCGGCAAGCGGGCGGCGCTCGGCAGCGATCCCGAAGCTCCCTCCACCGAGTTCATCTTCGACGTGACCTCGGACCGCAAGACAATCTTCGCCGTCAGTATCTTTCTGCATCCGGAGGCGCTCTCCGCCTGGGCGGTGAGCCGGGGGCGCACGCTCAGCGAGTCGGAACAGTACGCTGCCGTGAAGTTGCGCCTGATGCAAGCCTTCGACGAGATTCCCGACATGCTTAACCACGGACGCCGCTTGCGCCTGGAGGTACACGAACTGCCCATATTGCTGGACTCCATCGGAGTGGAATAGCGCTACAATCGTTGCAGCTAACCCCTTCTGGTCGCTTGCGGCCAATCGAGCAGAAGATGGGGCGGACGAAGCCTTAGCGCGGAGAGGCGCTAGTTTCCGAGGGTGGGGATTTCTGATGTTCACGCAGATTCAGTGGTCTGGGCGTCAGCGATGGAATCGTGCTTTGCTCGCTTCCTTCGCGGTGCACTGTCTGCTGTTGTTTCTGCTCAGCCATCGCGGCGCTGCGATTTTCGTCGCGCCTTCTGACGTCGATCTGGGAATTAAGGGATCATCCGGCTCGATCTCCATCGTTTACCTTGCGCCGGTGGGACCAGAGAAGACGCAACCACCGCCGAACGAGCAACGGCCAGAACTTCGTGCTGCGCTGACACCCAAGCCGAACCCGCGCAAGTCTGATACGAGGATTCGGCAAACGGATCAAGCCACGCGGAACGATGCGCCGGAGCAGACCGCGCGCGGCGGTTCTGCTTACGGACGCGTGCCGGGTTCACCGCTTACCGGAGATGAAGTTGTGCCCGCGCTGCCGGAAGTCTTCCCCGATCCTCCGGTCTCGCGCTCCGACATACCTGCGGGCGTCCAGGGCGACGTGATCGTCGAGGTCACGATTGACGCGCAAGGAAACGTGGTCCAAACCAAGCTGCTGCAAGGCATCGGATACGGCATTGAGCAAAAAGTTCTTTCCGTGCTGCCGCGCTGGCACTTCCGGCCGGCCTCGAAGGATGGGGTCACCATCGCCTCGCAGCACATCGTGTACTTCCACTATCCCAGCTAGGGGGGCGCTTCTGCCTTCGTGCCTCATGCAGTTGCCGACCCTCTTGTGACGCAAATCACAGGCGGACGTGATAACTACACTCCTTCTTCCAGGCCACCCCGTTATACTTAACCTAGAAGAAGCAATTGAGCTGAAGCCTTATATTCGTGGGGTTTATGCCTTTAATCTGGCTCCGAGTCGCGGTGGTTTGTTATGGCGTGGGGCTGCTCTATTCGCTCCTCCTGCTCAGCAAGCAGGGCAACGTTCTGGCTAAGGTGGTAGAGCCGGCCGTGGGACTGGGGCTTATCTTCCACTTCGTTTCTCTGGTCGAGTCCACCGTAGCAATCGGTCATCTTTCCCTGGCTACGATCCACTACTCGGAATCCATCCTGGCGTTCCTGGCGATGGTGGTGTTTTTCGTGTTCTTCGTGGGCTATCGCACCGTCTCGCCGGGCGTCGTGATCTTCCCCATCGTCTTCATTCTGACGTTCGCGTCCGCGATTGGGCAGAAGCCAGTCACGTTGACGTCGCCGCTGCTGCGCAGTGGTTGGATCTTCGTGCATGTGGTGCTCATCTTCACCGGCTACGCCGGGCTGTTCCTCAGCTTTGGCGCCAGTTTGCTCTACCTGGTGCAGGAGCGGGCGTTGAAGTCCAAGCGCCCGGCGCCGCTGCTGACCTGGTTGCCTCCGTTGCAGACCATCGACGAAATCTGCTATCGCTCGTTGCTCTTCGGTTTCCCGTTTATGACGCTGGGGCTAATCGCGGGTTCCGTGCTTGCCATCGACAAGTATGGCCCGCTGTTCTTTTACGATCCGAAGATCTTGTTGTCGTTCACCATGTGGGCGGTGTACATGCTGCTGCTGTACACCCGCTGGAGTTCTGGATGGCGCGGCCGCCGCGCGGCGTTTCTGGCGACCTTTGCCTTCATCATCGCCTTAGGCGCCTGGGCGGCGAATAGTTTCAGCCGTACCCACAGGTTTCTTTCATGAACTTCGTGGTCATCGGCGTGAACCACCAAACCGCACCGGTCGAAGTGCGTGAGCAGTTTGCCATTTCCGAGGCGCGGCTGCCGGAAGCGGTGAAGTCGCTGGCGACCTATCCCGGCATCGAGGAGGGCATGATCGTCTCCACTTGCAACCGGGTGGAGATGTTGGCCCGCACCACCAACGGTTCCGCCGATCTGCAAGGTTTCTTGCGCCAGTTTTACGGCTTCGATCCCGAACCCTATCGCAAATATTTGTACGAACATCGCGCGCGCGATGCGGTGCGTCATATTTTTCGCGTGGCCTCCAGCCTCGATTCCATGATTGTGGGCGAGCCCCAAATCCTGGGGCAGGTCAAGGAAGCCTATGCCACGGCGCGCGCCGTTGGCGCGGTCAGCTCGCAACTCGACGCTTTGCTGACCCGCTCCTTCGCCGTCGCCAAGCGCGTCAGGAACGAGACCGCGGTTGCCACCTCAGCGGTGTCCATCGCGTCGGTGGCCGTGGACCTGGCCAAGAAGATTTTCGGCAACTTACAAGGCAAGAGCGTTTACCTGGTGGGCGCGGGGAAGATGTGCGAACTGGCGGCGCGCCATTTGCTGGCGCATGGCGCCAACCAGATCTACGTTGCCAACCGCACCTTCGAGCGTGCTGCGGCGCTGGCGAAAAAGTTCAACGGTCAGGCGATTCCATTCGAACGGCTCTACGAGACCGTTCCCAATGCCGACATCGTTATCAGCTCCACGGGCGCGCCGCACGCTATCTTCCGCAAGGAGCACGGCGAAAGATTCCTGCACCAGCGCCGCAACCGTCCCATGTTCTTCATCGACATCGCGGTCCCACGCGATATCGATCCTGAGCTGAACAAGCTGGACGGCATCTTTGTCTACGACATCGATGACCTGCAGCAGGTGGTTTCATCGCACATTGCCGATCGCAGGACCGAAGCTGACCGCGCCGAAGCCATCGTGCAACTGGAGGTGGACAAGTTCGAATCGCGGCTGCAAACGCTCGATGTCGTGCCCACCATCGTTTCGCTGCAGGAGCACCTGGAAACGGTCCGCCAGGCCGAGATTGACCGCGTACGCGGCCGGCTGGGCACGCTCTCGCCGGAACAGGAACTGGCGGTGGAAGCGCTGTCGCGCGGCATCATCAACAAAATCATGCATACGCCCATTACTACTCTCAAGAGTGCGGCACGCGAATCCTCGGAAGCCACCACCGTGGTCGATCTGGTGCGCAAGCTCTTCGGCCTGCGGGAACCCCGGAAAGCCGCCGACGAGGATGCCACCACCGTGAGCAGCGGAAAACCGGGAGCGCGAAACTGATGGCGCGCCTCCGGATTGGTTCCCGCGGATCACAACTGGCTCTCTGGCAGGCCAATCACATTTCAGCGCTGCTGCGCGAGCGCGGCCATGAAGTCGAGCTCGAGATCATCAAGACCACCGGCGACAAAATCACCGACGTGGCTCTTGCCCAGGTCGGCACCAAGGGCATGTTCACCAAGGAGATCGAAGAGGCGCTGGCGGAAGGCCGGGTTGATCTCGCGGTGCACAGCCTTAAGGACCTGCCTACTCGGCTGCCATCCGGTTTCGAACTGGTCGCCATCACCACGCGAGTCAATCCGCGCGACGTGTTTCTCTCCGTCAAGTACAACAGCGTCAAAGCGCTGCCCCATGGAGCGCGCGTAGGTACCAGCAGCCTGCGCCGCCAGGCGCAGTTGAAGGCCTCACGGCCCGACCTGGTGATCCATCCACTGCGGGGCAATGTTGACACGCGCATGCGCAAGCTGGAGGAAGGCGAATACGACGCCATCATTCTGGCTGCCGCCGGACTTACGCGGCTCGGCAAAACCGAACTGGTGAAGGAAGTCCTGTCGGAAGAGTTCATGTGCCCGGCGGCAGGACAGGGCGCGCTCGGCATCGAGATCCGAGAAGGCGATGTGGAGATGCGCGAACATCTCGCGTTTCTCGACGACTCCGCGGCCCACGCAGCTACGACTTGCGAGCGCGCGTTGCTGAACAAGCTGGGGGGCGGATGCCAGGTCCCGATTGGTGCGTTCGCTGAGATGAAGGATGGCAAGCTGCAGCTAACCGCGATTGTTGCGCGCCCGGATGGCACTGAGGTTCTGCGCGAGCAGCAGAGCGGCAGCGACCCGGTCACGCTGGGCGAAAAAGTTGGCGACACGCTGCTGCGCCGGGGCGCCACCAGGATTCTTGAAGACGTGTATGGTGCGGCGGCAGTCGCGCCCCAGCAGCCGTAAGAAGCAGTTGTCAGTAGCCAGTCGTCAGTAGTCAGGTCGCACTAGGGCGGTCATCATGTCATCCTGAGCGTCACATGGGCCTACTAAGTGTGTGTGCGAACGAACCGTGGTATTTGCCAGTGGATTGTGCTGGCGGAAAATCCAGCGCCGTAGGCGCGACATAGTTTAGCCCAACACGCAGCCGCAGGCGGAGTGCTGGGTAGGGTTGAGAAATGAGTCTGAGTCCCGTAGGGACGGCACAGTTCTCTCTGCTGCCCTCATCGAGATGAAAATCAACCACAGAGATCAGGGAGATCACGGAGAAGACTCGATAGAAACCAAGACTCCGTGTCCTCCGTGCTCTCCGTGGTGAATGATTTTCGACGGAGCGGAGGTGGCGCTGGTTTTGCGACGCCGGAGTCGAAGGACCCCTACTTTGGCAAACAATCCCCGTACAAACATTTCACGGAGCGTCTTGCCCCTGGCTGGATGCCGCGTTCTGGTCTCGCGCGCGAAGAAGCAGGCGGGCGCTCTTTCTTCGGCGCTGCGCGAACTGGGCTGCCGGGTTATCGAGATTCCCTTCATCGAGATTCGTAAGCCCAGCTCCTACCAGCCGCTGGATTCAGCATTGCAGAACCTTGCCACTTACGATTGGTTAATTCTCACCAGCGTGAATGGCGTTGAAGCGATGTTCGCACGGCTGGCAAAGAAGCAGGTCGATGCCTCAGCGCTGGCGCATGTGAAGATTGCCGCCATCGGGCCTGCAACCAGAAAAGTGATCGAGCAACATGGCCTGCGAGTGGCGATCACGCCGAAGGAATACGTAGCCGAGTCAGTCGTCGCATCGCTGCAGCGTAAGGTGAAAGGGAAGCGGGTGCTGCTGGTGCGAGCCAAGATTGCGCGCGATGTCATCCCGCGGGAATTGCGCAACGCCGGTGCAGCCGTCGATGTGGTCGAAGCCTACGAGACGGTGGCGCCCAAGTCTTCTGAGAAGCGTCTGCGGGCCCTGCTGGCCAACCGAACACTGCGACCGCACGCTATCACCTTTACCAGTTCGTCCACCGTGAAGAACTTCGTCGAGTTGCTGGGATTGCGCAGCGCGCGTGCCGCCTTGAAGAAGCCGGCGCACTACCATGGCGTGCATACAGCATCCATCGGTCCCGTAACCTCCGCCACGCTGCGTGAGTTCGGATTGCCCGTGGACATCGAAGCGAAGGAGTACACCATTCCAGGCCTGGTCGCGGCGATCGTCGAAGAGAGAAATCGGATTCGTGGCGCGCGGGGAAAGGCGCTGACGGCTGACAGCTACTCATAAATCGAGCACCCGCATCCCGGCGACGGCACATGTACCTTCAGGAAGTCCGACACGCGCTGGTACGCGTCAATCTGGTTCTCCACCCGCGCGAAGCCGTGGCCTTCGTTTTCGTAAATCTTTAGCTGCACTGACCCGCCGCGCTTCTTGATGGCATCAGCCACCTGTTGCGCCTCTTCGTGCGGACACCGGGGATCGTTCGCGCCGGCCAGCAGCAGCAGCGGAGCTTTGATCTGGTCCACGAAGTTGATCGGCGAGCGATCTGCGTACAGCGCTTTGTTCTTCACCGGATCGCCCATGGTCGCCAGGTCATACTCGCGCAGCAGTGGGTCTTCGTTGGCGATCTCGGTGGCCCAGTTTACAAACGGCACAATAGGCACGCCTGCGGCCCACATGTCCGGGGCCTTAGTGACCGCCATCATGCTCAGGTAGCCGCCATAGCTGCCGCCCATGACAATCAGCTTCTTGGGATCAACGAAGCCGCTTTTCTTGATCCACTGGGCCGCGTCGAGCACGTCGTGCAACTCGCCGCCTCCAGCGTCGCCGCGGTTGGCGTCAGTGAACTCCTTGCCGTATCCGGTTGACCCGCGATAGTTCGGCGCGATCACGAGATATCCCTGGTTCACGATGTACTGGATGAAGCGGTTGAACGAGTTGACCGTCTGCACGGCCGGTCCGCCGTGAATGTACACGATCGCCGGAAACTTGCCGTTGCGCTGGATATTGTTTGGCACATAGACAAACGCCGAGAGCGTCCACTTGCCGTCGCGGCTGGGATAATGCACCAGGTAGGGCTCGACCATATCGGCGCTGTTCACACCGGCGACCAGCGAGTGCGTCACCTGCTGCGACTGCTTCGACGCGATGTCATAGACCCAGACATCGCTGGGAGCGTCCGCGCCGTTGTGGTAGTACAAAAGCTTTGACCCATCGCGGCTGTAAGGCAGCGGATTGCCGCCGAGCGAGTTCACACCCTGCTTCAGCGGCAACGCGTCGGCGCGCCGGCTCGCCATGTCGTACAGATAGATGTTGGTGTTGCCGTCAACATTGGCCGTCCACGTCAGCGATTTGCCATTGGGCGAAAACGTTCCGGCCCTGAGCCGCCATTTCTCTGCAGTCAGCCAATCAATCTTCTTGCTTGCGATGTCGAGCAGGCCGACATTGTCATAGCCGTTCTGCGCGTCCGAAGTGATGAGGATCTTCTTGCCGTCTGACGAGATGTCCTGCGCTTCGTAGGTGTACTCACCCTCATGTTGCGTCAGGTTTGTGCTCTGGCCACTGGTGAGGTCGAGCGCGAAAATGTTCGAATCCCTGCCGCCGGCGTGCGACTGCGTGTAAACCAGGAACTCGCCGTCGCGCGAAAAAATAGGCTTCCAGTTGCTCAACTCCTTGGGCGTGTTCCTGGTGAGATGGCGAACGTGACGCGTGGCGACGTCCATCAGCTCGATCTCAAAGGTCGAGCCGGTCTTGGGCTTGGTGATGTAGGCGATCTGCCGCCCGTCGGGCGACCACGCCGGTTCTTCTTCCGCGCTGTCCGGAGAAGTCGTCAGGTTGACCACGTCGCCGGTCTTGGGCGAAACCAGGAAGATGTCCCACTGCTCATCGCCATCGTGGTCGGAGATGTAGGCAATCCACGTCCCGTCGGGCGACCACACCGGCTGCGCCTGCCGCTGATCGCTGATGGTTAACTGCGTCGGCCATCCGCCGCTCGCTGGCACCAGCCAGAGATTGTTGCGCCCGCTGATGTTGGAGATGAAGGCGATCTGCTTGCCATCGGGCGACCACGTTGAGTCGCCGATCGCGCGCGTCATGTACAGCTTCTCGATGGAGAACACCTGCATGTCAGCGACGGTCTTGCTCTGGAGCTTGGTGGGGTCGGTGATGGCTTGCGGCGGATTTAACATCTGCTGTGCGACGGCTTGCTGGGTCATAAGCTGTGAGGTCATAAAGAGAAGAACTACGGGAACGAGCAACGCCACGGTATTGGACTCAGAACACGGAATATGAGACGAGCAGCGTCTTCGGTGGGGTTCTAGAGAGCGTGTTGCAACCTCTGCCGTCCCTACGGGACTTGGCCTTATTTCCCACTCTACCCAGCGCTGAAGCGCTGGGCTAAGCTCGTTCGCCCCATTCGGGGCTGGTTTTGCTTGCTTCATTCCATTGTGGCAAACCGATACCAGGTCGCGGCACAGTCTCTCTAGGGTCCCCCTCCCCCCTCCCCCCATCATTGCAAAATATTGAAAACACAGGAACAAATACAATTTTTCCGCGCAAAATATTGCCCTCAAAAGACTTAGAGGCAAAATATTGCAAAATAAGGATTTAACCGCTAAGTGGAGAAGGCGAAAACCGGTTCGGGTGGGGAAAACTCTGGATAGCAGCCAGTTCAAAGACCAACCCTTAGGTCGAGCCACACAGCCCCGATCTGGACGGCTACGCCTGGAGCTTCGCCGGACACAATTCTCAGGCATCCCGTCCACGCTCATTGTACGGCGAGAAGTATGCCAGGCCAAGCCAGTTAGTCACGCAGCACAGTGATGAGCCGGAGGCCCTCAGAGGGATGAGTTTCAAGTTTCGAGTTTCCAGTTTCATTGCTGGGTTCTATTGTAGATTGTGTCGTGGAGCATGAAGCGCGAAGAGTTCACCAAGCTGGTCGAAGAGGTGCTGGATTCTCTGCCGAAGGAGTTTCGCAGCCGGATCCGGAACGTCGCCGTTCTGGTCGAGGACCTGCCTCCGGGCCAGGAACCACCCGAGCCGGGCAAACCGAGGCGCTTACGTCTGGGTCTCTTTCACGGCGTGCCCATGACCCACAAGAGTGTTTTCCATCTGGGGACGGGTCCGGACTACATCGTGCTCTACCAGAAGAATATCGAGGCGATCTGTCCCAACGAGGCCGCGGTGCGCAAACAAGTTCGACTGACCGTCATCCACGAGTTCGGACACTACTTCGGAATGACGGAAGAGCAGTTGAGGGATGTGTAGGGGAGGGTACTGGGCGGGCCGATCTGCACAAAGGCCGGGGTACAGAAGCTTTTCCTCGGAGTTCGTTCTAAGGCATTCTACGTTGTCGTGGTCCTGGTCGGGTGATTCTTGTTGTACTTCTTCGCCGCCTTCTTTTGGGCCTTTTGTTGTTTCTTCTGCGCTTTGGCTTGTTCCTTGTTAGCTTTCTTCCAGTTTTTCTGCGAGTTCTTCTGTGCCTCGGTTTGCGTGGAATTCGTCCGGGCATGAGCAACGGTCGGCCCGGCGAGCGCCAGAGCGAGAAGAACAAACAAGACACAAGCTGTGACTTTTTTCACAAGATCACCTTAAAACCGTTTCTGGCTGGATTCTACACTGCACAACAACAGTTGTCAGTAGCCAGTTGTTGGAATTGTTGGAATTCAATTGCAGTCATGTTTGATTTGCGTTGGTCGCTCGTACTTGTCGGCAATACAGAAACTGGCTTGTTCCTGCTGATCTTCGGATAGTTGTTGAAATATCCCCATTACACAAGTTATCGCGGTGACGTTCACACACCAGCTTCCACGCGACCCGTCCGTGCCGAACCTGTGGCGACCGCCGCAATTCCAACCCTCAGAGGTCTGTTAGCAAACCAAGACAGGACGCTATTGAGGTCACAGGGCCCCTGCCATCGGGCGAAGCCGAAGTGCTCGGTTGCCGCGGACTACCCAAGGCCGTGGCTACTCAACTTTTGCCCTTTTGAACGAGTTCCACGGGCATGTGGCTCAGCTTGGTAAAAACCCGACGCAGTCGTAGGAGAGGCCACCAATCATAAAGATAGATCTGCATCGGTCGCCACATGGCGACCCACCCGGCAATCGTAAGGCTCTCCCGCACGACGGCAGCCCAAGTGCCAGCCTCATGACCTAACAACATCTTGCTGAGGAATAGACACGCAGCCAAGAACAGCAGCCCGATGAAAAGACTGGTGCGGCCTTGTCTTAGGAGGCGCTTAAACTCCAAGTCAGTGATTTTGGCACGATGAGCAAAATGGTTGTGGACGGCCGTCTTGATCAGTTCTTTGGGGTCCTCGGCCGGCCACTGTTCCAAGTGGATACGCAATTTGATCGGAGCGCTAGGAGAGAATTCTTGGGCCCAGCTTACGATGAATTCTTCCGCGTCATCGTCCAGATCCTTTTCAATGAACGGAGAAGGGTCCATCGAATTGAAAAGCTGGTTCGTGTCGCGCAGTTTCAGGCTTATGGTGTGCGGGTGCCCCCGGTCCGTCGCAGCAGTGTCAGAAAGTAAGAAACACATACGAAACTCTCTGCTATCAAAGGCGTCTCAGATGAAATGTGATTGGCCACAAATTTTGTTGGTATCGGCCGAAAATTCCGTGCGAACCGACTTGATCTCGAGCATAATTGGGCCTCCGCCCATGCCTACAGGATAGCCCTTCATTATTGATGACGAGGGCGGATTGATTCTCCGCTGACGACGGCCTGCAACTCGCGAATCACCCAGAACAGCCGCCGGGCCGAGACATAGCTGTGCTGGCCACCGTTGCGCAGGTCCGTGATCCGGGATTTCGCGATCAGCTTTTGGATCTTTCGCTGCGACAGTCCCAACTCTAGCTCCGAGTGCACGATAGTGGCTGCTTCTTCTTCCGATATGCCGGGCAAGGCCTGGCCGGCATGAAACCGGGAACGCCATTGCTCCAGTTCCAAGGCCTGGCGGGTGAAGATTTCCTCCAGCTCGTGGGTGCCGGCGAACAGCAACCCGCAGTGTGGCGGTTGATCCAACAGTTCCCGTAGGGTTTCCAGGCACTCAATCGACAGATGCTGGGCTTCGTCAAAGACCAACATGTGTGCCATTACGCCGCCAAGCTGAATTTCTTCCGTTCCCTTGAGTTGATTGCGTGGCCAATGCCTGATTTGGACCGCTCTCTCACTCATGCTTTCCGCACTTGGCCGTCAAACGCGCTGTCCTGGGGTAGCCCGCGCGTGATAGGCGACGATGCGGCCCATTGATCGCCGACGCCACAGGAGGAGGCCCCTATCTTCCGAAGAGCAATCGTCCCAGCACGGGGCCGAGGGCCAAGGCAGGGAGATAACTCAGGGCCACAATCGTTATCAGACAGGTTATGAGTAGGACGCCGAACGAAAAAGAATGGGTCGGAAGAGTTCCCGACGAAGAAGGCGTAATTCTCTGATGCCCCAGTAGAGATGCCAGCGCCAATGCAGGAATGGCTAGGCCAAACCTACCCACCATCATCGCTAACGCTGTGGTGAGGTTGTAAAACGGGGTGTTTGCACTCAGCCCGGCAAAGTTTTGGCCGTTGTTAGCGAGGCACGAAGTATAGGCAAACAGAATCTCAGTAAAACCATGCGGGCCGCCGTTGGTCGTCAACCCCGACAGTCCCATCCTGGTGCTCACGGCAATCGCCGTGAGTGGGAGGACGAACAGGGGCGCGGCCAAAGCGTACAGCATGATCATTTTGTTCTCTGCGGAGCCGATCTTCTTCCCCAGGTATTCAGGCGTGCGCCCAACCATAAGCCCCGCCAGAAATACAGCGATCGCTGCGGCCATGACCATGCTGTAAAGACCAGTCCCCAAACCTCCGAATACGACCTCTCCGAGCAGCATGTTGACCAGCAAAACCATGCCACCGAGCGAGGTGTAGCTGTCGTCCATCGAGTTGTAGGATCCGGTGGCGGTGTTGGATGTAACTACAGCCGTGAGGGTGGAACCGCCGATGCCGAAGCGCACCTCCTTGCCTTCCATGTTGCCGCCAGACTGGACGCGACTATTGCGGAAATCCACACCCGCGAGTTGGCGATCTCCCCGTTGTTCAAAGTGATGTACGAAGACCAGTCCGCAGCCGAACAGAAGCATCATCACGCAGTACAAAAGCCATCCTTGTCGAGGCTGGCCAACCATCCTGCCGAAGGTATTCGTCAAGGCCGCAGGCAGAAGCGCGATAGCCAACATTTCGAGAAAGTTGGTCAGCGGCGTGGGGTTCTCATACGGATGGGCCCCATTCGCGTTAAAGAAGCCCCCGCCATTGGTGCCGAGATTCTTGATGATCTCCAGCGCGGCCACCGGACCCTGCGGTATGACCTGCTGGGCGCGCTCGAGGGTGGTGGCGACCGCATAGGGGCGGAAGTTCATCGGAACGCCTTGCCCCACGAGCAGCAAGGCGCCCAGCAACGCTCCCGGCAACAGGACCCAGAGCAGGGCGCGGGTGAGATCAACCCAAAAGTTGCCGAGCGTATCGGAGAGTTGCCGGGCAAGGCCGCGGATAAACGCGATGCCCACGGCTAACCCCGCAGCGCCAGCCAGGAAGTTCTGCGCGCACAGTCCCACCATCTGGCTGAAATAGCTCATCGTGTTCTCGCCCGCGTAGGCCTGCCAAGTGGTGGTCGTCGAGAAGCTGATTGCCGTATTCGCAGCCAGGTCTGGGGACAGCGGCGTCGTGTGGTAACGGGGAAAATACCAGGGAAGGAAATGCTGCATTCGGAGAATGGCATACAGCAAAAGCGTGCCGGCCAAGCTAAAGAGTACGAAACACGCCGCGTACTGCTTGAAGGTCATCTCCACATTGGGATCAACCGTAGTGAGGCGATAGATGAGCCGCTCAACCGGGAGACATAAACGATCAAGGAGGGTCCGTTTCCTGGAGAAGACCCGTTCCATGTACCCGCCCAAGGGCTTCACCAGGATGGTGACGATGGCCACAAACAACACGTATTGCAATACGCTGTAGAGATCCACCAGCCCTACTCTTATGCCCGCCCCGGCGTGGAAGTCAAGCGGGTGCCGCTTTGCGAGCTTTAGTAGGAGAGATCGCTATCGGAAAAGCGGTGCGATTGGAGAATCGCTTTCAGTTGATCGCCTTCCTCGTGCTCGACTTCAGACAGGTACTGGCGATCGGAGTCGGATTCGATTCCCCGTATGGTCAAAAAAATCGAACGGTTTGAAAAGGCGAGGCTTGCAGCCTCGCCAAGTCTCTGCGGATTGTTTTCTTCACCGTCTCGATAAGGCCTACAATTCAGCTTTCCCCTAACTCGATCAACCAAGAGGAACAAAATGGTTTGGGCTCGCATGCTGGCCTACATCACCGGCACCGTCGATCAAGAACTGCTGTTGCGGAACGAATATCTGGCTGCGGAGAACCGTATCCTGAAAGCCCAGATCAAGGGCCGACTGCTCCTGTCGGAAGCTGACAAGGCCACGCTCGCGGAGATCGCTCACCGCCTAGGGCGTAAGGCGCTGGAGGAAGTAGCGGCCGCGGCCATGCCGGATACCATTCTGGGCTGGTATCGCAAGCTGATTGCCAACAAGTTCGACGGGTCCGGATTCCGTCGTTCCGCCGGACGGCCCAGAGTCGATGAGGAGACAGAGGGTTTAGTGGTGCAGATGGCGAAGGAGAATCCCACCTGGGGCTATGATCGCATCGTGGGGGCCTTGGCCAATCTTGGCCAGCGGCTATCGGACCAGACGGTGGGCAACATCCTGCGTCGGCACGGAGTCCCTCCTGCTCCCAAACGAAAGCACACGACCAGCTGGAAAGCATTCATCCGCGCGCATATGGGTGTTCTGGTGGGAACAGATTTCTTCACGGTGGAAGTGCTTACGCTCAAAGGGCTGGTTACCTACTACGTGTTGTTCTTTATCCAGTTGGAGAGTCGGAGGGTTTGTCTGGCCGGAATCACGCCCCATCCGGACCAGCAGTGGATGGAACAGATGGGGCGCAACGTGACGATGCAGAAGTGGGGATTTCTGGCCAACAGCAGATATCTACTGCATGATCGGGACAGCAAGTTCTGCCTCTCGTTCCGTCAACTGATCGAGGCTGGCAGAGTGAAAACCATGCCCCTACCAGCTCGGAGTCCAAATTTGAACGCCTATGCGGAACGCTGGGTGAGATCGGTGAAACAGGAATGCCTGTCGAAACTCATCTTGTTCGGGGA
>JBEKNL010000094.1:0-16368 GCA_049522855.1 Candidatus Korobacteraceae bacterium
GCGGAGATGATTGGGACAACCCGGTCACGAGTGAGTTTTTTTATGAATCGCTTCAGGAAGTTGGGCTTCGTCGAATATAACGGCGAGATTCGGGTTCACAACTCTCTCCTAAATATCTTTCTGCAGGAATGAGGGTAATGACTGAGACCAAAACAGTAGAGCGCGACATGAGCGTGTTCACCAAGCAGACCATGAAGAACGGGCTTGTCAAAGACAAGCCCGGCAGGCGCAAGTTGTTTGCACCGTACAACGAAACCGCCACCGCAACTTATGATGAACTTCATGCGCGGCCTCTGAATCGTGTTTACCAAGAGCGCGAGCCGGAACTTCGACAGCGCACCTCCGGAGTTTCCTCCGCTCGTCCATGGTGACCGGTGCTGACCAAACATCGTTCGGTGACCGGCATCACTGAGCGGGCTCGGACGAGCTACTAAGGTACAAAGAGGATTTTCTTGCGCGTGTCGCTGCCATCCTTATCCTCACCCCATGATGCGACACGCGCCTTTTTGTTTTGGGGAACGTTCTTTGTGAAGTTCTAGGCCGCTGATGCAAAGCAACGTTAAGAACAACGCGAAACAACGTACCAGCGGGAAGCTTGTAGGAGGAATCACCGGACGGGAACATCTTTGCCTGTCGCCACTGTTCCCCATTTTCCGCCGTCGGCGATACCTTTTCCGCCGTCTTCTGCTTGGGGCGGTGGCGCTCGTCTGCTCGATTCCCCCTCCGACCTTGGCTGCGCAAGGGCATGGAGCTACGGTCTCAGCGGCTCCGGGCACGCTGATCCGCTGGGAGGTGCCGGGCGCGAAGCGCTGCAGCATGAAGGGGCGCTCTTGGGCCGCGTTGGAGGGAACCTGCTATTATCCGGTCGACCTCCTGCAGAAGCCCGCTCTCATCACGATCGCACTCTGGGGCTCCGGGCACAGAGAGTTCGCCCGCATCTCCGTGGAACCCTACGAGTACGGGACCGAGGAGATCGACCTTCCCGACATTCCGCAAGCCCACCCCTCGCCGGAGGACCTCAAGCGCGACTCGCGCGACCAGGCGCTGCTGAGCAAGGTCTGGAAGCGCAAAGAGGGGCTGGCGGAGTTCACGCTGCCCCTTGGGGCGCCGGCCAGGCCGCTGCCCGCGGGCAAGTCCTTCGGCGTGAAGCGGGTCTTTAACGGCAAGCCAGCCTCGCAGCCCCACACCGGGTCCGACTACGCCACGCCGGTGGGCACGCCGGTCTTGGCCGTCGCCGACGGGACGGTGGTAGTCGCCGAGGATTTGTTCTTCGAGGGCAATGCCGTGTTCATCGATCACGGCGACGGCCTCGTCAGCATGTGCTTCCACCTCTCCGAGATCAAGGTCCAGGCCGGGCAGGAGGTCAAGAAGGGCCAGACGCTCGGCCGGGTCGGATCGACGGGGCGCGCCACGGGACCGCACTTGTTCTTCGGCGTCCGCTGGCACAACGCCCGCATCAACCCCCAGTTCCTGCTTGAAGACCCGGGTAAGATCCCGGCCGTGAACCGAGTGTCACCATAAACTAAGAAACTATTTTGGTCTGAACGAGAATCTGATGAAGTGCGCATTCTATGCGGCTTCATGAAAAACGAGGAATTGGTCTTGGTGACGGCCAGCCGCTGTGCCTTGAGTAGCAGATAGCTCATATCGTGGTAGCCGCGGCCACGACGTAACAGCGCCTTGATGTTTTCCGTTGACGGCTTCCACTACGCCAAACGGCACCTCCAGAGGTCTGCTCTCCTGCCCAGCAGCAAGCACATCACGGACGGCTGACGGGGCACTGAAAGCTGAGATGGAGTATTGCTGCCGACGGCAGTCAGGTGTATGTTACTGGCCACTCAGAAATAAAAAAGGAAATGTCGGTCAACATGGTAGTGTTGCAAGTTTCAAATGCAGACAAGTTTGTCGCCGAGCGTCTGTCGTGCGTTCTTAGGCTGCCAAGTCGAAAAGGCTGTCGATGAACTGAATCTGCCGAAGAAGATCATCTCCTGCCAGCCATCGAACTTGCCCCTTCCGGATCATGTGGACTGCTTCGTAGCCTTGAATCGTTCGCCGAGCCGCCTGAAATTCTCGGAAGCCCTGCTTGGCGTTCACTCGACGTTTGATGGCTCGATGATCCTGTTCGAGAATGTTGTTTAAGTACTGCACAGGTCGGTGTCGACAGCGGGTGCGCAGGGTCCCTTCCTTTTTACTGTCGGGGATTGCAGAGCTGTAAATCGGTGCCAGGTCGGTGTTGATCACTCGAGGCTGGGGATGGGATCGATCGCCGAGCGCCTTGCGAAACAGGCGCTTGGCAGCATCGGCGTCGCGAAACGCTGACAGCAGGAAATCGATGGTGGCTCCCCCGGAATCGATGGCCCGATACAAGTAGCACCAGCGACCCTTCACGCGGACGTAGGTTTCGTCGACTCGCCAAGACTTGTTTGTAGGCTTGAGATGCTGTCGCAGTCGCTGCTCCAACTCAGGGCCGTAATACTGCACCCAGCGCCAGACCGTTGTGTGATCGACATCGAGACCGCGCTCCTCCAGCAGCTCCTCCACATCGCGCAGCGAAAGAGAATAGCGAAGATACCATCGGACCGCACAAAGTATGAGGCCGGGTTCGGTCTGCCGCCACTTGAAGATCGCGGGTCGGGCTATCATTCCCCGATTCTTTCACGTAACCAGCCAGCAACTCTGAAAGTTGCAACACATCCCTTGCAACTCAGTGGCAGTTGGCTGGCGATGCCATTGCGACTCGAAGTACATGTCCATCTGCCCAAGTTCATCGAGACTTAGCGTGATCTGCCGCGACGATTCGAATCCACCGCGACCACGGTGCGCGTAGGCATACACGGCAAATACCGCGATTCCGATTAACAGGAAGTGCAGCAGCGGTTCGCGCAGCCAGCGCTTGATTGCAGGAGGGAACCACTGACGCGACCCGGACCTTCCTTCTGCAGCGGGCTGCGCCTCAGCAACTAAGGAAACTTCATGCACCAATGATCTCCAACCAGGAACAGCAGTTTAGTAATTCAGTACTTATTGGGCCGGCATCTCTTCCTTGAATCGCGCCCGTAAGAGAAGAACGACGAGGACCCCATGAGCCACGACTGCCGGCCACAATAACAACCCAACCGCTTCTCCACGGACGCCGATATACACAAGGTACATCATGGCGAACGTGCTATAAGTCAGCATTCCGTTGAGCGGCTGCAACGCCGAGTTGCCGGGCCAGCAGGAGACTCCCAGGCCGATCAGGGCGATACCGGCGATGCGGCTCATGATGAAACCGACACCGCTGATATCTGCGCCAAGCAGCAGGCGAACCACGATCGGCGGCCACCCGAGCAGAACCACTCCCGTACCCGCCTCAGCAAGAGCGACAATTGCAAGAACTTTGTTCATTGCGCTTTCTTGACCGTGATCAGCGGCGAAATCGTCCTTTCATGGGGGCAAGTCACGTCCTTTGAGCCAGGCTTTGACACACCCCAGCCTTACATCTTGTCCTTGATGTCAGTCACCGCCTTCTTCATTTCTACGGCGCTTTCTGCGCGTGTTGATCGGTGAAGAGGCCGCTGACGCTGTACTCCGCCTTCTGTACAATCTCGCTTCCTATCTTCTCCATCAACTCTCGCCGATGCTGCTCCCGGATTTCCTGGAACTTCTTCTGTTGATCAGCATTGAGGAGCGGTGTGATCTTGCTGTCAAGATCGTCGGCGATTTGCTTCAACTGCTCTAGTTTGGCCACAGGCTTGAGCGAAGTGTTCTTCTTCAGCTCCTTCAGTTTCGGCAGTTCCTGCTGGATGATGGGGAGGATCTGCTGGCGCTGCTGTTCAGTCAAGCCCAATTCAATCGAGAATTGGTTCAGCGCCCCTGTGACCGGGTTAGCGACAAACTGTGGGTAGGGAATGATTTCGTAATTGGCGTAGCCGAACTCGTTGCTGCGCGCACCGTAGTACGTGTCGCCCAGCTTGTAAATAGTGACGGAGTACGGATCCTGCGCGACCTTGGTCACCACCTTGCCTCCCTCGATTTTGTAGGGAGTAGTGGCGCCCTCATAGCCGTTGCGAACCGGATTTCCGACGTAGCTCTGGAGCGTAAAACTGGTGCCGATGTGCCAAACGTTGGTGTCGCCGTCGGGTGTGTAGCTGACGCTAAAGCTCTCCCCCGTTGCGTTGTTGCGCACCCAGAAAGCTTTGCCAACAAGTAGCGCCTTCAGTTGGGCATCACCCAATGACGCCGCCCCCTTTGCCTTGAGGTCCGTCACCTTCATTCCGGCTGGAGCATTCTTGCGGGCCTCAGCGCTGGGCGTGTACCAGATTGGCGAACTCCAGGCGCGTTCCTGTCCGGTGAGGGGAACCACATCCGGGGGTGGGATTCCGGCTTTGACCGCTTGGATGAGTGTCCAGCGCGGCGTGGGGATTTCCAGCACGCGAGCGTAGTAGAAGGCATGCAGGCTGGAGTCGAATTGGGGATCGGTCCAGACAGTTTTCAGTTCCGTCGAACCCACATCGTTGGTATAGGTAGCCTTCTCCAGGTCGACGGTGCTCTGGATCGCCGGAACCCTGCCCGACCACTTGTCGGGCTTGCGGTCCCCCGACCAAACCACGTCGAAGATCTTCTCGAAGCTCTGACCGTCCTTGGTCCATCCCTTGATGATCTGGATGCGGTCGAGATTGGCGGATGTCGGGTCTTTTACCGCCCAGACCACGAACGTCGGGGCCGTTCCCTTCAAGGGAGGCAGGTCGGCACCCATTGGGACGCCGTTGGCGTAGGACTGATGCACCCAGTCACTGGCGTTCAGGATGTCCTTGTTGTACCCCCAACCACCGAAGAGGCGGACCTTGATGTGCGGGCCGCTGACGCCAAAGGTTTCTTTGCGATACATGGCGTCGAAGATTGAGGCGCGCGTGTTCTCCTCAGCCCACACTCCGGTTAGCCCACCGGGATTCTCGTAGCGCACGTCCAGGGTGCCAAAGGCCAGGACTCCGGCCATGCGCCGGTCGACGGTTCCGTCGATCTGAGCGTGACCGCCGTAAAAATTGTCCTGGCGGTAAGGACTGCCGGTGTTGTGGGAATCCGAGCCGCCAGCCATGCCGAACTTGTAAGGGTTGTAGCCCCGCACATCCTGCATGGTGATGCCATCTTTCAGTGCCTGCCGTCCGAAGCTGCCCTGAATGTGATCGATACGGCCGCCGTCCGGCTTCTGACCGAGGAGACCGCCTTGGGACAATTCGTAACTGGCAAACTCGTCGTTGGGAGAAAGCAAAGGGTGAGTTTCCGACTGTCCCTTGATCTGCTTGATCTCAACCAGACGCTCATTGCGGTCGCGTGAGGCCGCCCAGGCCGCGTCGATGGGCCGTCCGAAGCTGTCGAGATCGACGGGATACATCCAGCCGTCGCTCAGGTTGGCATTGTGGGAGATGGCCAGCAACTCGTTGCCCGCCTTGCGCTGCGCGTCCATCCAGTTCCAAAGATCTTCAGGATGAGTGGAAACCAGCGCACTATAGGGCATTTCCGGCACCTTGGCACAGTCGCGGAAGAAGATGTTGCGGTGCAGGTTGCGGTAGTTGGGCATGGAAGTCCACTCGTAAGAACAGAACGCAGTGAACTTACCGGGATGATTGTTCTCGTCGGCGATCTTGACGTTTTCTTTCCAGATGGAGCCCGCTATCGCGGGAGCCATCAAGGCTTTCACCGGAGCTCCAGCCATCAGGTTAACCAGGTACGTGAACGTCTTCTGAACGTCCGCCTGGTTGTTCGGGTCCTTGAGAATGAGCGGTTGCGCCTCGGGAATCTTGCTCACTGCCGAACCCGGCGTGTTCGCCTCTTTGGTAACGCCCACATATTCCGAGTGGTCGGTCACGCCCATGAAGTCCATGGGTGTATCGATCTTGATGTCATAGCCCAACGGATGCTTAATGGTCTGGCCCTGAGCGTACTTGAGGGCGTCGTCAGGCCCGGTGAGGCGGTTGCCCATAAGCCAGGCATCCACCGACCAACTGGTGTGGATGTGTTCCTCACCGAAGTAGGCGTTACGGTCAGGATTGCGCTGGGGCGGTTGCTCAGTCTGAGCACTCTGGCCGGTTGATTGGGCCGTTTGTGGGCCTTGAGACTTGTTGCAAGAAATCAGGGCGACGATGCTGAGAAGGACCACCGCCAAAGCCGCCGTTGCGGCAACTCTCGTCTTCATAAATGCCTCCGTCTTGCTGAATGGCATGACCGCGATCCCGCGCAGTTGAAGCGCACCAGGGCGTTGAACCCTACAAACTCAGGGATTTGGGAATTGTATTCATTTGGAACAAGAAATCCTAGGCGGGAGGAGAGAGCGGTACAACTGGCTAGAGTGACAGGTGGAGATCACATTGGTAAGTCGGAAGCCATCAGCTGATTAGTAACGATAAACGCCAATGGGTCCCCGAATCCACTCGGTCGTATAGTCGGCGTTCCGTCCTTGTGGCCGCGACCTGGTGGAGTTCTTCAACAGCACGGGTTGGGCGTTTCTCGTCAAGTTGACACCGAACAGCCTAACGTTCGGTCGCCCGTCATCCGCGCATGACCCGCCAATTCGGCCGAGGGGACCTCTTGTCCTCAAAACCGAACGAACGAGGGGGGTTATGGGCTCCGCACAATGGATCAAAGTCTACGCGGAAACTGCTGTGGCGCTGAGTCGCTTGTGCCAGACCTGCTGCTCTACCGGTCCGACTAAGAAAACCCAGGATGCTGTGCCTGTCAGAGCGACAGCCGTCAGGATCGCGAAAGCCCAGTAGAAATGCCCGGTTCGGTCCAAGACGAATCCAGTGATTGCGGGTGCTGCGACCCCTGCCAGATTGCCGATGAAATTCTGGAAGCCTGTCCATCTCCCTGCGGCTTGCGGACCCGCAAGCGTCTGTGTGATTGCCCAGACGTTAGAACTGCTAACACCGAAAAAAAAACACCCAGCACAAGCATTGCTAAGCAAAGGATTGGCCCGCTGATCGCCGACAGCCCGAGGGAAATCCCGGCGAGTGCTATCCCTGCACCAGTAAATGTCTTGCGTACTTGAGTGGGAGTCCCTCCGGACATAATCCAGCGGTCGGAAAGCCAACCGGAGAGCATAGAGAAGCCGGCCCCGAGCAGGTAAGCCGTCCCTCCGACCTTCGCCATCGTGTCCATTGAGAAATGTCGCTCGCGCACCATATAGAAAGGCAGCCAAGTGATCAGGAAATAGTTCACGTAATTGCCGCAGAACAGACCGACGCAGGTTCCCCAAGCCGAACGCAGCCGGAGAAACTCCGGAAGACTCGGGGCGCCCGTGGTGTCCAGATGAATTGGGTTTCGCTCTACCGGCATCCACTTTATCCAAGGGATGAGCCAAAGCAGGCTGGCCGATCCAAGCACGATGAAGAATGGGCGCCAGCCGAATCTGGCCATCAGCATCCCGCCTATCAACATGCCAAGCCCGGGGCCCAGCATTAGTCCCGCCGAAACTACTGAATTGGCCAGTCCTCGATGTTCTTCCGGGAAGTGGAGAGCGATGATCTTGGAATAGGAGGGAAAGGCGACCGACTCCCCCATGCCGAGTACCAGACGCAACCCAAACAGCATCGCGAAGGTGTGTAGGATCCCGGTCGCGGCTGTCGCGGCGGACCAGAGAAAGAATCCTCCCGCAATGACCCAGTTCACGTTAACGCGATCTACGAGCCATCCGGATACGGGTTGCAGACAGGCATAGGTCCAGAAAAACGCGGAGAGCAGAACTCCCAGCTGCGACGCGGAAATGCCAAGCTCCTCCTTCAACATAGGAGCTGCAATTGAGAGATTGCCGCGATCTACATAGTTTATGAAGACGGAGATTCCGAGCAACGCGATAATCACCGACAGCTTGCCCGTGAGTCTCTGGGGCCCCGGGGGCGTGGTGGTTGCCATGAGAGGCATGATTCTCTCCTGAAGGCAGGATTTTTACAAGACGCCAGGATGGAATCTGGCCGGAGGGCTGGGGAGTAGTTGTGGATTTTTCGGGCAGTTCCGGACACATCGTGCATCGCCAGAAAGGCATCCCAGCTGGCACGGCGCGTCGACCGTCAACTTCCAGCATGGGCGTTAACCGTCAAGTTGACATAACGCGACCTTCGCGAGAGCAATCTCTCAGAATGCCGTTAATGGGATGGTCCGCTGTGTCTCACGAAACGGACGGAGGAGGTATCCCATGGAGATACTCACGATCGGCATTGTTCTAGGGAAGAGGGGTTTTTCATCTGGTGGGGCTCCACTGCGGCGAAGTTGTAGTGCGCAATAAGTTCTCGCGGGCGCAGTCGGCAACATGTTGGTGGGAAACTGAGTTGTTGTGCCGTGGCAAACCGTCTAAAGAGCATCAATGACAATGAAAGTGATGTCGTCCTGCTGAGGTATGGAGGCGGGTTGCCAGGCGCGGACTGCATTGAGAAGCAACAATGACAGCTCAGCGGCAGGACGCGAAGCATTGTCGCACAGGACCTGCTTGACTCTGTGATCGCCGAATGATTCGCCTGCTGCGTTTTCCGGTTCGCTCAGGCCATCGGTGTATAGCAGGAAGCGGTCGCCCGACGCGAAAGGGATTTCGCGCACGGGAAAGTCGGGGGCACAAGGCGTTCCGAACAACGGGCCGTTGCTCTCGATGCGCGCGAGCGAGTGGTCGGCGGCGCGCCAGCACAGCAGCGGAGGGTGTCCGGCGGCGGAGTAAAGCGCAATCCGGGTTTCGCTGTCGATCCAGAGATAGGCGGCGGAGACGAACTGGTCGCCCAGTTGGCCCGAGAGTATGTTGCCGAGACGGCGCAGAAGCTCGGACGGATCGGCCGCGCAGGCGGCGACAGACTGGGCCGCGACCTTGATCATCGACGCGATCAGGGCGGCGGGCACGCCGTGGCCGGAAACGTCGGCAACCAGAAAGCCGGCGCGGTAATCATTGACCGGCAAGTATTCGTAGAAATCGCCGGCGACGGCGGTCATGGGCTCGTAGACGGCGGCGATCCGCAGGCTACGGACATGGGGAGTTGTCGTGGGCAGGATAGCGAACTGTAACTGGCGGGCGATGGCCAGTTCGTTCTCGATGGATTGCAGGCGGCGCTCGCCGGCGTAGACCTGCTGCATGGCGACATAGCCGAGCGAGAGGATAAGAACGAAGAATCCAAGGTCGCCCCAGATGGCGTAAATCTGGTAGCCCAAAGGCCGGACGATGTTGGTGAAGAGGGCCTCCAGGCCAAAAATGATAGCCCCGGCCAGCATGACGCGGCGATTACTGATCAGTGTGTACTTTCGGCCAAGGCTGGGCACTAGAAAGAAGATCAGCAAAACGAGGAGACCGACGGCAGCGACAAAATTGTTTGGCCCAAGGAGCCAGTACTCCTCGCCGGTCAATACAAAACGGCCAATGCTGAAGACGGCGATGAGGAGGGCGGTGAGGGCAAGAAGCGTCGTGAACTGGCGGAGCCTGCCCACGCAAAGTTCGCGGAAGGTGAGCAAACCGGCGACTAGGACCAAATACGTGACCAGGGCGTGTAAGTAGGAAACACACACCTGCATCCCGTGAGGCAGGAGTGCCACCAGAAACGAGCAGTCGCTGACACTCTGGATGCCGTAGATGGCGCTCCAGACGCCGAGCCAGAAAACGGCCAGCACTCCGGCTGCGCGGCGGCGGATGCCGGCGACCACAAGTGCCACTAGGCCGATCACAATGAAGCTCGTGCCGGTGACGAGTTTGATCACTTCGCCGATAAAACGAGCGTGGTTTTGTGGGTCGGAAGGCATAAGTCGCGCTCAGACTAAAACAGAATAACGCCGCGCAACGTGCTTTACTGCACGGCCAGAACAATGGCTGTTGCACCGTCGCCGCGGTTTCCTATTGAAAAAAGTAAAGTCTGACTCATCTACCAACGTACACTTACAGGGCAATCGTCCTTCCTCGCAGGGCATGCGCCGAATATCTACAATTGTCGCGCTGGCGAATGTGGGAACATAGGAACCTATTGTGGGCCCGAAGCCGCCTTGGGAAAGTGTGGCTGTTGTGCCGATCACCCCCGGATACGCCCTCCTCAGAAGCCACTTGGTCGTATAGTCGCCGTTCCGTCTTTGTGGCCGCGACCTGGTGGAGTTCTTCAACAGCACGGGTTGGGCGTTATACGACCAAGTGGCGGTGCCATGCGGTTGCCGGATGCTGGCCGGTCGGGTCGAGGACTGGCGCGGTATTCCGAAGGTCGAGCCTAGCCGTTGCTCCCCGTTTCCTGGCCACACAGCGCGATCACAAGTTGCGGCAGCACAATCTTAAGTGTGGTGTCTGCGAGAGACGAGCTGAGACAGACCATTGCGATACTAGGATGGCAAGAGCATCGTTGGCAAAAGGAGCGATTGTGTAACTTTGGCCATTTGCACCACGGCGGGTTACAGTCCGGAAGAGTAACTTGTGCTATCGGGATTTATCGTCTGCTATCGTCGTCCCCTTATTTCTGCGAGGCCTTACTTCGCCGCAAACACCAGGAAGTAGTCCATTTGGTCCGCCTTCACCAAGTCATCATGCTCTTCGAGCAAGCGATAGCCTGCCTGCCCCGCTTCACGAATCACCACTGCTTTTTGTACGCCGTGGTCTTCCCCGTTTCCGGTGCGGTCAATCACCCCCACGCGCGCGTTAGCTCGCAAGGAAGTTCGCAAATTGCGTAACAAGGCGACTGGGCTAGCCACCTCGTGGTAAGTCTTCAGCAGCAGCACAGCGTCGATAGTGTCGGCGGGCAATTCAGGGTTGTCGGCTTTGCTCAGCACCGTCTTTACATTGAGCAGATATTCCTGCTTGGCCCGCTGTGCGACGTGACGGACCGCCTCAGGATTAATGTCAACCGCGTAAACCACGCCGCTCTCGGTCACCCGCTTCGCGGCACGCACTGTGAACCATCCCGAGCCGGCTCCGATGTCGGCGACTGTCTTACCGGGCACGATGGAGAGAATGTCCATCACGCGATTGATGTGAAGCTTTTCGTCTCTGCCGGGAGAATCGAAGATGGAAAGGTCGCCGGTGTAAGGCGTGCTGGTCTTGCGCTGCTGTGCCGGTTGCGCCGCGGA
Organism: Candidatus Korobacteraceae bacterium; assembly: GCA_049522855.1. Lineage (GTDB taxonomy): Bacteria > Acidobacteriota > Terriglobia > Terriglobales > Acidobacteriaceae > Bog-257. The sequence continues at coordinate 11,050 of JBEKNL010000094.1, forward strand.
GTCTTGCGTCCATGAAGCCCGCGGCGGCGCGAGCAAGCTGGCGAGCACCAGAAGCGATGCTAACCAAGTGAAACGCCTGGAAGGCATGACAGAACTCCGACCTGATTCAGGTGCTACCATCATGACATCTCAGGCCCTCTCGCTGGGTGCAACCTGTCACGTTTTCGTGGCGCATGAGAGCACTTTCCGTGGAGAGGTCGCGCCAATCCAACACATGGCCGTCGTACGAGGCCACTCATCGGCATGGTGTACACTCTCCATCATCCTTGGAGAATCCCGTGCGACCCATCATGCTCCTGCTGTCCGCACTCATTTTGACCACTCCGCTCCGTTTCGTCTTGGCGGCTCCGCAGACTGCCCCGACCACCGCCGCTCAGGACCAACCTTTCGTCGTCGAGTACTACTACAAGGTGAAATGGGGACACGCCGAGGAGTTCATCACGCTCTTCAAGAAGAACCACTACCCGTTGTTGCAGAAAGAAATTGAACTGGGCCGACTGCTCAAAGTGAGCGCTGTCTCGCCTCGTTATCACACCACCGAGGACGGCCGCTGGGACTACCGCGTCACTATCGTCTTCAAGAACGCCGCCACCGCCAATGAAGGCTTCGACGAAAAGTCCCTGCTCAAGCAACTTTTTCCCGATCAGGAGACCTATAAGCACGAAGAGCAGCATCGCTTCGAGATCCTGGATGCCCATTGGGACCTGCCCATCAAGAACATCGACCTCAACAGCCCCTGAATGGTTTCTGCTTGACGCTGGCGACTACCCTCGCCTGAGGCCCGCAGTCGCCTTCAATTTTTCAATCTGCTGCAGGTGTGCAGCGCCGTGCCCGCCCATTCTCTCGACAAGCTCAGCAACGGTCGTCTCCCGTTGCATTTCCGGGTGAAAGGCCGATTTGGAAAAGTCGGACGCCTTCAGATTTCGCAGCAAACGCAAGTTGTGATGACGTGCCAACCCGTAGAACGCCACCAGTTCCGAGGGGGGCGAATCCAAGTAGTTCAGGTTGAGGGCCCATGCGTTCTGATCCAGCGGCGCGATGACGGGCTTGGTATCCGCCAGCATCTGTCGAAGCCGGTATCCATAGATGATCTCGACATCCGCGAGGTGACCAAGGATTTCCAGCACGCACCATTTCTCGGGGGAAGGCTTGTAGCGTAGAACTTGTTCTGACAAACCCGAGACGGCAGTCGCAATCTCTTTCGGGCTCTTCTCAGCTGCATCGAGGTGTTTCTTAAACTCTGCTTCCGTCATAGGCAGGGCTCATCGGTGATTGATCCTTAAAGTAGTTTACTCGAATCCCTGTCGAAACCAGCCCATTTCATAAGTACTCCCCAAACTGGGTGAGCCCTCGAACTCATCGTAGAATGTGGAGCAATGGACATTGATCTGCACGGGTATCATCCACGCGACATAGTGTGGAGCGGAGTGCTGGCCAAACTTGTGCAGCAAGCCTGGGAAATGGGGGAATCTCACCTCTGCCTCATTCATGGTCACGGTCGCAATCGAGGAATCTCCCCCGGCTTCGTCAATACCAACACGGGTTATTTTGGCCTCGAGATACGCCGCGCACTACGTCATGAGCCTGAACTGCGCCAGTGGATTCTGCACACCACATTGGACTGCGAACGACCGGGCTGCACAACCATCAAACTGAGGCCCAATGACGCCCCACTCGAACAAAGCTCGACCCTGATCTCCTACCCTGAGGGGACGTCATCGTCGAGTGGGGGGGAGCATCGTCATGCTGAAACAAGGCACACTTCCATGCAACATTTGGCTGACTCGCGTCGCCTATCCAGTTTTTCAAGGCCGACGCCGTCACGGGTCGCGGCCTAAACTCCGGCGTTAGCGGAAACCCCAAACTACCCGCTCCGGTGGCGCGTGTAACGCCTATGCGTCAGAATGGAGGAGATGAAGCTAGAAGTGGACTGCTACTCCGGACGGACGGCCGACGAAAGGCCTGTTCGATTTCGGCTTGAGGATTGCCAGTACATGGTCGAGGAGGTACTTGACCAGTGGTACGGGCCGCAGGACGCCTTTTACAAAGTTCGCGCAGATGACGGCAATCTCTATATCTTGCGCCGGGAAACATCGACGCCTGACGGGCCTTGGCATCTAGTATCGTTCCGGCAACTGACAGGCCAGAGCTGATTGGGGAGTTGATCGTTGTCAGTGTCTGGGAAGCCTGGCGGCGGATTCAAGTCCACGGTTGGTCCGATCCCGCACATATCTGCACGACTTCGGCGCCGTCTTCGATGCGCCACTTGACGCTCCTGCGCATCGCGGATTGCAACTCGAAGTTGCCAATTCGGAGCGTCCGGCGTCCGCCTAAAGTGCCCGGAAACCGCCCTACGTTGCCCACGTTGCGCCCGAAGGCGCGAAAACGTGGTTTACATCGACCACAGCGCATTTCTGCTCCATTCAGGCGCACTTTCAGTCGGTCTCCAAGGCTCCAGCACGAACGAACAAGACCCAGAACTAAGTGATCCGCCATTTACAATGATTCCGGAGATCGTTTGCACATGCGCAAAGCCGTCCGTTTTTTTCCGCTCATTCCAGCGATAATGTTTCTGGTCCCGGTTATCTTCAATTCCCTCATGAGTGCACAAACTACCAGTTCCGTTGCCGCCCCCTCGCAAACCGTAACCCAACAAGGTCCTCCCACTGTCGCCGAGGCGGAGGAGTTCATCCGCCGGGCCGAGACCCGGCTTAACGATCTTACGGTGAAGGCCAGCCGCGCCGCGTGGGTGCAGGCGAACTTCATCACCGACGACACCGAGCAGATCGCGGCCGATGCCAACGAAGTGCTGATCGGCGCCACTACCGAGCTGGCCAAGCAGGCCACGCGTTACGACCAACTCAAGCTTTCCGGCGAACTGGCGCGCAAGATGCTGCTGTTGAAGCTTTCCGCCGCTGTGCCCGCGCCCGCGCCCAACGATCCCAAAGAGCTGGCGGAGATGGCGCGCCTCGGAACTTCGCTCGAAGCCGCGTACGGTAAAGGCAAGTATTGTCCCAAGGCAGGCAAGCACGCGGGTGAATGTCTGGACATCACGGCCATCGAGCGCATCATGGCCGGCAGTACCGATCCCGAAGAGCTGAAAGACCTGTGGGTTGGCTGGCACACCATCTCCCCGGCCATGCGCGACCACTACGCGCGCTGGGTTGAACTCGGCAACAAGGGCGCTAGGGACATGGGCTTCAGCGATCTCGGTGCAATGTGGCGCGCCGGTTATGACATGACGCCCGACCAGTTCAGTGCTGACGTCGAGCGCCTTTGGCAGCAGGTCAAGCCGCTGTACGATTCGCTGCACGCCTACGTGCGCACCAAGCTGGTCGAGAAGTACGGCCCGACCGCGGTGGATGCCAACGGCATGATCCGCGCCGATTTGCTGGGCAATCCGTGGGCGCAGGAGTGGGGCAACATTTTCGAACTGGTCGCGCCGCCGCAGCAGAAGCAGCCGTATGACGTCACCGACCTGCTGAAGGCGAAGAACGTCGATCCCATCGGGATGGTCAAGTACGGCGAAAGCTTCTTCACCTCGCTGGGTTTTGCGCCGCTGCCCAAGACATTCTGGGAGCGCTCGCTGTTCGTGAAGCCGAAAGATCGCGAGGTGGTCTGCCACGCCAGCGCATGGGACATCGACAACTTCAACGACGTGCGACTGAAGGTGTGCATCCAGGTGCGGGGCGAGGATTTCGTCACCATTCACCACGAACTGGGACACAACTTCTACCAGCGCGCGTACGAGAACCAGCCCTTCCTTTTCAAGAGCGGAGCGAATGACGGCTTCCACGAGGCCATTGGCGACACCATCGCGCTGGCCATCACACCCGAATACCTAAACAAGGTCGGCCTGCTGGCGACCATCCCGCAAACCGACGACACCGGCTATCTGCTGCGCATGGCGCTCGACAAGGTTGCGTTTCTGCCGTTCGGACTGCTCATCGATCAATGGCGCTGGAAGGTGTTCAGCGGACAGATCAAGCCCGCCGACTACAACAAAGCCTGGTGGGAGATGCGCGAGAGGTATCAGGGCATTTCGCCTCCGGTGGCGCGCAGCGAGGCCGACTTCGATCCTGGCGCGAAATATCACGTTCCCGCCAACGTGCCCTACACGCGATATTTCCTGGCGCGGGTTCTGCAGTTCCAGTTCTACCGCGCCATGTGCCGCGAGGTCGGATTCAGCGGGCCGCTCTATCGGTGCTCCTTCTACGGCAACAAGGCCGCGGGCGCCAAGCTGAACACCATGCTCGAAATGGGCCAGAGCAAGCCATGGCCCGACGCGCTGTATGCCCTCACCGGCGAGCGCCAGATGGATGCCGGCGCGATGCTGGAGTACTTCGCGCCGCTCAAGAGGTGGCTAGACGAGCAGAATAAAGGCAAGCAGGTGGGGTGGAAAACCAGCAACTAGCGACTAGCTGTTAGCAGTTGGCAATTGGTCCTTGGCAATTAGGACTCATCGCATAGATCATGGCACCTGCAGCGACCCAACCCACGCCAGCGGCGTCCGATGAGTCTAGAGCACTGCTCACGCCCGCCGTGTTTTGGGGCCTCGCGATCGCAGTGACGGGCACCCTGCTCGTCTGGCGCCGTCCCGACGCAGTTTTCCATGCTCAGTTCTGGGCCGAAGACGGCGTGGTCTGGTACGCCGACGCCTACAACCACGGAGCCTGGAGAGCGCTGCTGTTCGCGCGCGACGGCTATCTGCAATTACTTCCTCGTCTGGGGGCCGCAGCCGCCCTCTGGGTGCCCTTGCTGCGAGCTCCGCTGGTGATGAATCTCATTGCCTTGGCGATCGAATCTCTGCCGCCCTTGTTCCTGGTTTCGTCCCGGATGCGAAACCTCGGTCCTCTGGGCCTTCGTTGTGTGTTCCCGATTCCAGCGAGGTGCATGCCATCATCACCGACTCGCAATCGCAACTGGCGGTGCTGGCATGTTTGGTTCTCATCGCCGAAGTGCCACGCTCCTGGTGGGGCAAGCTCTTCGATGTTGCGCTGCTGACCCTGTTCGCCCTCACGACTCCCGTCGGCATTCTGCTGCTGGCGGTCGCCATGGCCCGGCGACTGGCGGTTCGTCTGTATTGGATGATGCGCCAGGGATGGGACTATCAACAGTGGGTCAAGTTCGGTTCGCACGCGGGACAGCCCGAAAATCGCCGTGGTGTGCAGTAGAACACCGAGTAATTGATTGGGCATCCCGCTCCTCTTCACGGAGGAGTTCGAACTAGTAATCATGATCGAGTTGCGACCGAAGAGATGCATGGGTCGGACCGAGTTTCCTGACCTGAGAGGATTACGACGCGAGCCTTGGTTGGAT
>JBEKNL010000095.1:0-16283 GCA_049522855.1 Candidatus Korobacteraceae bacterium
CAGGCGCCCCGACTGGCGGGAGAAATCCGGTTGGCGGCTGTTCATCGCCCTCAACGTACTGCCCCGTATTCATCAGCGCCAGGAAAATCAGCACAAGGTATCTAGTTTATAACACAGTAGTACTAGAAGCCATCTCATAAATACCGGTGCGGCCCAAAGCGAGGTACCTCAGGGGCTAAAGCCCAGTCCCTAACGGGCCAATTGCGGCACGGCTGAAGCCGTGCCCTGATACAAACCGATTTATGACATAGCTTCTACGGCGCGAAGAAGCTGGAGATGTCGAGCACCAGTTGCGTGAGAGAGGTAGCATAGGCGTCGATGGAACCATTCGAAGTAGGCACGATGGCCATGTTCGACGTGATGAATCCATCGGTAGCGTTCAAGGTGGAGACCACCGGCCGGGCCTGTCCATCGGGCCACAACGTCAAATAGCCAAGGCTGCCCGGTGGCACCACAGTAGCGTTGAACACATAGGCTTGCGCACTCGCGGAGAGCGCGCACGGACTGCCCACAACATTGACGGTGCGCTCTCCACTGAAAGGCTGGCCATGATCGTCGCGCGTGTCGAGAACGCGACAAGGCGCACCGGGGTACAACGACAGTCCAGTTCCTGCCGGCGCAGAGAAATAGCCGTTGATGTCAATGACCAAGTCGGTGTCGCTGGAAGGATAGACCGAGACCTCACCGCTTCCGCCCGCGGGTACAATCGCGGCATTGGCTACGATCGTGCCTGTCAGGTCGTTCAGTGTCGATACGAGGGGTTTATTTTGGCCCTGCGGCCATATGGTCAGATAACCCAGGAAGTTGCCGGTAGGATGCGGTACGACCGTGACGTTGAAAGAGTATGCCTGGATTTGGATGTTCGGCACGCCGCCGCCAGCGGTTTTTCTGCCTGTTCTCGACCGCGGGCCTGAAGCCCCGCACTACCCGTACAAGCGGATACACCAATCCTGGAACCACTCTGGAATCCCGCCGGACGGAGACATTCCCAGGTGAGTTTAGAAGCTTACGAATACGGCGGTGCGGTCTCGGGGAATGGTCACTTCGATGCCGCGCTCGTGATTGGCGGCGATGGTCGCGTCGAGGTCGAGTGTGTCGATGGGGATCTCGCGCCGTTGGTGGCCAACCTGAATTTGCAGAGATTCCGCGGTCAAAAAGTAATCGCGGCTTTCCAGCCGTTCGCCGTTCTTCAGCACGAACAAAGTCGGGAGTTGCCGCCTGGCGACTGGGGCTTCTTTGGATTGCGGCACCTCGATTAGCTTCGGTAGCTCGGGAGGCGGCACCGACGGACGAGGCTCTTTGTTTTGCACCACGATTACCTGCGGCGATGTCGTAGTCGGCGGCTGCTGATAGGAAGGCTCATCCCAAAAATTACCGTCTTCATCCCAGTACGGAGCGCCATAAGGCAGCCAACCCGCTCCGTATCCACGGTTATGACGGTCGCCGGAACGCAGCGGGAAGAAGCCATTCGACGAGCCCGGCCTGGTTCCATGGCCAGGCATACGGCCTCCCGCATGACCTCCCGCGCCGGCAACTCCTCCGCCGTGCGATCCTCCGCCCTGCGATCCGCCACCTGCTGTCTGGGCAGGCAGAAGGGCGGCACTCAAAACCAGAATCGTCAGAACTAAGCCTGACCGCCGCATACTCATATGATGACACAATTTCGCCAAATGGAGCATATTTCTTCTTGTCCCCAATAGTGTGTCGCACTTTCGCTTTTCTTTTCCACCGCGTCACACAGCAATCGCTCATTTTCCACAGGTTTCCCACTATCCGATATAAGGTTGATGTTGCTATCTACTGAGATAATTTAAGGTAATGCTATATGCACGAAGATTGTTGCATACAGATGCAGTGGCTGAAGAAAGGAATGGATGACACCCAAGACGAAGAAGGAGCTGAAACCTGCGCCGCACTGCGCCTGCGAATGCAAGGCTTGCGACATCGGGATACATTGTGGCCGCAGGCCTGACTGCGAACATCCGGCGTATCGCTCTAAGCCGGGCAAGGCATAGAGTCCTGAGACGGCGCTAATGGCCGGGAGCGCCGATGCTCTTTGTCCACCCACTCCACGAACAGCGACTCAAACTCTTCCTGAGTGTAGATACCCTTGCCGATGAGCAGAGTGTTCATCGCATAAACGGTCGCTTTGAACGATTCATCTCTCGACGCAAGACTCAACGCTTCCTCAAACGACATCGCATCCCCCAGAACGACAGCTCAGACTGCAAGCATTAAACCATAAGAATATCTCAAAAGCAGAGAACAAATATTCACGAAGAACCCCGGTAACAAGTAATTTCTTGCCTCACCCTACCTCCACCAGCCCGTACCTGCGGTTCCAGTGTCCGCGCAGGTGCTGCACGGCGCGGGCGATCTCCTCTTTGGCCAGATCGGGGTTGGGGCCGGCGAGCACATATCGCGCCTCGCGGCGGGCCGCCTCCAGCAATTCGCGGTCGCGCAGCAAATTGGCGACGCGAAAGTTCGGCATGCCCGCCTGGCGGGTGCCGAAGAACTCGCCCGGCCCGCGCTGCTGCAAGTCGAGTTCGGCAATCTCGAATCCGTTCTGGGTGCGCACCATGGCTTCAAGCCGCTGCTCGGCTTCCACCGAAACCTTGCCACCGGTCATCAGGACGCAATACGACTTCGCGCTGCCGCGTCCGATGCGTCCGCGCAGTTGATGCAGTTGCGAGAGCCCAAAACGCTCGGCGTGCTCCACAACCATGATGTTGGCGTTGGCGACATCCACGCCAACCTCGATCACCGTAGTCGAGACCAGCACATCGATGTCGCCGCGCTGAAAGCTGGCCATAGTCGCATCTTTTTCCTCGGCGCTCATACGCCCGTGCAACAGGCCAACGCGCAGGCCGGAAAATTCGCGCTTGCGAAGCTGCTCATACATCTTGATGGCCGCCTTCAGTTCGCCTTCCATCGCCCCTTCTTCAATCACGGGATACACGATGTAGGCTTGCCGGCCGGCAGCGACTTGTTTGCGCACGAACTCCCACACTTCTTCCGAGCGCTCATCGCCGACGCGCCGCGTGGTGATGGGCGTGCGTCCCGGCGGAAGCTCATCGAGGACGCTGGTGTCGAGATCGCCGTACAAGGTGAGCGCGAGGGTGCGCGGAATGGGCGTGGCCGTCATCACCAGCACGTCGGGCTCGGCTTGGTTCGTCTTCTTCATCAGGCGGAAGCGCTGCAGCACGCCAAAGCGATGCTGCTCGTCCACGATGACCAGCCCCAGCTTGTCGAACTCGACTGTCTCCTGGATGAGCGCATGGGTGCCGATCACCAGTTGGGCGTTGCCCTGCGCGATGTGATGGCGCGCCTGCTTCTTGCGGCCGGACTCCTGCGACCCGGTGAGCAGCACAATGCGGTAGCCGGCAGGCCCCAGAATGCGCCGCGCGGAAAGGTAATGCTGCGTCGCCAGAATCTCGGTGGGCGCCATCAGGGCGACCTGGCAGCCGTTCTCCATCGCGATGACGGCCGCTTCCAGTGCAACGATGGTCTTGCCCGAGCCGACATCGCCTTGCAGCAAACGCCGCATGGGAGCGGGCTCGGCCATATCGGCCGCAATTTCTTTCAGCACGCGCTTCTGCGCCGCCGTGGGATGGAACGGCAAGATTCGCTTGACCGCACCGCGGACCTGATCGCCAATCTGGAAAGCGGTCCCCGTCTGGGCGCGCATCTTGCGGCGCTTGAGTGCGAGTCCCAGTTCGAGGAAGAAAAGTTCTTCGAAGATGAGGCGGATGTGCGCCGGAGTGCGCGCCGCCAGCAAATTCGCGAGACTCTCGCCAACCTCCGGCCAGTGGGCCTGCCAGAACGCGCGACGGCGATCGATCAGGCCCATGCGCCCGCGGACCGCAGCCGGGATCGCGTCCGGTGGGTCCTGGTCGAGCCTCTCCAGCATGGCGTGGATCACGCGCCGGAACCAGCGCGCCGTGAGTCGGCCATTCCCGGCAGTTTCGTAAATGGGGACGATGCGACCGACCTCGAGGGATTGCCACTTGGTTTCATCGCCCCCGCCGTTGCCGTGGGTTGCAGTCGGATCGTGCAAGACTTCGTACTGAGGCTGGATGATTTCGAAGCGATGGCCTCCACGGTCTCCCGCTTCCACCTTACCGTAGAGCGCGAGCAGCATGCCGGCGCGAAACTTGTCTTGCAGGTAGGTGGCGTTGAACCACATGCACTTCAAGGTGTCACGGCCCTGCCCGACGGTCATCTCGAAGATGGGCATACGGCGCGTGCGGAACAATCCGAAGGTGCGTACCTCGGCGATAATGCTGGCCATCTCGCCGGCACGCAGCTCGCCAATGCCGCGCGGATTGAGCCGGTCTTCGTAGCGGAAGGGCAAATAGTACAGCAGGTCCTCGACGGTGCTGATGCCCTTCTCCAGCAGAATTTGGGCGATCTTTGGCCCAATGCCTTTGACGAACTGTACATTGGTGGCGAGATCGAGCACAGAAGGATGGTAAATGAAGCAGCCGTCAGCTATCAGCTCTCGGCCGTCAGTGCGGCGCCATTCGCTGTTCGCGATTCGCTTTTCGCTATTCGCTCTTCGCTTTTCGCTTCGGCCACTCAACTCTCCACCTTCGCAAATTTGGGGCGATCTCGACCGGGTTTGGCGCTACCTTGTGCGTTCGGGCTCGCAAGGCAATAGCGAACAGCGAAGAGCGAAAGGCGAAGGGCGAAGGGCGATTCGTACTTTTTCTGGCATCAAATACGATGTTGTTGGTGTCCAACAAGTGCGTGCTGCGAAGACTTCTCAAGCAATCGGTTGCCGTGGTGGCGGGCAGCCTGCTTTACTTCTTTGTCCTGATGCCACACCTGCCGCTGGCGGGCCGTCATCAACCTTTCCGGATTGATATCGGGTTGCTGGTGGACGCCTGGGTGTGCCTCGTCCTGTACGGGGCCATTGAGTTGGTCGATCGCAAGTGGCGGCGCAGAGGTTCAGCGGGGGAGGGCCGCAAACGGTGACGCAGTTTTATGGGAAGCTATCCTTGTGTCGTCCCCGCTTGACGCCGGCCTGAAGAAGGGGTGTGTGAGAACTCTGCCGTCCCCAACGGGACTCGACCTTATATCCCACTTTACCCAGCGCTGAAGCTGGATTATTCACGAGGAACTCACGCTTTGAAGGGGCACGGCTTCAGCCGTGCCGTTACGTGGGCGTGGAGAGTTGGGCTTCAGCCCCTGAGGGAATTCGCAGTTCGTGTCAACACCGAAGTCCCTCAGTGGCTAAAGCCACCATGATGAGAGCACCTTACGGCACGGCTGAAGCCGTGCCCCTTCAAAGCTTGCTGCCTTCTGCCACCGAAACGGATGAGCAATCCAGGTGAAGCGCTAGGCTAAGCTCTTCCGCCCCTCCTCCACCCCATTTCGCGCAAAGGCGGCGCGAACTGGGGACCCCGGCTGCGGGGCTCGATTATGCGCAATCGTTCCACCGTGCCCACGCGAAACTAGTTTTCCCACACGCTGTGAAAGGCCGGTCGCACCCGGACTACACGAACTCTTAAACGCCATAACCTAGTATTCGCGCTCGCTCCCGAAGCCCTTCAGCATTTGCTGCAAGTCGAGCTTCTGCTGCTCCATTTGTTTCTGGAGTTCCTCCATTTCCTGCTGGAACTGCGGTGTCCAGTTCTTCATCGACTCCTGGATGTCATGCTGCATTTGATCGAGCTGTTCCTGGGTCGGCACGGACTTCACGATGTCGCGAGTCATCTTCTCCATCTGCTTCTGAGTGGGCATGGCAGACTTTTCGATTTCGCGCGCCATCTTTTCCATGTCTTTTTGTTTTAGCTTCATCGCCTTTTCAATCTGGCGGCGCATCTGTTCCAGCTCTTTCTCGCTGGGCTGCACTGCCGCCAGCATTTCTTCCTGGCTGGCCTCAAGCTGGGGACGCAGCTCCTCCATTTCCTGCCCTAAGGCTTGCATCTGCTCTTCAACATCGCCCCAGTCCTGGCCAAGCACTTTCGAGGAATCGCGCGACGGCGGAAGATGCATTACTACCGTCTTCTCTTGTTTCTCGCGGACCACGGTGATGGATACCTGGCTCGCCGGAACGCGCAGGGCGCGCCGCCAGTCGGCCAAGTCGTGCACGGTTTCATTGTTCAGCCTGACGATCACGTCGCCGGCCTTCAGCCCAGCCGCATCCGCGGGACTGCCTTTTTCCACCGAGCGCACCAGGACGCCGGTCCCTGCCGGCACATTGAAGAAGTCGGCCAATTGCGGACACAGGCTCTCCACCATCAAACCATGGCGCGAAGAAACCGCGGCGAAGGATGGAATCTCGACATCGGGGACGAAGCCGGGGGCCACGACCGGGCCGCTCCACCGCGGAGCTCCGGCTACGAAGCTCTGGGCGTGAGGCGTGACTTGCGGCCACCTTCCCAGAGTCACTTTGATGTCTTTGGTCTCACCGCCGCGGACCACGGTCACCGTCACTGTCTTGCCCGGCTGGGTCAGGTGGATCATGTTCCCCAATTGTTCCGGGGATTCTATCTTCGAACCGTTTAGACCTACGATGACATCATTCTCTTTCAATCCCGCCTTACACGCGGGACTATCCCGGTCGAGATCGGTAATGACCGCGCCGCTGGGATTGGCCAATTTCAGCGCGGAGGCCTGTTGTGGGGTCACCGCGTCAATGTGCACCCCGAGATAAGCCGTCTGGCGCGAATCCGGCCACGCTGGATTACCTGACGGGGGCTCGGCGGCGGCCGCCGCCGCCATTGCGGCTGCCAGCAGGATTGAGACCAGGCCATGCATAACGATCGTAATTTTGCGCATAATAATTCCTACCTTAGTGTGCTTGCCAGTGTGCTTGCCGAAAATCGATCTGGCCCATGATGGTACGGACTTTCAACACTGGGCCACCCCCATTTAATGATCCTTCCGCGTACATGGACCTGGGGGCGAAGTTGCTGCCTTCCCTGGTGATCCGCAATCCGGAAAACTCGGAGGCGATGCCATGGCCGGTCGCCATGTCAGATGAGGCGTGCACCGTGACCGGCAAGTCTTTGGGCAGATAGACGATCACGTCACCGGCTGCGGTATGCAGCGATGAATCAGCGAAGCTGCCGCGCTTGCCCACAAACTCAGCCGTAATCCCGCCTGCTCCCGTTTCCACCTGCGCGCCCTGGCTCAGATTGAACAATTCGACACTGCCGCCACCCGTACTGACCTGCACCCGCCCCTTGGCGCTGTCCACATGTACACTCCCCCCGGTCGTTCCAGCCACGACCGCGCCGCTCATGTCACCCAGATTGAGATTGCCTCCGCCAGAGCTTGCCCCCAGATCGCCGCTGCACTTGCGCACGTCAATATTGCCGGCGCCGGTTTGAATAAAGCCTCCCTTGGTAGAACCGACGTACACCTTACCTCCGCCAATGTTGATGTGCGTTTGTCCGGCGACGTTCTTGATGTGAACGTCCCCTCCTGCGCTAATCAACGAAAAATCGGAGCCTAGACGTCCGACCTCCACATTTCCACCACCGCTGGTAATTTTCACCGACCCATCCAGATCGTCGAGCGTGACCGAGCCGGCGCCGGTCGCGCCCAGAATGGTAGCCACGATGGAACTAAGATTGAGCGAACCACCCTTGGTTTCCACTTTCACCATCTCCAGTTCCCGTGGGATCTGCACGATGAACTCAGCGTTGAATCGGTTCAGGTTCCGGTTTGCCAGCCGGCCTTCGATCAAGTCGCCTTCCGCAGTCTTGATCGTGGAAATATGCATCTGCTCAAATTGTCGCCGCGCCGCTTCCTGGCTGGGAGCGTACGAGCGTTTGCGCATGATATAGGTCACCTGCGGCGAACTTCCTTGCACCTGCACCGATCCCAGATCGGTAGTAATGCGGACCTGGCGCGAAGCGGGCAATGTCCCGGTGATCTCCTCCACCCACGAAGTGCTGTCGCGGTAAACTCGCGATTGTTGCGCCCAGAGCGGAATCGCAACCGCCATCGCCAAGAATGCTGCGGCCGCTGTCCATTTGCGACTGCTCGCCGCACACTGTGCGCCGAAGTCTTCCCGCCCCGCCTTTCTCGTCGCCGCTCTAAATTGCCAACCCTGCTTCAACCAATCCTCTTTCCGGGAGCGAATCACGAAGGTCTGAAACACCGTTTCTCTGCCTAGTAAATATTGGGCATGGAGGCCAGCACGCGCTTGGACTCGGTGCGGATGTATTCACTGGGATCTTCCTTCGACAACTGTTGCAGGGCCATGCGCACGCTACTGTCGGCGCGCACCGGTTCCAGCGCATGGAGGGCGCCGCTGCGCACTCCCAGATTGCTGTCGTCCAGCAGGGCTTCGAGCACCGCATTGCGCACCCGGATGTCCTGTTTCACGAAGGGCCCTACTCCATCCAGCGCCATAAGGCGTACCCCGGGATTGCTGTCGTAACGCAGCGCATAGGTCAGGGTCTCGCGCACGCGAGGATCGTCAGCCTTGCTGGTCAGCACATCCACGGAATTCAGACGCACGCCGGAATTCTCGTTGCTCTTGGCGGCATACAGCAACAGGTCCTGCATCTTCGGATCAGAGACCGATCCCTGGACCGAGGCAGGCAGACGTTTGTCGTATTGAACTTTGACGTTGCCGGTGCCCGGTTGTTTTTCTATGGAGGTAATGCCGCCGATGGAAGCTTCTGCCGGTGGAGTGGTTGCGGTAGCGGGACCCTTCGCGCTGTACATGGCGCCGAGGCCGCCGCCAAAGCCGGCCAGGAAGATGACCATGGCCAGCGCGGGCGAGAAACGCACCTGGCGCATCCACGCCATGGGATCGAAGGCGAGGCGATGGTACCAGGCGCGATTCTGCTGAGCGGTCTCCAGCGACTCCTGCAGGCGCATGCGCGCCGCGGCCAGAAAGCTCGCCGACGGCTCTTCTACGGGCAGCGCGTTCATCTGCTCCTGGAACTGCTGCTGCGCCGCCAACTCGGCCGCGCAGTCCTGGCAGCGCCGGATGTGCTGCTCCAACTCGTGGCGCGCGTCGTCCGCCAGCTCGTCGTACAAATAGAGCGCTGTGTTCTGTTGTACCCATTCGCAATTCATGATGACCGCCCCTTGCTTCTTTCCACCGCCCGGCGCTAGCGGACGCCCTTCAGTGCGGCGCGCAGTTTCTGCGTGCCGCGGAACAGCGTGTTCTTCGCCGTTTCTTCCGTCGTATTCAAAATCTCGCCAATGGTGCGCAGCTTCAAACCCTGGTAGTGCTTCATCTCAAATACCATGCGCTCGCGCGGAGTCAACTTCTGCAAGGCCTTGGCGATGTTCGCTCCCAGCTCGCGCCGCATCAGGTCGCGCTCCGGACTGGCTCCCGATCGCTGGTCAGCAACCTGGTCGAGCAGGTCGTAGGTGCCGCCTTCCGAGTCGGTCGCCACCCCGGGATCCTCTTTGCGCACCTGCCGTTTGCGCAGTAGATCGAGACACAGATTCGTCGCGATGCGGTAGATCCAGGTATAAAACGAGCACTCGAAGCGGAAGCTGCCTATATTGCGGTAGGCCTTGAGAAACGTTTCCTGGTAAATGTCCTGGGCATCCTGCTCCGAGCGGGTCAGGTGATAGGCCAGGCGCAGCACGGCGCCATCGTACTGGCGCACCAGTTCCTCGAACGCGGCGTGATTGCCACGTTGTGCTTCCCGGATCAGCTCCGTGTCATTCATGCGGCTCTGGGCCTGCCCCGCCATGGACCCTCGGTCAGAGGGAGTAGAGGACGTTTTGTCCGTCTCCCGCCACGCCACGGAAGGACGGAGCCCCGGGCCAAGCACCCCGCCACGCGCAAACCCGGCGCGTGGTGAGGGCCCCGCGCCAACCGTGAGAGGAACTGCTACCGCTTCGGCCGGCATGCTGGTTTCTACCTGGTCTGTAATTAGCAGGCCCAATTCGAGTGCCTGCAATTACATAGACGGGGGCGGGAGGAAACCGTGAGCGGTCAATTATAGACGCCTCAGCTAGTAGATACGTGAGGCGGCGCGTAATGGTTCACGGCACCAGAGGATCCTGCAGGTTCTTGACGCGGTCCAGCTTAGCTAAGTAAACTTAGCTAATGAGCTACACAGTACATCAGGCGAAGACCAACCTCTCGCGGCTGATCAAAGAGGCCCAGAGCGGCAAGGAAGTGGTTATTACGCGCGGCAAACAGCCAGTCGCGAAGATCGTTCCCCTTGCCAGCGCAGCCAAGAAGCGCATTCCCGGCAGTATGAAGGGCCAATTGTGGGCGGCGCCAGACGCCTTCGCACCGCTCACCGAGGACGAGATGCGTGAGCTGGGATTCGAATGATCTTACTTCTCGACACGAACGCCCTCCACTGGTGGCTGAACGACCCGAACCGGTTAAGTGCGATCGCGGTGAAGGCGATGGAAAGCAGGTCTAACTCGATCGTGGTTTCCGCCGCAGTTCCCTGGGAACTGGCGATCAAGACCAATCTCGGCAAACTTAAGAGCCAGACTCTACTTGCCAATTGGGAGGCAAAGCTCACCGAAGAGGGCTTTTCCGAGTTGCCGATCGAATCTAGCCACGCAATCCGTGCCGGCCTATTGCCCCGGCATCACAACGACCCATTCGATCGCCTGCTCGCGGCGCAAGCGCAGGTTACGGGTTGGCCGATCATCACTGCCGACGCTATCTTCGAGGCCTACGGAGTGCAGCGGATCTGGTAGGCAGGACGGCCGTCCCAAACTCCTGCTGCGCTATTTCACCTCAGCCTTGCCCAAGCGAAGACCGTACTGCTTGCATTCCCCCTCCTTGAAGGCCTTGCGCAGCGCGGCATCATCGGTCCCTTTGGCCATCTCGGCCGACCAGTCCGCCACCTTCTGGTCGCACCACTGGCGGGAGCCTTCGGGGTATTCGGGTTTCACCGACGGCTCCACGATGGGGGCGGGCGTAGGGCCGGGAGTGGGACTGGGACTGGGCTTGTTGTGCTGCCAGATTGCCAGGCCGCCCAGGCCGCCGAGTGCCGTAATCAGCGCAGCCGCGCCCGTTAGTATGCCCGGCAAAGATGTCCAGAATGGGCCGCGTTCAGGGCCTTGGTCCGCCATAAATGGTCCTCCTACTGGTTCGCGAGAAGCGAGATCTAGGCTTCCGCGCCGGCTTCCTCCGCCGTAGCGGCCTCCGCTGACGCTTCTTTGTTGATGACAACCTTGAGCTGCACGGTCACGTCCTTGTGCAACTTCACCGGCACGTTGAACTCGCCGACATGCTTCAGCGGCTCATCGAGCTGGATTTTGCGGCGATCGATCGGCACGCCCTTATGCTCGAGCTCGTGTGCGATGTCAGCCGAGGTCACCGAGCCAAAGAGTTGATCGCGCTCGCCCGACTTGCGGGTGAAGCTCACGGTCACGCCCTCGACCTGCTGCGCCAAAGCTTGGGCATCGCCCTTCTCGCGGGCAGACCGGCGCACAGCCGAGGCCTTCATCTGCTCGATGACAGCGCGGTTGGCGGTGGTGGCTTCAATCGCCAGCTTCTTGGGGATGAGATAGTTGCGGCCATAGCCCTCGGCGACCTTCACCACTTCGCCGCGGGAGCCGAGCTTGGTTACGTCTTCTTTCAGAATGACTTCCATGAATAGAACTCCGTCGAATCTTATTGTGTGAGGCTCCCAGCTAATGCCCTTCGTCTGCATACCTGGCAGCTAGGTACTAGAAGCCATCCTTCGAAATCGCTTTGTATCAGGGCACGGCTTCAAGCCGTGCCGCAACGAGTCAGTAATGACTTGGGCTTCAGCCCCCGAGGTATTGTTTTTGCAAGGGCTAAAGCCCTTACCTTTCCTGCGCTTCGTTCGGCACGACTAAAGTCGTGCCCTGATACGAAGCCCTAACCCCTGACTACTGACAACTGGCAACTGACAACTGGTTCTACCTTCCCCCGAACGGCAGCAGCGCGATGTTGCGCGCCTGCTTGATGGCATCGGCCAGACGCCGTTGGTGTGGGGTGCACACGCCGGTCAGACGGCGAGGCACGATCTTTCCGGCCTCGGAGACAAAACCCGAGAGCAGCCGGACGTCCTTGTAGTTGATGCCGTCGATCTTCTCGACGCAGAACTTGCAAATCTTCTTGCGGCGGAAGAACTTCCGTCCGCCGCCCCCTCCACCGCCGGGGCCCCCAGGACCACCGCCCGGCCGTCCACCGGGACGAGGTCCGCGAGGTGCACCGTAACCGCCGCCGCCGCCCCCGCCTTCGCGAGGAGCACCGCCATCCGTACGCGCGACAGGCGCGTCAGCCGTTGCGGCGCCCGCTCCGGGGGCCGCATTCCTATTGGATTCGTCTGCCATGATTCTCCTTCTCTACTCGGTTAGCCTCACGGAACATTTTCGCCGTCAGGCACAGTCCCTGCAGGACTGTAGTTCTATATTGACCGGACGCGCAGGCCCTATGGATCCCTGCGCGCAAATGTCTTATGCGCTAACCGGCTCTGATTCGGCGCCCGCTGGCGAAGCCGGCTCGGGCGCGACTTCCGGCGCTGCTGCTTCTGCCGCTTCTGCCGCTTCTGCCGCAGCTTCGGCTGCCGCAGACGCCGCTGCCGCCTGCCGTCCCCTGCCGCGGACCTTGGTGTCGCGGATTGCCTTGATCTTGGCCAGCCGCTTCTGCTCTTCATCGATCCGCACGGTGATGAACTTGATCACCGGTTCAGTCACGCGCAGGCGGCGTTCCACTTCCTTCACCATGGCGCCTTCGCCTTCCAGGACCATCAGCATGTAAATGCCATCCTGGAACTTGCGCACGGTGTAGGCCAGCCGGCGCTTGCCCATGCGCTCCATGCTTTTCACCGATCCACCTGCGCCGCCGACCTGCGTTTCCAGACTCGATATCAGTTTGTCCTGGTCCTCTTCCAGCATGTCGGGACGGACGATGAACATCAATTCATAAGTACGTTGCATTCTGTTCTCTCTCCTGAGCTGTCAGCCTTCAGCTATCAGCCGTCAGCCAGTTCGCTCTTGGTGTTTCGCCGGGTGCCCCATCCTTTCGCCCGCTTTTGGCGAAAGGATGGGATCCACCGTTCTATTTCTGTTGTCATCCTGAGCGCAGGCGACCTGTCGTTGGTCGCCGGAGTTGAAGGACCCCTATCGCTCGAATACCCCTTCAAAATCCTCTGCCGTCCCTACGGGACTCAGGTCTTTCTACTCGCCTACCCAGCGCTGAAGCGCTGGGCTATCATCTTCCGTCCCGCAAGCGGGACTCGATTCCGCGCTCTTCCGGTGGCCTGCGTTGCCTTGCACTTCCGACCGGCGTCTCAAAACTCGAAACTCGAAACTTGAAACTGCTCTTCCTAATCACTGGCCTCCTCGGCCTTACGATTAAAGCGGTTCATGGCCGCCTGCACGCCTTCGCCGAAAATCACTCGCACCGCCTCGGCCGCCGAATCCAATACCTGGTCAACGGCCGCAAGCTGCGACTTCTTGAACTGCGACAACACATACCGTGCGCCGTCGCCTACTGGATGATCGGGCGCAATTCCCATCCGGACCCGCGCGATTTCCTGCGTGCCCAGCGCGTCAATCACCGATTCCACCCCGTTGTGTCCCGCCGAGCGGCCGCGTGGCCGGACGCGCAAGCTGCCAAACGGCAGGTCCATCTCGTCGTACAGCAGCACCAGATCCTGCTCCGGCTGCACTTCGTACTCGCGTACCAACTCGCGCACTGCAGCGCCGCTCAGGTTCATGAAGGTTTCCGGCTTGGCCAGCAGCACTTCGTGACCGGCGATGCGCGTCCGCGCCGTTTGCGCGCGGCAGTTGCGATTGTCCACGCGCACGCCGCATTGTTCGGCAATGCGGTCCACCGCCAGAAACCCCAGGTTGTGCGGCGTGAACTGGTACTCGATGCCCGGATTGCCGAGCCCGACGATCAGCTTCACAGCGCTTACTTCTTCTTCTCAGACTTTTCAGACTTCCCGGATTTCTCGGCCTTCTCCGGCTTGGCTGCCTTGTCGCCACCCTCGGCAGCTTCGCCTTCGGTCTCCTGCTTGCCCTTCTTGATGACCTCGGGCTCGGCGGCCGTCGCTTCGGCTTCCACCGCACCCTCGACCGGCGCGGCTTCCACAACTTCCTTTACCGCGGTAACGTGGGCAACCGCCTGGTTCTCGTCGGTGATGAACTTCACCTTGGCATCGTGCGCCAGGTCCGAGACGCGAATGGTTTGGCCGAACTCCAGCGTACTGGCGTCGGCAACCAGGTGGCCAGGAATGTCGCCCGGCAAACATTCGATTTCGACCTCGCGCAACATCTGCTCCAGGATGCCGCCTTGCAACTTGACGCCGGGAGCTTCGCCCTTGAGCACGATGGGAACGCTCACGCGCAAAACCTTGTCCATGGCGATGCGCTTCAGGTCAACGTGCAGCAGCGCACTCTTGATGGGCTCAAACTGCCAGTCCACGATCATCACCTTGGCGGCTTGACCATCCAGGCTGAGATCGAAAATCGAGTTGTGCCCGGTCTCCGAATTCAGGATCCGCCTCATCTGCTTGGGATCGACAGCGATGGCCTGCGCCGGCTGGCCGGCGCCGTACACCACGGCCGGAATCATGCCGCTGGCGCGCAGCCGGCGGGCGTCATTCTTGCCGCCACCTTGCCGCGGCTTGGCTTCTACGTTTTTATCTGCGGTTGCTGTAGCCATAATCTTGTCCTTTATAAAAACAATCTGCTGACCGAAGTCTCCTCGTGAATCGACTGAATGGTGCGCCCGATCAATCCCGCGATCGACAGCACTTTGATCTTGGGCTCGTTGCGCCCCGCTTCCGTCAGCGGAATAGTGTTGGTCACCACCACTTCGGCCAACCCCGACTGGGAAATCCGTTCCACCGCCGGGCCGGAAAGTACCGCATGAGTGGCGCAGGCATAAACCTGGCGCGCGCCCGCGTCCAGCAATGCCTGGCAAGTCTTCACCAGCGTACCCGCGGTGTCGATAATGTCGTCGAGGATGAGACAGGTGCGGTTCGTCACATCACCGATGACGTGCATCACCTCGGTCACATCCGCTTCCACGCGGCGCTTGTCCACAATGGCCAGCGCCGATTCCATTTTCTTGGCGAAGAAGCGGGCGCGCTCCACGCCACCGGCATCCGGCGAAACCACGGTCAAATCCGGAAACTGCTTCTTCCGGAAGTAATCCACCAGCACCGGCGAAGCAAACACATGGTCCACCGGGATATTGAAGAACCCCTGGATCTGCGGCGCGTGCAGATCGACGATCAGCGCCCGGTCGGCCCCCGCCGTAGTCAATAAGTCGGCCACCAGCTTCGACGAAATCGGCACCCGCGGCTTGTCTTTACGGTCCTGCCGCGCGTAACCGTAGTACGGAATCACCACCGTGATGCGCCGTGCCGAGGCGCGCTTCAGCGCATCAATCAGCAGCAGCAACTGCATCAGGTGCAGGTCCACCGGGTCGCACGTGGGCTGCACCATGAAAACATCGGCCCCGCGCACGTTCTCCTCGATCTGCACATAGGTCTCGCCGTCGGAGAACCGGGAGATGCATGCTTGTCCGAGCGGCAAACCCAGGAAGGTGCAAATGTCCCTGGCCAGCGCATCGTTGGCGGTGCCGGAAAAAATCTTCCACCTATCATCCTGGCGCGCCCGCACCGGCTTGGGCTTGGGATCGGCTCCCGGATGAACTTGCTTGTCCGACTGCTGTGCGGCCGTTGCCGTGCCTTCGCCCGCTACGCCCGCCGTTGGCACCACGCTCGGTTTTGCTGCCGTTTCCATCGAATCAAATACCCCCGCTTCACCTGGTTGAGTTACACGCTGGGTCTTGAATGCCGCTGTTCGCTCTTCGCTGTTCGCCCTTCGCGATTGGCTGTTAGCCGTTAACCATTAGCCCTTAGACTGCAAACCTCGAAGCCTGATCTTCTGGCTACTGACAACTGGCCACTGACAACTGACTACTGACTACTGACTACTGACAACTGGCTACTGGCTACTGGCTACTGATCTTTGGCTGGGCGGCTAGGATTCGAACCTAGACAAAGTGCTCCAAAGGCACTTGACCTACCATTAGTCGACCGCCCAGTGAAGCAAGCTGTCAGCTATCGGCCATCAGCTATCAGTCGGGCGCCCCATCCCTTCGCCCGCTGGGGCCCCATCCTTTCGCCCGCTTTTGGCGAAAGGGTGGGAGAACAAAGTCGGTACCGTCCCTGAAGTCCAGAACTTGAAACTTTGAAACTCGAAACTTTTCTAGCCACTAGAGCTGGTTTCATAAATACCTAAGCGTGATGAGTAAGCAGGCGAAGTGGAACAGGCCGCGATAGACCGTCAGGATGCGGTCTTGGCGCACCAGAAGGCGGCGAAAGTTTTGCAGCCAG
>JBEKNL010000096.1:0-16196 GCA_049522855.1 Candidatus Korobacteraceae bacterium
GGTTCAGCTTCTCTGCTTCGTGCACGCTGGTTGTCAATCCTCAGCATGCCACTCGCTCCAGGCTCATCTTGTGTTGGAAACTGCCTCCTCCTTCAGGCTCATCTTGTATTGGAAAAGACTAGCGTTTGACCTGCCCTGCCCAAACACGCTACACTTATATGGTTTGCCTGTACTAGCAGGTCCCGTCAGGGACAACCCCGCCTTTCCGTGAAGGTCTCCTTCCTGGCTCGGGGAAGTGCAAGCGCACAAAGAGGTTAACGCCGTCCGCGCCACAGCTATGTGCGGCCGGCGAAGCCAAGGACACTCGCTACATTGCGAGCCGTCGAGGTGAGGGCGAAGCAGCCAAGCGCCCTGACCGGAAAAGTTCATTGGAGGCATTGCCATGTACGCGGTGATCCGCGCCGGGGGAAAGCAATATCGCGTCGCACCCGGAGACGTGATCAAGGTCGAGAAGCTGCCGCAGACCAGCGGTGAAAAGATTCAGTTCGATGAAGTGCTGGCCGTCAGCGGCTCCGAGGGTGAACTCGGCAAGCCGTCGAAGGCCTTCGTCAGCGGCCAGGTGGTCGAGCAGGGCCGCGCCGATAAGATCCTGGTCTTCCACTTCAAACGCAAGAAGCAATACAAGAAGCTGAACGGACATCGCCAACCGTACACTGCCGTGAAGATCACCGGCATCAACGTGGACGGGAAGGACCTGAAGGCTAACGGCTGATGCTGCTACACCAGTTGATTCCGGCCCTGGTCACTTTGGCCAAGCGCTTCGATTCGGTGTTGCTCGGCTTCCCCGCCCTGATCCGGCGGGTCGTCTCGCGGGCCCGCGAAAGCGGCTCTGATTTGCAGGAAACTTAGACGACGACCGCGGCTGTCCCACTGCGTGGGAATCGCGGCTCCAATTTCTTGAGGATATTGCCATGGCGCATAAAAAAGGTTTAGGTAGTTCCCGGAACGGCCGCGACTCGAATGCACAGCGGCTGGGCGTGAAATCGTTCGGAGGCCAACTGGTTTCGGGCGGCTCCATCATCGTGCGGCAACGCGGCACCCGCATCAAGCCGGGACTCAACGTGGGCCGCGGCAAAGACGACACCTTGTTCGCCAAGGTGACGGGCGTGGTCCAGTTCAAGGACCGTGGCCAGATGGGCAAGTTCGTGTCGGTCACGCCGCAGGAAGCAGTTAGCAATTAGCAAATTAGCAACTAGAAGCCATCTCATAAATGCCGTTCGGCCCAAAGCGAGGTACCTCAGGGGCTAAAGCCCAGTCCGTAACGGGCCAATTGCGGCACGGCTGAAGCCGTGCCCTGATACAAACCGATTTATGAAATAGCTTCTAGTTGACAAGGTGAAACAACCGCGCCAACTCCAGCCCCGCAGCCGGGGTCCCCAATTCGCGCCGCTTTTGCGCGAAATGGGGTGGGGGCGGAATAGTTTAGCCCAGCACGGAGCCGAAGGCGGAGTGCTGGGTAAGGTGGAAAATAGATTCGAGTCCCTTACCGGGGTCCCCAACGAGCGCCGCCTTTGCGCTTGTTGGGGTGGTTGAGGGACGGCACAGTTCCCACCCATCCTCCTGAGGCGCGCCGAACCGCTCTTCTTTGACATGCAAACTTGCCGGCCTCACTTCCCGCTCAGAGCGGCATGGATGGCGTCCCTCAGATCCGAATGAACGAAGCTATATCCGGCGGTCGTCAGTTTCGCGGGTTCGGCGCGAATTGAGGTCAACAGCAACTCCTCTCCCATCTCGCCGAGAAGTGTACGCACAATCCAGGCTGGCAATGGGAAGATCGTGGGACGGTGGAGTTCCTCTCCCAGCGCGCGCACGAACTCCTCATTGCGAACTGGCTCGGGCCCTACCGTGTTCACCGGTCCTCGCAAGGTATCGCTGTGCAAGGCGAACAGCGTTACGCCGATCACATCGTCAAAGGCGATCCAGTTCCAGAACTGCTTTCCGCTGCCGATCCGTCCGCCAAACCCTAGTCGAAATGGCAATAACATCGGCTTGAGCGCTCCGCCATCATGGGCAAGCACCACTCCGATGCGAAGGTTCACGACCCGCAGCCCAGCTTCGCTAGCGGGAGCAGTCGCGGCTTCCCATTGCCGGCTGACCTCCGCGAGAAATCCCTGTCCCGAAGAACTCTGCTCAGTCAGCAGTTCGTCGCCACGGTTTCCGTAATAACTAATCCCTGCGGCGGAAATGAAAATACGCGGCTGCCCGCTTCGGCGATACGATTCGGCGGCCGCGTTCGCCAGAGTTCGAGTTCCCTGCGCGCGGCTCTCCAGCACCTCCTGCTTAAACTTCTCCGTCCAGCGACCGGCGATATTCTTTCCCGCCAGGTGAACGATGGCATCCGCGCCCGCAAGTTTCTCCGGTTCGAGCGGCTGTCCCGGATTCCATTGCACCTCGTTCTGGCGTGGCGCGCGCCGAACCAGAGCGACCGGTTCGTGGCCAGCCGAAATCAAAGCTGGGGTAAGTGCCCGTCCTATCAAACCCGAAGCGCCGCTGATCAGTACTCGCATCTTCCGCTCCCGCAAGTGAGGTTCGCAGTTAGCTGTAACACATCTACAGCGAAATCGAAAACGCGCGCCGCATCGGGGCTGCTGCGAAGAAGTCGTATAATCGGACATGGCGACTTTGCGCCAACACATCGCGACCAATGTCTTGACGGTTACACGGTTTCGCGATCTCCTGCGCAAAGTCCGCTCCTACCGGCCTGACGACGACCAGGCCCTGATCAAGAAGGCCTACGAATTCTCCCTGGAACATCACAAAGGACAGGCCCGCGAGTCGGGAGAGCCCTATCTGGCGCATCCTCTGGAGGTTGCGACCCTGCTGGCGGAGATGCGGCTCGACCCCACCGCCATTGTCGCCGGCTTGCTTCATGACGCGGTGGAAGACACCACGGTAACCATCGAAGAGATCAAGGCTGAGTTCGGCGAGCAGGTCGCCCACATCGTCGAAGGTGTCACCAAGATCAGCAAGATCGACTTCGCGTCGTCGGAAGAAGCGCAAGCCGAAAACGTGCGCAAGATGGTACTGGCCATGATGGATGACATCCGCGTGGTGCTCATCAAACTGGCCGACCGTTTGCACAACATGCGCACCTTGAAGTTTCTCTCACCGGAGCGGCAATACAAGATCGCCAAGGAGACGCTGGAAATTTACGCTCCTATCGCCCATCGCCTGGGAATGGGCAAGATCCGCGGCGAACTGGAAGACCTGGCATTTCAGTATGTCGATCCCATTTCCTACAACCAGGTCAAGGAAGCCATGGAGTCACGCCGCAAAGAGGGCGAGGCGTTCCTGGCCGAGGTGCAGACCGTCATCGGGCAGAAGCTGAAGGAGGCCAAAATCCAAGCCAAGGTGGAAGCCCGTATCAAGCGGCTTTACAGCATCTGGCAGAAGCTGCAACGGCAGCGCATCTCGGTGGACCAGATCTACGACATGCTGGCGCTGCGCATCATTACGCAATCGGAATCCGATTGCTACGCGGTGCTGGGCATCATTCACAATCAATGGCGGCCGGTGCCGGGACGGATCAAGGACTTCATCGCCATCCCCCGCAATAATTTTTACAAATCGCTGCACACCACCGTCATCTCCGAGAAGGGCCATGCCTTCGAGGTGCAGATCCGCACTGAAGAAATGCACAAGATGGCGGAGGAAGGCATTGCGGCGCACTGGAAATACAAAGACGGTCCGGTGTCGGCGCGCGACGAGCAGCGGCTGGCCTGGCTGCGTCAGGTGGTGGAATGGCAGCGCGACATGAAGAGCTCAGACGAGTTCCTGTCCACGCTGAAGATCAACCTCTACCCGGAAGAGGTTTATACCTTCACCCCCAAGGGCAAGATCGTCATCCTGCCGCAGGATGCCACACCGATTGACTTTGCCTATACCGTCCACACCGAGGTCGGCCACACCTGCGTAGGCGCCAAGGTAAACGGGCGCATGGCGCCTTTGCGTTACAAGTTGCGCTCCGGCGACATCGTGGAAATTCAAACCTCGCCCGGCCACCACCCCAGCCGGGATTGGCTGCAACTGGCGAAATCACCGCGCGCCCGCCAGAAGATCAAGCACTGGCTGAACGTGCATCAGCGCGAACGCGCCATCGAAATCGGCCGCAAGCTGATCGAAAAAGAGGCGCGCAAATATCGCATCGCCCTGAAGAATCTGAGCGAAGCGGAGTTGACGCGCGTGGCCAGCGAAAATGGGCTGGCCAAGCCCGACGACCTGCTGGCCGCCATCGGTTACGGCAAGTACTCGGCGCGCAGCATATTGGCACGCGTGCTTCCCGCCGACGCCTCGTCTGGGGTCTCAGGCGCAGGCGAACCGGAGAAAGATCCGACGGGAGGATTTACCAGCGTCATCCGTCGCGTGTTTGGCTCGGAGACGTCGGCCATCATGGTAAAGGGACACGACGACCTGCTGGTGTATCGCGCGCGATGTTGTAATCCGATTCGCGGCGAAGACATTGTTGGCTATGTCACTCGGGGCAAAGGAGTGGCCGTGCACTCCAAGACTTGTCCCAACGTTACCAACCTGATGTACGAACCGGACCGGCGCATCGCCGTCGAGTGGGGAAAGGATGCGGCTTCGTCGAACTGGCAAGCTGGTTATCCGGTAAAGCTGGCGGTGCACTGCGATAACCGTCCCGGCATGCTGAAACAGATCGCGACCGTCATCAGCGACGCAAACACCAACATCCGCAACATCGAAGCCAAGACCGCCGAGGACCACGCCACGGTCGACCTGGTGGCCGACATTGCCGACCTCAAGCATCTGGAGCGCATCGTCACCGGCGTGCGCAAAATTCCCGGCGTGCGCGACGTGCAACGCATGCAGAAAATCTAGGGGCCGCTCTTCGCTATTCGCTGTTCGCTAGGCTTTTCACCGCTCGCTTTTCGCAAGAAATGAAACGGAGCTGTCATCCCGACCGAGGACTTCAGTCCGAGCGGAGGGATCTGCGGTCCCAACACGGGAGACAGACCTTGAATTACTTACCGAGCTTCTGACTCACTACGCCGGTAGCAAGGTGCCCCTCCCCCCTGTTTGTAAGATCTTTGTTTTTAATATTTTGCCCCTAAAATATTCCGAACATTGGAGTTGCTTGTACAGCTAAATCATTGTTTATGAATACTTTACGAGATTCCGCCAAAATATTCATTCCATTGCATTTATGCGTAGATCTAAGTCATTGTGTATGAATACTTTGCGCAACTCCTCCCAAGATATTCATTTCATTAGACTTATTTGCAACATGTTCCGGACAAAGGAGCTATGGAGGTCAAGGCATGGTTCTGGCTTCTGACAGGTTTTCAAAGACCGAGGCCGAGCCGCCCGAGAGCGGCGTTCACGGCACCGGAGTCTGGCTCCGGCCCACTTAGTCTAATTTTCGGAAGGGATTCAGGTGAAGAACAAAACGCACCTCGCAAAACCAAGGTAACCACAATTCCCGGAATAGCACGCCGTGGGCGGGTCGTTGTGCAGACAAGTGCGCCCACCCTCAGCCAGGCTCAGGGCGGGCTCCTCTCGCCAATGGCAGCGAGCAGGTTGGGGCACTCGTGCCGGTTGATCAAGCGACTGTGATACTCTGAGCCCGTGAAACTTACCGCTGTATTCGAACCAGCCAAAGAGGGTGGATACACCTGCTTCGTGGAAGAGATTCCTGCGGCGATTTCGCAGGGAGAGACCCTCGAAGAAGCGAAGGCAAACCTTCGTGACGCGCTCCAGTTGGTGCTGGACTGCCAGCGGGAGCTTGCGGAGAAGAGTCTTTCGCCAAGGGCCCTCCGCGAAACCTTTGAGCTGGCTTAGGGATGAAACTCGCCGACCTGGAGCGCCACCTGCACCAGTATTCCTGTGTTCTGTACCGTGAGGGCGGCGCGCACACCGTCTGGCTCAACCCTCAGCGCCGAAAGATAGCCAGCGTCCCTCG
Organism: Candidatus Korobacteraceae bacterium; assembly: GCA_049522855.1. GTDB lineage: Bacteria > Acidobacteriota > Terriglobia > Terriglobales > Acidobacteriaceae > Bog-257. The sequence continues at coordinate 5,921 of JBEKNL010000096.1, forward strand.
TCATCGGGAAATCAAAGAAGGAACCATCCGAGCCATCTGCAGGCAACTCGAAATTCCACAGCCTTGAAAACAAGCCGCGGCCGGGTTTTTACCAGCGCGGCTGCTTAAGAGCATGAGTCTTTTCCCACTCGTTCGCGCCGTTTGCGAATGAGTGGGAGATCCCTCAACGGATGTAAGAAGGAGAGGACAAATGCTCTCCCCCACTATCCCCCCTTCTTCACCTGCGCCAGCACCTCTTCCGCGTGGCCGTCGGGCTTGACGTTCTCGAAGATGTGGGCGAGCTTGCCGTCGGGCCCGATCAGGAACGTGGTGCGCGCGATGCCCATCACCTTCCTGCCGTACATGTTCTTCTCTTTCAGGACGCCGAACTTCTTCGCGACCTCTTTCTTCTCGTCGGCCAGCAGGGTATACGGCAGGCCGTATTTTTCTTTAAACTTTAACTGTGCCTTCGGCGTGTCGGGTGAGATGCCCAGTACCACCAGTCCGGCCTTCTGCAGTTTGCTGTATGCGTCACGGAACCCGGACGCCTCTATGGTGCAGCCGGGCGTGTTGGCCCGCGGATAGAAGAACAGGACCACGGTCTTGCCGCGGAACTGAGCGAGCGAAACCGGGTTTCCGTTTTCGTCGGGCAGGGTAAAGTCGGGAGCTTTCGATTTGATTTCCATATTGCACTATCTATACCGCAAATCCGGCAAATGGGCCACCGCGGGGCCGGTCGCAATCCTGCTGCTGTCAACTTTCGTCGCGGCGCAGATTCGCGACCGCACCGAGCACCAGCCAGCCGACCGGGATCAGCAGCAGGCGCAGAAGCACGACAAGAAGAACAAGAGCGGCCCGCGCGCCATCGCTGTGGTTGAGTTTCTGCCCGGCGGCGGCACGCGGCTAGTGCCGATTGCGCTATGGATCGATGGCCACTTCTACGATGCCAGCCTTTACGGCGCAAATCCTGAGCCCATGGCGCTGCAGCCTGAAACCCTGTATCAAGCGCTGACTTGCGGCGAGCCGGCGGGATGGTTCACGGTAACGACGTCGCGAGACGTCAACGGCAACTGGGTTGCGGAGGGGCAATGGAAGCCTGAAACCCCGGTCGAGGCCCGGCTTGCTCAGCAGGCCGCGAAGCAGCCTAAGCCGAAGACGAAGGGGCAGGACGTGCTCAGCGACGATCAAGGTCCGCCGGTGCTGCGCCGCCCTGGGTCAGGCGATAAATCTTCTCCCAGCGGTGGACAGAGCAGCGCGCCAGCTTCCACCTCGGGCGGGAATTCGACTCCGTCAGGCAGCGGGAGTTCCACAGCGAACAGCAATGCTCCGCCGAAATCGGACGACGATTCCGACCGGCCGACTCTAAAAGCCTCGCCGGCCAGTTCTTCGTCTGCGCCTTCGAATTCCAAGCCGACCCTCGGCGACAATACTCAGCAAGCGAAAGCGCAGGCGCCAGCTTCCAATACGCCGTCAGCGGCGTCTCCCGATGAAGACGATCCCAACCGTCCGGTACTGCGGCGCGGCAAACCAGCCGAGCAGCCGGCCCTCCCCGATACAGCCGACTCCAATGCAAGTGCGAATAAGGCAGGCAGCCCAGCCGCAGGGGGCATTGCAACCAGCACTCCCGGAACTTCGGCCAAAGCCACACAGGCACCGCGCGCCTATGCTGCGATCTCCGATGCGGGCGACTACCAAACTCGGTCGCTGCTGTATGGGATGGCGTCCGGCGAAAGACAAAGCCTGGGCGAGCCGATGTCGCGAATGGCGATGGACGAGGTCCGCAAGTATGCCAGCAAGCACAACGGTCCGGCACTCCCCAAGACAGCCGCCATCACCGACTACGATCTGCGTGGCTTCGATCTGGACTACAGCAACTCGCCTACGCTGGTGCTGAGTGCCAAACTGCCGGTTGCGCCCGTAAAGACCACTCCCGGAGCCGGGTTCGACTACTTCGTCACCGTGGTCGCCCGGGTTGACCTCAATGGCGCGCCGCAGCAGATCTTCAGCATGGTCACCGACCGCAACCACCTCGACGCCTTCCCGCGCATGCAGCTCATCGACGCGATAGATGCCGACGCCAACGGCCGTGGCGACCTGCTCTTTCGCCAGTACTCGGATACCGGCATCAGCTACGCTCTGTATCGCGTGTTCCCCTATCAGATGGAGAAGATCTTCGAAGGCGGGGCGGGGATGTAGGCAGTTGTCAGTGGGCCAGTGATCAGTTGCCAGACGGGAGACATGACCTCCCATCCGGGCCTCTTTCCTGAGCGAGTTTCGCCACTGAATTACAGGATGTAGCGCGACAAGTCCTGGTCCTTCACGATGTCAGTGAGAGTTTTGCGCACGTAGTCGGCATCCACCGTCACGTTCTTCTCCTTCATGTCGGGGGCCTCGAAGCTAATCTCGTCCAGCACGCGTTCCATGATGGTGTGCAGGCGGCGTGCGCCGATGTTTTCTGTCCCTTCGTTCACGCGGAAGGCGAAGTTTGCCACCTCCTCAAGTGCCTCGGTAGTGAACTCCAGCTTCAGCCCTTCGGTGTCGAGCAGCGCAATGTACTGCTTGGTGAGCGACGACTTGGGCTCAGTGAGGATCTTGATGAAGTCCTCGACCGTCAGCGATTGCAGCTCCACGCGGATGGGAAAGCGCCCTTGCAGTTCGGGGATCAGGTCGCTGGGCTTGGACACGTGGAATGCGCCCGCAGCGATGAACAGGATGTGGTCGGTGCGCACCATGCCGTAGCGCGTGTTCACCGTGGTGCCTTCGACGATGGGCAAAATGTCGCGCTGCACGCCTTCGCGTGAAACGTCGGGCCCATGGCCGCCTTCGCGCCCGGCAATCTTGTCGATTTCGTCGAGGAAGATGATGCCCGAGTTCTCTACGCGCTCCACGGCAATGCGCGTGACCTGGTCCATGTCAATCAGGCGCTGCTCTTCTTCCTGGATGAGGTACTCGAACGCCTCGCTGACCTTCATCTTCCGCTTTTTGGTGCGCTGGCCGAAGATGTTGGGCAACATGTCTTTCATGTTGACGTCCATCTCCTCGACCCCCTGATTGGTGATGATCTCGAACGCAGGCATCGATTTTTCGCGGACGTCGAGTTCAACGATGCGCTCGTCGAGCTTGCCTTCGCGCAACTGCTGGCGAAGCTTTTCGCGGGTGCGCGACCCGGGTTCGCCGGTCAGCAAGGGTTCAGTGGCGATGTTGAATCCGATCTGCTGCGCGTCTTGCGCCGCGGAACGCGTCTGCACTGGAGCGGGCAACGCCGGCAGCAGCAGGTCGAGCAGGTGCTCTTCCGCGTTGAGTTCGGCCTTGTCGGCGACGTCTTCCAGCTTCTCCTCGCGCACCATGTCAATGGCGATCTCCACCAGGTCACGGATCATGGACTCGACATCGCGGCCCACATAGCCGACCTCGGTGAACTTGGAAGCCTCCACCTTCATGAAGGGAGAATTCGCCAGCTTCGCCAGCCGGCGGGCGATCTCGGTCTTGCCCACGCCCGTGGGTCCGATCATGATGATGTTCTTGGGGATCACCTCTTCGGCGAGTTCGGCCGAGAGCTTCTGGCGGCGCATGCGATTGCGCAGGGCGATGGCCACGGCGCGCTTCGCCTGGTTCTGCCCGACAACATACTTGTCAAGTTCGCGCACAATCTCGCGCGGGGTCAATTCGTCGAGTGCGACGTGTTCCTCATCTGCGGTTGCGGGAAGATAAATAGCCAATGAATTTACCTCTTGCGGGCCGGAAGGCCGGGACTACAGTGCGTGAGAATTGTGCCGTCCCTGAAGGGACTCCTTAATTTTCCCCACTCTACCCAGGGCTTACGCCCTGGGCTAGTATTATTCCGCCCCTGCGGGGCTTAGATTTTGCGCAATCGTTCCACCATGCCAACTCAAAACGAGTTTTCACACACCCTCTAACGGCCGGCACTAACCAAACGTCGCCTCGGCGAACGGCGAAGAGCGAACCGCGAACAGCGAACAGCGGCCCTTCCTACATCCCCGGCATCTTCATCCCCGCCAGCCGACGAGCGAAGCTGGGCTTGCCCATGCTCTTGAACATCTTGCGCATCTGGGAATACTGGCGCAACAGGTGGTTTATTTCCTGAACGCTCGTCCCCGAGCCGCGGGCGATGCGCTTGCGCCGGCTGCCGTTGATGGACTCGTGATGCTCGCGTTCGTACGGCGTCATGGAATTGATAATCGCCTCCACGCGGCCGAGTTGCTTTTCGTCCACTTTGTCCGCCCCCGACTTCTGCAGGTTGGCGAACGGTCCGATTTTGGGCATCATGCCGATGATGCTCTGCAGTGAGCCGAGTTTTTTCACCTGCCGCAACTGATCGCGAAAATCCTCCAGCGAGAAGCCGTCGGCGCTGAGCGCTTTCTGGGCGAACTCTTCCGACTTCTTCTTGTCGAGGTGGGCTTCCGCCTTCTCGATCAGCGAGAGAATGTCGCCCATCCCGAGAATCCGGCCCACAATTCGGTCGGGATGAAACAACTCCAGCGCATCGTACTTTTCGCCCATGCCGATGAATTTGATGGGCTGCCCGGTGACCTTGCGAATGGAAAGCGCCGCGCCACCACGGGCGTCGCCGTCCATCTTGGTGAGTATCACGCCGGTGAGCGTCAGCTTCTTGTGGAACTCGTCGGCCGACTTCACCGCGTCCTGGCCGGTCATGGCGTCGGCGACGAAGAGGATCTCCTGCGGATTGAGGATCTTCTTCAGCGACTGCATCTCGTCCATCAATTGCTCGTCGATGTGCAGCCGGCCGGCGGTGTCAACGATGAGCACGTCGCAGGCGTTGTTGATGGCCTCGCGCCGGGCTTCCTTCACCAGCCGTTCCACGGTGGCAGTGTTCGATTCTTCGACCTTGCCTTCGTAGATATGGGCCTTGATGGCCTGCGCGACCACCTTGAGCTGCTCACGCGCCGCCGGACGGTAAACGTCAACCGAGACGAGCATGGGCCGGTGCCCGCCTTGCTTGAGCCAGTTCGCCAACTTGCCCGAGGTGGTCGTCTTGCCGGAACCCTGCAGACCCGCCATGAGCATTACCGTGGGTGGCTGGGAGGCGAACTTCAGTTTGGCCGCGTCTTTGCCGAGGATGGCGATCAGTTCGTCGCGAACAATCTTGACTACCTGCTCGGCGGGGGAAAGCGCGGTCAGCACTTCCTGGCCCAGCGCCTTTTCGCGGATGTGCTCGATCAATTCTTTGACTACATTGAAGTTAACGTCGGCTTCGAGCAGCGCCATGCGGATTTCTTTCAGCGCTTCGCCGATGTTCTCTTCCGTCAGAGTGCCTTGTCCGCGCAGATTCTTAAAGGCACGCTGCAGCTTATCTGTAAGGTTCTCAAACATGGTCAGGAGTCCACAGCTCAGGCTGGGTGGGCGGAAACCTGCGGTTTCCACGCTGAAATCAGGATATCACGCAGCGATGCTTCCCTATTGCATGAGAGATCCTATCGCGAAGCTTCGCTCGAAGCGGTGCGATACACTTCGGCCGCCGCTACGACCGTGTTGCAGTGAATGGTCACGGTGTCTTCGATGTGGTTGGCATAACCGCCGGCGTAAGTGACCATCACCGGTATGTCGCGCGCGCGGGCGACGCGGAAGACAAGCTCGTCGCGTTGCTTCAGGCCCGCAATGGACAGGCTCAGGCCGCCAAGCTGATCGTCCATATAAGGATCGGCGCCCGCAACGTAGCAGATCAGTTCCGGCTCAAATTGCCGCAGGCCGGAACTCAGAGCGTTATCGAGCCAGGCCAAATATTCGGCGTCGCCGCAGCCATCAGGGAGGTTGACGTCGATGGAAGATGGCGGCTTGATGAAGGGATAGTTGTTCTCCTGATGCAGCGAAATGGTGAACACATCTTTGCTGGAGCCCTCGGTCATGGTGGTCCGTTGTCGAGCTCCCGAGGTCGCAGCCGGCCCGGAGGGTAGAGCGTTCGGGGTGGTCGGCGGACTTCCACTTCCAAAGATAACGGCGGTGCCGTTTGCCTGATGCACGTCGCAATCCACCGTCATGGCGCGACGAATTTTGCCACGCTTCTGCATGGTACGAATAGCGACGGCAAAATCGTTGATCATGCAGAAGCCTTCTCCATGTTCGGGAAAGGCGTGATGAAATCCGCCCCCCATGTTGATGCAGACACTATCTTCGAGTGCGTGTTCCGCCGCCAGGATCGAGCCTCCGGTGTGGAGCATGAAGGCATCCACCACCTGCCGTGAGTATGGAATCTCCATCTCCAACTCCTCGCGCGCGCTCAGGGTGCCTTCCATCAACTTGTTCACATAAAGCGGCGAATGAACCAGCAGGACGTCGGCTTCGGTGGCCGGTTGCGGAACCACGAAGTCAGAGTCTTCGGCGATGCCTTCTTGAAGCAGGCGTTCGCGAATGAGACGAAACTTGTCGGCGCGAAAAATGTGCTCGCCGATGGGCAGGAAATACTTCTCGCTATAGACGAGTTTGAAGGGCAACATGGGCCGGCGATCCGGGGTACTCGCAACCAACCCATGATTCTAGACCCTGGAGGCAAATGTCACGAAGGGGCTCGCCTTTTCGCAGGCTTGGCCGCGCTTTCGCAAGAACGCCGCCGTATTCATTTACCATGATGCTGCATGGCGTCCACCGCTCAACTGGTCACGCTCCGCCGGGCCGCCGGCTATAACCTGCTCGCCACCGCGGGCATAGCGATGGTCGCCATCTTTTTGTTGTGCGCTCTGTTCGCGCCCTGGATCGCCCCTCAGGATCCCGCGCAGATCGACCTGCCGGCGCGACTGATGGGACCATCCGCCTCACACTGGTTTGGCACCGATGAACTGGGACGCGACATCCTCTCCCGCATCATCTACGGGGCGCGCATCTCGATGCTGGTGGGCAGTTGCGTAGTCGCAGCCTCGCTCACGCTGGGACTGATCTTCGGCTCCATCGCGGGCTACTACGGTGGAGTCACCGACCGCGTGCTCAACGTGGTCGTAATGAACGCCTTCATGTCGTTCCCCGGAATTCTGCTGGCGATCGCCTTTGTGGCCTTCCTCGGGCCCGGCATCTTCAATCTGATCCTGGCGCTGTCGATTGGAGGATGGGTGGGTTACGCTCGATTGGTGCGCGCGCAGCTGCTGGCGGTCCGCGAACGCGAATTCGTGGAGGCCGCGCGCGCACTCGGCGCAAGTGACTTGCGGATCATCGTGCGGCACATTCTTCCCAACATCATTCAGCCTATTATCGTGCAGGCGGCGATCGGAATGGCGGGTGCTATCCTGGCCGAAGCCACCATGAGCTTTCTCGGACTGGGTGTGCCGCCGCCGGCGGCAAGTTGGGGTTCGATGCTGAACGACGCGCGCTCCCACCTGTTCGATTCGCCGCACCTGGTGCTCTTTCCCGCCGCCGCCGTCATGCTGGCGGTGCTGTCGTTCAACTTTATTGGCGACGGCCTGCGCGATTACCTTGATCCCCGGTCCAGGATCGCGGTTGGGCTGTAGGTTTGTCATCCCGACCGGCCCCCCGGAGCGTAGTCGAGGGGGAGCGGAGAGATCTGCGGTTCATTTGTCGTCTTGAGCGGTGACGACGCGTTGCGTCGCCGCAGCCGAAGGATGTGTGGTTGGTTTCTGACAACTGACAACTGGCCACTGACAACTGGTTTATAGTGGTCTGTGCTGCCGGTGAAATCTTCCTGTTCTCGTAACATTCGCATTCCGCTGTTCGCCCTCGCGCTGGTTTTGCTTGTGCTGGGCTGCGCCTGTAAGCGTGGAGCACTTGCCAAACATGAGTACATGTATGTCTCAGCACAAGAGACCAGCCTGCGCGACCGAGTGGCCACCATGTACAACAAGATCGGAACGGTGCATGGCGGCGATCGCGTGGAAGTTCTGGAGAAGCAGCGGCGCTTCCTGCGGGTGCGTACCGACAGCGGACAGGAAGGCTGGATCGAGGAACGCAGCCTGGTTCCTCAGGAGGTTTACGATGCCTTCCAGAAGCTGGCCAGCGACAATGCCAGCCAACAGGTGCAAGCCCGCGGAACGGCCCGCTCCGAGCTCAACATTCACCTGACCCCATCGCGCGAGGGTGAGCACCTTTATCAGCTCAAGGATGGAGAGAAAGTTGAAATCCTGAAGCGCGCTACGGCGGAGAAGAATCCGCCGAAGTCCGCGGCCGCGAATGCGACGCAAAGCCCGAAGGGTGTCGCCGCGACTCAACCGCAACCCAAGACCGCGCCAGTGCCGGCTAAGCCCGCTGCGTCCGCCAACGCGGCCCCAGGCAAGCCGCCAGAGCCTCCCAAGCCCGTCATGGAGGATTGGTATCTGGTGCGCAACTCCGCCGGACATGTCGGCTGGGTGCTGTTACGCATGATCGACCTCGATATCCCGCTGGAGGTTGCGCAATACGCCGAGGGCCAGCGCATCATGGGCTACTTCGTGCTGAACACGGTGCAGGAGGAAGACAAACAGGTGCCGCAGTATCTGGTGCTGTTGAACGAACCCAAGGACGGACTGCCTTGGGACTTCAATCAGATTCGAATTTTCACCCGGAACCGCGCCAAGCATCGCTATGAAACCGCTTATCGCGAGCGCAATCTGGAGGGCTATTTTCCGGTGAAGACTGGCCATCAGGATTTCGGGAAAGAAGGCGACCTGCCGACCTTCACCATCCGCAAGAAAACCGACGATGGGCAGATGGTGGACATTACCTACAAATTGAACGGCCCTATCGTGCGCCGGGTCCTGACCCCGGAACAAGAGGCTGCGGAAAAGGCCAGGCACGGGGCAGCGTTGGCCGCTTACTACGCGCAGCGTAAGAAGCAGCCGCCAGCGCACCCGCGCCACAAGCACAAGTGAAAGTTGCCGCGTCTATCGGCTGTAGAACTCAGCGATAGCGGCCACCACGCGTTGCTGTTCGTCCTCGCGCAGTTCAGGAAACATGGGTAGCGCCAGTACTTCTTTTGACGCCCGCTCCGACTCGGGAAGGTCGCCCGCTTTATAGCCCAGGTAAGTAAAGCATTCCTGCAGGTGCAGCGGGACGGGATAGTAAATCTCCGTTCCGATTCCCTGCTCGGTTAAGAAGGTCCGCAGTTCATCCCGTCGAAAGGCGCGCACCACGTACTGGTGGTAAATGTGATAGGCCTCGGGCATCGTCGCCAGCAGCGCGATGGGCGCCTGTGCGCTGACCGACTGCTCGCCGCCTTGTACCGGGCCGGAGTTGATGAACAAACCCTGATAGCGACGAGCCAGCATCCGGCGCGCCTGGTTCCAGTCGTCAATGTGCTTCAGCTTCACCCGCAGCACCGCCGCCTGCATGGCATCGAGGCGGCTGTTCCAGCCAATCTCTTCGTGGTAATACCGTTGGCGGCTACCGTGATTGCGCAAACGTCGAACGTGCGCCGCCAGCTCCTCGTCATTGGTGGTGACGCATCCGCCATCGCCATAGGCGCTCAGGTTCTTGGTGGGATAAAAGCTGAAGGCCGCAACCTTGCCCAGCGCTCCTGCTTTCTTGTCGCGCCATTTCGCGCCGAAAGCCTGCGCAGCATCCTCGACAAGGCTGGCGTCGTAGTGCTCGGCGAGGCTGGCGAATTTGTCCATGTTGGCGCATTGCCCGTACAGGTGCACCGGCATCACCGCGCGAAACTTGTACGAACGCCCGCGCATCAGCGCCCTCTCGGTGGCTTTGGGATCGAGGTTCAGCGTTGCCGGATCGATGTCGGCCAGGATCGGAGTGGCGCCGCAGCGCACGATCGAACTTACCGAGGCGAAAAAGCTGAACGGGGTGGTGATTACGCACGCGTCCGGTCCAACACCGGCGGCTGCCAGGGCCAGCCAGCAGGCATCAGTTCCCGACGCGCAGCCAACGCTCGCACTCACCCCAAGGTAGCTTGCCGACTCACGCTCGAAGCCCTCGAGTTCCGGGCCCCCGATGAAGTGTTGGGTAGTCAGCACACGTTCGATGGCTGCGTGGACGTCGTCCTTGATGGTCTCGTACTGCCGAGTGAGGTCAAGCATGGGGATGGGATCGCGCTGGGTCGCGGATCTGGGACTAACAAACGGTTGCGGCGAGGTCGATGGCATGACGAAACATGATTCTATAGCGAATTCTCGGTTGATGTACGCAGACTGAAGCGGCGGGTAGTGGCTCAGTTTCCCGGATTGGCAACTACTCGCCAGCAACCGGCGTTCCAGGGATTGGGAGTGAAATTGATTCCATGACAATGTCGGCTCCCACGCCCGAGTAGAGTTGGTGGTGCTGAACCCAACCAACAGGCTCGGGAGAAAGGAGCCGAACAATGATCATTATAGGAGTAGATTTCCACCCC
>JBEKNL010000097.1:0-16168 GCA_049522855.1 Candidatus Korobacteraceae bacterium
GCTGGTGGGCCGGCGCGCTACAGCTTGCAGATGAGCCTGCTCTTCCGGTGTCAGCGTAACCGTGTGTGCCTTCATGGGCACAGTATACGCAGTACGCTAACTTATGCAACTAGATACTAGTGTCCGCTGTAGCAGGCGAAGTCGGAGCCGTCGCCTTCCCACTCGGCGATGTCAGCTCGCGTCTCGCGGAGCAATCGGAAGTCGGCGTCGAATTCACAGGCGACCACGCGCTGGTCCTGTCCGTCGAGATAGCGCAGCACGTAGCGTCCTTCCGCCAGCGCCAGTGCGTCAATCGGCTGGCTATCGTCGAACTCCGCGCCGATTTGTGCCAGCAATTGCGAGAGCGAATAGATCGCTCCCCGGATAACAAGGCTCTGGGCGCCGCTCCCCAGGGGTCCAAAGCGGCCCTCGATTACATCCCGGTCTCGCAACTTGTTCATAAACGGGGTATCGGCGATGGGTGGAGCACGCCTTTCACAGGCTGCGGAAAAAGTTGTTGCGATGAAAGAAACCGCAGATTCCTCGGGGCTGAAGCCCCTCGGAATGACAAAAATAAAAGGTTTACAACGGCGCACCCTTCGACAAGCTCAGGGCAGGCTCTAAAGGTGCGCCCCTTCAAAAGCAATGCTCTTAACAAAAGAGCCTTTCCCCGTCCGAGCTCAGAAGTCATCGCCGGGAACCAGCGGGCAACGGTACGCCGCACTTCGGGACCATTGGTAATACGCGTCCTCCCCAATCCACTCCGCAATGTGCCCCCGTGTTTCAGCGATGAAAGCGAAGCTGGCGTTGAACTCGTGGGCCACGATTCGCTGGTCCTGCCCGTCGTAGTAGCGGACGCAGAAGTGTCCTTCCGAGACCACCTGGACGTCGACTGGCCAGCTATCTTCGAAGGCAAGATCCATGCGCGCGAGCAGGGTCGGGATGTCGTATTCGGCGTCCCCGATGACAACGCAGTCCTGGCCGCTGCCCAGCTTTCCGAAGCGGTGCTCGATCAGCGCTCGTCCTCGCAACTCAGACATAACCACTCACGCTTCGGCGGGTGCTTCGTGGGGCCGCTTGAACACCATATGGATGCCGATGGTGCCGTAGGCGACGCCATCCTTGTTGGGTGCGATCAATGGAACCGAGCTTACCAGCTCCCATCCGTCCGCGCCGGCGCCGTTGATCCACTCATCCAAACCACTGACCATCCCCTCTTCGCTCTCGCTGAATACCACCATCCGATCATAATATTCCCACTGCATCGTTTCGCTCCTTCTCTCTCCCCTGCTGTCGTGCGCCAAAGGGATGCGCGCCTATGCGTTTTGGGCCTTGCCGCAGCGTTCGGCCAGCCAACCCGCGGTGACGGCCAGCACCTCGTAGTTGAACTTAAGTTCGCCGTGGTTGAACCATCGCGGCAAATAGCGGATCAGTCCGTTGTCATGCTTAATGTCCGGACGCAAATCGGTGGTGACATAGCGCAAATCGCTCTTCGGCAAGGCCGCCTTCAGTCCGGCTGCGCCCTCGAGAATGGCCGGGATGTCACGCTCAGCGTAGAGCAGCAGAGCAGGACGATCGTGGGAGGCGACGGGCCCGAGGAGGTCGAGCAATTCAATCACATATCCTGAATAGGGCTCGCGCACGGCGGGGCTGGGGAAATTCTCGAACATCCACTTGCCTTGGGGTGAGATTGCCGCAACCACCGAAGGCGATATGGCCACCATAAAATCGGCCGAAGACATCAGCGCCAGCCGGCCGCCCAAGCTGATGCCCAGAGCCGCCGTACGACCGAAGCGGCGCATGTAGCTGACTGCGGCGTCAACTTCGTCGCGCATCACCGGACCGATGGCGGTGCGATTTTCCCCGTGCCCACAGAGGTCGATGGAAAGTGCCGCCAGGCCAACCTCTCCCAGGGCGGCGGCGATACCCAGCATGTGCTCCTTGGTACTGCCGTAGGGTGGGATAAGCGCGACACCGCCACGCGCCGGGTCCGGCGTAAGCAGGTAGGCAGGGATGTTATGGCCGTCTGTGGCAGATAATGTTGTGATGCGCTCCAGGTTCATCGAATGTCCTCCTTAGGTCTGCTCTACTACTTCTCGAATCCCAGATGCCGTATGAATTCCAAAGTGCAGTTGTACCGAACTCCTGTGCCAGCGCCCCAAGCAGCCCATCACAGAAGCGTGGAATGCAATAGGAATCCGCGCAATACCGTCATCCGGTTGGTCCCCGGCCTAGGCCTTGTCCTCAGCCGGGACGCGGGCGGGCTTTAGCTTGGCTTCCAGTTCAGCCAGGCGCGCGCGGAGGGCCTTGTCCCGCTCCCAGCGCGCGGTCACATCCTGAATGCTGGCGGCTGCCCCCAGGATCTGCCCGTCGGCAGCCTTGAGCAACGCGATGTTGAACTCGACAGAGATCCGTCGGCCGTCTTTGGTGAGTGCGGGAACGGCGAGCACGTTCTGGCCGTACTTGGTGAGCCCGGTTTCCATAACATGGAAGTAGCCCTCCCAGTGACGCGCCCGGTGCTTCTCCGGGATGATCATGTCCATGGACTTGCCGAGTGCCTCGTCAGCACTCCAACCAAACATTGCTGCCGCGCCAGCATTCCACAGCCGCACAATGCCCTCCCGATCGCCAAAAATGATGGCGAGTGGGATCTGTTCCACAATGCTTTCGCAGAGCCATTGGTGAGTAGAAAGGTCGTTCATTGACAACTCCATGAATAATCCCAGAATACAGTTTTATAGCCGTTTCCAGGCAGTGAAGTAAAGAAACTTGCGGAGAACGCGGATGCTGGCAGGAGATGCCCACGTGAGCCGAGGGCCGACACCGGTCTGTAGCCAAAGGGCTGGAATGTCACGAAATGTTAGCGGCGCGCCCCGGCACCGGAAGCGAGGGACCGGCTCTTGCCCAGCGCGCTTTCTGGATGCTCAGCCTGTTTCAGTCCTTACCGTCAGCTACTGAGCCACGGGTTCCTTCTGCCTTAGCACGCGGCGGAGCAGCTTACCCGTGGGCGTACGTGGGAGTTCGTCCACGATCACGACTTCGCGGGGCAGCTTGTAGGTTGCAATCTTGCCCTTGCAGAAGGCGATCAACTCGTCTTGGCTGGCGGATTCTCCCGGCCGCAGCACGACGAAGGCTTTGGCAATTTGGCCGCGCACCTCGTCCGGCACTCCGATGACCGCGACATCGACGACCGCAGGATGAGTGGCCAGGGTGACCTCAATCTCCTCCGGTCCGATGCGGTAACCCGAACTCTTGATGATATCGTCCTGCCGCGACACGAACCAGAAGTAGCCGTCCTCATCGGCATGCACGAAGTCGCCGGCCCGATTCCAGCCCTCGGGAGTGATGGCATGGCGCTGTTTATCGGGATCGCGCCAATAGACCGTGCCGGTTGGCCCGATGGCCACAAAATGGCCGATCGTCCCGGGCTTGGCGTCCTTGTTGTCCTCATCGATGACCTTCAGCTCGTAACCAGGCACGGCTTGCCCGAAAGAGCCCGGCTTGGCCTTGCGGCTGACCACGTTGGAGGCGAAAACATACATCATCTCCGTGGTGCCCAGCCCTTCGAAGATCTCCAGGCCGAATTTCTCCTTCCAGGCATGATAGGTCGGGGCGGTCAGGCTCTCGCCGCCTCCGGTGCAGACCCGCAGGCTGCTGAGATCAAATCTCTTTCCCACGTCCGGCACCTGCAACATCTTGCGGTAGGCGGTGGGGGCCAGAGTCAGGATTGAGATGTGATGTTTCTGTATGGTGTCGAACATCTTTTCCGGTTCGAACCTGGCGATCAGCGAGGCGGCCGCACCGAAACGGAAAGGAATAGTCGCGTAACTGGAGTAGCCCGCGCCGAAAGCTAGGGGGGCCGATCCACCAATGACGTCGTTCTCCGTGACCTGCCACCCGTACTTACCGAACCCGTCCGGAATAATCAGCAGTTCCTCCACGAAGTGCACGGTCCCTTTCGGTCGTCCGGTTGTGCCCGACGTATAGAGGAGCAGACCAACGTCCTCGCGTTTGCGGAGCACCGGATCGACCTCTGTGGTACCGGACTGCAACAGCTCGCCATAGGCGAGGAATCCCTTGGCCTTCATCTCGGCAGCATCGCCGCCAATGACAATAATGTGCTTGACCGTCTGCAAGCTGTCGCGCGCCGCTTCCACTTCCCCCAGGAGCGCCGCACTGACGATGATGGCCACCGCTTCAGAGTCGTTGGCGACGTGCGCGATCTCGGCACGCGAGAACAGCGGCGAGGTCGGAGTGCAAACCGCTCCCAGCTTAAGGATTGCGAAGTTCGTGACCAGGGCGGGAGGTATGTTCGGGGTGCGTAGAATGACGCGGTCGCCAGCGCTCACTCCCAAGTCCCGCAGTGCGCTGGCCAACTTGTTGGCTTGCGTAAGGAGCTGATTGTAGGTCAGCCGCTGGTCTTCGAAAAGCACAGCGGTGCGGTCGCCCCGTCCGGCAGCGACGGCCTTACCCAGCAGCTCTTCCGTGGGGTTGAATTTTTCCGCATAGGCCGCGAATTCTGGCAACGTATAAACACGCTTCGGCCACAACTCGCGTGGGGGTAGATATTCGGCCATTTTTGGATACTCCTTTTATCCCGCTGTCGTGGCTACTTGGGGGTGAGTCTTCGTCTCCGCGATCAGATCCTCCAGAGCCTGCTCCACGCGGATCGTACCGCGCTTGGCATCGGTCCGGGGGAATGCCATGACGGGATAGCGGTCGCCTTCGAAGATAAGCAGCGCGGGAACGGTCGTCCCGAAGTCCTCGACCAGCGCTCCTTTAAAGCCGAAGACCGGGCGTACGCTCGCATCCGGGCCGGTGACCGACTTGTGATAGGTGGGAAAGCGGTCCTTCATCCCGTCGACGTCGATCGTCTTGCAGGTCATGCCCGCAGCTTGTAGCTGCTTTACCAATTCGAGGGCCCGCTTGATGTCGCAGGGAAACGTCTGGCCCGGCTTCTGGGTGGAGCTGTAGTAGAACTCCACCTGCTTGGCAGCGGTCGACTTCGCGGCCGCAACCGCGGCCTTGGCGGCGACTGGTTCGGGTGGTGCATAGGTGCTGCCGCTGGCCTCGAAGACCTCGCACTCGGTCCAGCCTTGCAGCGTAATGGACAGGGTGAACGGCCATTCGCGTTTCACGCACTTGCCGAGATAGGCCTTCTGAATATTGGCATCAAGCGCCGGTTTCAGATGCTTGCAGCGGACGCATAGACATTCAGTGTTGTAATGGGCCATAGTTGCCTCCAGTTTCTTTAGCTGGCTCCCGCCACCATGAATTTGGCTTTGCTGCCTACCAGATCTTCCTTCTTCAGGGGATATCCAGCGATGATCTTGCCTCGCACATTACGTTTCATTGGGATGGGCTTACAAACAGCGTCCTTGCGAGCGCGCGGCGCTGGACGGGTCAGCCCCGGACCAGAGATGGCGGAATAATCCTGCCGCTCCGCGAAGCCGGGCAACAGGTCGGCGGTGCCGCTGGCCTCCTCAGGCTTGGCCAGGCTAACTCCACTCGAAGTCTGGATGCGCCAGATCGCATTGCAGCCGGCGCACTTAGTCGTCCCCTTGAAGTTCCAGAAGGGATAGGGATCGAGGAAATTCTTGGTCTCACACTTGGGGCATATGAGCAACATAGTTTTTCTCCGTCAGATGCACTCTTGGTCTTCCAGCCGTTTAATATCGTCAGGCGTCAGTCCGGCAAGCTTGCCGAAGATGTAATCGTTATCGGCGCCCACCGGTTTCAGGGCCCATTTGAGCCGGGGCGGAGTCGCCGACATTTTGTACGCTGGCCCCTGGTGCAACAGTTCACCGTAGGTCGGGTCATCCAGCCAGCGGACCGCTCCCCGCTCATTCCAATGCGGATGTTCGGCGACTTCTTTCGCGTTCCACACCGGCTGGTTAATGATGTTGTTCGCATCCATGATGGCGGCTACCTGTTCCTTGGTCTTGTCGGCCGCCCACTTCTCCAGGGCCGGATAAATCTCCATCTGGCCGTCCGGCTTGACGCGAATATCGGCCTTGGCGTACTTGCCAGCCAACGTGGTGTCGCCAATCGCCTTGCATAGGCGGGCAAAGTCCTTGTCCGCATACGCGCTGATCAGGATATAACCTTCTTCCATCTCTTGCGGATTCTCGGAGCCGGGATAGGAGGATTTGCCGCACTTGATGATGCCGTGCACACAAAGCTGTGTATCCCAGTTGCCCCATCGTTCACGAGTGATACCGTGCTTGCCGTAGAGCGGCAAAGCATACTCCAGTTGGCGGGTGACACCATGGACCTGCGAATACTCGGTAAACGTGCCTTCGCCGGAGACATGATCACGCCAATACAGCGCCGCCAGGATCTGGGTCGCCCCCATCATGCCGCCCCAATAATCGGCCAGCCAGATGGTGTGCTTCGCGGGAGCGCCGCCGAGGTACTCCTGCTTACCGGTCATGCCAAAGTTTCCGCCCTGGGATTGACCGAGGATGTCGTAGGAGGCGCGGACACGTCCCGGGCCCCAGCCCCCGAAACCACCCAGCCAGCAGTAGATGAGCCGGGGATTTATCTCTTTCAACTGGCGGTATCCGATCCCCCAACGGTCGAAGGTGCCGGGGCGGTAATTCTCCACGAACACATCCGACTTGGCCGCCAGGTTCTTCACCAGCGCCTGTCCTTCGGGGCGGTGGAAATCGATCGAGACGAAGTACTCGTTCGGGTTGGCGCCCAGAAAGCCTAGTCCGGTGCCGCGCTCCGGTACCCACTTGGAAAGCGGATACAGGAATGGCTCGTTAAAAGGCGTGGTATGGCGCATGGCCTCGCCCCGCCGCGGCGCTTCGATCTTGATGACTTCGGCGCCAAGTTCGGCCAAATAGGATGCGCAGGAGGGGCCCAAAATATACTGCGTACAGGACAACACCCGGTAGCCCTTCAGCACTTCCGGTTTCGCAAATTCTTTCTTGGGATTGAAGGTCTCCCGGCAAAACGCCTCAAAGTCTTGGGGCTTGGTAGTGGGTTGCGTTGCCATCACATTCCTCCTGCGTCAAATGACGTGCGCCTTCTGCAGCCGCTCGAAATCGTCACGCGTGAAGCCGAGCAGACTGCGATATGTTTCCTGGTTGTCGTAGCCGGTGGGACGGCCCATCCACTTCAGCCGCCCAGGAGTCTTATGTTGCAGGTAGGGAGTGGTGCCGTAGAGGATCTTCCCATAGTGTGGCGAGTCGTACTCGGCCACGTGCCCGCGATATTTAAAGTGCGGGTATTCGGCCACCTCGTTGACATAGAGGACGCCCCCGGACGCCACTTGCTGTTTGCCAAGTTTGGCTTCGGCCTCACTGCGCGAGTTGTCTTTCAGCCACTCGCCCAGCATGGTGTAGGTCTTGACCTGCATATCGTGACCCAGCCGGTCGGCCACCTCGCGCAGGTGGGGATCGCCGAGGATGTCCTCTTCGACCTTGGGCTGCTCGTCCCCCACGGTACGCCAGATGCGGTACCACAAGCGGTCGTGGCCGCCTCCCACCATCATGTAGCCGTCTTTGCACGGGTTCACAGCGTAAATGTTGATGGCCAGGTCCCAATTACCGTAGCGCGGACGGATGCTGCCGTCCATTGAGTACCACGCCCAACTGTAATCGAGGATGCGGATGATGGCTTCGGCGGCCGTAGCTTCGATAAACTGGCCCTCGCCAGAAATGTTTTCCCGATAGATGAGGGCCGCCAGGATGCCCATGGCCGCTGCACTTCCGCCTACGTGGTCGGCCATCCACAGAGCCGAGCGCGTGGGTTGCCCTCCGAACTCTTTCGGATCGCCGGTACCGTGAACAAATCCGCAGGCTGCCTGGGCCACCGGATCCAGCATTCCCGGTTGGTCCTTGAGGGGGCCCCACTGTCCCCGCTGGCCTACCCAACAGTAGATCAGCCGGGGATTAATTTCGCGCAACTGGCGGTAGCCGATGCCCCACGCGTCCCACTGTCCCGGCGGTGCATTCTCGATGATCACGTCAGCGTGGACCGCGAGGTCCTTGAGAATCTGCCGGCCTTCTTCGGTTTCCAGGTTCAAAGTGATGGAGGATTTGTTGCGCATCTCGTGGAGAAACTGTCCGCCGACTTTCTCCCCGGTTTCCTTGTCCTCGAACATATACTCTTGCCGGCCGAAGGGCGTGAGCTGGCGCAGCGGGTCACCGCCCGGAGGCTCGACTTGGATGACCTCGGCGCCCAGCTCGGCCAGTTGCGAGGAGCACCAATGACCAATCATCATGCGGGTGCTGCAATCCAGCACACGAAGACGGGAAAGCGCTTCCGGTTTTTCGAAATTATGTTCCTGGCGCGTAATCGACTCCAGGAAAAGCGGGTACTCCTTGGCTTGGTCACTCAGCCCGGCGTACACCTCTTCGGGTTTGAGTTTGGGAATCGCCGGCCAAGCTGCGACCTTGTCTTGAGATGCTGCCATGTGTGTGGCCTCCTAATACCGGTGGTAGGTGAGTTGCCACCAAAACGCGTGCTGTCCACTATATCTCGGGCGAAGGGCCGTTGGAAGCTAATAAAACGCTTGCAGTTTCAAACGGGGCCTGACACTTCCATTCGAAATCGTATTCACGTCGGCTTCGAGTCGTGCATTTGCCGCCGGACTCTATCCGTTGAAAATCAAACTCTCTGTCAGTTGGGGGCAGATTATCTTATGCGGCTGAGAGCCCAGTCTGTGATTGCTGTCACATTCGTCGGTGAGTTGCGACCAAATGGCCTCCGTCCGCCACTACAAGAACGACAACGGCGGCGAAAGCCGGCTTGCCCTCAATCCGGCCAGAGGGTAAGCGCCACTTGGCCGAGAATGAGCCGCTTGCTTTCCGCCGACAATGGCAACGCCCGGAAGGAGTCGAGCGCTTCCTTGATGTCGTGCACGCCTGGCCCTGGCCAGTCGCTACCGAAGAGCGTTTTGTGGGCGATCTCTTCCAGGCGAGGAAAGTACTGCAGCAGGTGCACCGGCGGGATGCTGCTGATGTCCAAGTAAACATTGGCATGGCGGCGTACCAGGAAAAAGGCAGTGTTCATCCAGAGAGGCCGGCCTCCATGGGCAAGCACAATCTTCAAGTGCGGAAAATCGACCGCTACATCGTCGATGTGAATCGGGTCCCCGTACTTGCTGCGGGCGCCCGGAAAGATTGAGGTGCCGGTGTGAAACATAATCGGGATGCCGTTGCTCTGCGCTGCGCGATACAACAGTTCCAGCTCTTTCAAACCCTTGAGGTAGTCGTTGGGGTAGAAGAGCTGATGCGGGGGATGGATCTTGATCAGCCGCAAACCCAACCGGACTATCTCATCGATGTCCGCCATGGCGTTGGTAGAGTACCGCGGATGGAAGCTGCCACAGGAGAGGAGCCGCCGGGGGTTCGCCTTAGCATAGTTTGCGGCCATGGCGTTAAGTCCAGCGGGAAAGCCGGTGACATCGGGCGCGGTCGCGTTGATCAGCACTGCGCGGTCTAGCCCGGCCTTGTCCATGTATTTCAGAAAGGCTTTGGGCGAGCGGATGAACTCCAAGACCCGATCGAAGTCGGGCTGATGCTTTTTCATCAGCTCGAGGGCCGGTGGGTTCAGCAGGAGTTCGAACGGCTGAATATGGACGTGGCAGTCGGTGATCAAGGAACTTGCCTGGGTCTTGTCGGGTACCGTGAGCGGTTACAGGATCCGGTCACCCGGATCCTGCCTGGTCATGCATCTACAGGTGCGGAAGCCAAGTGCAGCAGCGGCATGGGAGAAATGGTTCTCATGCCCCCAAACCTATCGCGACCCTTGGCGCCCGGTTTGAAAGCTACCTGTTGGCGACGCGATGTGGCCATTCTTGAACCATCCACCAAGTCACTCAGGAGGCCAACGGAATTGCCTCCTTAGACCGCCTTGCCCTTCGTGATCTTGTGGCAGGTGGAAGTCTCGACGTCGAAGGCATGCACCTTGGGCTTGCTGTGCACCAAATGTTGAATCAATTCGCTGACCTTGGCGTAATCTTCATGGCTGTAACGTTCAGCATCCTCCTTCGTCTTCCAGAAGCTTTGCGCCAGGATGCCTTCCGCGTCCGACACCAGTACGATTTCATCTACAAAACCTGTCTGCACTTTCAACGTAGACAGCACCTTCTCATGCAGCACGCTGCAAACCTCTCTGGCTTTTCCAGGCTTGGTCTTGACTTCCACAACACGAACAAACATGGCAGGTCTCCTTTTGATTGAAGTATGAAGGCTAACAACGGTCCCTGAATAACGGCGGTTGGAAAGCGAATGCCGGTGATCTCCCTGTGCTGCGCGATCCCTTAGGCCGGTTGCGGCACCGGTTGGCGCGCCTCGTTCAGCAGCACTAGAGTCATATTGCCGCGCCGGCTGTCGCGCTCCGCCCGGATGGCTTCCAGCCGTAAGCGCCACGGGTCAAGATCGAAAGGCTGATCCGCGAGCTTCGCGAGGCACGCGTCAATCAGCTCGCGGTAAAAGCGCACAATGCTCGCCACCAAAGGCACAGGATACTCGCGCCCCTGGATCTTCAGGCAGTGGACGCCCAGATCAATGAGCGCCGGGATATCGTCCAGGTAAAAGAAGGCGTCGTTCTTGAGCGCGATTTGCGGTTCCAGCAGCGCTTCGCCATCGAACAGTTCCCACTGTTCCAGGCAGACGCGGTAATCCAGGCCGCCGCGATTGGGGCTGCCGCGGAACAAGTCCTTGCCGAAGTTGTCGGTGGTGCGCTCCAACCGGTGATAGGGCGACATCCAGCACTTGCCCAGGTAGGTGTAGCAGTTGTTGGCGTGGATCAGAATTTCGATGCCCGTATCCAGGTCCGCCTGGCGCGCCGCCAGTTCGCGGAACGTGAGCTTGGTGTCGGCTACCACTTGTGAGACCCCAATCGAGCGGTAGAACTTCACGTCCTGGTTGTTGACAATGTTGGCCCCAATGCTGGCGTGGAGAACCAGATTCGGGAAGCGGCGGTGCACCTGCGCCATGGCCCCCACATCGGTCATAATCGCTCCGTCCACACCCCAGCCGACGAACTTCTCCATCTTCTCCAGCAGTGCGGGGATCTCGCACGACTGCATATTGGTGTTGACCGCGACCCGCAGCTTGGCCCCGCCGGAGTGGGCGATTGCGATGGCTTCATGCAATTGCTCATCGGAGAGCTCGTAGGCATCGCGCCTCCGGCTCCAACCGCGTGCCCCGACATAGATCGCATTGGCGCCGTTTTCCACGGCGGCCTTCACCATCTCCAGGTTTCCTGCCGGTGCTAACAACTCAACCATCACACACCTCGAAAGACGCGAGAACTAACTGCAGGCCGCGACTGCTTCCACGCGTTTACCGACATACTCGCTGCCGGTGCGGCCGAAATAAAAACCGTTGCACAATCCCACCGCCGTATGCTCGCGAATCGCCTGCCACGCTGACTCGTCCACTGTTCCATCACCGGCGACGGCGCGTTCCAGCGCGGCGCGATAGGTCTGTCCTATCTGAAGACGGTATGCGGGTGTCTCGTAGGCCGCCTCGATCCGGAACACCGTGTGTCCCGCCGCGATGAGGGCCGGCAGATGCTCGAGCATGCATAAATCCTTGCCGCTCAGCACCCCCTTGCCCACCGACCGCATGGCCCAGTCACCCTGTTTGAGGAACAACTGTTTTTGGCATAGCACCGGGCATTTCTCCGGCCAGTGCTGCTCATACTCCAGCAAGAAGCAGTAATCGGAGACGCCCAGCGGCATCTTGCCATGGACCTGGAGCTCGGCCGGTATGCCGGCGCCACGCGTGATGGATTCCACTTCGTCCAGGCTGATCTCGTAGTTTGGCGTGAAGCGCACCGCGCCATACTCCTTCAGCACCTCGGCCCCGGCGTCCGTGTACACGTTGGCAAATCCGCCGACGTGTGCCGGCATGCCCGGAAACTGCTCGTGGACCATACGCAGCACGCCGAGGTTATGCACCTCGATCGCGTCGGCGCCGGCCGCAGCCGCGGTCTCCAGCGCTATCTGCACTTTGGGCAGCGCGTCATTCCTCGGCGCAGCGTACGAGGTCACATAGGCCCGCAAGCCCTGGTCCTTTACCCGCGCGATGCCTTCCTTAAGGTCATCCGTGCGCTCCAGAAAATTGTCCTCGAAGAGGCGGCAATAAATGTTGCCCAGGTACACCGCGTCATAAGCGCTCAGGTTCGATTCCAGCAAGCTGCGCAGGTTAGAGATTGTCGTATTTAGTTCGAAACTGCCCATTCAACGTCCTTGTACAGTCCACATGGCCGGCAGTGCAGGTGGGTCCCATTCGCCCTTTTGCCCGCACTTCCAGGCATCCGCAGCCGAACGGTATATCCCGATGATAACACTCACCATCTCCGCCGAAAGGCTGCGCCCCTGGATTTTAATTACGTCCACCCCCGCATCGAGGAAGGCGGCCAGTTCGGCCACCCGGCTGATCTGGCGGCTGGGAAACAACCGCTGGTCAGCCTCAACTCCATCGTTCAGCAGCATCCACGGCTGCTGGCAGATGCGGAAGCAAGTGCCCACTCCGCCCCGCTTTACGCTGCCGCCCAGGCGTTGCGCAGGAAAGATCCGGTCCGCCGCGGCGAAGTGTACGTAACTTGGCATCCAGCACTTCCCCAGTTGAATGAACTCCTGCACCATGTGCAGCATGATCTCGACCTGAATCGAGGCCTTGGCCTTGATGGCCGCGATTTCCTCCGGCTCAAGATAGCCTGGCAGCACAATCGCCGTTGCGCCCAGGTCCTGGTAAAAAAGGGCGTCGTCGGTATTCAGCCCACCGCAGCCAATGCTGGCCGTGATGGCCAATCCCGGCAGCTTCCGCCTGACCTCGCACAGAAACCCGGCGTCGTTCAGGATCACTGCCTGCAGTCCCCAGTCCGCCAATTCGGACAGTTGCTGCAGCAGCCGTTGGCGCTCCGGCGGCTTGGGAATGATGTTTGCCGCCAGTTGCACCTTCTTGCCGAGGGCGTGAGCCAGTTCGATGCACTGCCGCAACTGCTCACGATCAAATTCGCCTCGCGCGCCGCCACGGCTCCAGCCCTTTAGTCCCACGTACACCGCGTCCGCGCCTGCCTGAAACGCCTGTTTGGCCGCCTCCAGATTGCCGGCAGGAGCCAGCAGCATTGCACACCCCTTGGGCACGTCAACGCCGCAGCCCTTCGCAGTGGAAAATGGGCTGGCCTTCAAAGGTCCATAGCCCGGGATTGGTTCCATACCCAAGTTGGCTCTCAATTGTTCCCTAAGTCTGTGAGTAATGTCACGCCGAGGGGTGACGGCAAGCATTGTCACCAAATTCTTACAAGTGACTCCTTGCATTTTCAGGCTGGCCCGACATCCCAGCGGCCCCCTTCGTTTACGTGACAGCGGAGACAATTCTCCCGCATCATTCCGTGGCTCAAGAGCTTTGCACCTGCTTGGCGCGCAGCTTCTCTTCGAACTTGCTTTTGCTGACGATGGCCCGCTTGATGGTGCCGTGCCCGATAATTTGGCTTCCGTCGTGCGCGCTGACCTTGAAGGTGTAGAAGCGGCCATCGAACGACTCCAGCACCGCTTCGGCCTTGACCACGGCATCGATTCCGCTGGCCGCGCGATGAATGACGTTGACCGCCGTGCCCACGCTGACCTCATCCCCTTCGCAAAAGGGCAGCAGCGCGTTGAAGCCCGCTCCCTCCATCCACTTGATCATGTATGGCGTAGACAACACCAGAGGGAGTTCCTCTCGCCATGCCGTGAGGGTGTGCTGGAACTGGACCCGCTCTTCCACCTCTCCGCGCGCCCCGATGGGGACTGGTTTCGCCATCGTTTACAGTGTAGTGCCCGTTTTGTGCTGTGTCACTCCGATCGAATGGAAGGTTAGTCAGCGCCTTGTCATCGCAAGGCACAGGAAATCTTCCGGCGGTATTGCTGCAGTCAAATGCCCGATGCTCGCGAAAACCCGCGCTCGCCTTTGCGACGGTGCGACGCGCTGGATTTATCGGTTGGTATTCTGCCTTGAACGATCAATGCTTCCTCATGGATATGTTCAAATAGGTCCCGCGCAAAGCTCTCCGCTAGATGGTTTCTAACGCTAGACCGGACCCTATCCTGGAGTATGTGTTCCCATCTTTCCGGCTGAAACAACGATACATTGTGGGCCCGTTTCCAGGTTCCTATGCGCCTGACACATTCCATTCGTTTGGCCAGAAGTGTGATCAGATCGTTGTCAATCGCATCGATTTCTTTTCGCAGAAGCTTTATCTCTTCCGGAAGGCGCGCCGGCCCATCGGAGGATACATAGCGCAGTTTGTTAATGAGTCTGCCATATTGGGACGGAGTCACTTGTTGTCTTGCGTCGCTAAGAGAAGCAGGCGGTGCACAATGGACCTCAATCATCAGACCATCAAAAAGAAAGTCGATCGCCTGTTGCGCCAATGCCATGATGTAATTGCGCTTACCGCAAATGTGGCTAGGGTCGCAAATGAGCGGCAGATGGGGCAGCCGTCTCCGTAGCTCGATGGGGATCCTCCAAATCGGCCGATTACGATACAGGTGCTCCCTATAAACGGAAAAGCCCCGGTGTACGGCCATGATCTTTGTGATTCCGGCTTTGTTGATCCGTTCGATGGCCCCGATCCATAACTCGAGGTCCGGGTTCATGGGGTTCTTGATCATGACGGGAATATCCACGCCCCGCAGCGCATCGGCAATCTCTTGGACCGCGAAGGGATTGGTGGTGGTCCGAGCGCCAATCCAGAGAATATCGACCCCAGCTTTCAGACATTCCTCCACATGAGTTGGTTTTGCGGCTTCTGTAGCCACCGGCAACCCTACAGCATTCCCCGCCTGTTTTAACCACCTCAGGCCTCTCACCCCAACGCCTTCGAACGAACCTGGACGCGTACGTGGCTTCCAGATCCCCCCTCGTATGACTGTGACCTCGTAGGCTGAGAGCTGCACGGCCGTCTCCAGCATTTGCTCCTCGGATTCCACACTGCATGGACCGGCGATAAGGAACTTCTTCCTCACGGGCATGCCCCATTCAGAAAGCGGATCAATACGCAGATTTGGCTCGGTTGACATGCTAAGTTCCCTCCTTCGCTCCTGTCCCAGAATTGCAAAGATGGCTGCCGAGCTTTGCCTGAGAGGGCGCGGGGCGTCATCAATAATAAAGGATGGCGTGAGTGAGCCGCAGCACAGGATCAGCCACTCTTAAGGTCCTCATCCAGCCAGGCTGAGAAAATCGAATCGCGATCATGGATCAAGAACTGGTAACGTCGGTCGCTGGGAATGGCTTCCGACCCGCCGATCGTTGCAACTTAATTCAAACTTGCTGCAGCGTAATTCAAACTCACTGCAACTGAATTCCAACAATTCCAGTAGGTGTGCGTTTTAAAATTATTTTGCAGTGGCGGGTTTTCGCGGGGGATGGCGGGTTTTGGCGGGTTTTAGCGGGTGTCCCTCGTCACAATCCTGTCCGGCTGTGAAATCAACAACTTCGCAGGGCAGTCGGCAAAGTCGGTCTGCCATAACTTGGTTGCCATGTTTGACCTGTTTCGGCTCTGGCTCGGAGCCGTGCTTCGCGGGTTTCGGACGCGCCGCAGTCTGATGCTCGAAAACCTCGCCCTTCGCCAACAACTCGCCGTGTTTAAACGCCAGCAACCGCGGCCAAGACTGGGAGCCATGGACAGACTCTTCTGGGTCGTAGCTCGCCGCTTCTGGGCTCACTGGGAAAAGGCACTCGTTATCGTCCTACCGGACACCGTTGTGCGCTGGCATCGATCCGGGTTCAAACTGTACTGGGCCATGCTCTGCAAAGTGCGAAAACCAGTGGGCGGTGGCCGCAGGATCTCCAAGCAGATCCGTGAATTGATCTTTCGAATGGTTGCTGACAATCCCAGTTGGGGTGCGCCTCGCATCCATGGCGAACTCCTGATGCTCGGCTTCGACGTGTCGGAAACCACCATTTCCCGCTGGATGAAACGGGCGCCCAAGGACCCTCAACCCGCGAAGCGCTGGCTGGCCTTTCTGCGCAATCATCGGGAAGCTATCGCGGCCATGGATTTCTTCACTGTCCCCACTCTCAGCTTTGGTGTTCTGTACTGTTTCTTCATCATCAGCCATGATCGTAGGCGCATTCTGCACTTCAACGTCACTTGCCATCCCACCAGCGCCTGGATCGTGCAGCAGTTGCGAGAAGCTTTTCCCTACGATTCCGCGCCCAGATTTCTCCTACTCGAC